>NZ_JARVKU010000014.1:0-238017 GCF_029813805.1 Streptomyces sp. DH10
GGGCAGGCACGCGCCTGCCCAGCCCCGGCCGCGCTCTTAACCGGTGATCTTCGAGCGGGTGCTTCGCGCCCGCGCCCACGGCCCTCTTACGCGGGCGAGCGGCAAGCCTCGCTTAGTGACGCTCCTGCCACAACGGGCCAATCTTCTCGACGAGTTCAGCAATCACTCCGGCAGTCAGACCCGTGATCCGCCTATTGCTGATGATCACCGCACGCGCCGAGTTCCCCACCACCCGACCGTGATCAACTACCCAGACTCGACGTCTCACCGCCTACCGTGCACGAGCTCGTTAGTCGCGAATGCGCCCGTCTCGCTGCGAGGTCGGCTCAGTTGTTGCCTGCTGGGGCGACGCCGTGCGGGCCCGAAGGGCTCGAAGCCACCGGGGCCTGTGCCGAGCTGCAAGGCGCCACGTCACCCCGAGTCCGGCATCGCTCTCCGGCAGGAGTTCCGACGCGCTCACGGTCGTGGCCAAGCTCAGGGGAAGCGAGCAGAAGAGAACTATCACATCTGGTCATTTGTGAGATGGGCACGAAATAGGTCCGCCCTCTTGCGTGCAAAAGTAGATCTATCCTTCAGATCTGATTGCCAGATCTGGGTGCACGGGTCCAACCTCTTATCTGGACGCCGCAGCCCGTGGCGTCATCCTGGGAATGAGAGGGAGACATGGGTAAGCAGAGCGTGGCGACCATCCAGATCGCAGGGGCACTGTGTGTGCAGAGGGGTACGCGCATGTTGCAGGCGTTCGCCGATGCCATCACCGTGTCCGATCATCAGAAGGTCGACATTTTCGACCCGGACACCGGCGAGGGCTACCAGCGGGCACCAGTCACCGCCCGGGTGCGCAAGGCAGCCCGGTACTACGACGAGAAGAAGGGCCGGATGCCCAATCCTCTGCTCGTCAACGTCCGTAAGATCGACATGGACGAGGAGCGGGTGGTCATCGTGGTCGACGATGACCACGCGGGATACGAGAACGCCGTCCTTGAAGACGGCAATTGGATCGGCACTGGGCGTATCGAGTTCACCGAAGAGCTGTCGCTGTGGATTTATGACGGACAGCACCGGGCGGGCGGGCTGAACCAGCTGCTCGGTGAGCAGGAGGACTTCGAAGACTTTCCCGTCCCTATCAGCCTCACCTTGGGGCTTGACCCGGGTGAAGAGATGCGCGAGTTCTATGAGGTCAACACGAATGCTGCCAGCGTCAAGACCGATCTTGCATGGCAGCTACTGACCAAAATGGCCGAGGACGATCCCGAGCTCCGAGAGATGCTTGCGGCTGAGGACAGGGACTGGATCACCCGTGCCTACGCCGTCGTGGATGAGCTGGAGAAGCTCGACGGCCCATGGAAAGGCCGGTTCCAGGAGGCCAACCGTCGCAAGACGAGGGGCGACGGGGTAACCATCCCCAAGCCGCAGTTCGCTCGCTCTCTCAAGCCAGTGCTGGACATGCCGTCGTTCAAGCGAGCGGATGCCGCTACCGTCGCGGTCGTCCTCAATGCTTACTGGTCCGGAATCAAGCAGGTCATGCCCGAGCCCTTCGAGGAGGCGTCAGACTACGTTCTCCAGAAGGGTAGCGGCGCCGTCGCACTGCACCGAGTACTGCCCCAGGTGGTGGAAGTCGTCCGAAGCAATGGCGGGCGGCTCGGCCAGCTCCAAGCGTACGCGGAGGTTATGAAGGACCTTCCCACCTTGGAAGGTGAGTCCGTCGACAATGACGGCCATCTGTCGATCCGATCGGGCGCCGACTTCTGGAAGGTCGGTTCGGTTGCCTCGGGATTCAGTGGCGACGCCGGCAGGAGGCGGCTCAGCCTGTTGATCCAGAGCCGCCTGCCCTCTCCTGCGGAGTCCATCCAGCTCTGACACCGGGCACCAAGTCGGCAGCGTCGGTGCTCCTTGAACCGGAGCTGGCTCAGGAGGCACCGACCTGTACGACAAACCGTGATGCCACTCAGCCCTTCGCTCCGTCTTCCGACCGCATGATCGACTACCTCGGGCCGTCGCCTGGGCTGTATGCCTGCTGTACGTGGCCGTACTCAATCGGCTCGTCATCAATGGGCCGTACCGCTGGGCCATCACGCTCGCCGACACCGCCCCGACTGCCGCAACAGCCGGTGGCCCCGCACCGCCAACAGCCGGCTGGCCACTCGTAGCGCCAGGCCGAACAGCCCTAACCGCGCTCTATCCACCTTCGAAAATTGCCGCTAGGGGGAACTTGGTTGATCCTCGCTCTGCCTTGAACGAGTTGAAGGATCTAGCATTCATCGGGCTCCGGCCCGACGGGTGCTGCGCCCCCAGGCCGGGCACAGGGTGATCTCGCCGGCGTATGCGCCAGTCGTTGGGTCGGCGGACAGCTCCCGGGCCACCTGCTCCTTCGTCGGGCGCCGTCGAGGCGCTCCCAGTCCACCTCCCAGCCGCCCGTGTACGAGGAGCGCCAGGCCCACACAGTGACACTGCGCCGATCGGCCAGGTCCTGCGCCCATGCCCGCACAACCGCGGCCCGGGGTGGGATCAGATGTCTCACATTTTTGCCACTCCTTGCCCTTCGCTACTTGGGCTAGGTTTGGCGCTGTTGACGCGGAGGTTACGGAGGGACGGCCCGTGAAGGACGTGAGTGAGCGCGCCAAGAATCGTTTGGTCATGCTCGATGGTCATTTCGCGCACCCCGTGAGAGTGGAGCACGTCGAGCCGATCGGCTCTGGCGTATTCCTCGTTCGGGTTCGTCACGCCAATGGGGCGCCCGACGAAACGCAGATCCTGGAATCTGAGCTCGAGGCCGCCCTGGCGAAGGCCGCTCCAAAACCGGAGTTGGTTGACGCACAGGATCTGTTCCTGTGGGTGGAATCTCAGCGCATCAAACATGCCTTCGCCCATGATCCACTCTTCGCTGTTTCGATGAGCGGTGTTCGGGGTCTGCCGCATCAGATCGAAGCTGTTTATCGGCACATGCTGCCACAACCACGCCTGCGCTTCGTTCTTGCAGATGACCCCGGCGCCGGCAAGACGATCATGGCAGGACTGCTCCTGAAGGAGCTGAAGCTTCGAGGCGCAGTGGAGCGCATCCTGATCCTTAGCCCTGCCCCGCTCACCACGCAGTGGCAGGACGAGATGCTAGAAAAGTTCGACGAACAGTTCGAGATCGTGTCAGGTGAGCAAGTCCGCTACCAGCTTGGCCAGAGCCCCTGGGAACGCTTCCCCCTCGCGATCAGCAGCATCGATTTTGCCAAGCGCGACGACGTGCGGGATGAACTTCTGCGCACGCAGTGGGATCTAGTTGTCGTTGACGAGGCTCACAAGGCATCTGCTTTCACGAAGCGGGGCCGAGACGAGCGAGTCGTGAAGACCAAGAGGTACTCCCTAGTAGAAGGCGTTGCTCAGCAGGCAGACCGGCTACTGCTACTCACAGCAACACCGCACTCAGGCGACGAGGACAGGTTCACTCGTTTCCTTGGGCTACTGGACCCGGATCAATTCTCGACGCCAGATCTTGTGAAAAAGCAGATCGCCAACGAGGGAAACCCGTACTTCCTGAGGCGCCAGAAGGAAGACCTCGTAGACGAACACAATCACGCACTCTTCGTTGAGAGGCACGTTCGGACTCAGCCTTTCCAGCTTTCGACCGCTGAATATGCGCTATACCAGGATGTAACCGAATACGTGAACCGATACCTGGGGCCGAGTGCAGGGTCCCGCGGCAACGCTGTGGCCCTCGCCCGCACCGTTCTCCAGCGTCGGCTCGCATCCAGCCTCGGCGCCATCCGGTCTTCGCTGATGAAGCGCGCCGACCGCCTGAGCGACCTAATTGATCAGCTGAACATGATGCCGTCCGCCGATCGGAACCGGCGCCTTGCCTCCCTCGGGCGCATGCCGGCGGAGTCAGACTTCGACGACGACGGTGAAGCGGCTTCGGACGACATGGACGAAACCGTCGATGACGCGTTGGTCACCGAGGTCACCAGCGCCGAACAACTCTCGCAGCTGCGCGCCGAAGTCAGGGAGCTGCGAAAGCTGGTGGTTCACGCGGACCGGGTCAGGCACCTGGGTGATGAACGAAAGCTGGTGGCGCTGCGCGAATGCCTCAAGAGGGCAGAGTTCGATGAGCTCAAGGATGGCCGGGGCAAGCTCCTCATCTTCACGGAGCACCGGGACACCCTGGACTACCTGGAAGAGGACCTCCGCAAGCAGGGCTACACCGTGTGCACGATCCACGGTGGACAGTCCCCTACGGAGCGAAAGCGAGCACAGCACGACTTCCGGCAGAACAAGCAGATCTGCATCGCTACCGAGGCTGCAGGGGAGGGCATCAATCTTCAGTTCTGCCACCTGATGATCAACTACGACCTTCCTTGGAACCCAGTCCGTCTGGAGCAGCGCATGGGCCGCGTGCATCGGATTGGGCAGAGTGCGGACTGTTGGATCTTTAACTTCTGCGCGACCAACACGATCGAAGGCCAGCTGTTGGCTGGCCTTCACGCGCGGCTCGAAGCGATGCGAGACGATCTCGACGGCCGCGTGTACGACGTGATCGGCGAACTTCTCACCATCAACGGCATCGACTTCGAGCGGCTCGTCAAGGAGACTCTCGCCAGCCCTACTCGTGCCAACCGAGATGCTGCCGTTGCCGCGATCAACCGCCTCAACCCGGACAAGCTGGCCGAGTACGAAAAGGACACAGGCATCGCCCTGGCGAAGAAGTACGTAGACATCGACTGGGTACGTGGCCAGAACTTCTTGTCTGAGGAGCGGCGCCTCATGCCGGAGTACGCAGAGGCGTTCTTCCTCCGAGCCGCCAGCCGTCAACGCCTCCGTGTGGAACGCCGCGCCGACCAACTGCTCCGCATCGAACACGTTCCTGTCGCCCTGCGAAGCGAGGACCTCGCGGCGGTCAAGCATCGCGGCCGTCCGGATTCGGAGTACCGCAAACTCACTTTCAAGAAGGAGGAACGAGACCGCGTTGAGCACGAGGACTCAGTGCTGTGTTCACCAGGTCACCCGCTGTTCGCGGCGCTCGCTGAGTCCCTGGAGCGAGACCTAGCTGCGGACGGCATCCCTCAGGGTGCTGCAGCGTTCGTCGACCCAGGTGCGCGGGCACCCTATTTCGTCCACCTCTTCGCTTACGAGGTAGTCGGTGAGGACCTACACGGGGCCGCGGAACTTGCTTTCGCGGAAGTGGTGGCGGTGATAGAGGATCATGACGGCCTTCATCGGGGACCAGCTGACGTCCTGCACACCCTCACGCCGGCTACCCCCACCGGAGCACGCAAAGCTGCCGCAGTTTCGCCAGAGAAGATCAAGAAGGCGACGGACTGGCTGCGTGTCCAGGTTCAGCTCCCCCGAAGCAACGCGGAACGGATCAACCGCCTGGATCAAGCCAAACTTCGCGCTTCCTACCTTGAGGAAGCCATGGAGGCGCAGAAGCGTCGCCTGGAAGGCCGGTGGGACGTCTACGACACCAAGGTTGCTTCCGGGGACGACTCGTATCGCCTTCAGAGGGACAACACCGCACGACAGCTCCAGGAGCTGAAGCACCGGCGGGCCGCCAAGCTGGAGTCCCTTAACCGCCTCGGCGTCGTGCGTTCAGGCAAGGTGACGCACCTCGGGTCAGCTTCAGTCGTACCGCCCAGCGCGCCAGAGCACCCGGATGTCGACGTCATGCGAGCCAGTAGCAAGGAAGTGGAGGACGCGGCGGTTGAGGTGGCTATGGCCTTCGAGCGACAGCAGGGCTGGGAGCCTCAGTATCTTGGCCATCTGATGGACGGCACCGGCTTCGACATCCGCTCGACGCGGACGCTCCCCGACGGCAACGCGCAGGTGCGCCGGATCGAGGTGAAGGGGCGTGCCGACGCGTCGGGCGATGTGGGCTTGTATCGGACGGAGTGGTATGCCGCACAGCGATGGGCCGCCGGCTATTGGCTGTATGTGGTCTACAGCGCTACCACGAACCCTGTCCTGCTGAGGGTCCAAGATCCATATCATACGCTGCCAAATGTGTCTGAAATCCGGCAGGTTACCGGCTATCGCGTACCGGGAGCTAGCATCCGAGCTCACGCGGTTGTAGAGGCAAGAGCTGCGGAGCGAGAGGAATAGAGTGCGCGACAGCAGTGACAAGCGGCTCATCGAAGACGTCATCCCGATCGATGTCATCAGCCGCACCAGCGCCAGCGAGAAGGTCGGTGGCCGAGTTGGCCATCCCGCTTCGATGCACCTGTGGTGGGCTCGCCGACCGCTGGCGGCTTCCCGCGCCGCTGTCTACGCGGCCCTCACTCCGGCGCGAGGTCGTACGCGCTCACTTGCGGAGGAGTCGGACTTCTTCGAGGCCCTGTGCACCTGGGGAGGCGACGAGCACGCCATACGAACTGCGCGCAGTGAGGTGTTGGCGACGAGCGAGGACGGCCCTCCCAAGGTCGTGGACCTCTTCTCCGGAGGAGGTGCCATTCCCCTCGAGGCCCTACGCCTCGGGTGTGAGGTCACCGCCAACGAACTGAACCCTGTGGCTCACCTCATCGAGCGGATGCTCATGGAGTTTCCACAGAGCTACCCAGGCCTTGCAGACGACGTCCGCAAGTGGGGCAAGATCTGGGTCGACCAGGCATGGCAGGACCTGGCGCCTTTTTACCCGTCCGTCGACGGCGGTACGGGTCAGCAGGCCTTCCTCGGCGATGGTGGGAGTGAACGACGCCTTCCTCTGGCATACCTGTGGACGCGGACCGTGCGTTGCCCCAACCCCGCTCCTGGGGTCCCTGAGCACGATGCTCACCTCGTACGTCAGACCTGGCTCGGTCGGAAGAAGAACCGATTGGTTGCTCTGAAGCCAGTGGTCGACCACAGCACCTCTACCTTGCGCTACGAAGTCGTTACGGCGGCGAACGAGGCTGACCTTGGGTTCGACCCAGCCGAGGGCTCCCGGGGAGGTGAAGTGGCTTGCCGCATCTGCGGCGCGCCGGTCAAAAGCGAGTACGTGAAGAAGGAGGCACGCGCCGGACGGATGGGGACAGCGCCGCTCGCAGCCCTCGCGGCCAAGCCGAGTCGGAAGGGGCGGGACTACTTGGCCGTCGGCGAATACGAACTGCCCGACGATGCAGAGTGTCTGAAGCGTCTCGAAGAGCTTCCTGTCGCCCCGCTGGACGAACCGCTTCCCGGCACCATGCGTATCACCGGGGGCACGTGCATGGTCTACGGCTTCTCTCACTACCGTGACCTGTTCACGCCGCGCCAACTTCTCGCTCTGAGCACGATGGCTGCCGGCATCCGCACTGTGTACGACAAGGCCTGTGCCGAAGGCATGGACTCCGGACGCGCGGGTGCCATGGCCACCGCATTCGCCATGGCCCTGAACAGAGTCGCCGACCGTCTCTCGAACCTGTGCCGGCTCGACACAAAAAACGAGGGCGGAACGAACACGTTCGCCCGCCAGGCGCTGCCCATGGTGTGGGACTTCTACGAGGCCAACCCCTTCGCGGGCGCATCAGGGGACATCCGTAAGTACCTTAGAGAGACCGCCGATCTCATCGAGCGGCTGTCTACGCTGCCGAACGCCGCCACCTGCCTGCGAGGGTCGGCAGCGTCTCTCCCGCTGGCCGATGACTCACAGGACGCGGTGATCACCGACCCGCCGTACTACGACAACATCTCGTACGCAGATTTGTCCGACTTCTTCTACGTGTGGCTGAAGCGGTCGGTCGGCTTCCTGTACCCCACACACTTGGGCGGAGAGTTGACGCCGAAGAAGAAGGAGGCGGTGGTAGCGGCCTACCGCCACTCCGGGAACAAGAGCGAAGCCCGCCAGCACTACGAAGATCTCATGGAGCAGGCCTTCACCGAGGCTCATCGGGTACTCAAGCCGGGCGCTCCGCTCGTCTGCGTCTATGCGCACAAGACCACCTCGGGATGGTCCAGCCTCGTCGAGTCGCTCAGGACCGCGGGTTTCACCATCACCGAGGCTTGGCCCCTGGATACAGAGATGCCCGAAAGGGCTGTTGGCCGAGGAACTGCCAGCTTGGCCTCGTCCATCTTCCTCGTCGCTCGCAAACGCCAGCCCGACGCCGGCGTTGGCAGTGAGGCCGACGTTATGGTTGAGCTGGGACAGATCATCATGGAACGCCGAGCGAGACTTGAGGAACTTGGCATCACGGGTGCGGATTTGGTCATTGCGACAGTCGGGGCTGGCCTTCGCGCCTTGACCCGCTACGAGCGCGTCGAGCAGGACAACGGTGAAGTGCTGCCTGCTGAGACCTTCCTGGAGATGGTCCAGAACCGGGTTCTTGACGCGATCGTTGATGGGCTGGCTGGCACGGACCCGGTCACCCGTTACTACCTAGCAGCTCAGTTCTCGTACGGGTACGCGGCCGTTCCCTTTGACGAAGCCAACAACCTGGCCCGCATGGCCGGTGCCGACCTCGACGGCCCTGGTGGGTTGACGAACGGCCCCAACCCACTCGTGGCCAAGGTCAAGTCCACGGTCGTCCTCAGGGATTTCGAGGACCGCGGGGATGATCCGCGCTTGGGACAGCCCAACACGGAGGCAAGCGGAACCATGCCTCTCTACGAGGTTGAGTCGTCTGTCGCACCGCCCCTCATCGACGTCGCGCATGGAGTGCTTTGGCGTGCCGAGTACCAGCCGAGGCAGATTCCCACCTACCTCATGTCCGTAAACGTCGACGTCGACGCGGTCCGTCAGGTCATTCAGACCTTGGCCGGCCGGGCCCTGCGCTCCAGCTCCAGTGCGTCGAAGAGTCGAGAGGCAGCCGCAGCGGAGCGGCTGCTGGCGTCGTGGAAGACGATGATTGGTGATCGAGGACTGGTCTGATGTGCGGGCCGTCCGTAACGTTGAGGCACAGGGGGTTATGAGGCTGTGAGTTCGAGCTATCGTTTGTCGCCTTGGACAGAGGTCGCACGCCCACATGAAGATGTGGCAGCGGGTGTCCTCGATATGGGCACCTACGCAGCCAACCTGTCCGCGGTATTCCGCGGCCGCAAGGGAGTCTCTCCCGTCTATGCAGACGCTGGCCGGTTCTTCCAGGCGACGTACCTCACCGGGAAGATGGGCGAGCTGCTGACGGACGTCATGGACGTGCTCGCTGGCGGGACCGGGTCTCACGTTCTCCAGCTTCGCACCCCTTTTGGCGGCGGTAAGACGCACAGCCTTGTCGCACTGCTCCACCTGGTCCGTAACCGTGCCGCTTCGGTTGCTGCGTGCCCGGAGCTGAAGGACATCGCCGACCCCGGCGAGGTTCAGGTCGCCGTACTATCCGGTGAGGAGCTCGATGCCCTTACTCCGGCAACAGCGACTGGAACCGAGACGCACACTCTGTGGGGGGAGCTTGCCGCACAGCTCGGACGCTACGAACTCGTAGAAGAGCACGACCGAACGGGCGCTGCACCGGGTGGCGAGGTGCTGCGCCAAATCATCGGCGAAAGCCCGACCCTCATCCTTCTCGACGAGGTCTTGATCTACGTGGAGAAGGCCATGGTGGTTGCCAAGGGAGAATCAAACGCAGGCCGGCAGGCCATGCTGTTCCTCCAGGCCCTCACTGAGGTCGTCAGCGCTCAGCCGAACGTGGTCATGGTCTACAGCCTCCAGGCCAGTGTTGGCGAGGCTGTCGGGGCTGAAGGGTTGCTGAGCGACCTGGACAAGCTCGTTGCCCGGGTGGACTCCAAGCGTGAGCCGGTTGCAGGCGACGAGGTGCTGCGCGTCGTCCAACGGAGGCTTTTCGCCGAGCTTGGGGACGACGCTACTCACCAGGAAGTTGCCCGCTCCTACTCCGACCTGCTGCGGAAACAACTGCTTGCTGCAGCGGAAACGGGTGACGCACGCCGGGAAGCTGATGCAGCTGCCGATTCTCTTGAAGAGCGGATTTTGGCTGCTTACCCCTTCCACCCAGAGCTACTGGATCTGATGTACCACCGCTGGGGGTCCTTGATCTCCTACCAGCGAACTCGTGGTGCCTTGCAGTTCTTGGCCGCCGTTGTGCACGCCTTGTGGAAGTCGGGTGCGAAGAGCCCGCTCATCGGGCCCGGGGATATCGACTTCACCGACGAGGCAACCCGAGGCGCATTCTTCTCGCAGGTTGGTGAGCGCGAGCGGTACGTGTCCGTGCTGTCGAGCGATGTCACGTCGGACGGTGCCGGATGCGCGACCGTCGACCGCACCCTCGGGGCCGACAGCCCCATGCTCGCTCAACTCCGAGTGGGCACTCGCGTCGCCTCTGCCATCATGCTCTACAGCTTCGGTGCCCGCGAGGGCGAGGACCGTGGTGTCCTTGAGACGGACCTCGTCAAGAGTGTGCTAGTTCCAGGCTTGACGCGGAATGTCGTTGTGTCCGCATTGCATGACCTGCGTGAGGAGGAGCTGTACCTCCACTACACGGGACGCCGCTACCGGTTCGAGCCGACGCCGAACCTGACAAAGCTCGTGCGGGACGAGGCCACCAAGCTCAGCTCCAACGAGGTACTTGCCGAGGTTCGGGGCGAGCTGGAGAACCAGCTGCGCGGTAACAAGGGGGTGGCTCTGTGGCCGGAAGCACCGAGCGGTATCCCTGATGAGCGACCTGTATTTACAGTCGCCTACCTGCATCCGGACTGGTCAGAGGATCGCGATGGACAATCGAAGTTCATCGAGCAGGCAGGTAAGGGAGCGCCTCGGCGATACCGCAACGGGCTCTCTCTGGTGATTCCAGACAAGGGGCAGTTTGACCTTGCCCGTCATGCCGTAAGGCTACGTCTGGCTGCTGATTCACTCCTGTCGAAGGCTAGGCAGTACAACTTCAGCGTCGAGCAGATCGAAGAGCTCAGGGAGAAGTCCGGCAACGCACGGCGAGACGGCTCCGCGGCCATCGGCGCCGCATACAGCACCGTGACCATTCCTATCCGGTCCCGGACGGGCGATGCACCATACGTGCTGGAGACTTCTGACCTCCGCACGATGCTCGCAGCGGGACGAGCCCTTCACGAACGGGTTGTAGAAGCCCTAAGCCAACGAGTGTTCAGCTCCATCACCGCAGCGAAGCTGGTTGCGCTGGCCGGCCTGGGACCAGACCGAAAAGCCGTCACATGCGCCGACCTCGTGGACTGGTTCTACAGCTACTACGACTTCACGAAGCTTTGGGACAAACATGCCGTTGCCTCTGCTATCGCCAAGGCAGTCTCGGAGGCGGAGCTGGGCTATGTGGTGGGCATCGTGCGGGAAGGCGAGGGCATCGTTCCTCGGGACGCTCGCCATGTCTGCTTCGGGGAACGCCTCACAGTTGATGAAGTCGACCTGTCAGACGACGCGGCGATCCTCTGGCAGGACTACGCCCGCGAGTTCCTTCTCACGGCTGTCGAGCCGACCCCAGAGGTCCCTGAACCCGACCCAAAGGGTCAAGCCAAGCCGCAGCCCGCTCCTCCCGCCCCATCCTCGACCCCGCAGGGGAACAAGCCGGGTGCGGGCAGCGGGGGACCAAGCGATGTTGTGCGAGTGGCCAACGTCAAAGCCGTCGTGGAACGATCTGGCCTTTTCAACCTTGGCCGGTCCCTCTCCTGGCTACGGGACGAACAGGGTTCTGTGCGCATCGAAATCAACATCCATGCCGAAGGCGAGTTCGACCGCGCTTCATTCCTGAATGGATTTTTGGAACCCATCGAAGAAGCAGCTGAAGATCTCGACATTAATACGCAATAGAATCGACATACTCTGGGATGCCTCACCATCCCATCGGTCGTTAACGGGCCAGTGCTCCCGGCCGCTTCTGCCGGTTCTAGGTAGAGGGACCCAAGTGCGGCCCCTACTCCCACGTAAAGAAGGTGTGGGCGGCGAGGGGCCGCAACCTGCCGGGGCCGCTGGAATGGCCGAGGCCGGCCCGACTACTGGCCGCCCGTGCGGTTGCACGGGTGGCGGGCGGTCATTGACCGTGTGGGAGCGGGGGGCGGAGGAAGCATGCAGTTCACAGTCGTGGAACGGGGCGGTCAGCAGCCCAAAGGCCTGCGGTCCCATGCGCTGCTCGTGAGGGACGCCTGGAACGACTTCGGTTTCGCGACCATGTTTCACCTGGTGGTCTACGACGAGAGCGGCCGCCGACATGGCATCGGTGAAGTGAAAATCGGCGAGTTCGGGATGCAATCCGGGATCGAGTCGAGTGCCAAGCGTCCAGGCCGCATTGTCCGAATGCCCGAGTCTTTTCAAGAACTCGGACCACGGCACTTTTCCCTAGGGCAGGATGATTCCTACTACGAGCGCCTACGCCAGCTCGGAGACAATGTGCGTCTTTCTGTGCTGTCCGCACTGAAGGACGTAGCCTTTAGTGAAGATATCTTCAATCGTGCCCAGCACGAGAAGGTGACCGTCGAGTCCCTCATGCGATTCGTGAAGCCGGCCGCTGTCACGGAGCAATATCGCCGCATTGCTCAAGGCGGTGCCCGAGTATCTAGCTTCCAAGTGGCTTATGAGGCCCCGGCCCCCGCTGGGGGCAGAGGGAAACCTGTGGTCTTGCGTTTTAGCGTATCACCGAACTCGCGACCATCGACAAACATTCATGTGCTAATTGGCCGCAACAGTGTCGGAAAGTCCTTTCTCCTCAACAGGCTTACGCGTGCGGTCGGCGTCTATCAGGCTGATCCACGTGAGGTCGGCCGCATCGTTGAAAGTGACCGGGGTACTCGCAGCTCCTTTGCGAACTTGGTCAGTGTAACCTTCAGCGCGTTCGACGAGTTCCCACTCATCAGCGATGACGATGTGGCCATCTCCTATGCCTATGTAGGTCTACGGGTCCCCTCCGCGAGCACTCGGACGCCACGGGTAAAGACACCGGCTCAACTCAAAGAAGACTTCGCCAATAGCGTGGAAGCATGTCTGACCGGGGAACGGTCAGGCAGGTGGGCGAAGACATTGCGGACTTTGCAATATGCCAGCGCTGGCTTTATCGAAGAAGACTGGGTGGCGGACTTCCAGGCCACGCAGAACGCAACTGTCCGTAGACGCAAAGCGAAGCAGTTGTTTGCCGGCCTCAGCTCAGGCCACAAAGTCGTCCTGCTGACGATGACTCGCCTCGTAGAGCACGTGACAGAGCGATCGCTTGTGGTCATAGACGAACCCGAGTCCCATCTCCACCCGCCGTTGCTGGCCGCGTTCATTCGCACCTTGTCCGATCTGCTGACTGAGCGTAACGGACTAGCCGTGGTCGCCACCCACTCGCCGGTGGTTCTCCAGGAGGTGCCCGCGTCCTGCGTCTGGAAGCTACGTCGTTTCGGCAACCATATGGCCGCGGACCGTCCAACCCTCGAGACTTTTGGCGAAAACGTCGGCGTCCTCACCCACGAGGTATTCGGATTGGAGGTGACGGATTCCGGATTCCACCGGGATCTGAAGGCGGCCGTTCGCCAAGGGCTGTCATACGAAAGCGTGCTCCGGCGATTTAGCGGACAGCTGGGTGGCGAGGCCAAATCCATCGTCCGATCTCTCATCGCAGTCCGTGATACCGGCGAAGCGGAGGGCCAGCTCTGATGCGCCCCGTGCAGGCCCCGGATCTTTCGGCACGCGAAGTCTATGCGCTCTGCATCAGCAAGACCCTGCCGAAAATCAAGGCGCGACTGCAAGTCCTGGAGGAGGACGTAGTCAACGCCGCCCACCAGTTCGAAGCTGCCGCCTCCACAGCAGACCTTCATACCTTGGCTACGCTCAAGGCCAGTCCTTCTGATGAAGCCGACAGGGCTCAGCTTACAAAGAATTACACGAGACGCCTAACGAACAAGGATCACCCGGCGAGAGACATATACGACGAGCTGAAGATCGCAGGCAGCCTATGCCCTCTCTGCGCTCACCGTGATGTGGAAACTCTCGACCACCAGTTGCCAAAGTCGCTGTACCCCTTGCTGGCTGTGGTGCCCTCCAACCTGGTCCCCGCTTGCCGGAGCTGCAACACGTTGAAGAGTGATGCAGACCCTAAGGGATCTTTTGATCAGACGCTGCATCCCTATTTCGATGACATCAGCAAAGAACAATGGCTCTTCGCGCGAGTCCATGAAGTAGCCCCGGCATGTGTCTCATTCCATGTAAAACCACCAGCAAGCTGGGATGAGGTCCTGACGGCCCGGGTGCACTGGCACTTTCAGATGTTCGACCTTGCGGAGCTCTACGGAAACCAGGCCGGCCGGGCGATGACTAGCCTTCGCTACGTCCTGAAGCGTAAGGCGCCCTCCAGCATCCCCAGCTATCTTCAGGATGAGGCTGACGGCGGGGCCGACGAAGACCTCAACTCGTGGAAGACGGCCATGTTCCAGGCTCTCGCTGGAAGCTCCTGGTACATCAACGGTGGCTTCGCGCTGGAATAGGTGAGCCACCGCGTTGTCAAGCGCCGCTGATCTCGTCACGACTCCACGGAAGCTGAGTCCATGGGTTCGGGAGTGGCTCGATGCTTCCAACTGCAGGACGCGATCTCCGTGCTCGAACTCGACCGGGTGCCGGACGTGTCTCCGGAGGAGCTGAACGGGCATGGCCTCGGACTGAAGGCTGCCCAGCAGGACCGGATGGAACACATCTCGTGCAGGTCGAGGCGTCTTTCCCAGCGGACGGTGCTGTCGTACCCCTTGTCACCGAGCAAGGCGTCGGGGCACCTACGTGGTCGTCCGGGTTTGCCGGCCACCGGCATGATGCCGTCGACCAGGGCCAGGGTCGGGAATGGTCGGCGGTGCTGCTCCCCACCCCCGGGTGGCATGGCGGCGGCTTGCTGGTCCCAGCCGAGTGCGGCCTTGCCGTTCCGGACCGCGAGTTGCCCTGCAACCGTCGCGAACACCGGGCCGGGCTCGCGCGACTGAGGCAAGCTCAGACACATGGATCTCGCAGGCATAGGAGCAATTGCGGCTGCTGGCGTCGCCCTTGTCGGTGTATCCGGGGCACTCCTGGTGGGCCGTTGGCAGATGAAGGCAGCGATGCAGCAGGCGCAAAAGACCTACGATGCGGCTGTTGACGCAGTGCGGTCGTCCGCCGTAGAGGCCCGCGCTCAGTGGGTGAGAGAAATACGGAGAGAGTCATATAGCGCTTTCCTCCTCGCCATGGATACCACGCAGATCGCTATTGAAGAGGTGCCGACCGAGCACGGGCCTCCCAGTGAAGAGATAGCCGCAGCAAGAAAGGGCGCCCTTATAGCTTTGGCCGCCCTTCGTCGCCAATTCGCCATTATTCAAATCGAGGGCCCCGATCCGGTTGCCGAAAGCGCCAGCAACATTGTCGACACCCTGAACAAGTACCTCAGGAGGTCGGATCGACTAAGGGCCGTCGGTCGACATCAAGCGAAGATTGCGGTGGCTTATAGGCATGCGGACGACTCATTCGACCGAAACTCGCCACCCCTGCGATTGAGAACGGTTCATGAGATGGTGATGCAGCGCCCGCACTATAGGCCGGGCTGGGAGACCTTGCGTGAGATCACACGGACGGAATTTCCACAAATACCGCAATGGGAAATACAGCAGTACCAGAATCTATTGCACCAAAACCTGAATCAATCTGAGGTGGTTGCGGAGCTCACGACGAGGCGAACGTCGTTCCTCACAGCCGCGCGCGCGGCCTTGCATGACGCTTGACCCTGCGCCAGCTCGCGCCATCGTTCGGAATCTCGAAGTCCGCGGCCGACCGCATCGCACCGCTGCTCGCGCTGCGACCGTATCGAGGTTCCGCAAGGACGCCGTACTCATCGTGGATGCCACGCGTGACCACGCGGTGGCCGAGCAGTCGAAGACCACCAACCACCAGGTCGTCATTGGCGTACGAGGCTGGTCGTCGCTGTTGGCCAGCCTGTGCCGGGCAACCGCAACGATTGGGGGCGCGGCTCATGCCTCGCCAGGAGATCGCGTAACACGGCGGACCAGTGTCTCAGTGTCGCTTCCTTGAACCGTGATAACCCATCTAGTGCTGCAGAAGCCCGAGCTGGGAAGCCTCGTCCTCGTAGATGTCTCATGAGACATACCGAACGTAAAGAACACGTCCACGCCGATCATGTGGCGGGCCTGCCGGGGGTGCTGCGGGGACGGGCGGTGGGCGCGATCGAGACGACCGGCTTCGAAGAGCCCGCCGACCAGGCCGCCTTCGTACGGAGACAGGCGGCGGCCCGGCGGGTTCCCGTGACGCGGGCCGCCGCCGGGGAGCAGCGCCGCACGGGGGAGTTGTCCTGGCAGGTGGTGTGGCCGCCCCCGAGCCGGCCCCCGGCCCCTCCACCGGGCTCGCGTCCGCACCTGCTCCCGGCCCACCCGGCGCCGGAGGGGCCGAACGACGCCAGTGTCGCCATGCTGGTCCGGTCGGCCGGGCTGCGCCTGCTGCTCCTCGGGGACCTCGAACCCCCGGCCCAGCGGGCGCTGGCGAGATCACCGGCGGCCGAGCAGCTGGAGAGCGTGGACGTGCTGAAGGTCGCCCACCACGGCTCGGCCTACCAGGACCCCGGCCTGATACACCGGGCGGCCCCGCGGCTGGCCCTGATCAGCTGCGGTGCGGACAACAGGTACGGCCATCCGGCGCCCGGCACGGTCGCGGCGCTGCGCGCCGGGGGTGCGGCGGTGCTGCGGACGGACCGGGACGGCGCACTGGCGGTCGTAGGAGGGGGCGGGGAGCTGAGGGTGGCGCGAGACTGAGGGCATGAAATCAGCACAGGTTGATGCCTATCTCCGCCGCCTGGGAGCCGAGCACCCGGCGTGGCCCACCGTCGACGTGCTCCGCGAACTGCACCTGCGCCACCTGCGGACCGTGCCGTTCGAGAACCTGTCGATCCATCTCGGCGAGGAGATCGTGCTGGAGGAGAAGCGGCTGCTGGACAAGGTGGTGGGCGTCCGGCGGGGCGGGTTCTGTTACGAACTAAACGGAGCCTTCGGGGCGTTGCTGGCCGCTCTGGGGTACGACGTGACGCTGCTCGCCGCGCGGGTCTACGGGGACGAGGAGCGGCTCGGGATCCCGTACGACCATCTCGCGCTGCGGGTGCGGACGGTGGACGGGGGCGACTGGCTGGCCGATGTCGGGTTCGGGGCGCACAGCCATCTGCCGCTGGCGTTCGGGGAGAGGGGAGAACAGCAGGATCCCGGGGGCACGTTCCGGATCGTCGAGGCACAACCGGACGCGGCGGGGGTGCGCGGTGGGCACGACACGGTGGAGGCGGCGGACCTGGACGTGATCCGCGACGGCAGACCGCAGTACCGCCTGGAGGTACGGCCGCGGGTGCTCGGGGACTTCGTGGCCGGGGTGTGGTGGCACAGCACGTCGCCGGTGTCGCACTTCACGCGGTCGCTGGTCTGTTCGCGGGTCACGGAGGACGGAGGGCGGATCACGCTCAGCGGCCGGAGGTTCACGGTGACCGGGGCCGACGGCGGCCGTCAGGAGCGGGAGCTGGGGACGGACGAGGAGGTCCTCGGGGTGTACCGGGAGCGGTTCGGTATCGAACTCGGCTCGGTGCCGACGGTTCGGGGCAGCGGCCAGGAGAGCTGACCCAACCAGAGGGCACGGAAGGGAGAAAAGGGGTGATGCGGCGGCGAGAGAGGAAGAGGCCGAGGGGACATAAGGCCCACTTGGGTCACATGGTGCTACTCGTGCGTAGTCCCAGCACAAGTGCTGGATTCCCGTGATGTGGTCTGGTGTTGCCTCGAATGCCTCATCGGTGGTCGAATGCCTCCTCGGTTAACCGTGATCAAACAGCTGACTTCGAGTCGCGTGAGGTGTCCATGATCGGCCGCTGGCTGGGAAGCCGAACCAATCGAGTGCAACGGACGAGTCCCCTGGCGGCGGTGCTGATGCCGCCGAGCGCCGGGGTGCTGGCCTGCCGGGCACTCGACCCGGTCAACGAACCGGTCACACACGCGGAGTTCGCAGTCACCGACACCATGGGGCGTCCCGTGGTCAGCGGGGGAGCGGATCCGTTCGGGTCGTTCATGACGACGGTGCCCGCGGGGGAGTACCGGCTCGCCGTGTCGGCGGAGGGGTACACGCCGTACCGGGCGACCACGCAGGTCGCCGAGAACTCGCTCGCGTCGCTCGGTGACGTGAGGCTCCAGGTGGCCCGGCCGGCGGAGCTGCCGGGGCCCGGCGACTGGGAGATCGAGTCGGCGCACTCCTCGATCGGCTTCACCGCGCGGCACATCGGACTCGCCCGGATCCACGGACAGTTCAAGTCCTTCGCGGGAGTCATACGGATCAGCGAGCCGGTGGAGCATTCGGCGATGCACGTGGTGATCGACGCGGCGTCCATCGACACCAACATGAGGATGCGCGACGACCATCTGCGGTCGGCGGACTTCCTGGACGTCGCGAAGTTCCCGACCCTCGAGTTCTACAGCGACCGGTTCGTGCACAAGGGCGGGAACCGGTGGGCCGTGACGGGGGCGCTGTCGCTGCACGGCGTGACGCGCACGGTCACGCTGGACACGGAGTACCTGGGGCAGGGCAACGGCATGGAGGGCGAGGTGCGGGCGGCGTGCCGGGCCACGACCGAACTGCACCGGGACGACTTCACGGTGAGCTGGCAGACGATGCTGGCCCGGGGCATCGCGGTGGTGGGACCGAGCATCAAGGTCGACCTCGACGTGCAGGTCGTGCGCAAGGGCTGAGCGGCCGGGCCGTCAGCCGGTGTCGGACAATGGCCGGCGTGAGTGATGTGCGACATGTGCTGGTGCTGCCCGACCGTGATGCCGCGGAAGAGGTGGTGGAGGCGCTGCGGGAGCGGTTCGCGGTCGTCGAGGAGCCGCAGCTGGTGCGGGACGCGCTGGCTGGTGAGGACGATGCCGAGGACGCGCAGTGGCTGGTCGTCCTGAGGGACGAGGAGGAGCGGCTGGATCCGGGGGAGCTGGACCGGTTCGCCGGTGAGTGGGAGGGCTGGCGGGAGGAGCCGTAGGCCTCTGGGGGTGGTCCGCAGGGGCGGGAGCCGTAAGCCCTTCGGGGCCCGTTGCCAGTGCCGCGGGGGATTGTCAGTGCCGCGTGGGATGCTTGTCGCGATGGCCAGGAAGACTGCGAATGACGACCCTCTCGCCCCCGTGACGCTCGCCGTGGGCCAGGAGGAGCTGCTGCTCGACCGTGCCGTGCAGGAGGTGGTGGCCGCCGCGAAGGCCTCCGACGCCGACACGGACGTACGGGACCTGACCCCGGACCAGTTGCAGCCCGGCACGCTCGCCGAGCTGACGAGTCCGTCCCTCTTCGCGGAGCGCAAGGTCGTCGTCGTACGCAACGCGCAGGACCTGTCGGCCGACACGATCAAGGACGTGAAGGCCTATCTCGGGGCGCCCGCCGAGGAGATCACCCTGGTCCTGCTGCACGCCGGCGGGGCCAAGGGCAAGGGGCTGCTCGACGCGGCGCGCAAGGCGGGCGCGCGCGAGGTGGCCTGCCCGAAGATGACCAAGCCGGCGGACCGGCTGGCGTTCGTGCGGCAGGAGTTCCGGGCGGTGGGCAGGTCCGCCACGCCGGAGGCGTGCCAGGCGCTCGTCGACGCGATCGGGAGCGATCTGCGGGAGCTGGCGTCGGCGGTGTCGCAGCTGGTCGCGGACGTCGAGGGGACGATCGACGAGGCGGTCGTCGGGCGGTACTACACGGGCCGGGCCGAGGCGTCGAGCTTCACCGTCGCCGACCGGGCGGTCGAGGGACGGGCGGCGGAGGCGCTGGAGGCGTTGCGCTGGTCGCTGTCGACCGGAGTGGCGCCCGTGCTGATCACGAGCGCGCTGGCGCAGGGCGTCCGGGCGATCGGCAAGCTGTCGTCGGCGCGTGGCGGGAGGCCGGCCGATCTCGCCCGGGAACTGGGCATGCCGCCGTGGAAGATCGACCGGGTGCGGCAGCAGATGCGGGGCTGGACTCCGGACGGGGTGGCCGTGGCGCTGCGGGCCGTGGCCGAGGCGGACGCGGGGGTGAAGGGCGGCGGGGACGATCCCGGGTACGCCCTGGAGAAGGCGGTGGTCACCATCGCACGGGCGGCGCGGTCCAGGGGCCGGGGGTAAGCCCGGCAGGACTCCTCGCTCCGGTCACCTGGGTCGCCGCCCGAGCAGGACTCCTCGCTCCGGTCACCGGGGTCGCCGCCCGAGCAGGACTCCTCGCTCCGGTCACCGGGGTCGCCGCCCGAGCAGGACTCCTCGCTCCGGTCACCGGGGTCGCCGCCCGAGCAGGACCCCTCACCCCGGTCACCTGGGTCGCCGCCTCAGCTCAGACCACCGGCTCCCCGATCCCCAGAAGGTTCCCCTCGCTGTCACGGAACCAGGCGCCGCGTTCGCCCCGTGCGCCCTTGCTCGGGTAGTTCCCCTCGATCTCGGCGATTCCGCCCTCCGTACGGAAGCCGGGCACGTCGACCTCCTCGAAGACCACGCCGCGGCGCTTGAGCTCCGCCACGGCGGCATCGATGTCGCCGACCTCCAGCGCCATCTGCGTGAAGGTTCCGGGTGAGGCTCCCGTGGACCGGAACAGCACGAACTCCGCGCCGCCGCACCGGTACAGCAGCCCGCCGGGCCGTTCGTCGGCCGGTTCCAGGCCGAGTTTCCCGGAGTAGAAGCGCCGTGCCCGGTCCAGGTCCTGGGCGGGAAGCCTGGTCGCCACACGGGTCACGGCCAGCACGTTCCTGTCGTCTGCGTCCATGTCTCCACTGTGCCGCCGGAGCCCTCCGGAGGGAGAATCGGGAGTGCAGCAGCCGTACTCGCCAAGCGACGGAGAGGTGGCGACGGACATGGCTGAGCACCCGCACGCAGCGTTGGTCCGCAAGGGATTCGAGGCCTTCTCGAACGGTGACATGGACACCCTGCGCGAGCTGATCGCCGGGGACGCCACCCACCACGTGCCCGGCGATCACCCGTTGTCGGGCGACTTCAAAGGGGTGGACGCGATCATCGAGATGTACGAACGGCTCGGCGCGGAGACCAACGGGACGGCGCGTGCCGAGCTGATCGGCATCTGTGTCGACGGCCGCGGTCACGCGGTCGGGATGACCCGCTTCACGGCCGAGCGCAACGGCAAGCACCTGGACGACACCGGATGCATCATCTTCCGGATCGTCGGGGACAAGGTCACCGACCTCGACGAGTGTGTCGAGGACATCGACACGAACAACGACTTCTGGTCCTGAACATGCCGAAGGCCGGGTGCCCTCCCATGGGGAACAGGAGGACACCCGGCCTTCGCTTCAAGCTGTTGGATCCGCGCCCGCGTGGCGAACGCAGGCCGCGCGCGGACCCGAGGGGTGCCGGACGGGAGCGGATGAGAGAGGGCCCGCTCGATTCCCTCCGGCGTCACATCAGACGTCAGCCCTTGAGCTCGGCGACCTTCTGAGCCAGCGCCGACTTCTTGTTGGCAGCCTGGTTCTTGTGGATGACGCCCTTCGAGACGGCCTTGTCGAGCTGACGCGCGGCAGCGCGCTGGTACTCGGTGGCCTTCTCGGCGTCACCCGCGGCAGCAGCCTCACGGGCCTTGCGGATCGCGGTCTTGAGGGAGGACTTGACGGCCTTGTTGCGCAGCCGAGCCTTCTCGTTGGTCTTGATCCGCTTGATCTGGGACTTGATGTTCGCCACGAATGAGCCTTCTCAGGTTCTGGCACGGGGCCGCACGGATGCCGCACGGTCTGTACCGGGTGATTTCTTGAGGAGTGCCTCCTGCGAGAGGGCATGAGGCACAGCCCCCCACGGTACCAGCGGGCTCATTCATGGCCCAAACCCGTCCATGGCCCCCGCCCGTGGGACCATGGAGGCTACGTATCGATCCGACCCGAGACCGCAGACACTGCGGACGCCTCAAGAATCAGGACCCTGCGTGCCCGCGATCCCCAGCCACGTGCCCGAACCGAGCCGTACCGACCCGGCTCTGATCCGCAACTTCTGCATCATCGCGCACATCGACCACGGCAAGTCCACGCTCGCCGACCGGATGCTCCAGCTGACCGGAGTGGTCGAGCAGCGGCAGATGCGCGCTCAGTACCTCGACCGCATGGACATCGAGCGTGAGCGCGGCATCACGATCAAGTCCCAGGCGGTGCGACTCCCGTGGGCCCCGACCCACGACAAGAGCAAGACGCACATCCTGAACATGATCGACACCCCGGGGCACGTCGACTTCACCTACGAGGTCTCGCGATCGCTCGCCGCCTGTGAGGGCACCATCCTCCTGGTCGACGCCGCCCAGGGCATCGAGGCCCAGACCCTCGCCAACCTCTACCTGGCGATGGAGAACGAGCTCACGATCATCCCCGTGCTGAACAAGATCGACCTGCCGGCCGCGCAGCCCGAGAAGTTCGCCGAGGAGCTCGCCCACCTCATCGGGTGCGAGCCCGACGACGTGCTCAAGGTCTCCGCCAAGACCGGGCTCGGGGTCGAGGCGCTGCTGGACAAGGTCGTCGAACAGGTCCCGGCCCCGGTCGGCGTGAAGGACGCCCCCGCGCGCGCCATGATCTTCGACTCCGTCTACGACTCCTACCGGGGCGTGGTGACGTACGTCCGTGTCATCGACGGGCAGCTCAACAAGCGTGAGCGCATCAAGATGATGTCCACCGGTGCCACGCACGAGCTGCTGGAGATCGGCACCAACTCGCCGGAGATGCTGTCGTCCGACGGTCTCGGCGTCGGTGAGGTGGGCTACCTCATCACCGGCGTGAAGGACGTGCGCCAGTCCAAGGTCGGTGACACCGTCACCAGCCAGCACAAGGGGGCGCAGGAGGCGCTCGGCGGGTACAAGGACCCCAAGCCGATGGTGTTCTCCGGCCTCTACCCCCTGGACGGCTCGGACTACCCGGAGCTGCGCGAGGCCCTTGACAAGCTCCAGCTCAACGACGCCGCGCTGGTTTACGAGCCGGAGACCTCCGCCGCCCTCGGCTTCGGCTTCCGCGTCGGTTTCCTCGGTCTGCTGCACCTGGACGTGATCCGGGAGCGGCTGGAGCGCGAATTCGGGCTCGACCTGATCGCGACCGCCCCGAACGTGGTCTACCGCGTCCTCATGGAGGACGGCAGCGAGCACACGGTCACCAACCCGAGCGAGTTCCCCGAGGGCAAGATCTCGGAGGTCTACGAGCCGGTCGTGCGGGCCACCATCCTGGCGCCCAGCGAGTTCACCGGCTCGATCATGGAGCTGTGCCAGACCCGGCGCGGTGTCCTGCTCGGCATGGACTACCTCTCCGAGGAGCGGGTCGAGATCCGCTACACCCTCCCGCTCGCGGAGATCGTCTTCGACTTCTTCGACCAGCTGAAGTCCAAGACCCGCGGCTACGCCTCGCTCGACTACGAGCCCACCGGCGAGCAGACCTCCAGCCTGGTCAAGGTCGACATCCTGCTGCACGGCGACAAGGTCGACGCCTTCTCGGCGATCACCCACAAGGACCAGGCGTACGCGTACGGCGTGCGGCTCGTCGCCAAGCTCAAGGAGCTCATCCCGCGCCAGGCCTTCGAGGTGCCGGTCCAGGCCGCCATCGGCTCCCGGGTCATCGCCCGCGAGACCATCCGCGCCATCCGCAAGGACGTCCTCGCCAAGTGCTACGGCGGTGACATCTCCCGTAAGCGGAAGCTGCTGGAGAAGCAGAAGGAGGGCAAGAAGCGGATGAAGATGGTGGGTTCCGTGGAAGTTCCGCAGGAGGCGTTCATCGCCGTCCTGTCGAGCGATGACAGCGCGGGGTCGGGCAAGGGCAAGAAGTAAGCACAAGTTACTGTGGGTTACACCGCAAACCGGGTAGAACAGGGGCCCGTCGCGCGAAAGTGCGGCGGGCCCTGTGCGTACGCGGGGTAGCTCTCTGTATGAAGTGACAGGCCGCGGACCCTTACGAAGCGGCCGGTCGACCTTTACTCTGATCCCTGCTCGATAGTTACTCGCGAGTTAAACAACGCTCGCGAACAGCAGCTCGTGAGTGAAACCCAGCCGCACCTGAGCCAGCCGCACTGTCGCGGGCCCGGAGGATGTCGTGAGCGACACACAGACACTGATCGAGAACCGTCCGCCGTCCGTGGCGGGCCTCTTCCTGGAGCGCGTGGCGGCCACGCCGGACGCCGAGGCCTACCGCTATCCGGTGCCCGCGTCCTCCGGGCAGGGGCCGGACGAATGGAAGTCGCTGAGCTGGGCGCAGGCCGCCGAGCGGGTCTACGCCATCGCGGCCGGGCTCATCGAGCTGGGCATCCAGCCCGAGCAGCGCGTCGCCCTCGCGTCCAGCACCCGCATCGAGTGGATCCTCGCCGACCTGGGCATCATGTGCGCCGGCGCGGCCACGACCACGGTCTATCCGCAGACCAACGCCGAGGAGTCGGCGTACATCCTGTCGGACTCCGAGAGCCGGGTGCTCATCGCGGAGAACGTGGAGCAGCTGGCCAAGGCGCAGGAGAAGCGCGCCGAGCTGACCGATCTCACGCACGTCGTGGTCATCGACCCGGCCGGGGTCGAGACCGCCGACTGGATCCTCACCCTCGACGAGCTGGAGAAGCGCGGCGCGGCCCGGCTGGAGAAGGACCCCGACCTGATCAAGGAACGGGTCGGCGCCATCACCAAGGACCAGCTGGCCACCCTCATCTACACCTCCGGCACCACCGGCCGCCCCAAGGGCGTGCGCCTGCCGCACGACAACTGGTCGTACATGGCCAAGGCGACCGCCGCGACCGGGCTGATCAGCAGCGACGACGTGCAGTACCTGTGGCTGCCCCTCGCGCACGTCTTCGGCAAGGTGCTCACCTCCGGCCAGATCGACGTCGGGCACGTCACCGCCGTGGACGGCCGCGTCGACAAGATCATCGAGAACCTGCCGGTGGTGCAGCCGACGTACATGGCGGCCGTGCCGCGCATCTTCGAGAAGGTCTACAACGGCGTCGCCGCGAAGGCCCGTGCGGGCGGCGGCGCCAAGTACAAGATCTTCCAGTGGGCCGCCGAGGTCGCCCGCGAGTACGCCAAGGCCGCGCAGGACAACTTCCGGCGTACCGGGACCATGTCCGTGCCGTTCGGGCTGGGCGCGAAGCACAAGGTCGCCGACGCGCTGGTGTACGCCAAGATCCGGGAGGCCTTCGGCGGGAACCTGCGGGCCTGCGTCTCGGGCTCGGCGGCGCTGGCACCCGAGATCGGGTACTTCTTCTCCGGCGCCGGCATCCACATCCTGGAGGGCTACGGCCTGACCGAGTCCTCGGCCGCGTCGTTCGTGAACCCGGGCGAGGCCTACCGCACCGGCACGGTCGGCAAGCCGCTGCCCGGCACGGAGGTGCGGATCGCCGACGACGGGGAGATCCTGCTGCGCGGCCCGGGCATCATGGAGGGCTACCACAAGCTGCCCGAGAAGACCGCCGAGGTGCTGGAGGCGGACGGCTGGTTCCACACCGGGGACATCGGGGAGCTGTCCCCCGACGGGTACCTGCGGATCACCGACCGCAAGAAGGACCTCATCAAGACGTCGGGCGGCAAGTACATCGCGCCGGCGGAGGTCGAGGGGCAGTTCAAGGCGGTGTGCCCGTACGTGTCCAACATCCTCGTGCACGGCGCCGACCGGAACTTCTGCACGGCGCTCATCGCGCTCGACGAGGTCGCGATCACGGAGTGGGCGAAGGAGAACGGCCTCGAGGGGAAGTCGTACGAGGAGATCGTTTCCGCGCCGGTGACGGTGGAGATGGTCGACGGGTATGTGAAGCAGCTCAACGAGGGGCTTCAGCGGTGGCAGACGATCAAGAAATTCCGGCTGCTACCGCGGGACCTCGATATCGAGCACGGTGAGATCACGCCGAGTCTGAAGCTGAAGCGGCCGGTTGTGGAGCGGGAGTACAAGTATCTGATCGAGGAGATGTACGAAGGCTCCCGCGAGGCGTAGGGGGTGGTGGGGGTTGTGTGGCGGCTGCGGGTTCGTCGTGGCTTGTCGCGCCCACGCGGCGGAGCCGCAAATCGACACAGCCCCGCGCCCCTAGGCGCCTTGTTCCACCCGGCGTTTCAGGTCCTGGATCTCTGCGCGCAGGCGTTCCACCTCTCTTCCTTTGCGGTAGAGGTCCAGGAAGACGCTGACCTTGGCCCTGAGGACCCACGGGTCGAAGGGCTTGGTCACGTAGTCGGCGGCGCCTGTCGCGTAGCCGCGGAAGGCGTAGCCCGAGTCGTCGTCCGCGCCCGTCAGGAAGATGATCGGGACGTCGCGGGTCTGGTCCAGGCGCTTGATGTGGGCGGCCGTCTCGAAGCCGTCCATGCCGGGCATGCGGATGTCGAGCAGGACCAGGGCGATGGGCTGCCGCAGCAGGGCCTTCAGCGCCTCCTCGCCGGAACGGGCGCGCACCAGCGGCTCGTTGAGGGAGGCGAGGACGGCCTCCAGGGCGGTCAGGTTGTCCTCCATGTCGTCGACCAGGAGGATTCCGGCGCGTTGGGGGTGGCCGGCCGTGCTGTTCATGCTTCCTCATCCCCGTCCTCGGGGCTCAGCAGTTCGCAGACGACCGTCAGCAGCCGGTCGATGTCCACCGGCTTGGGCACGTAGTCGTTGGCGCCGCGGGCGATGGACTTCTCGCGGTCGCCGGGCATCGCCTTCGCGGTCAGGGCGACGATGGGCAGGTCGGCCCAGCGCGGGGTGCGGCGGATGGCGGAGATGGTCTCGTAACCGTCCATCTCCGGCATCATGATGTCCATCAGGACCAGTTCGACGTCCGGGCTGCGCTCCAGCGTCTCGATGCCCTCGCGGCCGTTCTCCGCGTACAGCACGGTCATGCCGACGCGGCCCAGGACATGGGTGAGGGCGAAGACGTTGCGGATGTCGTCGTCGACGATCAGCACGCGTCGCCCGGCCAGGATCCGGCCCGGCCTGCCGGACGTCCACGTCTCCAGCCTGGTCGGCAAGGGCCAGGCGTCGTCCGTGTCGTTCGCGGCCGGGAAAGGCCCGGCGGTGGCCGGCTGGAGGGTCAGCGGCAGGGGCAGTTCGGGGCGGTCGTCCGTGGCCGGTCCCGGGGCCGTGTGACCGGGGCTCACGACAGGCACGTACAGGGTGAACGTCGAGCCCTTGCCGGGTTCGCTCTCGGCGACGATCCGGCCGCCGAGCAGGCCCGCGATCTCCCGGCTGATGGACAGGCCGAGCCCGGTGCCGCCGTACTTGCGGTTGGTGGTGCCGTCGGCCTGCTGGAACGCCTCGAAGATCACGGGGAGTTTCTCCGGCGCGATCCCGATGCCGGTGTCGGACACGGCGAAGGCGATGACGTCGTCGGTGTCCCGGATGTAGCGGTGCTCGGTGTCCTTCACCCGGTCGACCCGCAGCTCGACCTTGCCCGTCGCGGTGAACTTGATCGCGTTGGAGAGGAGGTTGCGCAGGATCTGCTGGAGCCGCTGTTCGTCCGAGTACATCTCGCGCGGTACGTCCTCGCCGACCGCCAGTTCGAAGGCGAGCCCCCGGTCGATGGTGAGGGGGCGGAACGTGGCGTGGACGTAGTCGAGCAGCTTGATCAGGGGGAGCCGCTTGGGGCGTACGTCCATCCGGCCGGCCTCGATCTTCGACAGGTCCAGGATGTCGTTGATCAGCTGGAGCAGGTCCGAGCCCGAGCGGTGGATCGTCGTCGCGAACTGCACCTCCTGGTCCGAGAGGTGGCCGTCCGGGTTGTCGGAGAGCAGCCGGGCCAGGATCAGCAGGGAGTTGAGCGGTGTGCGCAGTTCGTGCGACATGTTCGCCAGGAACTCCGACTTGTACTGCGAGGACGTGGCCAGCAGGGCGGCCTTCTCCTCCAGTTCGGCGTTGGAGCGCTGAAGTTCGCCCTGCTGCTTCTGGAGTTCGTCCGAGCGTTCCTGGAGCTGCATGGCCAGGCGCTGGGACTCGCCGAGCAGGGACTCCGTGCGGGAGTTGGCGATGATCGTGTTGATGGCGACGCCGATGGTGTTGACGAACTGGTCGAAGAAGGCCAGGTGCACGTCGGAGAAGCGGGAGAAGGAGGCGAGTTCGATGACGCCGAGGAGTTTGTTCTCGAAGAGGATCGGGATGATGACGATCGTCGTGGGGGCCGCCTCGCCGAGGCCGCTGTTGATCTTGATGTAGTCGGGCGGGGCGCCCTCGACCAGGATCCGCTTCTTCTCCCGGGCCGCCTGCGCCACCAGGCCGTGCACCGGGAGGGCGCCGGTCTCGACGGTCGCGTCCTGGGCGGCGCCGTAGCCGGCGATGAAGGCGAGCCCCTTGGTGGGAACCGCCGCTCCGTCCTCCTCCGGGTCGGCCAGGTAGAACGCGCCGTACTGGGCGTTCACCAGCGGGGTCAGCTCGCGGAGTATCAGGTCGGCGACCTCCATCAGGTCGCGGTGGCCCTGCATCAGGGCGGCGAGCCGGGCCAGGTTGGACTCCAGCCAGTCCTTCGCGCGGGTCGTCTCGCGCAGGTTGGCCACCATCAGGTTGATGTTGTCCTTCAGCTCGGTGACCTCGCCGCGGGTCTCGACCGTGATCGAGCGGGACATGTCGCCCTGGGCCACGGCGGAGGCCACCTCGGCGATCGCGCGGACCTGGGTGGTGAGGTTCGAGGCCAGCTCGTTGACGTTCGTCGTCAGGCGCTTCCAGGTGCCGTAGACGCCCTCGACCCGGGCCTGGCCGCCGAGCTGGCCCTCGGAGCCGACCTCGCGGGCCACGCGCGTGACCTCCGAGGAGAAGGAGGACAGCGTGTCGACCATCGTGTTGATGGTGGTCTTCAGCTCCAGGATCTCGCCACGGGCGTCCACGTCGATCTTCCGGGACAGGTCGCCCTGCGCCACGGCCGTCGCGACCTGGGCGATGTTGCGCACTTGGGAGGTGAGGTTGTCGGCCATGGAGTTGACGTTGTCCGTGAGGTCCCGCCAGACGCCGGAGACGCCCAGCACCTGGGCCCGGCCGCCCAGCCGGCCGTCGGTGCCGACCTCGCGGGCGACGCGCGTGACCTCGTCGGCGAAGGCGCGCAGCTGCTCCACCATCGTGTTGACGGTGTCCTTCAGTTCGAGGATCTCGCCGCGGGCGTCGACCGTGATCTTCTTCGACAGGTCGCCGTTGGCCACGGCCGTGGTGACCTGGGCGATGTTGCGGACCTGCGAGGTCAAGTTCAGCGCCATGAAGTTGACGTTGTCGGTGAGGTCCTTCCAGACGCCGGAGACGCCCCGGACCTGGGCCTGACCGCCGAGGTTGCCCTCGGTGCCGACCTCGCGGGCGACGCGGGTGACCTCGTCGGCGAAGGCGGAGAGCTGGTCGACCATCGTGTTGATCGTCGACTTGAGCTCCAGGATCTCGCCCTTGGCCTCCACCGTGATCTTCTTGCCGAGGTCGCCCTGGGCGACGGCCGTCGACACGAGCGCGATGTTGCGCACCTGGGAGGTGAGGTTGTCGGCCATGAAGTTGACGTTGTCGGTGAGGTCCTTCCAGACGCCGGAGACGCCCCGGACCTGGGCCCGGCCGCCGAGGTTGCCCTCGGTGCCGACCTCGCGGGCGACGCGGGTGACCTCGTCGGCGAAGGCGGAGAGCTGGTCGACCATCGTGTTGATCGTCGACTTGAGCTCCAGGATCTCGCCCTGCGCGTCGACCGTGATCTTCTGGGACAGGTCGCCGTTGGCCACGGCTGTCGTCACCTGGGCGATGTTGCGGACCTGCGAGGTCAGGTTCGACGCCATGAAGTTGACGTTGTCGGTGAGGTCCTTCCAGACGCCGGAGACGCCCCGGACCTGGGCCCGGCCGCCCAGCTGGCCTTCGGTGCCGACCTCGCGCGCGACGCGGGTGACCTCGTCGGCGAAGGCGGAGAGCTGGTCGACCATCGTGTTCACGGTCAGCTTCAGCTCCAGCAGCTCGCCGGTCGCCTCCACCGTGACCGTGCGGGTCAGGTCGCCGCGCGCCACCGCCGTCGTGACCGCCGCGATGTCCCGCACCTGGGCCGTCAGCCGGGCCGCCATCGCGTTGACGGCCTCGGTCACGTCGCGCCAACTGCCCGAAAGCCCCTTCACCTTGGCCCGGCCGCCGAGCCGCCCCTCGGTACCCACCTCGCGCGCGACCCGCGTCACCTCGCCGGTGAACAGGGAGAGCTGGTCCACCATCGTGTTCACGGCCCGGCCGAGGCGCCGCAGGTCGCCGCGTAACTCCCGGGTGCCGTCGTGCAGATCGACCCGCTGGGTCAGATCGCCACCGGCCACCGCGTCCAGCACGCGTGTGGCGTTCGCCGCCGGGGCGACCAGGGCGTCGAGCAACTGGTTCACGTCGTTGACGCGGGACGTCCACAGGCCCTGACCCGGGCTGGCCGAGAGCCGCTCGTCGAGCCGGCCGTACCGCACCAGCTCCCGTCTCACCCGGCGCACCTCGGTGGTGAAGTGGACACTGCGGTCCATGATCTGGTTGAAGACCGCGGTGAGTTCGGCCACCATCCCGTGGCCGGTTTCCGGCACCTTGGTGAAGTCGCCGTCGCGCGCGGCTGTCATGGCTGCGAGCAGGGGACGGAGATCGGATGCACGAATCTGACCGTCTTCGTGCCCGTCTTCGACCACAGGAGTAGCACTGTTCTCACTCATGGCGGGCCACTTCGGTAACTCGGCGCTTATGGGCGTGGTCAGTCTGTCACCCTGTCGGCATCGACTGTGGCGTATTCGTACGAACTGCCCGGGGAGCTGTCCATGGGGGCCATTCCGACGCAACGGGAGACCGCCTCCCGTGCCTCAGAGGCGCCTGCCCACGCTTCGGAGACGCCGGTGCCCGTGCACGAGGGGGCCGTCTCCGAGGAGTGTGCACTGTCTTCCGAGGCGCCGGGGCCCGCGTCCGGGGCGCCCGTGCTGAACACTGAGGCGCCCGTGGCCGCGTCCGAGGTGTCCGTGCCTGGGTCCGGGGAGTCCGTGGCCGCGTCCGAGGTGCCCGTGGTCGCTTCAGGGGCGCCCGTGATCGCTTCGGAGGCGCCTGAGAAGGAGCGCGCGCGGGCGTACGCGGCCCTGTCCGGCAGCTCTCTCGCGCCGGGCTCCGCCCGCGCCCTGGTGCGCGCGGCGCTCGCCGAGTGGACCGGGCTCCAACTGCCCGGCGCCGAGCACCTCACCGACCGTCTCGCCGACGACGCCATGCTCGTCGTCAGCGAGCTCGTCACCAACGCCGTCGTGCACGCCGGCACCGACGTCGAGCTGGAGTGCCGGCTGGAAGCCGACGACAACGACACGGCCGCGCTCGTCGTCGAGGTCTCCGACCACCACCCCTCACGCGCACCGCGCGGCGGCGAGCCGGAAACGCCGCACGACATCCCGGAGTACGGGCGCGGCCTGCGGCTCGTCGGCGCGCTGGCCGAGGCCTGGGGCATCACGTACCGCACGGGCCGGAAGACGGTGTGGGCGCGGCTGCCCGCCGGGGTCTGCGCGGCGGCCGAGCAGATCGAGGCGTACGCCGGGGAGCACGCGCTGGCGCGCGGGCTGCGGGTGGCGGAGATCCTGGCGCCGGAACCTCCCCATGGTCAGGACGACCGGGAGGGCGATCGGGGCCGGCGGCGCTCCGGACGCGGTGGGAACGAGCCACCGGATGAGCACGCCCTGCGGGAGGCGCGCGAGGTACGGGACGCCGATGACCCCGGCGGCTCCCCCGACCTGCGCGACTGGCACGACCTGAGGGACTGGCGGGACCGGTACGAGGACTGCGACGGCCGTGACGGACGCGACGGCGCCTGGCTGGGCCGCGGTGCCCTCTCCTTCCTCGCCGAGGCCTCCGACCTCCTCGCCGGACAGCTGGACGAGGACCTGGTCGCCGCCCTCGCCGGGCAGTTGATCGTGCCCCGGCTGGCCGACTGGTGCGCGGTGTGGCTGGAGGACGAGGCCACCGGCGGCGGCTGGGGCGGCGGGGCCGGAGCGGGCGGTCCCCGCCTGGCCCGGGTCTGGCACGGCAGCGAGAACCGCATCGAGGAGCTGCGCCGGGCCCTGGAGAAGGACGCGCCGCACCCGTCCGACCCGTTGGGGTCCGGGCCGGTCGACTACCCCTGGCCCGGTGAGGCGCTCGGTGACGAGCCCGGTGAGCCGGGCTCGGCCCTCGCGTACCGGCTCGTCGCCGGCGGACGCCCGCTGGGCACCCTCGTCATCGGACGGTCCGGTGCCGCCGGTTTCCCGGACGAGATCACCGGCCTCGCCGAGGACCTCAGCCGCCGGGTCGCGCTCGCCATCGGCGCCGCCCGCCAGTACGCCCGCCAGGCGACCATCAGCGCCGTACTCCAGCGCGGACTGCTGCCTGGCGCCGTGGCCGAGATCCCCGGGGTGCGCAGCGCCCTCGTCTACGAGCCGTGCGACAAGGGCGGGCCCAGCGGCGACTTCTACGATCTGTTCCCGGCCGGTGACGGCCGCTGGTGCTTCGCCGTCGGCGACGTCCAGGGCAAGGGCCCCGAAGCCGCCGTCGTGATCGGCCTGGCCCGGCCCTGGCTGCGGCTGCTGGCCCGGGAGGGCTACCGGGTCGCCGACGTCCTGGACCGCCTCAACCAGCTCCTGCTCGACGACGCCACGGAGGCCGCGGACGCGGCGGCCCGCGCGCTGGTGGCCGCGGGCGCCCGCCCGACCCCGCCCGGCGACGGCCCCCAGACGCGCTTCCTGTCCCTGCTGTACGGCGAGCTGGTCCCCTTCGACGGCGGCGTCCGCTGCACCGTCGCCTCCGCCGGGCACCCGCTGCCCCTGCTGCTCGGGACGGGCGGTGAGGTCCACACGGCCGCTCAGCCCCAGACCCTCCTGGGCGTCGTCGAGGACGCCACGTACACCAGCGAGACCTTCGAGCTGCGGTCCGGCGACACGCTGCTGTGCGTCACCGACGGCGTGACCGAGCGCCGCTCCGGGTCCCGCCAGTTCGACGACGGGGACGGGCTCGCGACGGCGCTGGCCGGGTGCGCGGGGCTGGACGCCGAGCTGATAGCCGAGCGGATCAGGCGGCTGGTGCACGAGTTCGGGGCGCGGCCCCCGGCGGACGACCTGGCGCTGCTGGTGCTCCAGGCGGATTGACCGCCCGGGTGCTGGACAATGGAACGTATGCCTTCCGCACTCCCCGACGGCGAGCCCGTCCCCGACGACGGCGCGCTGCCCGCGTCCGCCCTCGCCGGGGCCGCCGACCGCCCGCTCGGGTTCTACCTGCACGTTCCGTACTGCGCGACCCGCTGCGGCTACTGCGACTTCAACACCTACACGGCGACCGAGCTGCGCGGCACCGGTGGTGTGCTGGCCTCGCGCGACAACTACGCCGAGACGCTGGTCGACGAGGTCCGGCTGGCGCGGAAGGTGCTGGGGGACGACCCCCGGCCCGTTCGTACGGTGTTCGTGGGCGGGGGTACGCCCACCCTGCTCGACGCCGGTGACCTGGTGCGGATGCTCGCGGCCGTCCGTGACGAGTTCGGGCTCGCGGAGGACGCCGAGGTCACGACCGAGGCGAACCCGGAGTCGGTGGATCCGGCGTATCTGGCGGCCCTGCGCGAGGGGGGCTTCAACCGGATCTCGTTCGGCATGCAGAGCGCGAGGCAGCATGTGCTGAAGGTGCTGGACCGGACGCATACGCCCGGGCGGCCCGAGGCGTGTGTCGCCGAGGCCCGGGCGGCCGGGTTCGAGCATGTGAACCTCGACCTGATCTACGGCACGCCGGGGGAGTCCGACGACGACTGGCGGGCCTCGCTCGACGCGGTGCTGGGAGCCGGGCCGGACCATGTCAGCGCGTACGCCCTGATCGTCGAGGAGGGGACGCAGCTGGCTCGGCGGATCCGCCGGGGCGAGGTGCCGATGACCGACGACGACGTCCACGCCGACCGGTATCTGATCGCGGACGAGATCCTCTCGGGCGCGGGCTTCGAGTGGTACGAGGTGTCGAACTGGGCGACCTCGGAGGCGGGGCGGTGCCTGCACAACGAGCTGTACTGGCGGGGCGCGGACTGGTGGGGGGCCGGGCCGGGCGCGCACAGTCATGTGGGCGGGGTGCGGTGGTGGAACGTGAAGCATCCCGGGGCGTACGCGGGGGCGCTGGCGGCGGGGCGGTCGCCGGGTGCCGGGCGTGAGGTGCTGTCGGAGGAGGACCGGCGGGTCGAGCGGATCCTGCTGGAGTTGCGGCTGCGGGACGGTGTGCCGTTGTCGTTGCTGCGGGAGGAGGGGCTTGCGGCGTCTCGGCGGGCCTTGTCCGAAGGGCTGCTTCAGGAGGGGCCGTATGCGGAGGGGCGGGCTGTACTGACGTTGCGCGGGCGGTTGCTGGCGGACGGGGTCGTGCGTGATCTGGTGGACTGAGGTGCTCGGCGTCTGTGCCGGGGCCGGGGCGATGCACACCTCGGCGCGACGAGGTGCCGCTCTCTGTGGGACGGGTGCCGCCCTGGGGGCACCTCCCAGGCCCTTAAGGCACTGGGGGAGGCACGTATGCCCGCAGCTAGGCCGTCACGAAGTCGATCAGTTCCTCCACCCTGCCCAGCAGCTCCGGCTCCAGGTCCTTGTACGACCGGACCCCCGACAGGATCCGCTGCCAGGCCGCGCCCGTGTTCTCCGGCCAGCCCAGCGCCCTGCACACGCCCGTCTTCCAGTCCTGGCCGCGCGGGACCCGGGGCCAGGCCTCGATGCCCAGGGACGACGGTTTCACCGCCTCCCAGATGTCGATGTAGGGGTGGCCGACGACCAGGGCGTGGTCGCTCGTCACCGACTCGGCGATGCGCCACTCCTTGCTGCCCGGCACCAGGTGGTCCACCAGGACGCCGAGGCGGGCGTCGGGGCCGGGGGCGAAGGAGTCGACGATGGACGGCAGGTCGTCGACGCCCTCCAGGTACTCCACGACCACGCCCTCGATGCGCAGGTCGTCGCCCCAGACCTTCTCGACCAGCTCGGCGTCGTGCCGGCCCTCGACGTAGATGCGGCCGGCGCGGGCCACGCGTGCGCGGGCACCGGGGACGGCGACCGAACCGGAGGCCGTGCGGGCGGGACGTGCGGGGCCGCCCGCCGAGGGGCGGATCAGCGTCACGGACCTGCCCTCCAGGAGGAAGCCGCGCGGCTCCATGGGGAACACCCGGTGCTTGCCGAAGCGGTCCTCCAGGGTGACCGTGCCCGCCTCGCAGCGGATCACCGCGCCGCAGAAGCCGGTCCCGGCCTCCTCGACGACCAGACCCGGCTCCGCCGGAACCTCGGGCACCGGCTGCTGCGGCTTCTTCCACGGCGGGGTCAGATCGGGCGAGTACTGGCGCATTCGAATGACGATAGGAGAAGCCGGCGAGCGGTCACGGAGACACGCCGAAACGCGCCGCCAGCGAGTCCCGCTGGGCGCGGACGAACGCCGCGTCCACCACCGCTCCGTGACCGGGCACGTACAGCGCGTCCTGCCCGCCCAGGTCGAGCAGGCGGTCCAGGGCGGCCGGCCAGTGCGACGGCACGGCGTCGGGGCCCGACTGCGGCTCGCCGGACTCCTCGACCAGATCGCCGCAGAACACCACCTCCGGATCACCCGGCACCAGCACCGCCAGATCGTGCGCGGTGTGCCCGGGGCCCACGTTCGCCAGCAGCACCTGGCGCCCGCCGCCCAGATCGAGGGTCCACTCACCGGAGACCAGGTGGCGGGGCGGGACCAGCCGGTCCGCCGACTCCCGCGCGGTGGTCTCCGCCAGGCCGTTGCGTACCGCGTCGGCGCGCAGCTCCTCGCGGTCCCGTACGCGCGTCAGCACCGTGTCCACGCCCACCGCGCCGAACACCTCCGCGTCCGTGAAGGCCGCCACACCGAAGACGTGGTCGAAGTGGGGATGGGTCAGCGCGAGATGTGTCACACGGTGACCGGTGAGCGACTGTGCCTGCTCGCGCAACCGCGCGCCCTCGGCCGGGCTGGACCCCGCGTCGATCATGAGGACCGCGCCCTCACCGGCGACCAGCCCCGCCGTGCAGTCCCACACCGGAAGCCGGCACCGCCCCACCCCGCCGGCCACCCGCTCCCACCCGAGCTCTTCCCAAGTCACCGTCATACGGCGACGCTAACGGTGACCCCCGCCCGGGGCACGGCAGCACGGGACCAGCCTTGCCGGGGCAGTACCCCGCAGCCGTACACTGGGCGGGGAATGCTGGCACTCGCACGCGCAGAGTGCCAGGCACGACAGGCAGGACACCGGGCGGACGATTTCTGGAGGTGTGCGCGAATGCTCAGTGAACGCAGGCTTCAGGTGCTGCGCGCCATCGTCCAGGACTACGTCGGCACCGAGGAGCCGGTCGGCTCCAAGGCCCTCACCGAGCGGCACAGCCTCGGCGTCTCCCCGGCCACCGTCCGCAACGACATGGCGGCCCTCGAGGACGAGGGGTACATCGCCCAGCCGCACACCAGTGCCGGGCGCATCCCCACCGACAAGGGTTACCGGCTGTTCGTGGACAAGCTGGCCGGCGTCAAGCCGATGACCGCGCCCGAGCGGCGTGCGATCCAGAACTTCCTCGAGGGCGCCGTCGACCTCGACGACGTCGTGGCGCGTACGGTACGGCTGCTGGCCCAGCTCACACGCCAGGTCGCCGTCGTGCAGTACCCGTCGCTGACCCGCTCGACCGTGCGGCACGTGGAGTTGCTCTCCTTGGCGCCCGCGCGCGTGATGCTCGTGCTGATCACGGACACCGGGCGGGTCGAGCAGCGCGTGGTCGACTGCCCGGCACCCTTCGGCGAGGCCTCCCTCGCGGATCTGCGCGCGCGGCTCAACAGCCGTGTGGCGAACCGCCGTTTCACGGATGTGCCGAGTCTGGTGGAGGATCTGCCGGAGGCGTTCGAGCACGAGGACCGGGGTACGGTCTCCACGGTGCTCTCCACACTTCTGGAGACGCTCGTCGAGGAGAACGAGGAGCGGCTGATGATCGGCGGCACCGCCAACCTGACCCGCTTCGGGCACGACTTCCCCCTCACGATCCGGCCGGTGCTGGAGGCGCTTGAGGAGCAGGTGGTGCTCCTCAAGCTGCTCGGCGAGGCGCAGGATCCGGGCGTGACCGTACGTATCGGTCATGAGAACGCCCACGAAGGACTCAACTCCACGTCCGTCGTGTCGGTCGGCTACGGTTCGGGCGGCGAGGCTGTCGCCAAGCTCGGCGTGGTCGGACCGACCCGCATGGACTACCCGGGAACGATGGGAGCGGTACGCGCAGTGGCACGGTACGTCGGACAGATCCTGGCGGAGTCGTAGTGGCCACGGACTACTACGCCGTACTCGGCGTGCGCCGCGACGCGTCGCAGGAAGAGATCAAGAAGGCCTTCCGGCGGCTCGCGCGCGAGCTGCATCCGGACGTCAACCCCGATCCGAAGACCCAGGAGCGGTTCAAGGAGATCAACGCCGCCTACGAGGTGCTGTCGGACCCGCAGAAGAAGCAGGTCTACGACCTCGGCGGCGACCCGCTCTCGCAGGCCGGAGGCGGCGGCGCGGGCGGCTTCGGGGCCGGCGGCTTCGGGAACTTCTCCGACATCATGGACGCGTTCTTCGGCACGGCGTCGCAGCGCGGACCGCGCTCGCGCACCCGCCGCGGCCAGGACGCCATGATCCGCATCGAGATCGAGCTCGACGAGGCGGCCTTCGGCACGACGAAGGACATCCAGGTCGACACGGCGGTCGTCTGCAACACCTGCAGCGGTGAGGGCGCGGCGCCGGGGACCTCCGCTCAGACGTGTGACATGTGCCGCGGCCGCGGTGAGGTGTCCCAGGTCACGCGGTCCTTCCTGGGCCAGGTCATGACCTCGCGTCCCTGCCCGCAGTGCCAGGGCTTCGGCACGGTCGTCCCGACCCCCTGCCCGGAGTGCGCCGGCGACGGCCGCGTCCGCTCCCGTCGCACGCTGACGGTGAAGATCCCCGCCGGTGTCGACAACGGCACGCGCATCCAGCTCGCCGGTGAGGGCGAGGTCGGCCCCGGCGGCGGCCCCGCGGGCGACCTGTACGTCGAGATCCACGAACTGCCCCACTCGCAGTTCCAGCGGCGCGGCGACGACCTGCACTGCACGGTCACGCTCCCGATGACGGCGGCCGCCCTCGGCACGAAGGTGCCGCTGGAGACGCTGGACGGCTTGGAGGAGGTCGACATCCGGCCCGGCACCCAGTCCGGCCAGTCGATCCCGCTGCACGGCCGTGGTGTCACGCACCTGCGCGGCGGCGGACGCGGCGACCTCATCGTCCACGTCGAGGTCCAGACCCCGAGCAAGCTGGACGTCGAGCAGGAGCGCCTGCTCCGCGAGCTGGCCAAGCTGCGTGGCGAGGAGCGGCCTCAGGGGCAGTTCCAGCCCGGGCAGCAAGGACTGTTCTCGCGGTTGAAGGACGCGTTCAACGGGCGGTGACGCGGGTGGCCCGGCCGCTGCTGGGGGTCCGGGGGTCGGACCCCGGGCAGGCACGGTCAGCCGGGGCAGCAAGGACTGTTCTCGCGGTTGAAGGACGCGTTCAACGGGCGGTGACGCCGGCTCCCCCGGGGGCTTGGAGGTGCCTGTTCCTCTGGTCTATGCCACACGGCAGGCCGGTTTCGGGGTTGTTCGGAGGACGTGACAACATGCGGTCATGTCCTCCGCGCTGACCGATCTCTTCCCCCACCCGATCGTGCAGGCCCCCATGGCGGGCGGCGTCTCCGTACCGAAGCTCGCCGCCGCCGTGTGCGAGGCGGGCGGGCTCGGTTTCCTCGCCGCCGGGTACAAGACCGCCGACGGGATGTACCAGGAGATCAAGCAGCTCCGCAGCCTCACCGGCAGGCCTTTCGGAGTGAACCTCTTCATGCCGCAGCCGGAGTACCCCGGCGCAAGCACCGGCTCCACCGGAGCGGCTGGCACCGCGCCCCCTTCTGCCGCCGCCATCGACGTCTACGCCCACCAGCTGGCCGGCGAGGCCTCCTGGTACGAGGCCGAGCTCGGTGACCCCGACAGCGGCCGCGACGACGGCTACGAGACCAAGCTCGCGGTCCTGCGCGACAACCCCGTGCCGGTGGTGTCGTTCCACTTCGGCGCGCCGAGCCGGGAGGTCGTCGACGCCCTGCACCGGGTCGGCACCTTCGTCCTGGTCACCGCCACCACCCCCGACGAGGCACGGGCCGTCGAGCGGGCGGGCGCGGACGCGGTCATCGCGCAGGGTGTCGAGGCCGGCGGCCATCAGGGCACGCACCGGGACATCCCCGAGACGGACGGTTCCGGCATCGGGCTGCTGTCGCTGGTCGCCCAGATCCGGGAGACCGTGAGCATCCCGATCATCGCCGCCGGCGGCATCATGCGCGGCGGCCAGATCGCCGCGGTCCTCGCGGCGGGCGCGAGCGCGGCCCAGCTCGGCACCGCGTTCCTCGCCACGGCCGAGTCGGGCGCGAACGCCCTGCACAAGCAGGCGCTGACCAACCCCCTGTTCGTCCGTACGGAGTTGACCCGGGCCTTCTCCGGGCGCCCGGCGCGCAGCCTCGTCAACCGCTTCGTGCGCGAGCACGGCCCGTACGCGCCCGCCGCCTACCCCGAGATCCACCACCTCACCGCGCCGCTGCGCAAGGCCGCCGCCAAGGCGGGGGACGCGCAGGCCATGGCGCTGTGGGCCGGGCAGGGGCACTGGATGGCGCGGGAGCTGCCCGCCGGGCAGCTGGTGGAGGTGCTGGCCGGTGAACTCGCCGCGGCGCGGACAGCGTTGTCGGGCGGAGGCGGAAACCGATGACGGCTCCGGTGTTCGTGGTCGAGCACTTCGACACGGCCGGGGGCGGCCGCCATGTCCTCGACGGACCGGAGGGACGGCACGCCGTCTCCGTGAAGCGGCTGCGCGCCGGTGAGGACGTCGTCCTCACGGACGGGGCCGGACGCTGGGCGGACGGTGTCGTGCTCGACACCGAGGGCAAGGACCGGCTGATCGTCCGGCTGGACCCGGTGACCGAGGAGCCGCCGGAGCAGCCCCGGGTGACCGTCGTCCAGGCGCTGCCCAAGGGCGACCGCGGGGAGCTGGCCGTCGAGACGATGACGGAGGTCGGCGTCGACGCGATCGTGCCGTGGGCGGCGGCGCGCTGCATCACGCAGTGGAAGGGCGAGCGGGGAGCGAAGGCGCTGGGGAAGTGGCGGGCCACCGCCCGGGAGGCCGGCAAGCAGTCGCGCCGGGTCCGGTTCCCCGAGGTCGCCGAGGCGGCTACGACCAAGCAGGTCGCGGCGCTGCTGGCGGAGGCGCAGTTCGCCGCCGTGCTGCACGAGAGCGGCAACTCGCCGCTGGCCACGGCCGAACTGCCGTCCTCCGGTGAGATCGTGCTGGTGGTGGGGCCCGAAGGGGGCGTGGCGCCGGAGGAGTTGGCGCTGTTCGCACAAGCGGGGGCCGAGGCGTTCCGCCTCGGGCGCAGTGTGCTGCGCACATCGACCGCCGGGACCGCGGCCGCGGCCGTGCTCCTGGCTCGCACCGGCCGCTGGACCTGACCCCGCTCGGAGGCACCGTGGAACTCGCCCAGGTACGACTGCTCGTGACCGACTTCGCCGCCTGCTACCGCTTCTACGGCGAGGTCCTCGGCCTCAAGCCGCAGTTGGGGTCGGCGGACGGGCCGTACGAGAAGTTCAGTCCCGCGGTGGGCTCCGCGGGGATCGCGTTGCAGGACCGCTCGGTGATGGCCGAAGTGCTGGACGAGCTGGGCGACTCGGCGAACGGCCACCGCTCCCTGGTGGTCCTGCGCGTCGACGCCCTGGACGCGTACTGCGAGGAGATCACGATGCGCGGCGCCACGATCCTCCACGGCCCGGCCCTCCTGACCGACCGTCTGCGCGTCGCCCACCTCAAGGACCCGGAGGGCAACCTGGTGGAACTCCAGGAGTGGCTGCTGCTGCGCGGCTGACGGCCTGCCTGCGCGCATACGCCGGGCCGCGCAACGCCCCGCCCCCGCCACAACGCCGGGTGGCCAGTTGCGCTCTACCGTCCCGCCGCCGACGGTGGCAGGCTGCCCTTCATGGGGGCATTGAGGAGGAACTGGCGGGGGCCGCGCAGCCGTAAGGTGGCGGTCGCGGTGACATTCGCGCTGGCTGCCGTCGGCGGCGCGGTCGCGTGTGAACCCGGTGCGGGGATCAGCTCCGCGTCCGTCGCGTACACCACCGACGAGGCCGTCACCAAGGAACTCAACCGGCAGAAGGCGGGCGTGCGGTGGCTGACGTGCACCGCCTCCTACGGGAACTCCGGCCAGGGCGGGAAGCCGTCGCCCTCGGCGAGTGAGAAGACCGTCGCCACCGTCGACTGCGAGGGCGAGACGGACGACGGGAAGGACATCACCGTCGACGGCAAGGTCACCCACGCGGTGGACGGCGCCTGTGTGCGCGGGCACATCACCGCCAAGGTGGACGGCAAGGTGTGGTTCGAGGTCGACGGGCTCGGCGACTGCAACTCCACCAGCCCGCCGCCCGTGGGCGGCGGGCCCACCAACGGACAGCCGGGAGCCACCGTCACCGTGACCGTGACGCAGACCATCTGGTGCGACCGATACCCCGACTGCCGGCCCGTCGAGGGCAAGTGACGTACGCGAGGGGCGAACGGCAAGTGATCCGAAGTCTGTCCGCGGCGCGCCGTCCCTGCATAGGGTGATCGGGTGACACAGTCCGCATCGCCTGCTTACCTCCGGTTCCCCCACGTGCACGGTGACCTGGTCGCCTTCACCGCCGAGGACGACGTGTGGCTCGCTCCTCTCGACGGCGGCCGGGCCTGGCGGGTCAGCGCCGACAACGTGCCGGTGACCCTGCCCCGTATCTCGCCCGACGGCACCACCGTCGCCTGGACCTCCACCCGCGACGGCGCCCCCGAGGTGCACATCGCCCCGGTCGACGGCGGCCCCGCCAAGCGTCTGACGTACTGGGGCAGTCTGAAGACCCAGGTGCGCGGCTGGACCCCGGACGGCGAGGTACTCGCGATCAGCTCCCAGGGGCAGGCGAGCCTGCGCCGCACCTGGGCGCGTGCCGTTCCGCTCGACGGCGGCCCGGCCACCACCCTGCCCTACGGGCCGGTCGGTGACATCGCCTACGGGCCGAGCGTCGTCCTGCTGTCCGCGCCGATGGGGCGCGAGGCCGCCTGGTGGAAACGGTACCGGGGCGGTACCGCCGGGAAGTTGTGGATCGACCCTGAGGGAGACGGCGAGTTCGTACGGCTCCACGAGGGGCTGGACGGGAACATCGAGTACCCGCTGTGGGTCGGGGACCGGATCGCCTTCCTCTCCGACCACGAGGGCACCGGCGCGCTGTACTCCTCGCTCGCCGACGGATCCGATCTGCGGCGGCACACCCCGCTCGACGGCTACTACGCCCGGCACGCCGCGACCGACGGCACCCGTGTCGTCTATTCCAGCGTCGGTGAGCTGTGGGTGCTGGACGACCTGGACGGGGCCGAGCCGCGGCGGCTGGAGGTGCGGCTGGGCGGGCAGCGCGTCGATCTCCAGCCGTTCCCGGTCAACGCCTCCCGGTGGTTCGGGTCGGCGTCCCCGGACCACACCGCGCGCGGTAGCGCCGTGTCCGTACGCGGCTGCGTCCACTGGGTCACCCACCGCTCCGGCCCGGCCCGCGCGCTGGCCGCGACGCCCGGGGTGCGGGCCAGGCTGCCGCGGGCGTTCCGCGCGGACGGCGAGGAGTGGGTGGTGTGGGTGACGGACGCCGAGGGCGACGACGCCCTGGAGTTCGCGCCCGCCACCGGTCTCACCCCGGGGGCGACACCGCGCCGGCTCGCCGCCGGGCAGCTCGGCAGGGTGCTGGAGCTCGCCATGGCACCAGACGGCAGCCGCGCGGCCGTGGCCTCCCACGACGGTCGCCTGCTGCTCGTCGAGAGGGAGACGGGCGAGGTGCGGGAGGTGGACCGCAGCGAGGACGGTGACGTGTCCGGGCTCGTCTTCTCGCCCGACTCGGCCTGGCTCGCCTGGTCCCACCCCGGCCCGCGGCCCCTGTCGCATTTGAAGCTCGCCAACACCACCGATCTTTCGGTCACCGAGGCGACCCCGCTGCGCTTCCAGGACTACGCGCCGGCGTTCACGCCGGACGGCAAGCACCTCGCGTTCCTGTCGAACCGCTCCTTCGACCCGGTCTACGACGAGCACGTCTTCGACCTGGCCTTCGTGGAGGGCGCCCGGCCGCATCTGATCACGCTCGCGGCCACCACGCCCTCCCCGTTCGGGCCGCAGCGGCACGGCCGGTCCTTCGAGACGCCCGACCGGGAGGAGACCCCCGACAGCGAGGGCACCCCCACCACCCGCATCGACCTCGAAGGCCTCGCCGACCGCATCGTGCCCTTCCCGGTGGAGGCCGCCCGCTACTCCAACCTGCGCGCCGCCAAGGACGGTGTCCTGTGGCTGCGCCACCCGGTCGCCGGTGTGCTCGGCGCGTCCCGGGCCACCCCGGACGACCCCGACCCCAAGTCGGAACTGGAGCGGTACGACCTCGCCCAGCAGCGGATCGAGCATCTCGCCGTCGACGCCGACCACTTCGAGGTCAGCGGCGACGGCAAGCGGGTGCTGCTGTGGACCGACGGGCGGCTGAAGGTCGTCCCCAGCGACCGGCGCGCCTCCAGCGACGACGACAGCGACACCAACATCACCGTCGACCTGGGCCGGGTGCGCCAGTTCGTCGACCCGGCCGCCGAGTGGCGGCAGATGTTCGACGAGAACGGCCGCATCATGCGGGACCACTTCTGGCGGCCGGACATGAGCGGCGTCGACTGGGCCGGCGTCCTCGACCGCTACCGGCCGGTCGTGGACCGGCTCGCCACCCATGACGACCTGGTCGACCTGCTGTGGGAGGTACAGGGCGAGCTCGGCACCTCGCACGCCTACGTCACCCCGCGCGGCGGCTTCGGCGGCGGTCCCCGCCAGGGCCTGCTCGGCGCCGACATCTCCCGCCACGAGGACGGCAGCTGGCGCGTCGACCGCATCCTGCCCTCCGAGACCTCCGACCCGGACGCCCGCAGCCCGCTGGCCGCGCCCGGCGTCGCCGTGCGCCCCGGGGACGCGATCCTCGCCATCGCCGGCCAGCCGGTCGACCCGGTGGCCGGACCCGGCCCGCTGCTGATCGGCACGGCGGGCAAGCCGGTGGAGCTGACCATCTCCCCGTCCGGCGGCGGTGATCCGCGGCACGCCGTCGTCGTCCCGATCGCGGACGAGGAGCCGCTGCGGTACCACGCCTGGGTCGCCGACCGGCGCGCCTACGTCCACGAGAAGTCCGGCGGCCGCCTCGGCTACCTCCACGTCCCGGACATGCAGGCGCCCGGCTGGGCCCAGATCCACCGCGACCTGCGCGTCGAGGTCGCCCGCGAGGGCCTGGTCGTCGACGTCCGCGAGAACCGCGGCGGCCACACCTCCCAGCTGGTCGTCGAGAAACTCGCCCGCCGCATCGTCGGCTGGGCCGTCCCGCGCGGCATGCGCCCCTACAGCTACCCCGAGGACGCCCCCCGCGGCCCCGTCGTGGCCGTCGCCAACGAGTTCTCCGGCTCCGACGGCGACATCGTCAACGCCGCGATCAAGGCCCTGGGCCTCGGCCCGGTGGTCGGCACCCGCACGTGGGGCGGCGTCATCGGCATCGACAGCCGCTACCGGTTGGTGGACGGCACCCTGGTCACCCAACCCAAGTACGCCTTCTGGCTGGAGGGTTACGAGTGGGGGGTGGAGAACCACGGGGTCGATCCGGACGTGGAGGTGGTGCAGCGCCCGCAGGACTACGTGGCGGGCAGGGACGCCCAACTGGACGAGGCGATCCGGCTCGCTCTGGAGAGTCTGGAGGGCAGTCCGGCGAAAACGCCGCCGGCCTTGCCGACCTCCTGAGGGGCGCGACCAGCCCAAACGCACCCGCACCCGACGACGATACGATGCCCGAGTCGGACACCACATTCGGCCAACCCCCGGAGGAAAAATGGCAGGGGAGCCACAGGACGACTGCCTGTTCTGCAAGATCGTCGCCGGAACGATCCCGGCGACAATCGTCCGCCAGACGGACACCACCGTCGCGTTCCGCGACATCAACCCCCAGGCCCCCACCCACGTCCTGATCATCCCCAAGGCGCATTACGAGAACGCCGCCGCCCTCGCCGCCGCCGACCCGGCGCTCACCGCGGACGTGCTCCGCGAGGCCCAGGCCGTCGCCGACGAGGAGAAGCTGGACAGCTACCGCCTCGTGTTCAACACCGGCAGCGGCGCCGGCCAGACGGTCTGGCACGTGCACGGCCACGTGCTCGGCGGCCGCGGCCTCGACTGGCCCCCCGGATAACGGGACAACGCCTTGTCCGTACGCGAACTCGTGGTGCTCGGCACCGCCAGCCAGGTCCCGACCCGCCACCGCAACCACAACGGCTACCTGCTCCGCTGGGACGGCGAGGGCATCCTGTTCGACCCCGGCGAGGGCACGCAGCGCCAGATGGTGCGGGCCGGGGTCGCCGCGCACGACCTCAACCGGATCTGCGTCACGCACTTCCACGGCGACCACGCCCTCGGTCTGCCCGGGGTCATCCAGCGCATCAACCTCGACCAGGTGCCGCACGAGATCACCGCCCACTACCCGAAGTCCGGGCAGCGCTTCTACGAGCGGCTCCAGTACGCCACGCCCTACCGCGCGACCGTCTTCCTCACCGAGGCCCCGGCCGACGGGGACGGCGTGCTCGCGGTCACGCCGTCGTACACGCTGGACACCCGCAGGCTGTCGCACTCGATCGAGTCGTACGGCTACCGGATCGTCGAGCCCGACGGCCGCCGCATGCTGCCCGAGCGGCTCGCCGCGCACGGCATCAAGGGGCCGGACGTCGGCCGGATCCAGCGCGAGGGCTCGCTCGGCGGGGTCTTGCTGGACGACGTCAGCGAGGTGCGGCGCGGGCAGCGGTTCGCGTTCGTCATGGACACCCGGCTGTGTGAGGGGGTGTACGCGCTCGCCGAGGGCTGCGACATGCTCGTCATCGAGTCGACCTTCCTCGACGAGGACGAGCAACTCGCGGTGGAGCACGGACACCTGACGGCCGGTCAGGCCGCGCGGGTGGCCCGGGACGGCGGTGTGCGGCACCTCGTGCTGACCCACTTCAGCCAGCGCTACACCGACCCGGACGAGTTCGAGCGGCAGGCGCGGGCGGCGGGGTACGAGGGGGAGCTGACCGTGGCGCACGATCTGCTGAGGGTGCCGGTTCCGAAGCGTCGGTGAAACGCCCGTACGATGAATTGATGTCCCTCCCCAAAGCCGAACTGCACCTTCATATCGAAGGCACCCTGGAACCGGAACTCGCCTTCGAGCTCGCCACGCGCAATGGCCTCACGCTGCCGTACGCGGACACGGACGAGCTGCGCGAGGCGTACCGGTTCGAGGACCTCCAGTCGTTCCTGAACCTGTACTACGAGCTCATGGCCGTCCTGCGCACCGAGCGGGACTTCGAGGACCTGGCGAACGAGTACCTCGAACGCGCCGCCGACCAGGGCGTGCGGCACGCGGAGATCTTCTTCGACCCGCAGGCCCACACCAGCCGCGGGCTGGAGCTCGGCACGGTCGTCGAGGGGCTGTGGCGGGCGCTGGGCGACAGCGAGTCCCGGCACGGCGTCTCGACCCGGCTGATCATGTGCTTCCTGCGCGACGAGTCCGCCGAGTCGGCCCTGGCGACCCTGGAGGCGGCCAAGCCGTACCTGGACCGGATCACCGGTGTCGGCCTCGACTCGGCCGAGGGCGGGCATCCGCCGGCGAAGTTCCGCGAGGTGTACGAGGCCGCCGCCGCGCTCGGGCTGCGGCGGGTCGCGCACGCCGGTGAGGAGGGGCCGCCGGAGTACATCACGGAGGCGCTGGACGTCCTCGGCGTCGAGCGGGTCGACCACGGGCTGCGCTGCGTGGAGGACCCGGAGCTGGTGCAGCGGCTGGTGCGGGAGCGGGTGCCGCTGACGCTGTGTCCGCTGTCGAACGTCCGGCTGCGGACCGTCGACACCCTCGCCGACCATCCGCTGCCCGCCATGCTGGACGCCGGCCTGATGTGCACGGTGCACTCGGACGATCCGGCGTACTTCGGCGGCTACGCCGGTGACAACTTCGACGCCGTGCGCGACACCCTCGGCCTGAGCGAGGAGCGGCTGCGCGAGCTCGCCCGCAACTCCTTCCTCGCCTCGTTCCTGGAGGACGACGAGGAGCTGCGGGCGCGGTATCTCGCCGAGGTGGAGGCCTACGAGTTCCGCTGAGGAACCACCCGTAGGCCTCAGAAGACCTCCGACCCCGCCTTGCCGTAGGCGCGCTGGGCCGGGACGGCCGGGGTGTCCACGGGGATCTCCACCACCTGCTGTTCCCGGGCGCCGATCTCGGGGACCGCGCCGGTGGGGGTGCCCGTGGTGGCGGCGACCAGGGCGGCCGGGTGGCCGCCGCGGCGGCGGATCGCCCCGGCCAGCAGGGGCCGCCCGCTCGTGTGCAGGGCGACGGCCGTCATCGGCAGGGCGATCACCAGCAGACCGGCGGCCAGGATCGCGCCCATGGCCGGGAACCCGGCCTGCGCCGACAGCACGCTGCCGGTGATCGGCCCGGCGGCCGTGCCCAGCGAGGACGCCGAGCCGACGAGCACCGCCCAGCGGCCGCGCGGGTCGAGCGAGGCGGCGAGCCCGATCACGTACGACAGCACCACCGGGTACAGGGTGTTCCAGGCGATCTCGCCGGTCGCGAAGCTCGCCAGGTCGGTCGCGGAGGCGCTGAGCACGATGCAGCCGGCGATGAGGACCGTGCCCGCCCCGATCGGCACCGCGCGTCCCAGCCGCGCCCCGAGCGCGCCCGCCGCGAGGACACCGGTCAGTCCGGTGCCCAGCGCCACGGCGAACACCGCGCCGACGGTGGCCTCGCCGAGGTGGGCCTGGGTCAGTCCGATCTGTCCGCTCACGCCCCACAGGGAGTTCTGGGCGAGCGACCAGCACAGCATGGCGGCGGCCAGCACCAGGCCCGAACGGGCGTGGGGCAGCCGGGCCTTGTGGTGCCGCGCGGGCGCGGCGGGCGTACCGGCGGGCAGGCGGCCGGTCAGCGGCCACACGGCCAGGGCCGTGAGGGCGATCGCGGCCAGGGGCAGACCGTGCCCCGGGCCGAGGTGCGGGACCGTCAGATACACGGCGCCCGCGAGGGCGGAGACGGTGAGCAGCCCGGCCGTGGAGGCCCGGTGCGGATCCCGCTGGGCGGCTATCAGGGTGGCGGCGACGGTGGTGGCCGTGCCGGAGCCGAACCCGCCGACGACCGCGCCGGCGACGACGGCCGGGACGGTGGTGGTCAGCGCGGCGGCGCCGTAGCCGAGCAGGGCCAGTGCGAGCCCGAGCCGGGCGAGGGTGCGGGCCCCGATCCGTTCGACCCGTGAGGCCAGGGCGAATCCGGCGGTCGCCGAACTCAGCAGCAGGGCACTGCCGACGGCGCCGGCCTGGGTGGCGGAGAGCGGAAGGCCCGAGTCGAGTCTGCCGACGGTGGTCGGCAGCAGATACGGGGCGAGGTACCCGGCCGTGAAAAGGGCGACGAGGGGCCAGGGGGTGGTGCGGGGGGCGAACACGGGCGTTCCCAGGGCATGCGAAAGGAGCGGCGGAGGAGGGGGATTGGGCGACGACCGTCGACAGACAGGAACGCGCGGGCAATTTGTATCAAGCAAGTAGTCGTACGAGTTAACTCGCGGGGTGTGATGTGGCGCACGTTGTGTTTGGTGCGGTGAAGTCCGGGTAGACGAGCGCCTTTCCCGAGGTGGCGAGCGGGTTTCCGCTAACGCCAGCGCACCGACCCGGACCCCGGAACCGTCGCCTCCACCTTGGCCCGGATCTCCCGCATCACGGCGACGATCCGCTCCTCGTGCTCGGGCGTGAGCCGGGCCACCGGCACCGAGCAGCTGATCGCGTCCAGCGCCGGGGTGTCGTAGCGCAGCGCGAACCCGAAGCCGACGATGCCGATCACGCCCTCCTCCCGGTCCACGGACCAGCCACGGGCCCGGACCCGGGCGAGGTCGGCCGCCAGGGACTCCCGGCTGGTGTGCGTGTTCGGGGTCAGCGCCTCGTACGGTGCCTCGGGCAGTTCCGCGTCCGGGCGTTCCGCCAGCAGGGCCTTGCCCAGGGCCCCGGCGTGCGCGGGGAGTCGCCGGCCCACCCGGCTGATCGTGCGCAGATACTCGTGCGACTCCCGCGTCGCCAGATACGCCACGTCCCGGCCGTCCAGCCGGCCCATGTGGATCGTCTCGCCGAGCGCCTCGGACGCCTCGTCGAGATACGGCCGTACGACCCGGACCCGGGGGTCGGAGTCGAGGTAGCCGGTGCCGGTGAGCAGGGCGTGGATGCCGATGCCGTACAGGGAGCCGGTGACGTCCGTGCGGACCCAGCCGTGCGAGATCAGGGTCTGGAGCAGCGCGTACATCGAGCTGCGGGGAACGCCGAGTTCGTCGGCCAGCTCCTGGAGCCGGGCCGGGCGGTCGCCGCGTGCCGCGAGGAGTTCCAGCAGCTCGACCGTGCGGGCCGCGGACTTCACTTCGCGGACGCCACCTGTGTCTGACATGCGCCGATCGTAATCGCGCCGCGCCGTGCGGTTGACGTTCGCCTATCCAACCATCATTCTCATACATAAATGGCGTCTACATAAGGAGATGGCGAGGGAATGACCGAGGAGATGACGGTGAGCGCCGGCCCGGGTGGGGTCGCGCACCGGCTGCGGGAGGGCATGGCCGGCGGCGTGCTGTCGTTCCCGCTGACCAGCTTCCGCGACGACGGCACCCTCGACCCGGACGGCTTCCGCGCCTACGTCGCGGACCGGCTCGCCACCTCGCCCGGCGCCGTCTTCCCCGCCTGCGGCACGGGCGAGTTCTTCTCGCTCGACGAGGACGAGTACCGGCAGGTCGTCACCATCACGGTCGAGGAGGCGGCGGGCCGCGTACCGGTCGTGGCCGGGACCGGGTACGGCTGGGCGCAGGCCGTCCGGTTCGCGCGCATCGCCGAGGACGCCGGAGCCGACGCGCTCCTCGTGCTGCCGCACTACCTCGTCGCCGCCCCGCAGGACGGGCTGGTCGCCCAGCTGGAACAGATCGCCGCCCGCACCCGGCTGCCGCTGATCGCCTACCAGCGCGGACAGGTCGCGTTCACCGCCGAGTCGCTCAGGCGCGTCGCGGCCCTGCCGGGCGTCATCGGCCTCAAGGACGGCCACAGCGACCTCGACCGGCTCCAGCGCCTCACGCTCGCCGCGCCCGAGGGCTTCCTGTTCTTCAACGGCGCCGCCACCGCCGAGATCCAGGCCCGCGCCTACGCCGCCGTCGGAGTCCCCGCCTACTCCTCCGCCGTCCACGCCTTCGCCCCCGAGATCTCCGACGCCTTCTTCACCGCCCTGCGCGACGGCGACCACGGCACCGTCGACAAGCTGCTGCGCGGTTTCTACGTCCCGCTCGTCGAACTGCGCGACCGCGTCCCCGGGTACGCCGTGTCGCTGGTGAAGGCGGCGGCCCGGCTGCGCGGCCACCCGGTGGGTCCCGTGCGCGCCCCGCTCACCGACCCCTCGCCCGCCGACCTGGCGGCCCTGACCGCCCTCCTGGAAGCGGGACTCGACCTGGTGGGAGCCGCTCTGTGAACCTCGCCATCACCGACGTACGGCTGACACCGATCCTGGTCGCGGACCCGCCGCTGCTCAACACGCAGGGCGTGCACCAGCCGTACACGCCCCGGCTGATCGTCGAGGTCGTCACGGCGGACCGGGTCACGGGCCTGGGGGAGACCTACGGCGACACCAAGTACCTGGAGCTGGCCCGGCCCTTCGCCGAGCGGCTGAAGGGACGGCAGGTCAGTGATCTGAACGGCCTGTTCACGGTCGCGGACCAGGTCGCGGTGGACGCCTCCCGGGTCGAGAACGCCGTCGACGTCGGCGGGCTGCGCGGCGTCCAGACCGCCGACAAGCTGCGTCTTTCCGTCGTCTCCGCCTTCGAGGTGGCCTGCCTCGACGCCCTCGGCAAGACCCTCGGACTGCCCGTGCACGCACTGCTCGGCGGCAAGGTGCGCGACGCCGTCGAGTACAGCGCCTACCTGTTCTACAAGTGGGCCGGCCACCCGGAGGGCGTCGCCTGCGAGAAGGACGACTGGGGGGCCGCCGTCGACCCGGCCGGGGTGGTGGAACAGGCCCGCCGGTTCACCGAGCGGTACGGCTTCACCTCCTTCAAGCTCAAGGGCGGTGTCTTCCCGCCCGACGAGGAGATCGCGGCCGTACGGGCGCTCGCCGAGGCGTTCCCCGGGCACCCGCTGCGGCTCGACCCCAACGGCGCCTGGTCCCTGGAGACCTCGCTGAAGGTGGCGCGGGAGCTCGGGGACGTCCTGGAGTACCTGGAGGACCCGACCCTCGGCACCCCCGCCATGGCCGAGGTCGCCGGGCGGACCGGGGTGCCGCTCGCCACCAACATGTGCGTGACGACCTTCGCCGAGATCAAGGAGGCGTTCACCAGGGGCGCCGTCCAGGTGGTGCTCTCCGACCACCACTACTGGGGCGGGCTGCGCAACACCCAGCAGCTCGCCGCCGTCTGCCGCACCTTCGGCGTCGGTGTGTCGATGCACTCCAACACCCACCTGGGCATCTCGCTCGCCGCGATGACCCACGTGGCCGCCACCGTCCCGAACCTCCACCACGCCTGCGACTCCCACTACCCCTGGCAGTCGGAGGACGTGCTCACCGAGCGGCTCGCCTTCGAGGGCGGCAAGGTGCCCGTGTCCGACGCGCCCGGGCTCGGCGTGGAGCTCGACCGCGAGCGGCTGGCCGTGCTGCACCGGCGGTGGCTGGACGACGACGGGGCGCTGCGGGACCGCGACGACGCGGCGGCCATGCGGGTCGCCGACCCGGCGTGGGTGACGCCCTCGATGCCCCGCTGGTAGCCCCGGCTCTGCGGTCGCCCAGGGGGGCGCGCGAGGGCCGGCGTGAGCTGACGGAACGGGTGGGTCCGGCGTGATCGGCGTCACGTTGTCAGTGATGTGGTGCAGACTGGCCTGATCCGCACCACGTCAGGGAGCGCATCGTGATCGCGTCCACCGCCCCGGCCGGAAAGGGCCCGGCCGGAAAGGGATCGCACCGCCAGACCCAGGTCGATCCCCTCGCCCCGCTGCGCGCGCCGGACGACCCGCCCTGGGACGTCTATCTCACCGGGACCGTCTTCCTCGACATCATCTTCACCGGGCTCGACTCCGCCCCGGTGCGCGGGACGGAGTCCTGGGCGCGCGGGATGGGGTCGAGCCCCGGCGGCGTCGCCAACATGGCCACCGCCCTGGCCCGCCTCGGCCTGCGTACGTCCCTCGCGGCGGCCTTCGGCGACGACCACTACGGCGACTACTGCTGGGACGCCCTGGAGCACGGCGAGGGCATCGACCTCTCCCCGTCGCGCACGGTGCCCGGCTGGCACTCCCCGGTGACGGTCTCCATGGCCTACGAGGGGGAGCGCACGATGGTCTCGCACGGCCACGAGCCGCCCCCGGAGGAGCCCGCCCCCGAGTGCCCGCCCCGCGCGCGTGCCGCCGTCGCCTCCCTCGCGCCCGGCGTGAGCGCGCCCTGGATCGCCCAGGCCGCGAGCAAGGGCACGCGGGTCTTCGGCGACGTCGGCTGGGACGACACCGGCGCGTGGGACCTGGCGGCGCTGCCCGACCTGCGGCACTGCGAGGCGTTCCTGCCGAACGCGGAGGAGGCCATGCGGTACACGGGCGCGGACTGCCCCAGGGCGGCCGCGCACGCGCTGACCGAGCACGTGCCGCTCGCGGTGGTCACGCTCGGGGCGGACGGCGCGTACGCGGTGGACCGGCGTACGGGGGAGACGGCTGAGGTGCCGGCGATCGAGGTCGAGGCGCTCGATCCGACGGGGGCGGGGGACGTGTTCGTCGCCGGGTTCGTGACCGGGACGCTGGCGGACTGGCCGCTGGCGGACCGGCTGGCCTTCGCCGGACTGACCGCGGCGCTGTCCGTGCAGGAGTTCGGGGGGTCGCTGTCGGCGCCGGGGTGGTCGGAGATCGCGGCGTGGTGGCGGCGGGTGCAGTCGGTGGAGGGGCAGTCGGCGGTGGCGTTGGAGAGGTACGGGTTCCTGGCCGGCCTGGTGTCCGAGGAGTTGGTCAGGCCCTGGCCCTTGCGGCGGGCCGTGCCGACGATCGGCTTCCGGCGCTCGGCGTGACGCCCTGGCCGCCCATGGGCTTCGCCCCCTGGATTCCAACCCCGCCCCCAAAACCCCTACGGCGTTGTCAGTCCCCCGTCGTACCCTGGGAATCGCGAGGCCGCCCTCAGCTACGCGGCCGTGAAGAGGAGGAACCGCAGGCCTTCAGCGCCGGCCCATGACTCAGACACCCACAGCTCACACCTCCGCGCAGGAGCAGGCGAGAGCACAGTTCACCGTCCCTGCCCAGCACCCCATGGTGACGGTGCTGGGGTCCGGAGACGCCCTCCTGCGCGTGATCGAGAAGGCCTTCCCGGCGGCCGACATCCACGTCCGGGGCAATGAGATCAGCGCGGTCGGCGACCCTGTGGACGTCGCCCTCATCGCCCGCGTGTTCGACGAGATGATGCTGGTGCTCCGCACCGGACAGCCGATGACGGAGGACGCAGTGGAACGCTCGATCGCCATGCTCAAGGCGAGCGAGAACGGGGAGAGCGACGGCCAGGAGACCCCTGCCCAGGTGCTCACGCAGAACATCCTGTCCTCGCGAGGCCGCACGATCCGCCCCAAGACGCTCAACCAGAAGCGCTACGTGGACGCGATCGACAAGCACACGATCGTCTTCGGCATCGGCCCGGCGGGTACCGGCAAGACGTACCTGGCGATGGCCAAGGCCGTCCAGGCCCTCCAGTCCAAGCAGGTCAACCGCATCATCCTGACCCGCCCGGCGGTCGAGGCCGGAGAGCGGCTCGGATTCCTCCCGGGCACGCTCTACGAGAAGATCGACCCGTACCTGCGCCCGCTCTACGACGCGCTGCACGACATGCTCGACCCGGACTCGATCCCGCGGCTGATGGCGGCGGGCACGATCGAGGTCGCGCCGCTCGCCTACATGCGCGGCCGCACGCTCAACGACGCCTTCATCATCCTGGACGAGGCCCAGAACACGAGCCCCGAGCAGATGAAGATGTTCCTCACCCGCCTCGGTTTCGACTCGAAGATCGTGATCACGGGTGACGTGACGCAGGTCGACCTCCCGGAGGGGACGAAGAGCGGTCTGCGGCAGGTGCAGGACATCCTGGACGGCGTCGAGGACGTCCACTTCTCCCGCCTGTCGTCCCACGACGTCGTCCGGCACAAGCTGGTGGGCCGTATCGTCGACGCGTACGAGCAGTACGACACCAAGCACGGCACCCAGAACGGCGCGCACAAGGGCCGCGGCAAGTCCGGGCACAAGGGGAAGTAGTACACACAGCACCATGTCGATCGACGTCAACAACGAGTCCGGCACCGAGGTCGACGAGCAGGCGATCCTCGACATCGCCCGTTACGCGCTCGCGCGGATGCGCATCCACCCGCTCTCCGAGCTCTCGGTGATCGTCGTGGACGCCGCCGCCATGGAGCAGCTGCACATCCAGTGGATGGACCTGCCGGGCCCCACGGATGTCATGTCCTTCCCGATGGACGAGCTGCGCCCGCCCTCCAAGGACGACGACGAGCCGCCGCAGGGGCTGCTCGGCGACATCGTGCTGTGCCCCGAGGTCGCTCAGAAGCAGGGCGAGGAAGCCGACACGCAGCACTCCATGGACGAGGAGCTCCAGCTGCTCACCGTCCACGGGGTGCTGCACCTGCTCGGCTACGACCACGAGGAACCGGACGAGAAGGCCGAGATGTTCGGCCTCCAGGCGGCCATCGTGGACGGCTGGCGCGCGGAGCGGGGCCTGACCGGCCCGTCCCCGGCGCCGACGGTCTCCTAGCGCCGCCGATGAGTCCGCAACTCGCCCTGGGCGCGGTCGCCCTGGTCGTCGTGGCCTGGCTCTTCGCCTGCGCTGAGGCGGGCCTCGCGCGGGTCTCCAGCTTCCGCGCCGAGGAGGCCGCGCGCTCCGGCCGCCGGGGCAGCGCCAAGCTGTCCCAGGTCGCCGCCGACCCGACCCGCTACCTGAACGTGGCGCTGCTGGTGCGCGTCGCCTGCGAGATGGCCGCCGCCGCGCTGATCACGTACGGCTGCCTGATGGAGTTCGACAACACGACCGAGGCCCTCCTGATCGCTATCGCGGTCATGGTCCTCGTGTCGTACGTCGCCGTCGGCGTCTCCCCGCGCACCATCGGCCGCCAGCACCCGCTGAACACGGCGACGGTCTCGGCGTACGTCCTGGTGCCGCTGGCCCGGATCATGGGCCCGATCCCGTCGCTGCTGATCCTCATCGGCAACGCGCTCACCCCCGGCAAGGGCTTCCGGCGCGGTCCCTTCGCCTCCGAGGCGGAGCTGCGCGCGCTGGTCGACCTGGCCGAGAAGGAGTCCCTCATCGAGGACGACGAGCGCCGCATGGTGCACTCGGTCTTCGAGCTGGGCGACACCCTCGTCCGCGAGGTCATGGTCCCGCGCACGGACCTGGTGGTCATCGAGCGCTACAAGACCATCCGCCAGGCCCTCACCCTCGCCCTGCGCTCCGGCTTCTCCCGGATCCCGGTGACCGGCGAGAGCGAGGACGACATCGTCGGGATCGTGTACCTGAAGGACCTGGTCCGCAAGACGCACATCAGCCGCGACGCCGAGTCCGAGCAGGTGTCCACGGCGATGCGCCCGGCGTTCTTCGTGCCCGACACCAAGAACGCGGGCGACCTGCTGCGGGAGATGCAGAAGGAACGCAACCACGTCGCCGTCGCCGTCGACGAGTACGGCGGCACCGCCGGCATCGTCACCATCGAGGACATCCTCGAGGAGATCGTCGGCGAGATCACCGACGAGTACGACCGCGAACTGCCGCCGGTGGAGGACCTCGGCAAGGACCGCTACCGGGTCACCGCCCGCCTGGACATCGGCGACCTGGGCGAGCTGTACGGCCTGGAGTCCTTCGACGACGAGGACGTCGAGACGGTCGGCGGTCTGCTGGCGAAGGCGCTGGGCCGGGTCCCCATCGCCGGCGCGTCCTCCGTCGTGGAGCTCCCCGACGGCCGGGAACTGCGCCTGACCGCGGAGGCGGCAGCAGGCCGCCGGAACAAGATCGTGACGGTGCTGGCGGAGCCGGTGGACCCGTCGGATCCCGTGGAGGAGGAGAAGCCGGAATGACCCCGCAGGAACTGCGCGCGTTCTGCCTGTCCTTCAACGCGGCCGTCGAGGACTTCCCGTTCAGCCCGGAGATCTCGGTCTTCAAGGTCCAGGGCAAGCTGTTCGCCCTGTCGCACCTCGACGCGCGCCCCCTGAAGGTCAACCTCAAGTGCGACCCGGACGACGCGATCCGGCTGCGTCACGAGCACGAGGGCCTGATCGTCCCGGGCTGGCACATGAACAAGCGCCACTGGAACACGGTCACGGCCGACGGGGGACTCCCGGACCAGCTGGTCCGGGAGCTCATCGAGGACTCCTACGACCTCGTCGTCGCGGGCCTGCCGCGAGCGGACCGCCTCCGCCTCGACCGGCCCTGACGCTTGCGTATGCTCGGATCATGACCGACAGCAGCGCACTCGGTGCCGAGGATCGCAAGATCGTCACCCTGGCCCGTTCCGCACGGGCCCGCAACGGCGTGCCCGAGGGGGCGGCCGTACGGGACGAGACCGGACGTACGTATGTCGCGGGGACCGTGGCCCTCGATTCCCTGAAGCTCAGCGCCCTTCAGACGGCGGTGGCGATGGCGGTGGCCTCGGGTGCGAAGTCCCTGGAGGCCGCGGCCGTGGTGACGGAGGCGGAGACCGTGTCCGACGAGGACCGGGCGGCGGTACGGGATCTCGGTGGCGCGCGGGCGCCGGTGTTGGTGGCCGGGCCCGACGGGACGGTGCGGACGACCGTGACCGCCGGCTGAAGTTCGCTGTAACCGGCGGTAATTAGGCGCGAATTCAACCTTGCCGCCGTCTGCCCCACGCGCATCAATGGGATTCGTACATTCCGACGGACCGTCAGGTTCGGCGCTCGTGTGACGTGCCCGCACTCACCTGCCGAGCGTCCCCCCACACGGAAACGGAGCCGGAATCCCATGAGACGCAAGCGAATAGGAGCAGGCGCGGCCCTGGCGGCCGGGGCCCTCGCCATCACCGGGCTCGCCTTCGCCCCCGCCGCACTCGCCGTCACCCCCCAGACGGCGACGATCAGCGCCGACTGCGGCACCTTCGGCAGTGGCGAGGCCACGCTCACGGCCACGCAGGACGGCACCGCCGCCACCCTCACCGTCAAGTCATCCGCGATCACCGCGCCGATCGCCCTCAGCGAGGACTCGATCGCGTCCACGCTCACCCTGGTGAAGGCCGGCGGCGGCACCGTCGACTTCACCGGCACCCAGAACCCGGCGATGGCCGCCGGCGCCCCCGTCGAGGTCGGCCCCCTCAGCGGCACCGTGGCCTCCGGCGACAGCCTGGAGGCCTTCGGCGGCTCGCTGAAGATGACCGTCTTCGGCATCACGATCACCTGCACGGCGACCGGGCCGCAGTCGCCGGGCCCATTCGTGTTCGACTGATCCCGTCGGGCCGGGCGCGACCTACAGCGCGTCCGGCCCGCGCTCGCCCGTCCGCACGCGCACGATCGTGTCCACGGGCAGCGCCCACACCTTGCCGTCGCCGATCTTGCCCGTGTGCGCGGCCTTCACGACCGCGTCGATGACGGCCTCGGCGTCCGCGTCCTCGACGACGACCTCGACGCGGATCTTCGGTACCAGGTCGACCTGGTACTCGGCGCCGCGGTACACCTCGGTGTGGCCGCGCTGCCGGCCGTAGCCGCTGGCCTCGCTCACGGTCAGGCCGTGCACGCCGAGCTCGTGCAGGGCGTTCTTGATCTCGTCGAGGCGGTACGGCTTGACGATCGCGGTGATGAGCTTCATGCCTGGGGTGACCTTCTGGGCGGGGGAGACGAGGGCGGGACAGTCCGGGGCGCCGTGGCCCGGGATGCCGTGATCGTAGGCCGTCCCTGAGCGCGCCGGAAGGTCCGCGCCGTCTGCGGCCGGAGGCACGGGGCGGGCGGTTCGGGCGCCTGTGCGGCAGGGCTCTGTGGATCAGGGAGAATGGGCGCCATGAGCGTTCGTACCCAGTCATCCGAAAAGCCGGCCGAAGCTGTCCACAGGGCTGGCTTCGCCTGCTTCGTGGGCCGTCCCAACGCGGGCAAGTCCACCCTCACGAATGCTCTGGTCGGCCAGAAGGTGGCGATCACGGCGAACCAGCCGCAGACGACGCGGCACACCGTGCGGGGCATCGTGCACCGCCCGGACGCCCAGCTGATCCTGGTCGACACCCCGGGGCTGCACAAGCCGCGCACGCTGCTGGGCGAGCGGCTGAACGACATCGTGCGCACCACGTGGGCCGAGGTGGACGTGATCGGCTTCTGCCTGCCGGCGAACGAGAAGCTCGGCCCCGGTGACCGCTTCATCGCGAAGGAACTGGCGTCCATCAAGAAGACGCCGAAGATCGCCATCGTCACCAAGACCGACCTGGTGGACAGCAAGACGCTCGCCGAGCAGCTCATCGCGATCGACCAGCTCGGCAAGGAGCTCGGCTTCGAGTGGGCCGAGATCGTCCCGGTGTCGGCGGTCGGCGACCAGCAGGTGGGTCTGCTGGCCGACCTGATCGTCCCCCTCCTGCCGGAGGGCCCGGCGCTCTACCCCGAGGGCGACCTGACCGACGAACCCGAGCAGGTCATGATCGCGGAGCTGATCCGGGAGGCCGCGCTGGAGGGCGTCCGCGACGAGCTCCCGCACTCCATCGCGGTCGTCGTCGAGGAGATGCTCCCCCGCGAGGACCGCCCCGCCGACAAGCCCCTGCTCGACATCCACGCCTTCGTCTACATCGAGCGCCCCAGCCAGAAGGGCATCATCATCGGCCCCAAGGGCAAGCGCCTGAAGGAGGTCGGCATCAAGTCCCGCAAACAGATCGAGGCCCTGCTGGGCACGCCGGTGTTCTTGGACCTCCATGTGAAGGTCGCCAAGGACTGGCAGCGGGATCCGCGGCAGTTGCGCAAGCTGGGGTTCTGAGTTCCCGGGCGCGTCATAACGCCGTCGCGAGGCTCGCCCAGACCGCGTTGCCGCCGGTGCGGGGCGAGCGGGTGACTCCCCAGCTGTCGGCTATCTCGCGCACGAGCAGCAGACCGCGGCCGCCCTCGTCGTCGAGGCTCGGGCAGCGGTCGGGGATGCCGCGGCCCGTGAGGTCGCCGTCGTGCACCTCCAGCCGGAAGCGCTCGTCCGTCATCCGCCCGACGCCGCACAGGATCCGCTCGCTGGGCGTGTGCAGTACGGCGTTCGTCACCAGCTCGGACACGAGCAGCACGGCGTTCGCGCACACCTCGTCGGGCACCCGCCACGAGGCCAGCCGCGCCCGCGTGGCGTGACGGGCGACTCTGACGCTGGTCCGCAGGGGCGGCAGTTCCAGCCAGTGGGTGCGGCCCGGGCGCACCGCGTCCAGGAACCGAGTGGTGGAAGTCGTGTGGGGGGACACGGCGGTCGCCTTCCGTGGGGGGTGGGCGCAGTGGAAGGGGCGAGGCGCGAAACGGCCCGGCGGGAAAGGGGAGTTCGGGGTTCCGGCGCCCTGTTCGCACAAGTAACTATGGTCGCAGAGCAGTTCACGCTGCAACCATCTGCCTGATAATTTCAGAACGAAGGTTGCTCTGGTCGCTTGGCGGATCGATCAAGTCCCTGCCACTCTTGCGCCGGTGACGACCCCTCAGGAGGCACGGCGTGAACGACGCGCGATCAGGCACCGGCGCCGGCGCGCCCACCGTCCTCCGCATGATCCTGGGACGCCGCCTCCAGGAGGCACGGCAGACCGCGGGCCTGTCCCTGGACGACGCGGCCAAGGCCCTGCGTGTCACGCCGCTGACCGTCCGCCGCCTGGAGAAGGCCGAGGTCGGCCTCAAGATCCTCTACGTCGAGAAGCTGCTCCAGACCTACGGAGCCGGCCGGCAGGAGATCGACGAGTTCGTCACCCTGGCCGAGCGGGCCAACGAGCCCGGCTGGTGGCACCCGTACCGCGATGTCATGCCGTCCTGGTTCACCGCCTACGTGAGCCTGGAGACCGGCGCGAGAACAGTTCGCACCTATGAACCGCAGTACGTCACGGGCCTGCTCCAGACACCCGGGTACGCGCGTGCCGTGCTGCGCGGCGGCTTCCCGAACGACGACGAGGAGGACCTTCAACGGCGCGTGGAGCTGCGGCTGCGCCGCCAGAGCCTGCTCACGAAGCCGGACGCGCCCACGCTGTGGGTGGTGATGGAGGAGGCCGTGCTGCACCGGGTGGTGGGCGGCCCCGAGGTGATGCGCGAGCAGATCGACCGGCTGCTGGAGACGTCCGAGCTGGAGCACGTCAGCGTCGACATCGTGCCGTTCGACGCGGGCGCCCACGTCGGGGCGTGCGCGCCCTTCACCTACTTCCGGTTCGAGGAGCGGGAGCTGCCCGACATCGTCTACAGCGAGATCCTCTCCGCGTCCGTCTACCTCGACCAGCGCGCCGACGTCGTGGCCCATCTGGAGGCCCACAACCGGCTGTCGCTGAAGACCTCGTCCGCGGACAGCAAGGCGCTGTTGAACCGCATGCGGAAGGAGTACTCATGACCATCGCCGAGGGCACCGTCTACAACGGGATGCCCGCGTCGGACCTCGGGGAACAGGGCTGGGAACGTCCGTGGAGCGGCCCCAACGGGGGCCAGTGCGTCGAGACCAAGCAACTCGCCGACGGACGCGTGGCGGTACGGCAGTCCGCCGATCCCGCCGGTCCCGCGCTGATCTACACGCCCGAGGAGATCACCGCGTTCGTCGCGGGGGTCAAGCAGGGCCTCGCCGACCATCTGACGGCCGACTGAAGCCTCCCTGAAGACCTGCTCTCACGGCCCATTGAGCCCCACTCTCACGGTCCACTGAGCCTCACTCCCACGGCCACGGAACCCCCACCGAGCCGGACTCGCACCACCACCCCCCACGAGAGGCACCCCCCCATGACCCACTCGCAGGCCGCGCGGGACATAGACACCAGCAGGCCGCACTCCGCCCGCATGTACGACTACTACCTCGGCGGCAAGGACCACTTCGAGGTCGACAAGCAGGCGGCCGAGCGGGTCGCCGAGGCCTACCCCGCCATCTTCGTCTGCGCCCGCGAGAACCGGGCCTTCATGCACCGCGCCACCCGCGTCCTCGCCCGCGAGCACGGCATCCGCCAGTGGCTGGACATCGGCACCGGCATCCCCACCGAGCCCAACCTGCACCAGGTGGCCCAGTCCGTCGTCCCCGACGCCCGCGTGGTCTACGCCGACAACGACCCCCTCGTCCTCAAGTACGCCGAGCGCCTGATGCGCAGCACGACCGAGGGCCGTACGACGTACATGGAGGCGGACGTCAACGACCCCCAGGCACTCCTGAACGCACCCGAACTGGCCGAGGTCCTGGACCTGAGCCGCCCGGTCGCGCTCTCCCTCAACGCCCTGATGCACTTCGTCACCGACGCCCAGGACCCGTACGGCATCGTGCGCCGCCTGCTGGACGTCCTGCCCTCGGGCAGCGCCCTGGCGCTGAGCCACTGCACGCCCGACTTCGACCCTTCCACCTGGCAGAAGGTCACCGACATCTACACGTCGGCCGGCACGCCGGTGCGGTTCCGCTCCCGGGAGGACGTCGCCCGCTTCTTCGACGGCCTGGAGCTGCTCGACCCCGGCGTCACCGTCGGCCACCGCTGGCGGCCCGACGCCGTCGACGGCGACGCCCCGACGGACGCCGAGGTCAGCCTGTGGACCGGGGTGGGCATCAAGCCGTAGTCCCCGTCCCCTGGGCCCGCAGTACCTCCCGGTACCAGCCGTACGACGACTTCGGGGTGCGCTGAAGGGTCTCGAAGTCGACGTGGACCAGGCCGAAGCGGCGTGCGTAGCCCTCCGCCCACTCGAAGTTGTCGAGCAGGGACCACACGAAGTAGCCGCGCACGTCGACGCCCGCCTCCAGCGCCCGGTGCAGGGCCCGGAGGTGGCCGTCCAGGTAGGCGATGCGGTCCTGGTCGTCGATGTCGGGGTACGAGCAGCCGTTCTCGGTGATGACGACGGGCGGGAGCCGGTCGCCGTAGCGGTCGCGGAAGTCGGTGAGGAGTTCGGTCAGGCCCTCGGGCACGACCGGCCAGCCGAAGTCGGTGACCGGGTGCCCGGTGATCTCCCGGACCGCGAAGGGGAGTTCGGCGGGCATGGCGACCCCGCCGAAGGTGACGTCGGTGCCCTGCGGGGCGCCCACCCGCGTCGGCGCGTAGTAGTTGACGCCGTACCAGTCGACCGGCTCGGCGATCACCTCCAGGTCGGCCTCGACGTCCCCGGGCATCAGCTCGCCGATGCCGTCCGGGTACCGGCCCAGCAGTACGGGGTCGGCGAACAGGCGGTTGAGCAGCACGTCGTAGAACTCGGCCGCCTCCACGTCCGCCGCTTCGGTCGACGCCGCCCAGGTCGGGCCGTGCGAGTTGGCGATGCCGATGTCCGTGGCGCCCGAGGCACGCAGGGCGCGTACGGCCAGGCCGTGGGCCAGCAACTGGTGGTGGGCGGCCGGGAGCGCGTCGAACAGCAGCTGCCTGCCCGGCGCGTGCACGCCCAGGGCGTGGCCCAGCAGGGTGTGTTCGGCGGGCTCGTTGAGGGTGATCCACTTGGTCACCCGGTCCCCGAGGCGGCCGGCGACCAGCGAGACGTAGTCGGCGAAGCGTGCGGCCGTGTCCCTCTCCAGCCAGTCGAGGTCCGCCGGCAGGTCCCAGTGGAACAGGGTCGGAACCGGGCGGACGCCCGCCGCGCACAGGTCGTCCACCAGCCGGTCGTAGAAGTCCAGGCCCTTCTCGGAGCGCACCCGGGGCCATGAGACCGAGAAGCGGTAGGCGTTCACGCCGAGGCCGGCCAGCAGGGCCACGTCCTCGCGGTGGCGGTGGTAGTGGTCGCAGGCCACCGCCGCCGTCGAGCCGTCCTTCACCCGGCCCGGCTCGGCCGTGAAGGCGTCCCACACGGACGGCTCGCGCTGGTCCGCGGCTCCCTCGATCTGGTGCGCCGAGGTCGACACGCCCCAGAGGAAGCCGGCCGGGAAGCGGGGGATCGGATTGCCTGCGTCAGTCGCCATGCGCTGGATCATCCGTACCGCCGGTAACGGAAGTCAACAGGCCGCCGCGGAGGAGCTGTTACGCGCCTTCCTTCAGCACCCGCGAGATCAGCTTCCGCTGCTCGTCCGTCAGCCTCGGGTCGGCCGCGTACACCGTCTTCCCGTCCACGGTGATCTGGTAGCTGAACCCGTCCGGGACCCCGATCGGCGGCGTGCTCCGGCCGGCGGCGACCGCCTGCTCGGCCAGCGCGTGCCATTCGGGGGCATCGGGGCGGCCGGAGGTGTCCACCTCGGCATGCCGCTCGATGCCCGCGAACCCGCCCGTGCGCCTCACCTGAATACGCATGACACCTGTCTAGTACGGAACTACAGGGTCCGCACCCCGACCTGCTCCCAGGCCTTCGACACGGCGTCCAGCTCCTCCCCGTCGCCGAACCGCTCCCGCGCGGCCTTGACGGTGAGCGTGGCGAAGTCGGCGAACATCGCCTGCTGCTTCAGCTCGCCGCCGGTCAGCACGTCGTACCAGATCAGCCCCGCGCGCTCCCAGGCGTGGCCGCCGAGGGCCGTGGCCGCCAGGTAGAAGGCGTGGTTCGGGATGCCCGAGTTGATGTGGACGCCGCCGTTGTCGCGGCCGGTGCGGACGAAGTCGTCCATCGTCGCCGGCTGCGGGTCCTTGCCCAGGACGTCGTCGTCGTACGCCGTGCCCGGCTCCTTCATGGAGCGCAGTGCCTTGCCCGTCACCCGCGGGGCGAGCAGGCCCGCGCCGATCAGCCAGTCGGCCTCGGCGGCGGTCTGGCCGAGCGTGTACTGCTTGATCAGCGAGCCGAAGACGTCCGACACGGACTCGTTCAGCGCGCCGGGCTGGCCGAAGTAGGTGAGGTTGGCCGTGTACTGCGTGACGCCGTGGACGAGTTCGTGGCCGATGACGTCGATCGGGATGGTGAAGTCGAGGAAGATCTCACCGTCCCCGTCGCCGAAGACCATCTGCTCGCCGTTCCAGAAGGCGTTGTTGTACTCACGGTCGTAGTGCACGGTCGCGTTCAGCGGAAGGCCGTTACCGTCGATCGAGTCGCGCCGGTACGCCTTCAGGAGCAGCTCGAAGGTGGCGCCGAGACCGGCGTAGGCGCGGTTGACCGTGGCGTCCTTGCCGGGCTTGTCGCCCTCGCCCCGCACCTTGTGTCCGGGCAGGTCCGTGCCGTGCCGGGCGTCGTGCACCGTGCGGTGCGGCCTGGCGGGCTCGGCCCCGGCGGGCGGGGCCACGGACGGGGCGCCGACGACCGTGGTCAGCCGGCGGTGGGTGCGCTCCAGGGCGTCGCGCTCCAGGGTCCGGCGGGCGGGCCCGGCGAGCGCGGGGTCCTCGGCCTGGGAGAGCTTGTCGAGGACGTGGGGTGGAACGATGGTGCAGAAGACGGGCTCGAAGCCCCCGTGAGTCGTCATGCCCGGCACCCTTGCACTGCGTGACGAACCTGTCACTAGTCGCCACCATGATTGGTGAAATACCGGGACAAGGGCCTTCACTCTCCGTGGCGAAGTGGTATAGCGCACTTTTTGTCCCGTATGTGCGGCCGGTCCCGCATACTGATACGGATCCGCGCACACGGAGGGCCTCGACTAGCATGCTGCGCATCATGCGTTTCGGGCTGCTTCTCCTTAGCTGCCGCGGCGAGGGCCTGTAGTCGAGGCCGACTCCCTCCCCGCGGAGCTTGGTGCTGCGTCGTCGGCCGTCCTTCCGGACACCCTCTGAGGAGCCCCCGCATCATGGCGAACCGCCAGCAGCCCAGTTCCATGCCGATCCACAAGTACGGCCGCTACGAGCAGGTCGACATCCCGGACCGCACCTGGCCGGACCAGCGCATCACCACCGCCCCCCGCTGGCTCTCCACGGACCTGCGTGACGGCAACCAGGCCCTGATCGACCCCATGTCGCCCGCCCGTAAGCGCGCGATGTTCGACCTGCTGGTCAAGATGGGCTACAAGGAGATCGAGGTCGGCTTCCCGGCGTCGGGCCAGACGGACTTCGACTTCGTACGGTCGATCATCGAGGAGCCGGGGGCCATCCCCGACGACGTCACCATCTCCGTACTGACCCAGGCCCGCGAGGACCTGATCGAGCGCACGGTGGAGTCGCTGAAGGGCGCCAAGCGCGCGACCGTCCACCTCTACAACGCCACCGCCCCCGTCTTCCGCCGGGTCGTCTTCCGGGGCTCCAGGGACGACATCAAGCAGATCGCCGTCGACGGCACGCGGCTGGTCATGGAGTACGCGGAGAAGCTGCTGGGCCCGGAGACGGAGTTCGGCTACCAGTATTCGCCGGAGATCTTCACCGACACCGAGCTGGACTTCGCGCTGGAGGTCTGCGAGGCGGTCATGGACGTCTGGCAGCCCGGCCCGGGCCGCGAGATCATCCTCAACCTGCCCGCCACGGTGGAGCGTTCGACCCCGTCGACCCACGCGGACCGCTTCGAGTGGATGGGCCGCAACCTCTCCCGCCGCGAGCACGTCTGCCTGTCGATCCACCCGCACAACGACCGCGGCACGGCCGTCGCCGCCGCCGAGCTGGCCCTGATGGCCGGCGCCGACCGCGTCGAGGGCTGCCTGTTCGGGCAGGGCGAGCGCACCGGCAACGTCGACCTGGTCACCCTGGGCATGAACCTGTTCTCCCAGGGCGTCGACCCGCAGATCGACTTCTCCGACATCGACGAGATCCGTCGTACGTGGGAGTACTGCAACCAGATGGAGGTCCACCCGCGCCACCCGTACGTGGGCGACCTGGTCTACACGTCCTTCTCCGGCTCCCACCAGGACGCCATCAAGAAGGGCTTCGACGCGATGGAGGCCGACGCGGCCGCCAAGGGCGTCACCGTCGACGACATCGAGTGGGCGGTCCCGTACCTGCCGATCGACCCCAAGGACGTCGGCCGCTCCTACGAGGCCGTCATCCGGGTCAACTCGCAGTCCGGCAAGGGCGGTATCGCGTACGTCCTGAAGAACGACCACAAGCTGGAACTGCCCCGCCGGATGCAGATCGAGTTCTCCAAGCTCATCCAGGCGAAGACCGACGCCGAGGGCGGCGAGGTCACGCCGAAGGACATCTGGGCGGCCTTCCGGGACGAGTACCTGCCCAACCCCGAGAACCCGTGGGGCCGGATCCAGGTCAAGAACAACCAGTCGACGACCGACACCGACGGCGTGGACACGCTGACGGTGGAGGCCACGGTCGACGGCCAGGACACCGTCCTGACCGGTTCCGGCAACGGTCCGATCTCGGCCTTCTTCGACGCGCTCCAGTCCGTCGGCATCGACGTACGCCTGCTGGACTACCAGGAGCACACGATGAGCGAGGGCGCCTCCGCGCAGGCCGCCTCCTACATCGAATGCGCGATCGACGACAAGGTCCTGTGGGGGATCGGAATCGACGCGAACACCACGCGCGCCTCGCTGAAGGCGGTCGTCTCGGCCGTCAACCGCGCGACTCGCTGACCAGTCTGAACGTTGATTCGAGGGCTTCGTCCGCCGTTGTCCGGCGGGCGGAGCCCCGTCGTATACCGGCCAATCCCTGTGAGGGTCACGGAAAGGTCTCCTCCGGGGTACTGACTCCTCCTCATGGATGTGGCTAACATCACGCAAGCGCGGCGACGCTGCCGTGCGGCATGACGGAGGTGCGACGTGCTGCCAGGACGGGGACGAAACGGCCATGCCGCCAGGCTTTCGAGCATCCTGGGCACCCGTACCGCGTGGACGCCCGCCGGTGACGGGGAGTTCTTCTGCCCGGGCTGCGGCGGCGACCGCAACTACCAGCGGCTGACCGGACAACGCCGCTTCACCCTGCTCGGCCTGCCCGTGCTGCCGCGCGGCGAGACCGGCCCGGTCGTGGAGTGTGCCGCCTGCCGCCGCCACTTCGGCATGGACGTCCTCGACCATCCGACGACCACCCGCTTCTCCGCGATGCTCCGCGACGCCGTGCACACCGTCGCCCTCGCCGTGCTGGCCGCGGGCGGCGCCGGTTCCCGTACGGCGCTGGAGTCCGCGGTGCTCGCCGTGCGCGCGGCCGGCTTCGACGACTGCACGGAGGAGCAGCTGGCCGCCCTCGTGGAGGCGCTGGAGGCGGACACCGGCCGGATCACCGGGGAGCCCTGCGGTGCCGGGCTGGCCATAGAGCTGCACGAGGCGCTGGACCCGCTCGCCCCGCACCTCGCCACGGTCGGCCGCGAATCGATCCTGCTCCAGGGGGCGCGCATCGCCCTGGCGGACGGGCCGTACACCCCGGCCGAGCGGGACGTGCTCGCGACGGTGGGGGCCGCGCTCACCATCTGCTCGGACGACGTGACACGGGTGATGGCGGCGGCGGCGCGTACACCGTCGTAGGGCAGCGCACCCCTTCGGCCGCCCCTCGTCCTCCGCCCCCGCGTTACTCCCCGGGGAGTAATCCGCAGCCCGTGCCGCCCTGCGCAGTAACCCCCGACTCGGCCTCTGGCCCGACGAATCCGCCCCCGTGCGCCGGGAGTCTGGAGACCGTTCCAGACACCCGGACCGGAGGGAGCCCGAACAGTGGGGGACACAAGGAAAACCACGCGGCGGCGAGCCGTGCCCTGGGCGGTGGTCGGGCTGTGGCTCGCCGCCCTCGTACTGGTCGGGCCGCTCGCCGGGAAGTTCGCCGGCATCCAGCAGAACCGCGCGGTCGACTACCTGCCCGACAGCGCCGACTCCACGCAGGTCGCGCGGATCCAGGACCGGCTCCCGGGCGGTGAGTCCACCGACCTGGTGCTCGTGTACCACCGGGACGGCGGTCTGACCGACACCGACCGGCGCACGGCCGCCGGGCAGATCGCCGAGGTGCGCGGCGCCTACGACCTGACCGGCGAGCCGCGGGGCGTTCCGTCCGAGGACGGCTCCACCCTGATGTACCCGGTGTCCAGCACCCAGCCGGGCCAGGACGAGGAGGCCCGGAACGCCTTCGTGGACGGTGTGCGGGAGGTCGCCGAGGGGAGCGGCGGGCTGAGCGTCGAGGTCGGCGGGCCGGGGGCGCTGAACACCGACATGGGCAAGGTGTTCGAGACGATCGACGGCACCCTGCTGCTGGCCACGCTCGCCGTCGTCACCGTCCTGCTGATCCTGATCTACCGCAGCCCGTTCCTGTGGCTGGTGCCGCTCGCCGTCGCGGGCGTCGCCGCCGCCACCGCCATGGCCGCCGGATACGGACTCCACGAACTGTTCGACGTCACCGTCACCGGCCAGAGCGGCGGCGTGATGACCGTGCTCGTCCTCGGCGCCGGCACCGACTACGCGCTGCTGCTCATCGCCCGCTACCGCGAGGAACTACGGCGCCACGAACGGCCGTACGACGCCATGCGCACCGCTCTGCGCGGGTGCGGACCGGCCATCCTCGCCTCCTCCGGGACCGTCGCGGCCGGGCTGCTGTGCCTGCTCGCCGCCGATCTCAACAGCAGCAGCGGCATGGGGCCGGTCGGCACGGTGGGGGTGCTCGCGGCGCTGGTCGCGATGACGACCCTGCTGCCCGCCGTGCTCGTGCTGCTCGGGCGGCGGGTCTTCTGGCCGCTGATCCCCGCCTTCGGCAGCGAACCCAAGGCCCGCCGGTCGCTGTTCGCCGCGATGGGGACCTCGGCGACGCGCCGGCCCGTCACCGTCCTGGCCGGCGGGGCCCTGCTGCTCGGCGCCCTCGCGCTCGGCACACTGAATCTGTCCGGCAGCATCAAGCAGGAGGACTCCTTCACGGAGCGGCCCGAGTCGATCACCGCGATGCGGACGCTGGCGCGGGAGTATCCGGAGCGCAGCAGCCGGCCCGTGACCGTCATCGCCCCCGACGAGCGGGCCGACGTGGTGCTGGACCGGGCCGGTGAGACCGAGGGCGTCGCCGAGGCGGTTCCCGGGCGCAGTGGTTCGGGATGGACCGAGATCGCGGTCTTCACGACCGCCTCGCCCGAGACCGCGGCGGAGACCCGGACCATCGAGGCGCTGCGGGCCGGGCTCGACACCGCGGGCGCCTATGTCGGCGGGCCCAGCGCGCAGCAGATCGACCTGGCCGACAGCGAGTCCCGGGACCGGAAGGTGATCGTGCCGCTGGTGCTGGCCGCCGTGTTCGTCATCCTGGTCGGTCTGTTGCGGAGTCTCGTCGCGCCGTTGCTGCTGCTGGCGGCCGTGGTGGCGGTGTGGGGTGCGGCCCTCGGCATCGGGGGGCTGGTGTTCGAGCCTGTGTTCGGCTTCGGCGGTACGGATCCCGGACTGGGGCTGCTGTCGTTCGTGTTCCTGGTCGCCCTCGGGGTCGACTACGGCATCTTCCTCATGCACCGGATGCGGGAGGAGTCGGTGAAGGGTGCCGAACCGGAGGCCGCGGCGCTGACCGCGTTGCGTACGACCGGTGGGGTCATCGCCTCTGCGGGGGTGGTGCTCGCGGCGACGTTCGCGGTGCTGACGACGCTGCCGTTGGTCGGGCTCGTCGAGCTCGGGTTCGTCATCGCGGTGGGGGTGCTGCTGGACACCTTCCTTGTGCGGACGTACTTGGTCACCACGGCGAGCGTGCTGCTGAAGCGGCGGATGTGGTGGCCGGGCCGGCTCTCGCGTGCACCGGAGCAGCCTGCCGGAGCTGAACAGGGGCGGGTGCGCAGCCCTGCGTCGCGCTGAGCAGATCAAGTGCCCCTCCTCTCCCGGAGGGGCGCATTCCTGGACGAGGATGAGGTCCGTGCAGGTGCCCACGACAGGTAATCGGATCATGGCGGTGATCAACCGTGATCCGCTGACCGCTCCGCACGCCGTGCGCAACGACGCGCTGCTCGCTGCCGTCGCCGCCGTACTCGCGGTCGGACTCGCGCTGTTCGTCGACGACGGCCGACGGCCCGACGCGCTCGGCTGGACGCTGCTGCTCGCCTGCCACGTGCCGCTGGCGTGGCGGCGCCGTCGTCCGCTGCTCGTGCTGCTCGCGATCGTGGCTTGCGTCGCGCCCTACCACGCCCTCGACAACACCCACACGGCGCCGACCCCGGCCACCTACATCGCCCTCTACACCGTCGCCGTCACCGGACGGCCGCTGCGTACGGTCCTGGTCGGCGTCGGCGTCATCACCCTCTCGACGAGCGTGATGCTCACCGTGAGCATGCACGAGGCGCTGAGGGTGCTCCAGATCTCCGGGTGGGTCGTCGCCGTGCTGTTCTGCGGTGCGGACGTGCGCTTCTACCGCCAGTACGTCGCCTCCATCGTGGAACGCGCCGAACGTGCCGAGCGCACCCGCGAGGAGGAGGCCCGGCGGCGGGTCGCCGAGGAGCGGCTGCGGATCGCCCGGGACCTGCACGACCTGCTCGCGCACAGCATCACCCTCATCGGCGTGCAGACCTCCGTCGCCGCCCACGTGCTGTCCGCCGACCCCGAGCGACTCGACCGGGAGACCGTGGCCAAGGCGCTGGACGACATCGCCGAGACCTGCCGCAGCGCCCGCGGGGAACTCCGTACGACGCTGGAGGTGCTGCGCGAGCACGATTCCCCGGACGTCCGCGGTCCGCTGCCCGGCCTCGACGGTCTGACCGACCTGGCGGAGGCCGCACGGCTCGCCGGTGCCCGGGTCGAGCAGACCGTACGGGTACGGCAGGCACCGCCCGCCGTCGGTGCCGCCGCCTACCGCATCGTGCAGGAGGCGCTGACCAACGCCGTGCGGCACGCGGGACCCGAACCGGCCGTCCGTGTCGACCTGGACGAGCGGCAGGGTGCTCTGCACCTGACGGTCAGCGACGACGGCACCGGACCGGCGCCGGGTGGCACCCCGGGGTTCGGGCTCGTCGGAATGCGGGAGCGGGCCCGCAGCGTCGGTGGCACACTCGACGCCGGACCGCGCACCGGGGGCGGGTTCGAGGTGACCGCGGTCCTGCCGCTGACGACGGGGGAGAGAGCCGGATGACCATCCGAGTGCTGCTCGCGGACGACCAGACGCTGGTGCGGGAGGCGTTCGCGATGCTCGTGGAGTCGGCCCGGGACATGGAGGTCGTCGGCCAGGCCGCCACCGGCCGGCAGGCCGTGCGGCTGGCCCGCAGCGAGCGCGCCGACCTCGTGGTGATGGACATCCGCATGCCCGACCTGGACGGCATCGAGGCGACCCGGCTCATCGCGGCCGACGAGGACCTCGCGGGCGTCCGCGTCCTGGTCCTCACCACCTACGACACCGACGAGAACATCGTGGACGCGCTGCGCGCCGGGGCCTCCGGGTTCCTGGTGAAGGACACCAGGCCGGCCGAACTCCTCGACGCCATCCGCACGGTCGCGGCCGGGGAGTCCCTGCTGTCGCCGGGGCCCACGGCACGGCTGATCGAGCGGTTCCTGCGCAGTCCCTCCACGCCGGAGACCGGCGGGCCGGAGTGCCTGTCCGGCCGTGAGCGGGAGGTGCTGTCGCTGGTCGCGCGCGGCCTCAACAACACCGAGATAGCCGATGCGTTGGGGCTGAGCCCGCTGACCGCGAAGACCCACGTCAGCCGCATCATGGGCAAGCTGGCGGCGCGGGACCGGGCGCAGTTGGTCATCGTCGCGTACGAGTCGGGGCTGGTGACGCCGGGGAGCATCTGACGGACAGGTCCTGTCCGACGCTCCGTCACGCTCCGTCAGGAGAGGGATGACACTCCTCAGACGCACACTCCTCGTCACCGCCGTCCTGTGCACGCCCCTCACCGCCACGACCCACGCCTCGGCCACCCCCGGCTGCGCCTCCTCCGTCCCGTACGTCTCGGGCGAGGGCGGCTACGACACGTACCGCATCCCGGCCACGGTCACGACGGCCAAGGAAACCGTCCTCGCCTTCGCCGAGGGCAGACGCGGCGGTGCGGGCGACACCGGCGACATCGACGTCGTCCTCCGGCGCTCGGCGGACGGCGGCTGCACCTGGGGCCCGCTCACCGTCGTCGCCGCCGGGGACGGCGACACCCGGGGCAACCCGGCGCCCGTCGTCGACCCGCGCACCGGCGCCGTCGTACTCCTCACCTCGTACAACAGCGGCGAGGTGACGGAGGCCCGGATCATGCGCGGCGAGGTCACCCCCGAGCAGAGCCGCCGGGTGTTCGTGCAGCGCAGCCGGGACGACGGCCGGCACTTCACCCCGCCCCGCGAGATCACCGCGCAGGTGAAGGACCCGTCCTGGCGCTGGTACGCGACCGGCCCCGGCCATGCGATCGCCCTCACCCGGGGCCCGTACGCGGGCCGCCTGGTCGTCCCCGCCAACCACTCGGCGTCCCCGCCGGCCGGTTCCCCGGACACCGGCCAGGAGCCCCGCTACTACGGCGCCCACGCGCTGCTGAGCGACGACGGCGGCCGGACCTGGCGGCCGGGCTTCGTCGACGACTCGTACGAGGGGACCCACAACGCCAACGAGTCCACCGCCGCCCAACTGCCCGACGGCAGGGTGTACTTCAACGCCCGGGACCAGCACGGCACGAGCCCGGGCAACCGCCTCGACAGCCACTCGCCGGACGGCGGCCGGTCTCTCGACCGCCCGTACACCGTGCAGCCCGCCCTGAACGAGGTCCCGGTCGTCCAGGGCAGCGTCCTGCAACTCCCCGGCCGCCGCGGCCCGCTGCTGTTCTCCGGCCCGTCCGTCCCCACCGCCCGCCGGGCGATGGCCGTCTGGCGCAGCACGGACGGCGGCGCCACCTTCACCAAGGCGCTGACGCTCTCCCAGCGGCCCGCGGCCTACTCCGATCTGGTGCCGCTCGGCCGGAAGACGGTGGGGATCCTCTACGAGACGGGCGCCCAGGGGACCTACGAGACGATCGAGTTCCGCCGCCTCCCGGTCGACGACCTCTGGAAACAGGAGCTCTAGAGCAGCCCCGCCGCCGCCAGGTACTTCCCGACCCGCTCCACCTCGTCCTGCGACAACGGCACCTGCGGCTCCGCCGTGGCCGGGCAGTCGATCACGCCCCGCAGGTGCAGGGCGGCCTTGAAGGCGCCGATCGCCGAGGAGCCGGGGCCCATGCGGGCCGGGTCGCCGACGGTGACCATGCCGAACAGGGCGCACAGCCGCTCCTGTTCGGCACGGGCCTCCTGCCACTCCCCGGCGCGGCACAGGCGGTCCAGGCGGGCGTAGCCGTGCGGGTCGACGTTGCCGAGGCCGGGCACGGTTCCGTCCGCGCCGACCGCGAGCGCCGCGTCGACGATCAGCTCGGAGCCGGTCAGCACGCTGAAGCCGGTGATGCCCTGGTGGGCCCTGGCCCCGGTCACGACCTGGCGGAAGGCGGCCAGGTCGCCGCTGGAGTCCTTGAGCGCGGCCAGGACACCGTCGGCGGCCAGCTCCAGGACCACGTCCGCGGGCAGCTTCGTGTGGACGGCGACGGGAATGTCGTAGGCGACCACGGGCACCGGGCTGGCCCCCGCGACCACGCGGTAGTGGCGGGCGATCTCCGCCGGGTGGGTGCGGGCGTAGAACGGGGCGGTGACGACGACCGCGTCCGCGCCGGCCGCCGACACCGCCGCGACATGGCCGAGGACCCGGGCCGTCGTCATGTCGATCGCCCCGGCCAGCACCGGGAGCTGCCCGCCCACGTGGGCCGCGACCGACTCGACCACCAGCCTGCGCTGCGCGTCCGTCAGATACGCCGCCTCCGAGGTCGAGCCGAGTACGAACAGGCCGTGCACCCCGCCGGCCACCAGATGGTCGACCAGCCTGAGCAGCGAGGGGACGTCCACCTCGCGGTCCGGTGTCAGGGGCGTGCAGACGGGCGGGATGACACCGGTCAGCGAGGTGATCGTCATGGGGCCTCCATCGGGTCGCTCCGGCGGACGAGGTCGCGGGTCGACTCGTCCTCCTGGACAGGATGGTGGCAGCGGAAGCGGTGCGCGGGGGCCGACGCGGCCGAGAAGTCCGGCATCGCCTCCGCGCACGTCCCGTCCGCCTTCCAGCAGCGCGTGCGGAACGGGCAGCCGCTCGGTGGGCGCGTCGCCGACGGGACCGGACCGGCCAGCGGGATCGGCTCGATCGGGTCGAGCAGGCCGGGCGTGGCGGAGAACAGGGCACGGGTGTACGGGTGCCGGGACCGGTCGGTGACCAGGGCGGCCGGGGACTCCTCGACGATCCGGCCCAGGTACATGGTGATCACGCGGTCGCTCATCCGCCGTACGGTCTGGATGTCGTGCGAGACGAACACCAGGGCCAGGCCCAGGCGTTCCTTGAGGTCCAGCAGGAGGTTGAGGATCTGGGCGCGGACCGACACGTCCAGGGCACTGGTCGGCTCGTCCGCGACGACCAGGTCCGGGTCCAGCGCCAGCGCCCGGGCGATCGCGACGCGCTGCCGCTGCCCGCCCGACAGCTGGCCGGGCAGGGCGTCGGCGAGAGCCCGGGGGAGGCCGACCAGGGACATCAACTCCCGGACTCTCTCGTCACGTTGCCCGCGAGTGCCCCGGTCGTGCACGTCCAGCGGGTCCCGCAGGATCTGCCGTACGGTCAGGCGGCGGTTCAGGGCGGTCGACGGGTCCTGGAAGATCATGCCGGTGCTGCCGCCGACGGCCCGGCGGCGTTCGGCGGGTGGCATCGCCCACAGGTCGCGGCCCCGGAACGACACCGTCCCCCGCGTCGGCCGCTCCACGCCCACCAGCACCTTCGCCAGCGTCGACTTCCCGCAGCCCGACTCGCCCACCACGCCGACGGTCTCGCCGGGCGCGATCGCCAGGTCGGCGCCGGTCAGGGCGTACACCCGGTCGCGGGTGAACAGGCCGCCGCTGCGGGCCTTGTGCACCACATGCGTGTCGGACAGCTCCACGAGCGCGGGCCGTGCATTCATGACACCGCCTCTGTCTCGGTCGTCGCCAGCTCTATGGCCGGGTGATGGCAGGCCGCCGTGTGCGCCGGCGTACCGGTCAGGAGCGGGGCCGTCGTCCGGCAGATCCCGCTCGCCCGTGGACACCGGTCGGCGAACCGGCACCCGGCCGGGAAGTCGGCGGGGGAGGGCACGACCCCCTTGATCTGCGTCATCCGCTCCTGCGCCGACTCCAGCGACAGCACGCTGCCGAGCAGACCGCGCGTGTAGTGGTGGGCCGGGGCCTCCACCAGGTCGGCGGTGACGCCGATCTCGACGATCTGCCCGCCGTACATCACCGCCACCCGGTCGGTGACATCCGCGACCAGCGCCAGGTCGTGCGAGACGAGGATCAGCGCGAAGCCCAGCTCCTCGCGCAGCCGCAGCAGCAGCTCGATGACCTGGGCCTGCACCGTCACGTCCAGGGCGGTCGTCGGCTCGTCGGCGACGATCAGTTTCGGGTCGCGGGACAGGGCCATGGCGATCAGGACGCGCTGCCGCTGCCCGCCGGACAGCTCGTGCGGGTAGCTGCGCAGGGTGCGCCCGGGGTCGAGGCCGACCATCGTCAGCAGCTCGGCGGGATCGCGCCGCCCGCCCCGCCGCACGACCTGCTTGAGCTGGGCGCGGATCGTCATGGCCGGGTTCAGCGACGACAGCGCGTCCTGGTAGATCATCGCCATCTCGTGGCCGAGGAGTCTGCGGCGTACGCGCATCGGTTCGGCGAGCAGGTCGCGCTGGTTGAACCGGACCTGGCCGCCGACGCGCGCTCCCTTCGGCTGGAGGCCCATGACCGCCAGCGCGGTCAGCGACTTGCCGCAGCCCGACTCGCCGACCAGGCCCAGCACCTCGCCGGGGTGCACCTCGAAGCTGATGCCGTCCACGATGTCCACGCCGCCGTGCCGCTGGTCGAAGCCGATGGTGAGGTTCTCCACCGCGAGTACCGGCTGTCCGTCCCGGGGCAGCCGCCGGGCCCGGGCCCGCAGTCGCCGGGCCGCTTCCGTCAGGCCGGGCAGCTGGACGATCTCCCCGCTGCCGGGCTCCGGCGCCTGGAGGCGGTCGTCGTCCTCGGGGACCTCCACCTCGCGCGCCGACGGGGCCGCCCACGCGTCGGACACCCCCTCGGACAGGATGTTCAGCGACAGCACCGTGACCAGCATCAGCAGGCCGGGGAAGACCGTCGCCCACCAGCCACCCGTCAGCACCATGTTCTTGCCGTCCGCGATGACACTGCCCCAGGACGGGTCGGGCGGCCGTACGCCCGCTCCGATGAAGGACAGCGACGCTTCGAAGACGATCGCCTCGGCGACCTGCACCGTGCAGAACACCAGCACCGGAGCCGCGCAGTTGATCGCCACGTGCTTCAGCACGATGTGCGGTGTCCGGGCGCCGATCACCCGTTCCGCCGTCACGTAGTCCTCGCCGTACTGGTCGAGGACGTTCGCGCGGACGACCCGCGCCACCGGCGGCGTGAACAGGAACGCGATCGCGCAGATCAGCACCGTGATGCCCCCGCCGAACACGGCCACCAGCACGGCGGCGAGCGCGATGCCCGGGAACGCCATGACGACGTCCAGGCAGCGCATCAGCGTCTCGTCCACCGCCTTGCGGGAGGTCGCGGCGATCGCCCCGAGCAGCGCGCCGGCCACCAGCGCCAGACCGGTGGCGCCGAGCCCGATCGCCAGCGACCAGCGCGCCCCGTACATCAGCCGGCTGAGGATGTCCCGGCCGAGGCTGTCCTGGCCCATCCAGTGCCCGGCGGACGGATGCCCGGTGCCGTCGACGGGCGGCTGCTGGTCGAAGGGGTCGTGCGGGGCGAGCAGCGGGGCGAGCAGCGCCAGCAGCACGACGACCGCCAGGAAGCAGACGGCGGCCTTCGACAGCAACGGCAGCCGGCGCCAGCCGCGCAGCCGGAGGCCGGGCCGGGACAGCGCCTCGGTGAGGCTCTTTCGGGTCATCATGCGGGTCATCACGTGGTCGCATCCCTCAGTCGCGGGTTGACCAGCAGGTAGAGGACGTCGATGACGAGGTTCACGACGACGAACCCGGCCGCCGTGGTCAGGACGACGCCCTGGACGACGGCCGGATCGCCGTTCTTCACCGCGTCGATCATCAGCTTGCCCATGCCGGGCAGCGAGAAGATCGTCTCGATGACGACCGCGCCGCCCAGCAGATAGCCGACGCGCAGCCCGAGCACGGTGAGCGGGTTGATGAGCGCGTTCCGCAGCACGTTCCGCCCCACGACCACGCGCGGCGGCAGCCCGCTCCCGATCGCCGTCCGCACGTAGTCCTTGTCCAGCTCCTCCACCACCGCCGTCCGCACGATCCGGGTCAGCTGCGCCGCCACCGGCAGGGAGAGGGCGAGGGCGGGGAGCGTCATGGTCTTCAGCCAGCCGGTGAAGGAGTCGGCCGGGTTGATGTAGCCGCCGGTCGGGAACCAGCCCAGGTCGACCGCCAGGTACTGGATCATCAGCAGCGCCAGCCAGAAGCCGGGCGCCGCGACACCGGTCAGCGACACGACCCGGATGATCTGGTCGGGCAGCCGGTCCCGGTAGATCGCCGCGGTCACGCCGCCCACGAGGGAGAGCACGACCGCGACGCCCAGGCCCAGGAAGGTCAGCTGGAGGGTGAGCGGCAGCGCGGTGGTGACCTGGTCGATCACCGGCGCCCGGGTCAGCGCGCTGGTGCCCATGTCGCCGTGCAGCAGGTCGGCGACGAAGTCGGCGTAGCGCACGGGCAGCGGGTCGAGCAGGCCGTGTTCCTCGCGGAAGTCGTGCAGTTGCTCCGGAGTCGGGTTGGCGCCCTGGAAGAACGCGGACGCCGGGTCGACGTCCGAGAACCGCATCACCAGGAACACGAACAGCACGATGCCGAGCATCAGCGGCACGAGCAGGGCGACGCGGCGGAGCAGGATCCGCAGGACTGCCGTCATGCCGCTAGGCCCACTTGGCCTGGAGGAGGTTGATGCCGGGGTAGGGCTGTGCCCTTATGCCGCTGAGCCGCTTCGGGTCCCAGGCCGTCATCAGCTCGTTGTGGACGACCGGGTAGAGCACGGCCTGTTCGGCGACGACGTCGATGTAGTCCTGGACCATCACCTTCTTCTTCTCGGGATGAGGCTCCCGGGTGGCCCGGTCCATGTCCCTGAAGAGAGCCTTGGCGACGGGGTCGCCCGCCCACCGCGTGTACTGCATCCACAGGTTCCCGGGCCCGTAGTTGTAGTGCATGATCAGGTCGGCGTCGAGGCCGAACTGGTTGGGGTTCGAGGCGGCGGCGACGACCTGGTAGTCCTGCTTCTGGTCCATCTTCGTGAACACGGCCGTGGTCTCCTGCGGGGACAGGGTCGTCTTCACACCGATCGCGTCCCAGGACGCCTTGATGGTGGGCAGGCAGTCGACGATCCAGCTCACGTTCACCGCGAGGATGTCGATGCTCAGCCCCTTGACCCCGGCCTGCTTCAGCAGCGCCTTCGCCTTGTCCGGGTCGTAGTCGTACACGGTCTTCGCCCGGCGGTAGGACGGGTTGCTCTCGTCGAGGAAGGAACTCGACGGCTTCCCGTGGCCCTTGAGCGCGACCTCCACCATCTTCTCGGTGTCGATGGCGTAGTGCAGGGCCTGGCGTACGCGCACGTCGTCGAAGGGCTTGTGCTGGGTGTTGAACATCAGGAACAGGTTGTTCATCCCGGCCCCGCCGGCGACGGTCAGCCCGCTGCTCTCCAGCTGTGCGATGTTGGCGTACGGGATGTTGTCCGCGATCTGCGCGCCCGCGCTCGACCCCGAGATCTTCGCGACGCGGGGTGCCGCGTCCACGATCGTCAGCCAGTTCATCTTCCGGAAGGCCGGCTTGCGCGGGCCGTTGTAGCCGTCGAACGCCTCGAAGGTCGTGTTCGACTTCGGGTGGTGCGCGGTCTGCCGGTACGGCCCCGAGCCGATCGCCTTGCCCTTGATGGCGTCGTCCCAGGCGCCGGGCTTCGAGAACACGTGCTTCGGCATGATCTTGGCGAGGGTCAGCCGTGAAAGCCCGTCCGGGAACGGGAACTTGAGCACCAGCTCCACGGTCCGCCCGTCGATCTTGCGGACCTCCTTCAGCCAGCTCGCGAAGAAGCCCTTGGCGAGGGTCTGGGTGTCCGGGTCGAGGATCCGCTCGAAGACGAAGACCACGTCGTCGGCGGTGACGGGCTTGCCGTCGTGGAACTTCGCGCCCGCGCGCAGCGTGAACTTCCAGGACGTGCCGTCCGGGTCCTTCGGCACCTCGGTCGCCAGGGCCGCGTACGGCTCGCGGGAGATCGGGTCGGTGTCGAGCAGGCCCTCGTAGATGTGGTTGTTGGCGGCCATGCAGAACGCGGACGCCGTCTGGGTGGGATCCCAGCTGCCGTCGTTGCCGTAGCCGATCACCGCGGTCAGCGTCCGGTTCGCCCCGCTGCCGCCGCCACCGGTGTCGTTGGTGGACTCCGGCCCGGACGAACAGGCCGACAGCGACGCGGAGACGGCGGCGGCCGCGCCCAGCGCGCCGGTGTACTTCAGGAACGTCCGGCGGTGCGGCGCCGGCACGTCGTGGGTCACGTCGCGCACGGGGTCCTCCAGCGAGAGGTCTGGAAAGGAAGCGAGGGGGCGAGCAGAGGAGATACGACGTCCTACGTCCTGCGGTCAGCGCGACGATAGGAGGGGCCGTGGAGGCGGTCAAGGGGGCGCACACGAATGGCGTATCTGCCAGAGGTCGGACCAATGACGCTGTGAATAGGGTGAGTTGACGACCCATCAGGGAAGGTCCGGCGCCGGGTACCGCCAGAGGTGGGACGTGGGACGTCCGGGGCGCGTACGATGCGGCGCATGTCCGAGGAGCCCAGGACCAGCCGGATACAACGCCAGGTCGTGCAGCTCATCCTCGACCGCAGACTCACCGCCGGCGCGCCGTTGCCCACCGAGGCCGAACTCATGGAGGACCTCGGCGTCAGCCGCAACTCCGTGCGCGAGGCGCTCAAAGCCCTCCAGGCCCTCGACATCGTCGAGATCAGACACGGCTACGGCACCTACGTCGGCCAGGCCTCCCTCACTCCTCTCGTCGACGGCCTGACCTTCCGCACCCTGGCCCGGCACGAGGACGACACCGGCGCCCTCGCCGAGATCCTCCAGGTCCGGGAAGTACTGGAGGAGGGCCTGATCCGCCGGGTCGCCGCGACCGTCACCGAGGCGGAACTGGACAGGCTGGAGGGCGTGGTGACCCGCATGGAGTCCGCGGGCGGCGCGGGCCGCTCCTTCCCCGAACTCGACCGCGAGTTCCACGAGATCCTGTACGCCTCCCTCGGCAACGCGCTGGTCCCGCAGCTCCTCGGCGCGTTCTGGACGGTCTTCCGCCGGGTCTCCGGCGCCCGCGGCTGGACCGACGACCCGTCCCCCGAGATCACGGTCCGCCGCCACCGCGACATCGTCACCGCCCTGCGCGCCCGCGACGTCGAGGGCGCGCAGCGGGCCATGGCGGTGCACTTCCGGGGGGTCGAGGCGCGGGCGGCGGAGGAGTCGCGAGGGGTGGGCTGATTCCGCTCCCGGGCGAGCGGGCGCGGAGCATGATGAGGGGCATGACTGAGCTGTGGAGCGAGAGCGACGCCGGCGTCCTGCGGCTGCCCTCCGGCCGGCTGGTACGCGGCCGAGGCCTCCGCCACCCCCTGGACCCCGCCGCACCCACCCCCTCCTACGGCCTCTACCTGCTCGGCAAGCAGCCCCCCGAGGTCCCCTGGGAGTCCGGCTGGCTCCGCTGGCCCGACTTCCGCCTCCCGCCGGACCGGGTGGCCGCCCGGGCGGTCCTGGCGAGCGCGTGGGAACGGGCCGCCGGGGAGCGCGTGGAGATCGCCTGCGGCGGAGGACGTGGCCGCACGGGCACGGCCCTGGCCTGCCTGGCGGTGCTGGACGGGGTGCCGGGGGAGGAGGCGGTGGCATACGTGCGGCGGCACTACGACCGGCACGCGGTGGAAACGCCCTGGCAGCGGCGGTACGTACGGAGTTTCGGCGAGAGGTGAGCCCGGCCAGGGCCTGGTGAGCGGCTGGAAGGAGTCTTCGCCGAGTAGCAGCCGGCCTTCCTCGTTCTGACACTGGTGCTTCCCGTGCTGCTCGGCCCGCGCGACGACTGGTTCACCGCCGCCGCCGTGCGCACCCTGTTCAGACACGTCCCGGCGGTCGCACCATGAAGACGTCGACCGGGTCCTGCGACTCCACGGTGAAACCGTGGCGCTCGTACAGGCGCCGGGCCGGGCTGCCCTGGAGGACGTTCAGGCGTACGAGTTCGCCGTCGGCGTCGGTCCGGGTCAGCACGGTGCGCAGGACCGCCGAACCCAGGCCCCGGCCCTGGAACTCCGGGCTGAGGTAGAAGTGCTCCAGCCAGCGGCCGTTCTCGTCGGTCTCGGACGGGCGCAGTGCGACGCTGCCCGCGAACATGCCGTCGGCCTCGATGACCGACGTGTCCTGTGGGCAGAAGGCGTCTCGCAGCCGCTGCCTGACCCGGTGTGCGTCGAAGCGGCCCAGGCGTTCCAGGTCCGGGCGCATCACCACGGCCCGGAGTTCCGCTATCGGTTCGACGTCCGCCGGCTCGGCGGGACGCAACACCCAAGTCATGGGGACCGGCCGTATCCCGTCCGCCGGCGTACGCGTATCCACGGCCGGATTATGTCAGCGGCCGCTTATCTCCGATCGGCTTCCCGCCCGCCGCTCGGAAAATACCCCTCGCCGCATGCCGAGAACCGTTGGCCATTGCCGAACCCCTTGTGTCGCGCCGCAGTTGTAAGGCACAGACCCCTCCCGAGTGTAGACGCGGAGCGTCACCGCGGAGATGCGAAGAGTGAAACTCCAAAAGGGAGGGGAGCACGGTGGAGGCACGACAATCGGCGCTCTGCGTCGAAGAAGCGGAGGATGCGGTGAAAGAATTGCGGGCAGAACTCGCCAAGGCCGGAATTACCCTGCCGTCATTGGGGCTGGACCCGGTAAGTCTTGCGCGGGAAGCACCCTGTCCGCTCGTGGAATTGAGCCGGTGTTCCGTTCGGACCGCCCGGCCGCTCGCGGCGGTGCCGCGATGAAGCCACCGGTCGGCGCATACGTCGTGGACACCCGCAGCGGCCGCATCGGCATCGTCATGGGGCATGAGGGGCCCTATGTGCAGCTGAGGCCGTACGGGGGCGGGAAGGAGTGGGACGCCGACCCCGGTGCCGTCCGGCACGCCACCCCGGCCGAGCGGCTGCGCGCGGCGACGGCGTACGCCAACGCCCGCAGCAGGGGCGAGGTCCCTTGACGCGGTGACCCTGCGAGAATGACGCCATGAGTCTGTTCCGCGACGACGGCATCGTGCTGCGCACCCAGAAGCTGGGTGAGGCGGACCGGATCATCACGCTGCTCACCCGCGGTCACGGACGGGTACGGGCGGTGGCCAGGGGCGTGCGCCGGACGAAGTCGAAGTTCGGTGCGCGCCTCGAACCCTTCTCCCACGTCGACGTGCAGTTCTTCGCCAAGGGGAGCGAGCTGGTCGGGCGCGGGCTGCCGCTGTGTACGCAGAGCGAGACCATCGCCCCGTACGGGAGCGGGATCGTCAGCGACTACGCGCGGTACACCGCGGGGACCGTGATGCTCGAGACCGCCGAGCGGTTCACCGACCACGAGGGCGAGCCGGCCGTGCAGCAGTACCTGCTGCTCGTCGGCGGGCTGCGGACCCTCGCCCGCGGGGAGCACGCGCCACATCTCGTGCTGGACGCGTTCCTGCTGCGGTCCCTCGCCGTCAACGGGTACGCCCCGAGCTTCACCGACTGCGCGAAGTGCGGTATGCCCGGGCCCAACCGGTTCTTCTCGGTCGCCTCGGGCGGCTCCGTCTGCGGGGACTGCCGGGTGCCCGGCAGCGTCGTACCCTCGCCACAGGCCCTGGAACTCCTCGGCGCGCTGCTTACGGGAGACTGGGAGACCGCGGACGCCTGCGAGGCGCGGTACGTCCGGGAGGGCAGCGGGCTGGTGTCCGCGTATCTGCACTGGCACATGGAGCGCGGGCTGCGCTCCCTGCGCTACGTCGAGAAGTAAGCGAAGCAAGCAAGCACGAGGAGACGAGAAACACATGGCCGTACGCGGGATCCTGGGGCGGCAGCGCCGGGAGTACAGGACGCCGGAGCCCCACCCGTCCGGCGCGCGGCCGCCGAAGCTCGGAGAGCTCGTACCGCAGCATGTGGCGATCGTCATGGACGGCAACGGGCGCTGGGCGAAGGAGCGGGGCCTGCCGCGCACCGAGGGGCACAAGGTCGGCGCCGAGCGGGTGCTCGACGTGCTCCAGGGCGCCATCGAGATGGGCGTGGGCGCCATCTCCCTGTACGCCTTCTCCACCGAGAACTGGAAGCGGTCGCCGGACGAGGTGCGCTTCCTGATGAACTTCAACCGGGACTTCATCCGCAAGACCCGCGACCAGCTGGACGAGCTGGGCATCCGGGTGCGCTGGGTGGGCCGTATGCCCAAGCTGTGGCGCTCGGTCGCCAAGGAGCTCCAGATCGCCCAGGAGCAGACCAAGGGCAACGACAAGCTCACGCTGTACTTCTGCATGAACTACGGGGGGCGTGCCGAGATCGCCGACGCGGCGCAGGCGCTGGCGGCCGATGTGAAGGCCGGGAAGCTCGACCCGTCGAAGGTCAACGAGAAGACCTTCGCGAAGTACATGTACTACCCGGACATGCCGGACGTGGACCTGTTCCTGCGTCCGAGCGGTGAGCAGCGCACCTCCAACTACCTGATCTGGCAGAGCGCGTACGCCGAGATGGTCTTCCAGGACGTGCTGTGGCCGGACTTCGACCGCCGCGACCTGTGGCGGGCGTGCCTGGAGTTCGCCTCGCGGGACCGCCGGTTCGGCGGGGCCATCCCGAACGAGGAGCTGCTGGCCATGGAGGGCAAGCAGCAGTAGGCCTCACCGGCCTCGCCCGGCCCGGCAGCCCCTCGAGTGGCAGCCGGGCCGCCCTGGTCCGCTACTTCGCCGCCGCCGCGCAGTCGGCGCAGGTGCCGAAGATCTCCACCGTGTGGGCCACATTCACGAAGCCGTGCTCGGCGGCGATGGCCTCCGCCCACTTCTCCACGGCCGGGCCCTCCACCTCGACGGCCTTGCCGCAGCCGCGGCACACCAGGTGGTGGTGATGGTCGTCGGTGGAGCACCGGCGGTAGACGGACTCGCCGTCGGCGGTGCGCAGGACGTCGACCTCACCGGCGTCGGCGAGGGACTGAAGGGTGCGGTAGACGGTGGTGAGCCCGACCGAATCGCCCTTGTGCTTGAGCATGTCGTGCAGTTCCTGCGCGCTGCGGAACTCGTCGACCTCGTCCAGGGCCGCCGCCACGGCGGCACGCTGCCTGGTGGCGCGGCCCTTCACGGACGGTCCAGCGGTCGTCACCGTTGCCTCCTCACGTCTGCCTTGCCCGGGCCATTGTGCCAGCCCGGGGTGGGGGCGGTCAGACGCCGACTTCGTCGGTTGTCTTCCGGGTGCCCGGAATCGCGCACTCGGCAGGGTCGTGGGCGGGATCCGCGGCGCTCCGGGCGCGGGCGCGGCGGCGGGCCAGCGGGGCCGCGAGCGCCGTCAGCACGACGAAGGCGCCGATGGTCAGCAGCACGATCGTCGCGCCGGGCGGGACGTCCTGGTAGTACGACGTGACGGTGCCGCCGATCGTCACGCTCACGCCGATGGCGACGGCGATCACGAAGGTCGCGGCGAAGCTGCGGCCGATCTGCTGGGCGGCCGCGACGGGCACCACCATCAGCGCGCTGACCAGGAGCAGGCCGACCACGCGCATCGCCACCGTCACCGTGACGGCCGCGGTGATCGCCGTCAGCAGGTTCAGTGCGCGCACCGGCAGGCCCGTCACCCGGGCGAACTCCTCGTCCTGGCTGACCGCGAACAGCTGCCGGCGCAGGCCGAGGGTGACCAGGACGACGAACGCGGCCAGGATGCAGATCGCCGTGACGTCCGACTCGGACACCGTCGACAGGGAGCCGAAGAGGTACGACGTGAGGTTGGCGTTGGAGCCCGTCGGCGCGAGGTTGATGAACATCACACCGCCGGCCATGCCGCCGTAGAACAGCATCGCGAGGGCGATGTCGCCGCGGGTCCTGCCGTACCAGCGGATCAGCTCCATGAGGACCGCGCCGATCACGGAGACGAGGGTCGCCATCCACACCGGGGACCAGGTCAGCAGGAAGCCGAGGCCGACGCCGGTCATGGCCACGTGGCCGATGCCGTCGCCCATCAGGGCCTGGCGGCGCTGGACCAGGTAGATGCCCACCGCGGGGGCCGTGATGCCGACCAGGACGGCGGCGAGCAGCGCCCGCTGCATGAAGGCGTAGTCGAGGATCTCCATCAGCTCAGCAGTCCCGTGCGGATCGGTTCGTGGCCCGCGGGTGCGTGCGGGTGTACGTGGTCGTGGCCGGGCAGGGCGTGCTGCCCGACCGCCTTGGGGGGCGGGCCGTCGTGCACGACACAGCCGTCGCGCAGGACGACCGCCCGGTCGATGAGGGGCTCCAGGGGACCCAGTTCGTGCAGCACGAGCAGCACGGTCGTGCCCTGGGAGACCTGCTCGCGCAGCGTGTGCGCGAGGACCTCCTGGCTGGCCAGGTCGACGCCGGCCATCGGCTCGTCCATGATCAGCAGTTCCGGCTCGGAGGCGAGCGCGCGGGCGATCAGGACGCGCTGGTGCTGGCCGCCCGAGAGGGCGTCGACCGAGTCCTTGGCCCGGTCCGCCATGCCGACGAGCTCCAGCGCCGCGCGCACGGCCGCGTGGTCCGCCTTGCGCAGCACGCCGAAGCGGGCCCGGGACAGGCGGCCCGAGGAGACCACCTCGGTCACCGTGGCGGGCACCCCGCCCGCGGCCGTGGTGCGCTGCGGGACGTAGCCCACGCGGTGCCAGTCGCGGAACCGCATGCGGTCCGTGCCGAACAGCTCGATCTCGCCGGCGCCGGTCTGCACCTGGCCGATGATGCTGCGCACGGCCGTGGACTTGCCGGAGCCGTTCGCGCCGAGCAGCGCGACGACCTCACCGTGGTGCACGGTGAGGTCGATGCCGCGCAGGACGGGGCGCGAGCCCAGGTCCGCGCGGACGCCGCGCAGGGATACGACGGGCTCGGTCATGCCGTCCTCCGATGGGTCGATCACTTGGCTCCCAGGGCCGCCTGAAGGGCCTTGAGGTTGGCTTCCATGACCTGGAAGTAGTCGTCGCCGCGGGACTTGTCGGTGATGCCCTCGAGCGGGTCGAGGACGTCCGTCTTGAGCTTCGCGTCCTTGGCGAGGGTCTTCGCGGTCTTGTCGGAGACCAGTGTCTCGTAGAAGACCGTGGTGACGCCGTCGGCCTTGGCCTCCTGCTGGAGCTCCCGGACCCGGGCGGCGCTCGGCTCGCTCTCGGGGTCGAGGCCGGAGATGGCCTCCTGGGTGAGGCCGTAGCGCTCGGCGAGGTAGCCGAAGGCGGCGTGGTTGGTGAAGAAGACCTTGGTCTTGGTGTCCTTCAGGCCGTTCTCGAACTCGCCGTTGAGGCCGTTCAGCTTCTTGACCAGGGCCGCGGTGTTCTTCTTGTAGTCGGCCGCGTGGTCCGGGTCGGCCTTCTCGAAGGCCTTGCCCACGCCCTCGGCGACCTCGGCGTACTTCACCGGGTCCAGCCAGATGTGCGGGTCGCGGGCGTGCTCCTCCTCCTCGGCCTGGCCCTTCTCCTCCGCGTGGCCCTTCTCCTCGGCGTGGCCCTCCTCGCCCTCGCCCTCGTGGTCGTGCTCGGTGCTGCCGTGGTCCTCGAGGGTGGTCAGGCCGGCCGCGTCGATCTTCGTCTTGATGCCGGTCTGCGAGACCGCCTCGTCGACGGCGGGCTGGAGGCCCTTGAGGAAGAGCGCCGCGTCCGCCTCTTCGAGCTGTGCCCGCTGCTTGGTGCTGATCTCCAGGTCGTGCGGCTCCTGGCCTGGCTCGGTCAGGCTCGTGACGTTCGCGTGGTCGCCGCCGATCTGCTCGGCGAGGAAGGCCATCGGGTAGAACGACGCGACGACGTCGAACTTGTCCGTGTTGCCCGTCGCCGCGCTGTCGCTGGAGCAGGCGGAGAGAGCACCGAGGCCGAGAGCGGTGGCCGCGGTGACCGCGGTGGCGGATATGAGGCGTCGTCGTACGTTCATGACACTCATTTTCAACAAATATGGAAACCGTTGTCAACAAAAGGGCTGAGCGGGTTCCGTGGAGGGGGTCTGGCGGTCGCGGGAGGGGGAGCGATTTGATTGAGGGGGCGCCCCCGCCGGTAACCTGAAGCATTCGCTGGAAGCAACTCGCTTCGTCGCCCGTCGTCGTAATGAAGAGAGCACCGTGGCCGCCGACAAGATCGACACCATCGTCAGCCTGAGCAAGCGCCGTGGCTTCGTATTCCCCTGTAGTGAGATCTACGGCGGTCAGCGCGCCGCTTGGGACTACGGCCCCCTGGGTGTCGAGCTCAAGGAGAACCTCAAGCGCCAGTGGTGGCGCTACATGGTGACGTCGCGCGAGGACGTCGTCGGTATCGACTCGTCCGTGATCCTGGCCCCCGAGGTCTGGGTCGCCTCCGGTCACGTCGCCACCTTCACGGACCCGCTGACCGAGTGCACCTCCTGCCACAAGCGGTTCCGCGCGGACCACCTGGAGGAGGCCTACGAGGCCAAGCACAACCGCCTGCCGGAGAACGGCCTGGCCGACGTCAACTGCCCGAACTGCGGCAACAAGGGCCAGTTCACCGAGCCCAAGCAGTTCTCGGGCCTGCTGTCCACCCACCTCGGCCCGACCCAGGACTCCGGCTCCATCGCCTACCTGCGGCCCGAGACCGCGCAGGGCATCTTCACCAACTTCTCCCAGGTGCAGACCACCTCGCGCCGCAAGCCGCCGTTCGGCATCGCCCAGATGGGCAAGTCCTTCCGCAACGAGATCACGCCCGGCAACTTCATCTTCCGCACCCGCGAGTTCGAGCAGATGGAGATGGAGTTCTTCGTCAAGCCGGGCGAGGACGAGAAGTGGCAGGAGTACTGGATGGAGCAGCGCTGGAACTGGTACACCGGTCTCGGCCTGCGCGAGGAGAACATGCGGTGGTACGAGCACCCGAAGGAGAAGCTCTCCCACTACTCCAAGCGCACCGCCGACATCGAGTACCGCTTCCAGTTCGGCGGCAGTGAGTGGGGTGAGCTCGAGGGCGTCGCCAACCGCACCGACTACGACCTCGGCGCCCACTCCAAGGCCTCCGGCCAGGACCTCACCTACTTCGACCAGGAGGCCGGCGAGCGCTGGACCCCGTACGTCATCGAGCCCGCGGCCGGTGTCGGCCGCGCGATGCTGGCGTTCCTCCTGGACGCCTACATCGAGGACGAGGCGCCCAACGCCAAGGGCAAGATGGAGAAGCGCACGGTGCTGCGCCTCGACCCGCGCCTGTCCCCGGTGAAGGTCGCGGTGCTGCCGCTGTCCCGGAACCCGGAGCTGTCCCCGAAGGCCAAGGGCCTCGCCCAGGCCCTGCGCCAGCACTGGAACATCGAGTTCGACGACGCGGGCGCCATCGGCCGCCGCTACCGCCGCCAGGACGAGATCGGCACGCCGTTCTGCGTGACCGTCGACTTCGACACCCTGGAGGACAACGCGGTCACCGTCCGCGAGCGTGACTCGATGAAGCAGGAGCGCATCTCCCTCGACCAGATCGAGGGCTACCTGGCGGCCCGCCTGGTCGGCTGCTGATCGCTTCTCGTACGTACGCCGGTGCCGGGTTCCTCTTCGAAGGGCCCGGCACCGCCGCGTTTCAGAGGTCAAGGTCCGCGTAGACGGCCGCGTGGTCCGAGGCGCGGTTCCACTTCGAGGTGACGGTGTCGAAGGACTTGATCGTGGACGGCGCCCAGATGCCGCGCCGTTCGACCTCGACGTGCTGCACCTGGTCCCACAGCGGCGGCGGCAGCATCAGGTAGTCCAGCTTCTGGTTCTCGGAGGTGCCCGTGCCGTGGGTGCCCGGAGTGCCCCGGTACTCCGGGTGGCTCATCACGTCCCGCAGGCCGGTGCCCAGCAGGGCCCGGATCGCCTCGCTGGACGGTTCGTCGTTGAGGTCCCCGGCGACCACGACGTACGGGGAACGCTCCAGGGCGCTCTGGTAGATCGACGCCACGCGCCGGGCCTGGGCGATGCGCAGTTCCGGGTCGTCGCCGCTCTGGCTCTTCAGGTGGTTGCCCAGCAGCCACAGCGGGGTGCCGCCGGTCTGGATCTCGTACTCGGGGCAGTCCCGGCTGAAGAGGTACTCGCCCGGCCGGTCCGGGTCGGGGTCGAAGACGTGGGACCGCATGGACGTGATCGGGTGGCGGCTGAGGATCCCCACGTCGATGCCGCGCGGGTCGTTGCCGTCGATCACCATATCGTAGGGGTACGGCGTCTTCTTCAGGTCGCCGCCCAGCACCTGCTCGTTGAAGCGGCGCAGGGTCGTGCGGTCCTCCACCTCCACCGCGAGCAGGATGTCGGCGTCGACCTCGGCGATCACCCGGCCCGTGTTGTGCACGGCCTCCCAGTCGAGGTCGTCACGGACCAGCTCCACCCAGCCGGTCCACCCCGAGCGGCCCTTGGCGACGATCTCGAAGGTGACGTGCTCGCCGCTGCCCCTCGTCTTGAACAGCGTCCCCTGGCCGCGCGTCTCGTTGACGAAGAACGGCCTGTCCTTGCGCGAGTCGTGTACCCGGTGCTTCTTGAGGAGTTCGGCGATGCGCTCCTTGGTCTCGTCGTCGTAGGTCTTCTTCTCCAGGAGGGAGATCAGCTTCGAGTAGTCGCTCAGGACCTCCCGGCGCTGCTTGTCGCCGGGGAGGCGGAAGACCTTGGGACGGCGGAAGAGGTTCTCCGTGTTGAAGGTGGCGATACGGATCGTCATGGCGCGCTCCCTCGGGCGGCGCAGGAGTTCCGCGCGGCCGGTGGGCAGGCGCCGCCGGGGAGACCGCTCGCCGGCTCTTCCATTCTCGGAGCCGGTGTGATGCATGTCGACCGGTGGGGCGGGTGAGCGCTTCTGTGGCCGGCCTGATTGGTCCTTCAATGCTGCTGCCGATTGGCCCTGTTTCCGGAAGCGGCGCGGCGTCAGGGTGAGCGCATGAGCATCGCTTTCCTGCTGACCACTCTTGTCGTCGTCGCCACGCCGGGCACCGGGGTCGTCTACACCCTCGCGGCAGCGCTCTCCCGGGGCAGGCGCGCGAGCGTCGTCGCGGCCGTCGGGTGCACGCTCGGAATCGTGCCGCATCTGCTGGCCACGGTCACCGGGGTCGCCGCCCTGCTGCACGCCAGCGCGACCGCCTTCCAGGTGCTGAAGTACGCCGGGGTCGCCTACCTCCTGTACATGGCGTGGGCGACCATGCGGGACAAGGAGGCGCTCGTGGTGGAGGAGGAGCGGGCGGCGCCGGTGTCCGCGCGGCGGGTGATCGTGCGGGGCGTGCTGATCAACATCCTCAATCCGAAGCTGACGATCTTCTTCTTCGCGTTCCTGCCGCAGTTCGTGAGCCCGGGTGAGCCGCACGCGGTGGTGCACATGGCGGCGCTCGGCGGGGTGTTCATGCTGGCGACCTTCGCCGTGTTCGCCGGTTACGGGGTGCTGGCCGCCTCGGTGCGCAGCCATGTGATCGGACGGCCCCGGGTGATGGCGTGGCTGCGGCGGGGGTTCGCGGGATCGTTCGTGGCACTGGGCGCGAAGCTGGCGGTCACGGCGCGGTAGCCACGGCCAGGGGCCCCGGTTCCGGAGCGGGCTGACAAGTATCGAATGACAGATATTGAAATTTGTCAGCTGTCATGGCACAGTGGACGGCATGACGATGCGAACCCGAACCCTCGGAACCACCGGCCCCCAGGTCTCCGCCCTCGGTCTCGGCTGCATGGGCATGTCCGCGCTGTACGGCGAGGCGGACCGGGCCGAGTCCGTCGCGACCATCCACGCGGCGCTCGAAGCGGGCGTCACCCTGCTGGACACCGGCGACTTCTACGGCATGGGCCACAACGAGATGCTGATCGGCGAGGCCCTGCGCACGACCTCCGCCGCCCGGCGTGAACAGGCCCTGGTCAGCGTGAAGTTCGGCGCCCTGCGCGACCCGGACGGCGGCTGGTCCGGCTACGACGGCCGGCCCGCCGCCGTGAAGAACTTCGCCGCGTACTCCCTCCAGCGGCTCGGCGTCGACCACATCGACGTCTACCGCATCGCCCGCCTCGACCCCGACGTGCCGATCGAGGAGACGGTCGGCGCGATCGCTGAACTGGTCGAGAAGGGGTACGTGCGGCACATCGGCCTCAGCGAGGTCGGCGCCGACACGATCCGCCGGGCCGCCGCCACCGCGCCCATCTCCGACCTCCAGATCGAGTACTCCCTCATCTCGCGCGGCATCGAGGACGAGATCCTTCCCACCACGCGCGAGCTGGGCATCGGCATCACGGCGTACGGCGTGCTCTCCCGGGGCCTGATCTCCGGCCACTTCACCGCCGACCGGCAACTCGGCGCCGGCGACTTCCGGGCGATGTCGCCGCGCTTCCAGGGGGACAACCTCCGGCACAACCTGAACCTCGTCGAGGCGCTGCGGAAGATCGCCGAGCAGAAGGGCGTCAGCGTCGCGCAGATCGCCATCGCCTGGGCGCTCTCCCGCGGCGAGGACATCGTGCCCCTGGTCGGCGCCCGCCGCCGCGAGCGGCTCACGGAGGCGCTGGGCGCGCTGGACGTCACGCTGGACGCGGCCGACCTGGCCGCGATCGAGGAGGCCGTACCGCCCGGCGCCGCCGCGGGCGACCGTTACCCGGCGGCCCAGATGGCGCACCTCGAGAGCTGAACCGGGCTCCGGGTACGGTCAGGGCATGGCACCGACCAGCGAGATCCTGACCGCCGAGCGCATCCTCGAGGCGACCGAGGATGTGCTGCGCCGCCACGGCCCGGCCAAGGCCACCGTGGTGGACGTGGCCCGCGCGCTCGGCGTCAGCCACGGCAGCGTCTACCGTCACTTCCGCACCAAGGCGGCGCTGCGCGAGGCGGTCACCAAGCGCTGGCTGGACCGCACGTCCGGGGAGCTGTCGGGCATCGCCGAGGGGGACGGTGCCCCGGAGGCCCGGCTGCGGGACTGGCTCGCCGCGCTGTTCGCCGCGAAGCGGCGCAAGGCGGGCGGGGACCCGGAGCTGTTCGCCACGTACACGGTCCTCACGGGCGAGAACGGCGCGGCGGTCGGTGAGCACATCGCCGACCTGACGTCCCAGCTGACCCGCATCATCCAGGCCGGCGTCGAGACCGGCGACTTCGCCGCCGCCGACCCGCAGGCCACGGCCCGCGCGGTCTTCCAGGCGACGGGTCGCTTCCACGACCCCGGTTACGCCCGGGAGTGGGAAGAGCCGGGGGCCGAGGCCGACTTCACGGCGGTCGTGGACCTGCTGATGCGAGGACTGCGGCCCTGAGGGGATCGCCGTCCCTACCGGGTGCGCCCCGGCCGGGAGGGGCACAGGATGGGAAGTGAGGCGTGGGTCGCCGCGCGGGGGCGCTGAGAAGGGGATGGCGATCGTGGATCTCATACTTCGCCCGGGCACCGCGGACGATGCCGCGGAATGCGGAAGGATCTGCTACGAGGCCTTCACCGGCATCGCCGAGGAGCACGCGTTCCCACCTGACTTCCCGAGCCCCGACGTGGGTGTCGCGGTGATCGAGGGAGCCCTGACGCACCCCGGTTTCTACAGCGTCGTCGCCGAGCTCGACGGGCGGATCGTGGGCAGCAACTTCCTCGACGAACGCTCGGCCGTCGTCGGGGTCGGGCCCGTCACCGTCGACCCCACCCTGCAGAACGCGGGTGTGGGCCGCCGCCTGATGCGGGACGTGATGGAGCGGGCCGACGAGCGCGGGGCGCCGGGCATCCGGCTGCTGCAGACCGGCTACCACAACAGGTCGTTCTCGCTGTACGTCAGCCTGGGCTTCGTCCACCGGGCCACGGTCGCCTGCGTCCAGGGCCCGCCGATCGGGCGTGCGCTGCCCGGCTACACGGTGCGGGAGGCCACGGACGCGGACCTCGGCGTCTGCAACGACGTGTGCCGGCGGGTCCACGGCGTCGACCGGGGTGGCGAGGTCGCCGATGCGCTCAAACAGGGCACCGCCCGGGTTGTCGAGCGCGCGGGGCGCGTCACCGGGTACGCCACCGACCTGGCCTTCTTCGCGCACGCCGTCGGTGAGACCACCCCGGACCTCCAGGCCCTGATCGCTGCGGCCCCGCAGTTCGCCGGGCCGGGCATCCTCGTCCCCGTGAGCGACAGTGTGCTGCTGAGGTGGTGCCTGTCCAACGGCCTCAAGGTCGTTCAGCTGATGAGCCTGATGACCATCGGCCTGTACAACCAGCCCGACGGGGCGTACCTGCCCTCGATCCTCTACTGAGGCCCGTCCGTACCAGGGCCCCTCCGCCGTTCACGCCGCCGTCGGGTCCACCGTCGCCTGATGGGCCTCCGCCAGGTGTTCCTCGGCCTTCAGCCAGGGCAGGAACTGGGCCTTTCTGCGCCAGCCGCAGGTGTCGCATCTGATCGTCCGCTGCACGCCCGTGCGCTGCACCCGCACCACGTGCTCCCGGCCGTGCTGGTCCCAGCGGCTGACCTTGCTGGTGTCGATCTGCGCCATGACGTCTCCCGCGTCCAGGAATCCGGCGGATCCGGTCTGCTCGCAGCAAGGAGTGTGCAGCAAGATCGACATCACCGGCGCTCCGGGGGGTGGTTGGCAGGCTGTGAATGCCGTCACGGGGTCTCGCAGCCGTCGTACGGCAGGAGCCTCAGGGGCGCGGGGAACCGCGCGACCAGCCACCCTCGCCCGCGGCTGGGCACGCTCCGCAGCCCCCACCGCTTCCCGCACCTCCACAGACTCAAGCCGCGCGGCCGTCCGGTCGGCAGCCCCAAGGGCCCACCGCCCGCTCGTCACCGCCCCCAGCACCAGCATCCGCCGGCGGTGACTGAGCTCGGGCATGCGGATCATCGTACGCACCCTTCGATAGTGTGCCTAACTAACGAATTGTGCCGTCTCATTGCACGGCACAATGGAGGAATGCCCACGTCCCTTCAGATCGGTCCGCACGCCGTCCAGCCCCCCGTCGTCCTGGCACCCATGGCCGGGATCACCAACGCGCCCTTCCGCACCCTGTGCAGGGAGTTCAGCGGCGGCAAGGGCCTGTTCGTGAGCGAGATGATCACCACGCGGGCGCTGGTCGAGCGCAACGAGAAGACGATGCAGCTCATTCACTTCGACGCGACTGAGCGGCCCCGGTCCATCCAGCTGTACGGCGTGGATCCGGCGACCGTCGGCAAGGCCGTCCGCATGATCGCGGAGGAGGACCTCGCCGACCACATCGACCTCAACTTCGGCTGCCCGGTGCCCAAGGTGACCCGGAAGGGCGGCGGATCCGCGCTCCCGTACAAGCGGAACCTGCTGCGGGCCATCCTGCGCGAGGCGGTCAGCGGTGCCGGCGACCTGCCCGTGACGATGAAGATGCGCAAGGGCATCGACGACGACCACATCACCTTCCTCGACGCCGGCCGGATCGCCGTCGAGGAGGGCGTCACCGCCATCGCGCTGCACGGCCGCACCGCCGCCCAGCACTACGGCGGCACCGCCGACTGGGACGCCATCGCGCGGCTGAAGGAGCACGTGCCGGAGATCCCCGTGCTCGGCAATGGCGACATCTGGTCGGCCGAGGACGCCCTGCGGATGGTGCGCGAGACCGGCTGCGACGGTGTGGTGGTCGGGCGCGGGTGCCTGGGGCGGCCCTGGCTGTTCTCCGACCTCGTGGCCGCTTTCGAGGGGCGCTCCGAGGACATCGCGCGGCCCGCCCTCCGGGAAGTCGCCGACGTCATGGTCCGGCACGCCACCCTGCTCGGCGAGTGGATCGGCGACGAAGCCCGGGGCGTGATCGACTTCCGCAAGCACGTCGCCTGGTATCTGAAGGGCTTCGCGGTCGGCTCCGAGATGCGCAAGCGGCTCGCGATCACCTCGTCGCTCGAAGAGCTGCGGGCCGGTCTCGACGAACTGGACCTCGACCAGCCCTGGCCCGCCGGAGCCGACGGGCCCCGGGGCCGTACGTCCGGCAACAACCGCGTGGTGCTGCCGGACGGCTGGCTGAAGGACCCGTACGACTGCGCGGGCGTCGGCGAGGAAGCGGAGCTGGACACCTCCGGCGGCTGATCAGCCTCCCGAGGCGTGCGGTGTGGAGCCGTACGCCTTGAGGAAGCGGTCGCGGAACGCGCTCATCTTCCAGACGGGGGCGTCGCGGTCCGGCTCCAGGCCTTCCGTCCAGTTCCAGCCGGAGACCTTGTCGAGGACCTTCGGGTCCTTCGCGACGATGGACACCGGCACGTCCCGGCTCGCGCGGTTGCCGCTGACCCGGGCCATGGGCTGGTGGTCGCCGAGGAAGACCAGGACGGTGTCGTCGGTGCCGTAGCGCTCCAGCCACTGGGTGAGGCTGGTGACCGAGTACTGGATGGACTTGCCGTACTCCTGCCGGGACTTGGTCGTGTCGGTGATGACGTCCGACGCCTTCTTGCCCGCCTTCTGGACGGCGTCGAAGACCGAGCCGTCGCCCAGTTCGTCCCAGCCGACCATTTTCGGAAGGGGCGCCCAGGGCTGGTGGCTGGAGGTCAGGATGACGAACGACATCAGCGGCTTGTCGCGCTTCTTTCCGTGCACCCGGCGCTGGAAGGCCTCCAGCGCGTACTGGTCGGGCATCGTCGACCAGCTGAACTTCGGGCCCCGGTAGCCCAGGTCGAAGGCGTCGTAGAGCTTGTCGAGGCCGTACCACTTCTCCTCCGGCCAGCCCTTCTGCACGCCCGGCATGACGCCCACCGTGTCCCACGCGCCGGTTTTCCGGAACGCCTTGGTGAGGGTGAGGTGGTCGCCCGCGGTGACCGTGCGGTAGCGGCGCTGGTTGTCGATCCACAGGCCGGACATGGTCGTGGAGTGGCCGAGCCAGCTGCTGCCGCCGTAGGTCGCCGAGGTCAGCCAGCCGCTGCGGGCGTGGAAGCCGGCCTTCGCCAGGGCCTCGGTGCTCGCATCGAGGGTCCGGCCGACGCCGGGTGCCATGACCGGGTCCTCGATCGCGCTGCGGCCGTAGCTCTCGATGAACGTGAACATCACGTCCTTGCCGCGCAGGTCGGGCAGCAGCTGGTCGGGCGGGGTGTTGCCGAAGGTGTCCGCCTTGGCCTCCCGTGCGAACGCCGCCTCGTCCCGCAGCGACTGCACGGTCCGCTGCGCGTGCACGCGGAGGGTCCCGGCCCCGCGCTCGGAGGCGATCGGGCCCCCGAAGAGCGTCAGGCCCAGGGCGGCGCAGGTGACCCAGACGGTGCCGGCGAGCAGGGCGCCCTTGGTCGCCCGGACGCGGTGGCGGGACAGCACGTCGGCGAGCCGGACCGTCGCCGTGACCATGACGGCGGCCACGAGCAGGACGAGCACGACCGCGCCGACGGCCGCGGCGGTCGCCACGCCCCCGCCCAGCGTGTCCTCGACGTACGCCTGCGCGTCGGGCAGCAGGTCCCAGTCGAGCGCGGCGTTGAAGCCCCGGCCCAGATACTCGTTGAACCCCATGTCGAGCAGGTTCACCGTGGTCAGCGCGGTGAGCCCCAGCCCGTACAGCACCGCCGCCACCAGCCGGGGCCGGCTCGGCAGCACCAGCATGACGACGGCCCCGATGACCGCCTCGGCCGGGATCCGCGCGAAGCGGTCCGGCTCGACGGCCGGGAGGGTGTTGGGCAGGAGCAGGGCCCCGAGGACCAGGACGGCGGCGAGGGCGGTCGTGGTCAGGCGCAGGGCGCGGGCGGCCCGCGGGTGACGGGCGCGCCAGGTGCGGAGGCGGGCGAGGCGGGATCGGGGGGCGGGAGTCTCCGCCTCCGCCGCGACGGGCTCGGGCTCCTCCCTCGCGTCACGCTCCGTCTCGGCCTCGGCCCCTGGGGTGCCCGGCTGCGGCGACCGGCTGAAGCGTGTGAAGACAGGCACCCGGAGGTCCTTCCCGTGCGGAACGCGGCGAAGTGGCGGACCCGCGTGGGGGTACGGGTCCGCCGCAGTTCCGTACGGTGCGTCCGGCAGGTGTGTTCAGCCGGCCGGGCCAGCGCTCGGCAAACTCCGGGCAAACGCCAGGGGGTGTCCGCAGAGTCCCGCCTGCCTCGCGACGCCCGGCACGCTCCCCCACTGCCTCAAGGGCGTGGGAGGTGCCCCCACTCGCCGCACCGGGCGACCACCCGCGTACAACCAGTACGCGGGCGTCCGCCCGGCACTCTCCCAGCCTTCGTGCGGGGGGACCCCCAGAGCACGCACCGGACGCCGCGGGGCCCGCCCTCCGGGCGGACGACGGGACTCTGGGACACCCCCTGGGCCAACCCGGTGCTCAGACGCCGCCGACCGCCGTGAGCAGTGCCAACGGGGCCGACGCCGACCGGGATTCACGCACGCACGCGTGCGGGTACGGCACCGGCTCGGGATGGGTGTCGCGGCCGTAGCCCGCGAGGACCTCCGGCAGCCGGTGGCCGGTCGCGCTCGCCGCGTCGACCAGGCCGCGGGCGATCGCCCGGGCCTCGTCGTGCAGCCCGTAGCGGGCCAGGCCCAGCGCGATCAGCGCGTTGTCGTGCGGCCAGACCGAGCCGCGGTGGTAGGAGAGCGGGTGGTAGGCCGGCTGGCCGGCGGCCAGGGTGCGGACGCCCCAGCCGGAGAAGAAGTCCGGCTCCAGCAGGCGCCGGCCGACCTGTTCGCCGTACTCCTTGTCCAGCAGGCCGGACCACAGCAGATGCCCGGCGTCGGAGGCGAGCGCGTCGACCTGCCGGCCCCGGCCGTCGAGCGCGAGCGCCGGGAAGGAGCGCTCCGGCATCCAGAAGTCCCGCTGGAAACGGTCGCGCAGGTCACCGGCCGCCTGCTCCAGCAGGTCCGCGTACGTGCCGTCCTGCCACACCGTGCGCGCCAGCCACGCCGTGCGGCGCAGCGCGTCGTACGCGTAGCCCTGGGCGCCCGCGGCCGTCACCGGGCCGTTGGGGCGGGCGCCCTCGGCGGAGCAGATGGCGCCGGGGGAGTCCTTCCAGTTCTGGTTGGCGAGGCCGCCCTGGTCGGCGCGGTAGACGAGATAGCCGCGCGAGGTCAGGCCGCCGTGGTCGAGCATCCAGCCGACCGCAGCCCGGGCGTGCCGCTCCAGACGGCGGGCCAGGTCCGTGTCGCCGGTCTGCTCGGTGTACGCCCCGAGCAGGACGAGGAACAGCGGCGTGGCGTCGACCGAGCCGTAGTAGCGGGCGTAGGGGACCTGGCCGAAGTGCGCCAGTTCGCCGTGCCGCACCTCGTGCACGATCTTGCCGGGCTGGGCGACCTCGCTGACTCCGGTGTCCGTGGCCTGGGTCGCGGCGAGCGCGGGCAGTGTGGCGGCGGCCAGCCGCGGCCGGTAGGGCAGTGCGAACAGCGAGGTCAGCAGGGCGTCCCGGCCCAGCAGGGTCAGGAACCAGGGGGCGCCGGCGGCCGGCACGCGCAGTTCCTCGCCGTCCGGGCCGGTCGCTGGGACCTGGAGCGCGGCCAGGTCGGCGAGGCCCCGGGCGCAGGCCGCGGACAGCTCCGGCCAGCCGGCCGGGAAGGCCACGCCCTCCATGAACCGGCCCTCCCGGGCGAGGAGCCGCTCCTGGAGGGCGGCGGGGGAGCGGGGCACGCGCAGGGCGCGCTTGTCGCCGTGCGGGCGGGCCATGACGCGCAGGAGCAGCTCGGCCGTGCCGTGCGGTTCGAGGTCCAGGGTCCACACCAGGCGGCGGGCGCCGGTGCCGGTCTCCTCCACGGCGTCCGGCTGGGGCTCGGCTGTCACGGTCGTGACGGACCGCCACTCGCCGCGCCGGTAGGTGAACTCCACGCCGTGCCCGAGGACCTGGCGGGAGCGGACGGCGCCGGCCTTCGTGTAGGTGCGGTGGTCGGAGCGCAGTTCGAACTGGTCGGTGAAGTCGGCGTCGGCGGTGACCGCGAGGCGGACCGTCGTCGGCGCCGGACGGTTGCTGGTGACCCGCAGCGACTCGACGAAGGAGGCGTCCCCGACGGCCTGTTCGCGGAAGAGCGTGTACGCGGGCGGCTCGTTGCGGCCCCCGCGCGGCACCAGGACGCAGCGCGCGGTGTCCGCGTCGGCCACCGGCGTCAGCGTGTCGGGCACGGCCCCGTCGACGGTGAGCTGCCACCGGCTCAGGTGCCTCGCGTCCTGTACGAACATTCCGTCCGGGGCGCTGCCGCCCCGGTAGCCGCTGATGTCGCCGCGGTCGCCGACGGCGGCGAAGGTCCCGCCGTGCACGAGCAGATGATGCCGGTCCGTCATCCCCGAACCTCTCCCTTGATCGCCGTGACGCAGTCCTTGTCCCATGCGGGCCGGTCGTGCAGCAGGTCGAGCGTGAGCGCGGCGGTCCAGCCGAAGCCTGTGGCGCCGCAGGCCTGTCCGGTGTGCGGGTCCACGTACTCAGCGAAGTCGGAGGTGCCCGCGGTGTGCAGGATCCCCCTGCGCAGGGCGTCGGCCCGGCCGCGCTCGCCGTGCAGCCGCAGCCCGCGCTCCAGCAGCCAGTTGGTGTTGAACCAGGCCGGGCCGCGCCAGTAGCGGTGCGGGTCGAAGGCGTCGCCCAGCAGGTCGTAGCTGGGCACCAGCCGGGTCGTGCCGCCGAGCCCGAAGTGCGGGCCGCAGACGGTGCGCACCAGGGTGGCCGCGAGGTCGCGGGGCAGGTTCGGCAGCAGCAGGGGGATCAGCCCGGAGACACCGCGCTCGGGGATCAGCTCCCCGGCGCACACGTCCCGGCACAGGAACGTCCCCGCCGACGGCTCCCACAGCCGCTCCACCAGGGCGTCGGTGAGCCGCTCGGCGCGCTCCTGCCGGGCCGGAGCCGCCGCGCCCAGCTCGCGGGCGATCCGGGCCAGGGCGTACTCGGAGGCGATGAGCAGGGCGTTGAACGCCGGGTCCTCCACGGCGAAGCCGCCCGGTCCGTCGAGGTATCCGCGATCCCGGTAGTCGGTGGCCAGCCGCACGTACCGCCCGTAGTCCAGATCTGTCGGCCGGTCCTCGGGGGAGCCGTGGTCGAGGTCGGCGCGGCGGAAGGAGCGGGCCGGGGCCGGAGTGACCCGGGAGAGCGGACGGTCCCAGCAGGGGCTGTTGTCCATACCCTGTTCCCAGGGGTGCACGACGGACACCAGTCCGCCTCCGCCCAGGTCGCGCCGGTGGAGCAGATACCGGTGCCAGGCCGCGAGCCGGGGATACGCCCGGGCGAGGAAGCCGCGCGCCCGGGACAGACCGGGGTCGGCGAGGTGCACCAGCCAGGCGGCCAGCGCGTGGACCGGTGGCTGCACGATCCCGGAGGTCTGTACGGTGCGCGGGGCGCCCGCGGCGCGCCCCGCGGTCGAGGAGCGCCAGAAGTCGGGGCTGGGAAAGTACGCGTCGAGCGGGACGGAGGGGTTGAAGACGATGTGCGGGATCCGCCCGTCCGCCCACTGGGCCGCCAGCAGCGTCTCCAGCTCCGTCTGTGCCCGTAACGGCGAGACGTGCCTCAGTCCGATCGCGATGAACGCCGAGTCCCAGGACCACTGGTGCGGATACAGACCGCGCGAGGGCACCGTGGACGTGCCCGTCCAGCCGGCCTCCAGCACGGCGGCGGCCCTGACATGCAGGGGTGGCGCGGGGACGGGCGGATCGTATGCAACGGTTCGTCCCGTGGGACGAGGGGCGCGTTGGGCGGTGCTGTCCACTCGGGGCTCTCCGGAAAGACGTCCGGCCGGCAGGTTCGGCTGCGGCTACCGTGGGGTTACGTCTATTTAACACGCAAAACCCACTATGTAAGGCAAGGTTGAGAAACACAAGGGGGTGTGCATGACCGGACGGCCCGTCAGAACGGGACGAGGTGCCGGCCAGGCGAGCGCCGGCGAACTGCTCGAACTGGTGCGCAGTCGCCGTGCCGTGACCCGGGGTGCGCTCCAGCAGGCGACCGGTTTGTCCCGGGCCACCGTCGGGCAGCGGCTCGACCGGCTCTTCCGTGCGGGCTGGCTGCGCGAGGGCGCCGGGGGGCCGGTGGACTCCCCGCTGGGCGGGCGCCCCTCCATCACCCTGGAGTTCGACGACGAGCACGCGGTGGTCCTGGCCGCCGACCTCGACACCCGGCACGCGCGGGCGGCGGTGCTGTCGCTGAGCGGCGAGATCCTCGCCGAGCACTCCGGCACCCTCGTCGTCGACGACGGGCCGGACCTCGCGCTGGGTGAACTCGGCCGGTGGTTCGGCGAGTTGCTGGAGAAGACCGGGCGCGGGGCCGAGTCGGTGTGCGGGGTCGGGCTCGCCGTGCCCGGCCCGGTGGACACCGAGACCGGCCGCGTCGTCCAGCCGCCGATCATGCCCGGCTGGGACGGCTACGACATAAGGAGCCGGCTGGCCCGGGCGCTCGCCGAGCACACGGGCGCCGCCGAGGTGCCGGTGCTGGTGGACAACGACGCCAACCTCATGGCCTACGGCGAACAGCGCACCGGCTATCCCGAGTGCTCCGCCTTCGTGCTGGTCAAGGTCTCCACCGGCATCGGCGCCGGGGTCGTGGTGGACGGCGCGGTGTTCCGGGGCATCGACGGGGGTGCCGGGGACATCGGGCACATCCGGGTGCCGGAGGGCGCCCAGACGCTGTGCCGGTGCGGTTCGTACGGCTGCCTGGCCGCCGTCGCGAGCGGTGGCGCGGTGGCGCGGCGGCTGGCGGAGGCCGGGGTGCCGGCGGCCTCCGGCTCGGACGTACGGGATCTGCTGGCGTCCGGGCATCCCGAGGCGGTCGGTCTCGCCCGGGAGGCCGGGCGCCGTGTCGGGGACGTGCTGGCGACCGTGGTGACGCTGCTCAACCCCGGGGTGCTGATGATCGCCGGGGATCTGGCCGGAACCCCCTTCCTCACGGGCGTGCGCGAACTGCTCTACCAGCGGGCGCTGCCCCGCTCCACCGCCCACCTGGACGTCGTGACGTCACGGCTCGGCGAGCGGTCCGGGCTGGTCGGGGCCGGGGCGATGGTCGTGGAGCACCTCTACGCCCCCGAGCGGGTCGAGGAACGGCTGCGCGCCCTCGGGGTGTGACAGGGACATTTCGGTCGCGAGACGCGTCCGCATGGTGAAATCCCCTCGGCTGTGGCAGCGTGATTCTCGCCACCCTTGATAAGGGTTGCGCTCAGATGAGCGGATCTTGAGCGACTGCACTTCTCAAAGGGTGGCACTGAGTGCCACCCTTTGATCGTTCATCGAGCGAAATCATTCGTGCCGAAGCTCGCTCGTTTGAGCGCCCAACAGGGGGCTGTGGAGGTTCACGCGTTCAAGAAGTGAAAACATACGGCTGTGATCGCTTGCCGAGCCTTGACTTTCGATCTGCTGGCGGCCGAGTGGTTACAGGCGTATGACGCGCGAGTGGACGTACCCAGAAGCCTTTGATCTGGGTATGTTCCTCGCCGTCAGGGCAGCCACCGCGTCCTCGAGGAGTCGAGACCCGTGTCGGAAAACAAAGATCCCCACGTAGCTGAGCACGGTACGAGTGTTGAGGGCGTGAAGTTCGTTTACGACTTCACCGAGGGCAACAAGGACCTCAAGGACCTCCTCGGTGGCAAGGGCGCGAACCTCGCCGAGATGACGAACCTGGGCCTCCCGGTTCCGCCCGGCTTCACCATCACGACCGAGGCGTGCAAGGTCTACCTGGACAGCGGCGAGGAGCCGGCGGCACTGCGTGACGAGGTGAGTGCGCACCTCGACGCGCTGGAGCAGCGCATGGGCAAGAAGCTCGGCCAGGCCGACGACCCGCTGCTGGTGTCGGTGCGCTCGGGCGCCAAGTTCTCCATGCCCGGCATGATGGACACCGTCCTCAACATCGGCCTCTCCGACAAGTCGGTGCAGGGCCTGGCCAAGCAGGCCGGCGACGAGCGCTTCGCCTGGGACTCCTACCGCCGCCTCATCCAGATGTTCGGCAAGACCGTCCTCGGCGTCGACGGCGAGCTCTTCGAGGACGCGCTGGAGAAGGCCAAGGAGACCAAGAAGGTCACGGTCGACACCGAGCTGGAGGCCGCGGACCTCAAGAAGCTCGTCACCAAGTTCAAGAAGATCGTCAAGACCGAGGCCGGCCGGGACTTCCCGCAGGACCCGCGCGAGCAGATGGACCTCGCCATCCACGCGGTCTTCGACTCCTGGAACACCGACCGCGCCAAGCTCTACCGCCGCCAGGAGCGCATCCCGCACGACCTGGGCACCGCCGTCAACGTCTGCTCGATGGTCTTCGGCAACCTCGGCCCCGACTCCGGCACCGGCGTCGCCTTCACTCGCGACCCCGCCTCAGGCCACCAGGGCGTCTACGGCGACTACCTCCAGAACGCCCAGGGCGAGGACGTGGTCGCGGGCATCCGCAACACCGTGCCGCTCGCGGAGCTGGAGCGGATCGACAAGAAGTCGTACGACCAGCTGATGCAGATCATGGAGACGCTGGAGAACCACTACAAGGACCTCTGCGACATCGAGTTCACCATCGAGCGCGGTGTGCTGTGGATGCTCCAGACCCGGGTCGGCAAGCGCACCGCGGGCGCGGCGTTCCGCATCGCGACCCAGCTGGTGGACCAGGGCCTGATCGACGAGGCCGAGGCGCTCACCCGCGTCAACGGCGCCCAGCTCGCGCAGCTGATGTTCCCGCGCTTCGACGAGGACTCGAAGGTCGCGACCGTCGGCCGGGGCATCGCGGCCTCCCCGGGCGCGGCGGTCGGTAAGGCGGTCTTCGACTCCTACACCGCCGTCAAGTGGTCCCGCTCCGGCGAGAAGGTCATCCTGATCCGCCGCGAGACCAACCCCGACGACCTCGACGGCATGATCGCCGCCGAGGGCATCCTGACCTCGCGCGGCGGCAAGACCTCCCACGCTGCCGTGGTCGCGCGCGGCATGGGCAAGACCTGTGTCTGCGGCGCGGAGGAGCTGGAGGTCGACACCAAGCGCCGCCGGATGACCGTGCCGGGCGGGCACGTCGTCGAGGAGGGCGACGTCGTCTCCATCGACGGCTCCTCGGGCAAGGTGTACCTCGGTGAGGTACCGGTCGTACCGTCCCCGGTCGTGGAGTACTTCGAGGGCCGGATGCACGCCGGTGCCGAGGACGCCGACGAGCTGGTCGAGGCGGTCCACCGCATCATGGCGTTCGCCGACCGCAAGCGCCGGCTGCGCGTGCGGGCCAACGCCGACAACGCCGAGGACGCGCTGCGGGCCCGCCGCTTCGGCGCCCAGGGCATCGGCCTGTGCCGCACCGAGCACATGTTCCTCGGCGACCGGCGCGAGCTGGTGGAGCGGCTGATCCTGGCCGACACCCAGGCCGAGCGCGAGGAGTCCCTCAAGGAACTGCTGCCGCTCCAGAAGCAGGACTTCGTCCAGCTCTTCGAGTCGATGGACGGCCTGCCGGTCACCGTCCGGCTGCTGGACCCGCCGCTGCACGAGTTCCTGCCCGACATCACCGAGCTGTCGGTGCGCGTCGCCCTCGCCGAGTCCCGCCAGGAGCCGCACGAGAACGAACTGCGCCTCCTCCAGGCCGTGCACCGGCTGCACGAGCAGAACCCGATGCTCGGTCTGCGCGGTGTGCGCCTCGGCCTGGTCATCCCCGGCCTGTTCACCATGCAGGTCCGGGCGATCGCCGAAGCCGCCGCCGAGCGCAAGGCCGCCAAGGGCGACCCGCGCGCCGAGATCATGATCCCGCTCGTCGGCACGGTGCAGGAGCTGGAGATCGTGCGCGAGGAGGCCGACCAGGTCATCGCCGAGGTCGAGGCGGCCTCGGGCACGCAGCTCAAGCTGTCCATCGGCACGATGATCGAGCTGCCGCGCGCCGCCCTGACCGCCGGTCAGATCGCCGAGGCCGCCGAGTTCTTCTCCTTCGGCACGAACGACCTGACCCAGACGGTGTGGGGCTTCTCCCGGGACGACGTGGAGGCCAGCTTCTTCACCGCGTACCTGGAGAAGGGCATCTTCGGCGTCTCCCCGTTCGAGACGATCGACAAGGACGGCGTCGGCTCCCTGGTGAAGCTCGCCGCCCAGGCCGGCCGCGAGACCCGCCCGGACCTCAAGCTCGGCGTCTGCGGCGAGCACGGCGGTGACCCGGAGTCGGTCCACTTCTTCCACGAGGTGGGACTCGACTACGTCTCCTGCTCCCCGTTCCGCATCCCGGTGGCCCGGCTGGAGGCGGGCCGGGCGGCGGTGCAGTCGCAGGGCAGCGACCACCGGTAGACCGCGGCCCGCGCGAGGTCACCTCACCGTGGCCCGCGCGGGGCCGCTCAGGACCCGGAGCCGTCGGCGGTCCCCGACCCTCACCGATCGCGGCGGCTCCGGAGCACGGAGGAGAGCGGCGGCGCACCTTGTGCGGAGGTGCGCCGCCGCTCTCTGGCGATCCGTTCGGGTGCGGGCGGCCGGGTAAGGGAGGCGGACCCGCGCTCCGCGTCCCGCGAGGTCCGACGGGCCCGTGGGGCTGTCACCGGGGCAGTCCTTCCCGCAGGCAGACGACGGTCCCCGTCAGGGCTGCCGTGTGCAGGGCGGCGAGGGCCGGCAGCGGGGGCATGAGCGGGGTGGACTCCAGGTCGGAGAGGGCGAACAGGCCGTCCTGGTCGTGCTCGCCGCTGCGCCTGACGGTCTGTTCCGGGGCGAGCCGGCCGCCGTGGAAGAAGAAGTCGATCACCGGGCCCGTGCCCTTCACATCGGCCCGGTGGTCGTAGCCGATGAACCGGGGCTCCCGGTCCAGGACGATGCCGGTCTCCTCGTGCAGCTCCCGGCACGCGGCGCCGAGGGGGTCCTCTCCGTGGTCGAGCATGCCGCCCGGCAGCCCCCAGAGCCCGGCGCCGGGCTGGCCCTCGGCGTAGCGCAGCAGCAGCATCCGGTCCTCGGCGTCGAGGAGCAGCACGCACGCCGCGACGATGGACTGCGGCAGGGTCTTGACCCACTCGTCACGCGGCAGCACGCGCGGTACCTCGGTGGCGGGCACGGTCGTGTCCACGGTGTTGTTCCTTCCGTCGGCAGGGCAGCCCGGGACGAGCTGCCCAAACGGTGGAACGGCCGGACGCGCCGATGGTCACCGACGTACTCGTGTCACGTGTCGCAGCCGACGCCGTCGTTGTCGCGGTCCAAGCGGGAGGCGTAGCCGGGTTCGCCCCGGTGGATGGGGGCGGCGCCGGCGGCACGGACGGCGTCGCAGTTGGCGTAGTAGACGTCCGCCGAGCCCCCTGAGCCGCCCGAACCGCCCGAACCACTGTCGTCGGAGCCGCCGCCCGCGGCCGGTCGTGCGGTGACCGTGGTGGTGGCTCTGACGGTCTTGGTGGCGGTGACCGTGGGAGCGGGTTCCGGCTTCTTCGCGAGCGGTGTCGCGGTGGCGGTGGCGGTGGTGGTCGCGGTGACCGTGACGGTCGGCTGCGGCTTCGCGGCCGCGGGCTTCGCGTCGGCCGTCGTGTCGCCGGAGGCGCCGATGCCGACGCCGATGAACCAGGCCAGGCCGAGGGCGGGCAGCACGTAGCGCTTGCGGGCCCAGCGGGGCGCCCGGCGTGCGGGCTGCGGCGCGGGCGGGATGGGCGGCCCGGGATACGGGTTGGCGTTCGGGCCGGTGTACGGATTGGTCATGGTCGTCCCCCCAGTGGTGACACGTGAGGGGACGACCGTAGGTCCGGGCGGTCCGGGATGACGGGGAGGTGACCATTTTGTGATGGTCACGTGAAGGCGGGTGGTGCGGTTACGCGCGGAACGGGCCCCTCACCTCGTAGGTGATACCGCCCGAGGAGCTGCCGCTGGTGCCGCGCTGGCTGGAGAAGTACAGGCGGGTGCCGTCCGGGGAGAAGGCCGGGCCCGTGATCTCCGAGCCGGACTGGCCGTCGATGCGGAGGAACGAGGCGACGACATCGGCGGGGGTGATGACGCAGATCTCCATGTTGCCGCCGTCCTCGGCGACGAAGAGGTCGCCGGAGGAGGCGCCGGTGATGTTGTCGACGCCGGTGAGGGGGGCCGTGCCGTTGACGAGGGAGTCGTCGTAGGCCAGTTCGTACGTGTTGTTCAGCAGGTTGAGCTGCCAGACGCGGTTGTCGCCCTTGGTGGTGAACCAGACCATGTCGTTGGCGTAGTGGCAGCCCTCGCCACCGTTGAAGGACTTCGAACCGGAGACCTGGGAGCGGGTGGCGGTGGGCGAGCCGTCCGGGTCGGGGACGTCGGCCCAGGTGAACGAGCCGCTCGTGGCGCTGCCCGCGACCATCACCTGGAGCCTGCCGGAGGACAGGTTGCCCCAGGTCGTCGGGACGAAGCGGTAGAAGCGGCCATTCGTCTCGTCCTCGGTCAGGTAGATCACCTTGCGTACCGGGTCGGCGGCCGCCGCCTCGTGCTTGAAGCGGCCCATCGCCGCACGCTGCACCGCCGCGTTCGTGCCCCACGGGTCGGTCTCGTAGACGTAGCCGAGGGACACCTCCTCGCAGGACAGCCAGGTGTTCCACGGCGTCTTGCCGCCTGCGCAGTTCTGGCGCGTGTTGGACAGGATGCGGTACGCGCCGGTGATCGCGCCGGTCGAGGAGAACCTCACCGCGCTCGCGCCGCCCGAGGGGTTGATCTCGGAGTTGGAGACATAGATCCAGCCCGTGCCGTCGGCGTAACAGGCGCCGCCGTCCGGGGCGTTGTGCCAGGTGTACGACGTGGTCCCGACCCGCTGGCCCGACCGGGCGATCACCCGGCTGGTGAAGCCGCTGGGGAGTCTGATGCCGTTGGCGTCCGGGGAGCCCAGCGGCCCGTAGGGGCCGGTGCCGGGCTGGGCCGGGGCCGCGTACGCGGCGCCGCGCCACAGGGTTCCGCCCAGGGCGGCCGAGGTGCCGCCGAGGACGGCCGCACGCAGGAGGCTACGACGTTCCACTCTCACTCCAAGAGGTGCCGTACCGCCCTGCCGCCGGTCGACGGCAGGGTTGTGCGCGGGGGGAGGCGGGAGGGACGCTAAGCGGACAGGGTTGACGGGGTATGGACAATTCGTGGCCGCGGGACGGCATGCTGTGTGCCGCCTGTGGGACCAGGCGCCCGCGGGCCCCGTCTTGTCGTTCATTGCCTCAAGTTGTCGTTCTCTGACTCAAGTTGACGCGTTGTCGTCCGCGGCCTCACGCGGGCAGCGCCGGGGCTTCTCGTCTCCGGCCGCCCCTCGGCCGGTCCGTGCCCGGCCCGGGCCCCTCGGCCGACGGTCGCACGGACGGCAGCCGGATCACCACGTCCAGGCCGCCCGTCGCCGCCGCGTGCAGGGTCGCCTCGCCGCCGCTGGCGTGGGCGAGGCGCTGCACCAGGGCGAGTCCGAGTCCCGAGCCGCCCTTGGGAGCGCCCGGGGCGCGCCAGAAACGGTCGAAGGCGCGGGCCCGCTGCTCCTCCGTCATACCGGGGCCCTCGTCGGTGACGTGCAGGTCGACCCAGCGGGGGCGGCTGTCGCGCAGCGCGCGGCGGGGCGGGGCCGGCATCCGCAGCTCGATCGTGACGGTGCTGCCGGGCGGGGACGCCCGCAGGGCGTTGGACAGCAGGTTGTCCATGATCTGCTCGACGGCTCCGGGCACCGCGAGCACCGGGCCGACGCTGCCCGCGAAGAGCACGAGGGAGACGTCCTCCCGTGCGAACATGGGCTGCCAGGTGCGGTGCCGTTCCGCGCAGACCGCGCCCAGGTCGACGGTGGCGGGGATCGCCGCGTGCTCCTCCAGCCGGGCCATCGCCAGCAGGTGCTCGACCATCCGGGCGAGCCGGTCCGTCTCGGTGACGGCGGCGGTGAGGCTGCCCCGGGCCCGGGCGGCGACGTCCGGCTCCAGGTTCTCCAGGCGCAGCCGCAGCGCCGCGAGCGGGGTCTTCAGCTGGTGCGAGGCCTCGCCGGCGAACGCCCGCTGGGAGGCGAGCAGATGGGCGAAGCGGGCCGCGGTGCGGTTGAACGCCGCCGCCAGACTCCGTACTTCCGGTGGGCCCTTCGTGATCGTCACCGGGGTGAACCGGCCGCCGCCCTCCCCCAGCTCGTGCGTGGCCCGCTCCAGTTCACGGATGGGGCGGCCGGCCCACCGGGCGAAGGCGAAGCCGACCACGGCCACCGCCGTCAGCACGGCCAGTCCGCCCAGGGCGAGCAGCAGCCACACGTGGTGGACCCGCTCGTGCACCGTCCGCGTGGGCACCGTCAGCCACACGGCACCCACCGGGCGCGCCTCCTGGCCGACCGGCGCGGCCACCGACAGGTACTCGACCCCGCCGATCGTGGAGGTGCGCACGTCCACCGTCGAGGTGCCCCGCAGCGCGGCCGCGATGCCCGGCCGGTCGGCCAGGGCGCCGGACACCGAGGGGTCCATGGGGTGCGAGGTGGCGAGCGGCGCGCCCGAGGCGCCGACGATCACCACCTTCCCGCCGATGCGCTGGGCGCAGTGCTCCACCCGCGCGGGCAGGTCCTGCTCGGCCCGTCCCGCCGCGAGGGACAGCGCGGCGTACGCGGAGACCGACTCGGCCTCGTCCTTCGCCGCGTTGACCGCCTGCTCCCGCTCCCCGCGCGAGTAGACGAAGCCCAGCGGGATCTCCAGGCAGAGCAGCACCAGCGCGGCGAGACTGAGGTAGCTGAGCAACAGCCGACGGGTCATGGAGAGGTCACCTGCGGGGCGTCCGGCCCGGTGTGCACCGCCAGCCGGAAGCCCACGCCCCGCAGTGTCCTGATCCACGCCGGGTGCCCCAACTTGCGGCGCAGCGCGGCCACATGGACGTCCAGGGTCTTGGTCGGGCCGTCGTAGTGCGGATCCCAGACGCGGTCGAGGATCTGCTGGCGCGAGTAGACCGCGCCCGGGTCCTCGCTGAGGAGCGCCAGCAGGTCGAACTCCTTGGGGGTGAGCGGCACGGGGGAGTCGCCGACCCAGACCTGGCGGGTACGGCGGTCCACCACGAGCGGGCCCGGGTCGTGCGGGGGATCGAGGGCCGGATCGTACGACGGTGTGGCAGGGGGGTCGTAGGAGAGGGCCGGGGCCGGCTCGTACGTGGGGGAGGGGGCCGCTTCGTAGGGCGGCGGTGGCTCGGGGGTGCCGGGCGCGGCCGGCGTGTTCGGTGTGCCCGGGGTCTCGGGGAACGGCTGCTGGGTGCGCTGCGTGCGGCGGGTCACGGCCCGGACCCGGGCCACCAGCTCCCGCACGCTGAAAGGTTTCGCCAGGTAGTCGTCGGCGCCCAGCTCCAGGCCCAGCACGCGGTCCGCCTCCTCGCCCCGGGCGCTGAGGATGACGATGGGCACGTCCGAGACCTGCCGGATACCGCGGCAGACGTCGATGCCGTCCATGTCCGGCAGTCCCAGGTCGAGCAGGACGACGTCGTTGTACGGGCCTCTCAGTCCGTCCGCGCCGGTGGCGACGTGGTCGACCGTCAGCCCGAAGTGGCCGAGCCCCTCGGTGAGCGGCTCCGCGATCGTCTCGTCGTCCTCGATGAGCAGCACTCGTAGGCCCATACGTCCTGTCTCTCCGTGAGCCGGCATGAATCCGGGCAGCGTGAATTCGCGTTTTCTGCCCTGGAGTTCACACGCTACAAGATGACCGTTGGTAAGGGTATCCCGACAAAGAATGTTCAATTCCTGGCCGGGCTCTGGAGTTCGCTTAACCTTCCGCTGTAGGTCGTCCGTCTACGGTGGGGTGCATCGAAGGAAACCGCAGCTCAGGAGGTTAAGTTGAAGGCGTTGTTGGACCGTGCCCGCACATTCAGGACGCGCGTCGATTTCGACAGCGGCGAATACCGGAAACTGGCCGAAGGGCAATATCCGGAGGCGTTGTTCATCACCTGCTCGGACTCCCGGGTCATACCCGCACTGATCACCGGAGCCCGGCCCGGTGAGATATTCGAGCTGCGTAACGCGGGAAATATCGTGCCGCCCTACGGACGGCCCGGGGCCTCGGGAGAGGCGGCCACCATCGAGTACGCACTGGAGGTGCTCGGGGTTCAGGACATCGTGGTGTGCGGTCACTCACACTGCGGCGCGATGGGCGCGCTGAAGTCCGGCGACGACCTGTCCGCCCTGCCCGGCGTGGACGCCTGGCTCCACATCGCCCGCCCGGAACTGGCCCCCGTCCTGGAATCCGCACCGGACGACCCGTCGCTGCCGGAGGTGTCCCAGGGCAATGTCGTCAACCAGCTGGCGTCGCTGCGGAGTTACCCGGTGGTGCGACAGCGGCTCGACGCGGGCCGACTGCGTCTGCACGGCTGGTACTACGAGGTCGACACGGCGTTCGTCTACGAACTCGGTGACGACGGCGCCTTCCGGGTGCATGCCGCGTGAGCGGGGCGCATGCGCGGGGGCGGGGACGCGGTGGCGCCGCGTCGGGGGGCCGGGCGGCCGGTCCGGCGGGAGATACGGCTGCGGGCTGGGGGGCGGCTGGTTCCGGTTCTTCGGACTGGGAGTCGGGAGGTTCCGCACAGGGCTCGGGGGACTGGGGAGCGGGTGGCTTCGCAGAGGGCTCGGGGGACTGGGGAGCGGGCGCTCGCGGCGAGGGCGCCGCGGGTTGGGGAGCGGCCGGTTCCGAGGGGAGTGCTTCGGACTGGGGGGCGGGCGGTCCCGCGGAGAGCTCGGGGAGCTGGGAGTCGGGCGGCTTCCCAGGGGGCTCGGGAGGCTGGGGGCCGGGCGGTCGCGGTGAGGGCGCGGCGGGTTGGGGGGCCGCTGGTTCGGACGGAAGCGCTGCGGAGTGGCGGACAGGCGGTTCCGCGGAGGGCACGGCGGACTGGGGGTCCGGCGGCTCCGCGCGGAGCTCGGGGGACTGGCAGTCGGGTGGGCCGGTGCGTGGCGCGGCCGAAGGCGCCACGGGCTGGGGGCCGGGCGGACCTCCGGACGGTTTGACGGGCGGCCGGTCGGGGGCGAGTGGCCCCGGCGGGGGCCTGGCCGGAGGTGCTGCGAGTCGGCGGTCCGGCGGTCCGGCGGGGGACCGGGCAGGAGGCGCTGCGAGTCGGTGGTCTGGCGGTTCGGCGGGCGGTTCCCTGGGTGGCCGGTCGGGTGGCCCGGGCGGCGGTTCGGCGCGGGACCCGGAAGGGGGCGCTGCGAGTCGGTGGTCGGGCGGATCGTCCGGTGAACCGGCCGGCGGCTCGGCCGGAGGTGCCGTGGGCGGTGTGCTGGGCGGGCTGATCAGCCGTGTGTCCGGTGGTGCGAAGGGCGGGGGTGGCAAAGCCGGGGCCCGGACCAAGGCCGACCTCGTCACCGACATCACCGCCTCCCTCGTCGTCTTCCTCGTCGCCCTGCCGCTGTGCATCGGTGTCGCCGTCGCCTCCGGCGTGCCCGCCGAGCTCGGGATCATCTCCGGGGTGATCGGCGGTCTGGTCGTCGGCGCGGCACGCGGCAGTACGCTCCAGGTCAGCGGGCCGGCCGCCGGCCTCGCCGCGCTCGTCGCGGAGACCGTCGCCGAGGTCGGTGTGGCCATGCTCGGCGTGATCGTGCTGTTCGCCGGGATCCTCCAGATCATCCTGGGACTGGTGCGGCTCGGCCGGATGTTCCAGGCCATCTCGGTCGCCGTCGTCCAGGGCATGCTGGCCGGCATCGGCGTGCCGCTGATGTTCAGCCAGGCCTACCCGATGGCCGACGCCAAGGCCCCCGGCACGGCGCTCGAGAACATGGCCGGCATCCCCGGACTGCTGGCCGGGATCCTGACCGACCCGCAGGCGATGATCGCCACGCTGCTCGGTGTCGTCACGATCGTGCTCAGCTTCGTGTGGAAGAAGGTGCCGGGCCCGGCCGGGAAGATCCCGGCCGCGCTGGTCGCCGTGGGCATCGGCATCGTGGTCGCCGCGCTGCCCGGCGTGGACGTGAAGACGCTCCAGGTGGGCAACCTGCTCGCGTCCGTGTCGGTGCCCGGGCCCGAGCAGTTCGCCGGGCTCGCGGACGGGGCGATCATCACCGCCATCCTCACCTTCACGGTCATCGCGTCCGCCGAGAGCCTGTTCACGGCCGCCGCGGTGGACCGCATGCACAGCGGTCCGCGCACCCGCTACAACACCGAGCTGATCGCCCAGGGCGCCGGGAACACCGTCGCCGGCCTCCTCGGCGCGCTCCCGATCACGGCGGTCGTGGCCCGCAGTTCGGCCAACGTCCAGGCGGGAGCCAAGACCCGGCTCTCGCGCACCCTGCACGGCCTGTGGCTGCTCGCCTTCGCGCTGCTGCTGCCGCAGGTGCTCGCGCTGATCCCGATCTCGGTGCTCGCCGGTGTCCTCGTGCACAGCGGCTGGAAGCTGTTCGGGCCCGCCGAGTTCCCGAAGATGTGGCGGCAGGACAAGGGCGAGTTCGGGGTGATGACGCTGACCACGCTGGTCATCGTCGTGACCGCGCTGCTCGAGGGCGTGCTGATCGGTCTCGCCGCGGGAATCGTGCTGGCCGCGCTGCGGATGTCTCAGACCGCGATCCGCCAGCACGTCGAGGACGACACCGCGAAGGTCGTCATGGCCGGCAACGCGACGTTCCTGCGGCTGCCGAAGGTGATCGAGGCGCTGGAGGCCGCCGCCGCGGCCGGGAAGCCGAGGATCCGGCTCGACCTGACCGGCGTGACCCACCTGGACCACGCCTGCCGCAACCAGGTCGAGGAGTTCACCGCCCAGCAGCGGGGACTGGGGCTGCGGGTGGAGCTGCTGATGCCGGGGGAGGCGAAGCCGGACGGTGGGCGGGCCGCGGCGCCGGCGGGAGAGGCCCAGGCACCGCTGCCCAAGCGGCCGGTCACGGCCATGGCCGAGGAACCGTGGGGCGAAGCGGTGGGGGAACCCTCCCCCTGGCCCCCGGCCGACGCCGAGTGGTTCTACCTCGACACCCGGCCGCTCTCGGACGGCCGGCGGTCGAGCCCGGTGGGCTGACAGCGGCCCCGGGTCCACGGGCCCGGGGCCTCCTCGCCGTACCTGACCGGGGCCTCCTCGCCGTATCCGACCGGGGGCGTGCACGCCCGAGTACGCGTGCACGCCCCCGTTCGATCAGGCGGCGCGCGGCCCCTCGTAGGGTGGATCGCGGCCACCGACGGAGGGAGCCTGCCATGCCAGGCTGGAACACACAGGACATCCCGGACCAGAGCGGCCGCGTCGCCGTCGTCACCGGCGCCAACAGCGGGATCGGGCTCGTCACGGCACGGGAACTGGCCCGCAAGGGCGCGCGGGTGGTGCTCGCGTGCCGCAGCGAGGCCCGGGGCAATGCGGCCCTGGACCGGCTCCGTGCGGAACTGCCGGACGCCCGGGTCGAGCTGGCCCGGCTCGACCTAGGGGACCTCGCCTCCGTACGCGAGTTCGCGGCCGGGTTCCCCTACGAGCGGCTGGACGTGCTCGTCGACAACGCCGGGGTGATGGCGCTGCCGTACGGGACGACGGCGGACGGCTTCGAGACGCAGTTCGGGGTCAACCACCTGGGACACTTCGCCCTCACCGGCCTGCTGCTGCCCGCGCTGCTGGCGGCGCCGGAGGCCCGGGTCGTGGTCGTCTCCAGCGGGATGCACGCCCTCGCCAACATCGACATCAACGACCTCAACAGCGAGCGGCGCTACCGGCGCTGGATCGCCTACGCCCGTTCCAAGACGGCCAACCTGCTGTTCACGCACGAGCTGGCGCGCCGGGCGGCGGCGCACGGCAGGGACCTGGTGGCGGCCGCGGCCCACCCCGGATACGCGGCCACCAACCTCCAGACCACCGGACCGCTCGCCGAGGGGCGCCGGGCCGCCGAGCGGCTCGTGCGGATCGGCAACCGGGTCATCGCGCAGCCTGCCGAGGCGGGCGCGCTGCCGATCCTGTACGCCGCGACAGAACCCGGCGTGCGGCCCGACTCCTTCACCGGCCCGCACATCGCCATGTGGCGCGGGGCGCCCGCACCGTCCTGGCGGGCGCCCTGGACCCTCAACGACGTGGCGGGGCAGCGGCTGTGGGCCGCGTCCGAGGAGCTGACCGGGGTGACGTACGGCGCGCTGAAGGCATGACGCTCAGAGGGACACGGCCACCGCGTTGAACGTCGTCTCCGGCGTCTGCGGGCTGGTGAAGCGGGCGTTGACCAGGTAGAGGCGGTCGCCGTAGCGGGCGGCGGTGGTGGGGACGTCGAAGCGGGGGTCGGTGATCGTCCTGGTCAGGGTGGCGGTGGCGGCCTTCCTGTCCAGGTCCCACACAGTGATCTTGTTGAGGCGGTTCTGGACGACGTACAGGGTGCGGCCGAGCCGGACCAGGCCGTCGCCGCCCGCCACGTCCGGCGCGCCCCGCAGTGTGACCTCGGTGGCGTGGCCGGTCTCGAGGTCCACGCGGTACAGCTGACCTGCGTTGACGACGATCAGACCCCGTCCGTCGGGCGTGGCGACCAGGCCGTTGGCGCTGTTGGTCCCGGCGGGCGCCTGCACCCACTCGCCGGTGAGCGGCAGGGCGCGGACCTCGCCCCGCCGGCCGCGCGGCACACCGTGGAGGACGGCCGCACGGGAGTCGGTGAACCAGGCGCGGTCCTCGTGCAGGACGACGTCGTTGATGAACGGGCCGGTGTCACGGGTGAGTTGGTAGGTGGTGAGCAGCTCGCCGGTGCGCGCGTCGACGATCCTCGCGGTGCCTCCGGCGCCGCCGGCCACGTACAGCAGGCTGTCCCGGTCCAGCTTCAGGCCGATGGACGCGAGACCGGCGGTGCCCTCGTGCAGGACCCGGCCCTTGCCGGTGCGCAGGTCGGTGCGGTAGATCGCGCCGTCGGCGCGCGAGCCCATGTACGCGTACGGGCTGCCGCCTATGGTGATCCCCTCGGGGAGCCAGCCGTCGGGCAGCGGGAACTCGGTCGGCCGGCCGGTCCCGGGAACGGCCTGCGCCGTGCCGGTGGCGCCGGCGGCCACCGCGAGCGCCGCGACCGCCCCGCCGAGCACGGTCCGCCGGGACGGCTGGGGGTGGTTCCGAGTCATGGTGGGGCCTCCGTGGCAGGAAGGGGGGATGTGACTCGACGAAAAGCTGTGACTGGACGAGACGCTGTGACTCGATGAAACGCGAAGTACCCCCGGCACGGCAGCCGAGTCGGCGAACTCGACAGCAACCCGACAGCCCCGCCCGCCAGTTGATCAGTAGACGATCGACACGATCCGGCACACGGCCTCGGCGAGCGGGCGGTCCCCGTCGACCCGGGCCCGCGCGAGCGCGGCGGCCGGCCGGACACCCCGCGTGCACAGCCGCCAAGCGGTCTCCGTGTCCAGCTCCACGGCGGCTGCCGTCGGCCGGACGTCGGGGTCCTGCGCCAGGGACCAGCCCTCCGGCCCGGCGGCCACGGTCCAGGTGCCCCCTCCCTGGCCGGTGACCGTCAGCGCCACCCGTGTGCCGGCCGGCGCGGCGGTGTCCCGCAAGGTGTGGGGCAGGGCCCGCATGAACGTGTCCAGGACCATGGACAGGGCCCCCGGCTCGGGGTCGGTGCCCAGCCCGGCCGCGTGCCGGATCTGCTGGCGGTGCGTCCAGTACTCGGTGAACTCCCGGGCGCAGTCCAGCCACATCGGCGCCGGGTCCACCCCGGCCCAGGACACGCCCAGGGACGGCGCGTCCAGGTCGGCGCGGGCGAAACGGCGGGCCAGTTCGGTGCCGGCCTCTTTCAAGGCGTCGACGAGCGAGGCAGGGTCCATGTCCCGGTGGCGGTCGACCCACTCCTGGTTGGCGCGGTGGATGAACGCCTCCAGGGTCTCTCCCGGCGCGAAGGGGCCGAACTCCCGGCGGCCGAGGCGGGCGTTGTAGTCACCGAGGACGTGAGCGGCGACGTCGTGCACGGTCCAGCCCGGCACGGCCGTCTCGTTCCATTGACCGGGCCGCAGGCGCCGCAACAGCCTCAGCAGCGCCTCCAGTTCCGGCTCGAACAGCGGGCGGGCGTCGATCGGAGGGCCGAGCCAGGAGAGGCCGGGCCTGTCGTTCGGCTGCGCAACCATGGCCCCAGTTTGCCGGGCGCAAACGGAAACACCCCTCCGGGGAGGGGTGTTTCCGAACGGGCGTTCGCGTTCCTACGCGGTGCGCACCTTGTACGTCGCCACCTGTACCTCCTCGTCGTCCAGGCACTGCCCGGACGCCAGGTCGAAGCGCTGCTTCAGCAGGGGCGAGGCGACGAACGGGCGGCCCTGGTGGGTGCCGGTCAGGCCGCGGGAGAGGACCGCCGCGCCGGTGAACGGGTCGCGGTTGTCGACGGCGAACAGCTCACCGGAGCGGTCCCGGAAGATCGCCGCCTGGCGGCCGTCCGGCAGCAGTGCCGCCACCCCGCGGCCCGGGAGCAGCATGCTCAGGTCGCAGACCGCGAACCAGTCGCCGTCCAGAGCGAGTTCGACCTTCAGATCAGTGGTCTCGGGTGCCAGGGTCATCGCTGGGCGCTTCCTTCCAGTACGTCTTCGGCGGGTCGCATACCGATGGACAGCAGCGGCAGGTCGGGCTTCATCTGGTCGCGCTCGGGCACGAACGCGACGACCGGGTCGGGGGTGTCCGGCGCGTTCACGAAGGACACGAACCGGGCCAGCTTCTCGGGGTCGTTGATGGTCTCGGCCCACTCGTCGCGGTAGTGCGCGACGTGCGCCTGCATCAGCTTCTCCAGCTCGTCGCAGATGCCGAGCGAGTCGTGGACGACGACGTCCCGTACGTGCTCCAGGCCGCCGGGGATCCGCTCCAGCCAGGTCGAGGTGCGCTCCAGGCGGTCGGCCGTACGGATGTAGAACATCAGGAACCGGTCGATCAGGCGGACCAGTTCGGCGTCCGACAGGTCCTGCGCGAGCAGGTCCGCGTGGCGCGGCGTGGCACCGCCGTTGCCGCCGACGTACAGGTTCCAGCCGTTGGCGGTGGCGATCACGCCGAAGTCCTTCGACTGGGCCTCGGCGCACTCGCGCTGGCAGCCGGAGACGGCCGACTTCAGCTTGTGGGGCGACCGCAGGCCCCGGTAGCGCAGCTCCAGGTCGATCGCCATGCGGACGGAGTCCTGGACGCCGTAGCGGCACCAGGTCTGGCCGACGCAGGACTTCACCGTGCGCAGCGACTTGCCGTAGGCGTGGCCGGACTCGAAGCCGGCGTCGACCAGACGGGCCCAGATCAGGGGCAGCTGCTCGACGCGGGCGCCGAACATGTCGATCCGCTGGCCGCCGGTGATCTTCGTGTAGAGGCCGAAGTCGCGGGCGATCTCGCCGATCACGATCAGCTTCTCCGGGGCGATCTCACCGCCGGGGATGCGCGGGACGACCGAGTACGAGCCGTTCTTCTGGAGGTTGGCCAGGAAGTGGTCGTTGGTGTCCTGGAGGGCGGCCTGCTCACCGTCCAGGACGTAGCCGCTCGCGCCGATCGTCGGAGCGAGGGAGGCGATGATCGAGCCGACGGCCGGCTTGCAGATCTCGCAGCCGCTGCCGCCCCTGGCCTCCTCGCGGCCGTGGCGGTCCAGCAGGTCCTGGTAGCTGTTGATGCGCAGGGCGAGGACGATCTCGTACAGCTCCTCGCGGGTCTGCGAGAAGCAGCCGCACAGGCCCTTGTCGACCTCGACGCCGCTGGCCTCCAGCTCGGCGGTGACGAGCTGGCCGAGGACCTTGACGCAGGAGCCGCAGCCGGTGCCGGCCTTGGTGCACTTCTTCACCTCGGGCACGGTCGTGCACTGGTGGTCGGTGACCGCGCCGCGGATCGTGCCCTTGGAGACGTTGTGGCAGGAGCAGATGATCGCGTCGTCCGGCAGTGCGGACGGGCCGAGCTGCGCCGGGGCGCCCGCACCTGCGGGCAGGACGAGGGCCTCGGGGGCGACCGGCGGGACCGAGCCGGTGAACGCCTTCAGCGTGCCGTACGCCTCCGCGTCGCCGACCAGGATGCCGCCGAGCAGCGTGCCGTCGCGGCCGATGACCAGCTTCTTGTACAGGCCCGCGCGGGAGTCGGAGTAGACGACGTCGAGGCAGTCCTCGGCGGTGCCGTGCGCGTCACCGAAGGACGCCACGTCCACGCCGAGCAGCTTCAGCTTGGTGGACAGGTCGGCGCCGGTGAAGGCGGCCTCGTCCGCCGCGATCGTCGCGGCGGCCGTCTCGGCCTGCTCGTAACCGGGCGCGACCAGGCCGTACACCCGGCCGTCGGCGGCCAGCGCGCACTCGCCGATCGCGAACACGTGCGGGTCGTTCACCGTGCGGCACTGTTCGTCGACCGCGATGCCGCCGCGCTCGCCGACCGTCAGGCCGCAGTCGCGGGCCAGCTGGTCGCGGGGGCGGACACCGGCGGAGAACACCACCAGGTCGGTGGAGAGTTCGGAGCCGTCGGACAGCTTCATGCCGGTCACGGCGCCGTCCTCGCCGACGACGATCTCCTGCGTGCCGACGCCCGTGTGGACGCTCAGGCCCATGTCCTCGATGGTGCGCAGCAGGGCGGCGCCGCCGCCCTCGTCGACCTGGACGGGCATCAGGCGGGGCGCGAACTCCACGATGTGGGAGGTGAGTCCGAGACCCTTCAGCGCGCCCGCGGCCTCCAGGCCGAGCAGACCGCCGCCGACCACGGCACCCGTCGTCGCCTTCTTGGCGTACTCCTCGATGGCGAGGAGGTCCTCGATCGTGCGGTAGACGAAGCAGCCCTCGGCGTCCTTGTTGGGGACCGGCGGCACGAACGGGTACGAGCCGGTGGCCAGGACGAGCACGTCGTAGTCGACGACGAGACCGGAGCGGGCGGTCACCCTGCGCGCCTCGCGGTCGATCGTCTCCGCCGGGTCACCGACGCGCAGCTCGATGCCGTGGTCCTCGATGAACCGCAGGTCCGTCATGGACAGGTCCTCGGGCGTCTTGCCCGAGAAGTACGAGGTGAGCTGGACGCGGTCGTAGGCCGGGCGCGGCTCCTCGCAGAGCACGACCACGCGGTGCGTGGCGGTCAGGCCGCGCTCGGCGAGCGCTTCGAGGAAGCGCTGGCCGACCATGCCGTGGCCGACGAGCACGATCGTGGGGGTGGCCGTGGACATCAGGAGCCTCCATCATTGGTGAGCAGGTGGAGCAGCGGGCCGCCGTCAGTCGGGAGCGGCTCTGCTCCCTCCCAGGCGCGGGCGAGCGCGCCGACGGTGCCGAGTTCGCCGACGAGGACCCCGCCGACCAGGCGGTCGTCGCGGACGACGACCTTGCGGTACGTGCCGCGGGTGGCGTCGGCGAGCTGGACGACGTCGTCGCCCGGGAGCGCCTCCGTCTCGCCGAACGCGGCGAGGTCGAAGGGGCTGTCGTGCCCGTTCAGGGTGAGTCGCGTCAGGGAGCGGGTGCCGGTGTAGCGGGCGTCCGCGTCGCCGGCGAGCAGCTCCGCGAGCGCGTCGGCCTGTTCGAGTGCGGGAGTGGCGAGGCCGTAGAGGACGCCGTCGTGCTGGGCGCAGTCCCCGATGGCGTGGATGTACGGGTCGGAGGTGCGCAGCTCGTCGTCGACGACGACGCCCTTGCGGACGTCGAGGCCGGCGGCCTGCGCGAGACCCACCCGGGGGCGGACACCGCAGGCCACGACGACGAGGTCGGCGTCGAGCGCGAACCCGTCGGCCATTTCCACGGAGCGGACGGCGCCGCCGACGCAGCGCACGTCCCGGACGCGGCACTCGGTGTGCACCTCGACGCCCAGGTCGGTCAGGTGCCGCTTGACCAGCTTGGAGGCGGCCGGGTCGAGCTGGCGCTCCATCAGCCGCTCGGACTGCTGGGCGAGGACGACCTGGGCGCCGCGCAGGGCGAGCGCACGGGCCGCGGAGACCCCGAGGAGCCCGCCGCCGATGACGACCGCCTTCGCCCCCGGCCGGACCGCCTTGGACAGGCCCAGGCAGTCGTCCATGGTCCGGAAGGCGTGGACGCCCTCCGGCAGCACGTGGTCGGGGGTGAACAGGCCGCGCAGCGGCGGCAGGACGGGGTTGGAACCGGTGGCGAGGACGAGCCGGTCGTATGCGATCACCGTGCCGTCGGCGCACTCGACGGTCCGCCCGTCGCGGTCGATGCCGACGACCCGGCCGCGCGTGGCCTGCGCGGGCGCGGGCAGGGCGATCACCTCGGGGCTGTAACGTCCGGCCAGCACCTCGGCGAGCAGCACCCGGTTGTAGGGCCGGTGCTCCTCCTCGCCGATCAGCAACGCGGGCGTGCCGAGCTCACCGAGCCGCCGGGCGAGCCGTACGCCCGCGAGGCCGGTGCCGATCACCACCACACGCTCATTCGAGGTCATGTACTCGAGCGTGCGGTGCCGGTGTTACCCGGCAGCATCACGACTGTTTCCCACGGGGAACGCTGCCCTCAGCGGGGACCCGGGGCGGATGTGAGGGTTCCTGGGGTGCGGCGACGGCGGGCTGTGAGGACAGCGTCGCACAGGCCTCGCACCGCGGTCGCATAGGCTCCCGATCATGCCCGACATATCGCTGACCATGATCGCTCTGCTCTGCCTCGCGGCTCTCGCCGCCGGGTGGATCGACGCCGTGGTCGGCGGCGGCGGGCTCCTGCTGCTGCCGGTGCTGCTGCTCGGACTGCCGTCGCACACGCCCGCCGCGCACGCCCTGGGCACCAACAAGGCGGTGGCCATCGTCGGCACGACGGGCGCGGCGGTGACATACGCCCGCAAGGCCCCGGTGGATGTCCGTACGGCGGTGCGCATCGGGCTGGCCGCCCTCGCCGGATCCTCCGCCGGGGCCTTCTTCGCGGCCGGGATGAGCACCGACGTCCTCAAGCCGGTGATCATGGTGGTGCTGCTCGGGGTGGCCGCCTTCGTGATCCTGCGGCCCGCCTTCGGCACGGCCCCCGCGACCGGCCCGGCCACCCGACGGCAGATCCTCGCGGCGATCGGCCTCGCCGGCCTCGGCATCGGCTTCTACGACGGTCTCATCGGCCCCGGCACCGGCACCTTCCTGGTCCTCGCGCTGACCGCCCTGCTCCACCTCGACCTCGTCACGGCCTCCGCCACCGCCAAGATCGTCAACTGCTGCACCAACGCGGGTGCCCTCGCGACCTTCGCCTGGCAGGGCGCGGTCCTGTGGCAGCTGGCCGCCCTGATGGCCGTGTTCAACCTGGCGGGCGGCACGCTCGGCGCCCACACCGCCCTGAAGCAGGGCAGCGGCTTCGTCCGCGTCGTGCTGCTGACGGTGGTGTTCGCGCTGGTGGCGAACCTGGCGTACGAGCAGTGGCTGGCCTAGTGCCGCGGTACTAGGCGGTACTAGGAGGGCGCCCCCGCCCGCAAATCCAGCAGCTCGATGATCCCCGTGCCGTCCTCGTCGCCGTGCCCCCGGGTGAGGCGCCGCTCCATCAGCGCCATGTACGGCGTCAGCAGCTCCGGGCTCACCCGCTGCTCCCCGGCCGTGCGCAGCAGTGTGGCGTTGCCGGCGACCTGCATGGCGAGGTTGGAGACGACGTTCCTGGTGTAGTCGCCGCTCTGAAGCTGGTCGGCGGTCTGGTGCACGGCAGGGGCCATCGCGGTCAGCCAGTCCACGAGCAGCGGCGCGAAGTCCTTCGGGGCGATGTCCTCCGGGCGGATGAGCGCGAAGGCGTGCGTGACGCCCGCGAACATGCAGCTCATCGCGCTGAGCAGCGCCACGTCGTGCAGCGCGGCGAAGCCCGGGTCGGCCCCGACGTACCGGGTGCCGGCCGGGACTGCGAGGGTGTCCCGGTGCTCCTCGAACAGCTCGGGCGAGCCGCTGTAGAAGACGTACCCGCCGGACTCCGGGGCTCCGATCATCGGCGGGACGGCCATGATCCCGCCGTCCAGGAAGCGGGCGCCGCGCTCCTTGGCCCAGGCGGCGCGGCTGCGGCCCTCGCCGGGCGTGCCCGTGGTGAGGTTCACCAGGTCCCGTCCCGCGAGAGCGGCCCCGTCGAGGGCCTCGCCCACGGAGGCGTCGTCGAGCAGACAGAGGACCACGAGCCGGTTCGCGGCCACCGCCTCCGCGGCGGTCCGGGCGACGGTGGCGCCCTCGGCGGCGAGGGGTTCGGCGCGGGAGGCGGTGCGGTTCCAGACGGTCACCGGGTGCCCGGCGGCCAGCCAGGCGCGGGCCAGGGCCGTGCCCATGTCGCCGGTGCCGAGGACGGTGAGAGGGGTGCGGGAAGCAACTGCGTTGTCGGTCATGGCGTTTAGGCTCGTCCGAGGGGAGCGCCCGCTCAAGTACGTACTTCGAAGTGGGTGGTTACCCCAGGGGAAGGGTCCAGGCAGGAGAAGGGGAGGGCTCGGGCATGCAGAGGACGGGACGGCGGCCGGGGGCGTACGTCTGCGGGATCGACGCGGCGATGGACGTGATCGGCGGCAAGTGGAAGGTGCTGATCCTCTGGGCGCTGCACGAACGGCCGTGCCGCTTCGGCGAGCTGCGCCGAGAGCTGCCGGGGATCACCGAGAAGGTGCTCGCCTCGCATCTGCGGGAGATGGAGGCCGACGGGCTGGTGCACCGCGAGGCGTACGACGAGGTGCCGCCCCGCGTGGAGTACTCGCTGACACCCCGGGGCGTCTCCCTGAACGAGGCTCTGGAACCGCTGGGCGCCTGGGGGAGGGCCAACGTCCTGGGAGGCTCACCGGCTGCCGGTCAGATGCGCGAAGACCACGACGTTCCCCTGGTAACCGGAGCCGCGTGAGTAGCCGCCGCCGCAGGTGATGACCCGCAGTTCGGGGCGGTGGGCGGCGCCGTAGACCTTCTCGTCGGGGAAGTCCTTCGCCGCGTACACCTCGACGGCGTCCACGGTGAACACCGCGACGCTGCCGTCGCGCCGGTCCACCTCGATCGTGCGGCCCTTGGCCAGGGAGCCGAGGCGGTAGAAGACGGCCGGGCCGTCGGCGTTGTCGACGTGGCCGGCGACGATCGCGGTGCCCCGCTCGCCGGGCGTGGTGCCGGCCTCGTACCAGCCGGCGAGGTTCTTCCGCTCGGCGGGCGGTACGTCGAGACTGCCGGTCCTCGTCAGGCCGAGGCCGGTCAGGGGCGCGTCCACCCGGATCGCCGGGATGCGGATGCGGTCGGGCGGCGAGGGCGGCAGCGCGGGCACGCCGGGCCGCTCACCGGCCCGGCCGTCCTGTCCCGCCCGGCCGTCCTGCCCGGCGCGGGCCTGCGCGGCGGAGGGCTGCGGCGGGGCGTGCGTCTCGGCGCCGTTGCGCAGCAGCCATGTCCCGGAGCACAGGGCGAACACCGTGACGGCCGCCATGGCGGCGTTGGCCGGATTGCCGAACCTGCTGCCGTACCTGGGGAACCTGCGCATGCCCGACCCTTTCCCGATCCCCGATAGCCGTCCGGTTCCTGATCCCCAAGCCGCCCGGTTTCCGGCCACCGGCCCCCAGACCCCTCTGGTCCCGGAGTCCGCCCCGTGCCCCCTCCGGGCCGCGAGGGGCGTCGGACCCGGAGGGGGAGGGGAGATGCGGTACCGGCGACGGACAGCGGAGGGTGTCCGTCAGATCCCGTCGCCTCTCGCCCGGCGATGCAGGAGCCAGGTACCGCCCGCGGCGGCGACGGCGAGGGCCGCCACGCCGGCCGCGGTCTGCACGGGATCGGGGCCCAGGGCACCGCCGACCCCCGTCTTCACACTCCCTCTGGGATGGACCTGCCGGCCCTCGGACGTCAGCGTGACCACCAGGTCACCGGTGATGCGCCGGCCGCTCCCGGTGCACGTCGCCGTGATCTCGTACGTCCCCGGCTGCGCGCTCGGCGGCACCCTGAACCGCCCTGTCGCGTCCTGCTCGTTTCGGCCCGGCGCGAGGCTGAGGGAACCGGCCCCGACCGCGCTGGCGTCGCCCGTCGCGGTCCCGCCGTCGCCGCAGGCCGCCGTGCGCACCGTGACGTGTCCGCCCGGGACGACCGAGGACGGGGACACCTCCACGTCATCGGTGGGCGCGCCGTACGCGGGAGCGGCGGCGATAGCCGCGGCGGCGACGGCGAGCGCGGTACCGGTCAGCGGCCGGGCGGTACGTCGCATCGGTGCTCCTCCGAGCTGTTCGTTCGTGCACCTGCCCTTCCGAGGTAACGGGCAGCGGGGCGACCGCGCGTTCTGATGGTGCGTCAGAATTGGGGTGAATGGGTGTCAGGGGGAGGCGGACAGGCTGCTCCTCGTGGCCGTTTGGGCAGGTCACGGGCGTTCAGTGGACGGGGCGCGGAAAAGCCCGGGACGCGCGTGTGAACGGGTGACCCGGATGCCGCGTCCGTCGGGGCTTGACCTCAAGAAAGCTTGAGGTATGAGGCTGTGCCGCATGAACACAGCCGTTACGAACGCACCCGCCCCTGTCCAGCCCGCGACCGAGCCCCTGCGGGTGACCCTCGTCGTCGGCAGCAACCGCCATGGCCGCTTCGGCCCGGTCGTCGCCGGCTGGCTCCTGGACCACCTCCGGGACCGGGGCGACCTGGTCACCGAGGTCGTGGACGTCGCCGACGTCGATCTGCCGACGTCATTCGAACCGACCCCCGAGGCGACCGCCGCGCTGTCCGGTGTCACCCCGAAACTGGCCCGCGCGGACGCCTTCGTCATCCTCACGCCCGAGTACAACCACTCCTTCCCGGCGGGCCTGAAGAACCTCGTCGACTGGCACTTCGGCGAGTGGCGGGCCAAGCCCGTCGCCCTCGTCTCCTACGGCGGACTGGCCGGCGGCCTGCGCGCCGTCGAGCACCTGCGTCAGGTCTTCGCCGAGCTCCACGCCGTGACGGTCCGCGACACGGTCTCCTTCCACAACGCCGGCGCGTCCTTCGACGACGCGGGCGCCCTGCACGACCCGTCCGGCCCGGACGCCGCGGCCAAGACCATGCTGGACCAACTGGTGTGGTGGGGCCGGGCGTTGCGCGAGGCGAGGGCGAAGACGCCGTACGCGGGCTGAGCCCCGGCCGCGCCCTGCCCGACCCCTCTCACCCCCGCACCCGCCAGTCCCCGCCCGCGATCGGCCTCCCCCGGGTCCGCAGCCGTGCGGCGACGGCGGGTGCGGCGACGTACACCCAGGCCCGGACGGCCGCCCCGTCCGTCTCGCGTACGACCTTCCGCTCGACGCGTTCGTACAGGCTGCGCGGGTCGCCCGGCACGTAGTCCTCCAGCCGGTCCAGCTCGGCGAGCAGCTCCGCGTAGGTCTCCGGGTGCGCGGTCACCAGCTCCCCGCACACGACCCCGCCGTCCGGATCCTCGACCGCGTAGGGATAGCCCGGCCCCTCGTAGAGCACCGCGCCCGGGAGCCGCCCCGGCACCTCGGAGCGGGTGCGGCCGCGCAGGAAGAGGCCGTGGTTGACCTCACCGGGGCGGAGGGTGCCGTAGACGAAGAAGGGGAGGGTCACAGGAACGATTCTCCACCCTCACACTCCTGCACAGCGGGCCTATGGACATGACATGTCCGGCCCGACTTGACTCGCGGTCAACATCAACACCGCACCCGGTCGACCCCACGCGACCGGGTGCGCCCGTATGAGGAGACCGATGAGCCGGATACGTCACGTCCGAGGGTCCCGTCCCGTCATCGCCGGGGTGGCCGTCACCGGCACCGCCGCCCTGCTGGCCGCCGCGCTCTCGCCCACCGCCCTGGCGGAGGACCGGCCGACCCGGTCCGACGCGATCGAGAGTGCCGGGACGGTCCTCTCCGAGCGGGCCGCGGAACTGGGCCTCACCACAGCCCAGAAGACGAAGGTCCGGGACGTGGTCGTCGACGAGGACGGCACCCGGCACGTCCGCTACGACCGCACGTACCACCGACTCCCGGTCCTGGGCGGCGACTTCGTGCTCCACCTGAACCCGGACGGCACCTACCGCGGCGCGAGCCGGGCGACGAAGTCCGCGCTCGCCCTGGAGAGCGTCACCCCGAAGGTGACCGCCCCCAAGGCCGCCGACCTCGCCGCGAACCTGCTGCGCGCCGCGCACCTCGGCGAGACCCTGAAGAAGCTGACCGCCAAGCCGCGGCTGGTCGTCGACGCCCTGCACGGAGCCCCGAAGCTGGCCTGGCAGACCGACGCGGTGGCGCACGACGGGCTCGGCAACCCGGTCGGGCGCACGGTGCTGACCGACGCGACGACCGGCGACCGGATCGACGCCTGGGACACCCTGGAATCGGCGTCGGGCGACGGCGAGTCCCTCTACGGCGGCACGGTTCCGCTGGAGACGACGGAGTCCGGGTCGTCGTACCGCCTCAAGGACGCGACGCGCGGCGGTACGTACACGGGCGACGCGGCGAACAAGACGGACCAGTGCCTGCTGACCGTCTGCCTGACCCGCGCCCCCGCGACGGTGTTCACGGACGCCGACAACCACTGGGGCACGGGCACGGTCTCCGACCGCGCGACGGTCGCGGTGGATGCCCAGTACGGCACGGACGTCACCTGGGACTACTTCAAGAATTTGCACGGCCGCGACGGCATCGCCGGCGACGGCAAGGGCTCGTACAACCGCGTCCACTACGGCAAGGACTACAACAACGCCTTCTGGGACGACAACTGCTTCTGCATGACGTACGGCGACGGCGACGGCAAGCAGCTCGGACCGCTGGTCTCGCTGGACGTGGCCGGACACGAGATGTCCCACGGCGTGACGTCGAAGACGGCGGCGCTGACGTACTCGGGCGAGTCCGGCGGCCTGAACGAGGCCACGTCGGACATCTTCGGCACGCTGGTGGAGTTCTACGCGGACAACGCGAAGGACCCCGGTGACTGGCTCATCGGCGAGAAGGTCGTCCGCTCCGGGCTCGGCCGGGAGGCCCTGCGCCGCATGGACGAGCCGTCGAAGGACGGCAAGTCCGCCGACTGCTGGAGCGAGGGCCTCGCCGACCTCGACGTGCACTACTCCTCGGGCGTCGGCAACCACTTCGCGTACCTGCTCGCGGAGGGCAGCGGCGCGAAGACGATCAACGGCGTCAGCCACACCTCCCCGACCTGCGACGGCTCCACGGTGAACGGGATCGGCCGGGCCAAGCTGGGCAAGATCTGGTACCGCGCCCTGACGGTCTACATGACGTCCTCGACGGATTACGCGGGCGCCCGTACGGCGACCCTGAACGCGGCGAAGGACCTCTTCGGCGGTGGCGGCACGGAGCAGAAGGCCGTGGCGGCGGCCTGGAGCGCGGTCAACGTGAAGTGAGCCGCACCGGCGCGGAACTCAGGGCCGCACCGCCTCCAGCCGCACCGCGCACGCCTTGAACTCCGGCATCCGGGAGGTCGGGTCGAGCGCGGGGTTGGTGAGGGAGTTGGCGCGGCCCTCGCCCGGCCAGTGGAACGGCATGAAGACCGTGTCGGGCCGGATGGTGTCGGTGATCCGGGCGGGCGCCACGGCCCGGCCCCGCCGGGACACGACGGCCACCGGATCGCCCTCGGCCGCCCCGAGCCGGGCCGCCAGCCGCGGATGCAGCTCCACGAACGGCCCGGGCGCGGCGGCGTTCAGCTCCGCCACACGCCGGGTCTGCGCCCCGGACTGGTACTGCGCCACGACCCGCCCGGTCGTGAGCAGCACCGGGTACTCGTCGTCCGGCTCCTCGGCGATGGCCCGGTGCGAGACGGGGACGAAGCGGGCGCGTCCGTCGGGGGTGGCGAAACGGTCGAGGAAGAGGCGCGGGGTGCCGGGGTGGGCAACGCCCACCGTTTCCTCCGTCTCGGTGGAGGCCGGGCGGCCCGCCGCGCCCCGTTGCGCGCCCGGGCCGCCCGCCCCGTCCTGGTCCCCCGTCAGACCCTCCGGCTCCACCGCCGGACAAGGCCAGAACAGCCCGTTCTCCTCCACGATCCTGCGGTACGTGATCCCCGAGTAGTCCGCGGGGCCGCCCGCGCTCGCCCGGCGGAGTTCCTCGAAGATCTCCTCCGGGTCGGTCGGGAAGCCCTTCTCCACGCCCAGGCGGGCGGCCAGTTCGTGCATGACCTCCAGGTCGCTGCGGACGCCGTCGGGCGGGGTGATGGCCTGGCGGCGGAGCAGGACCCTGCCCTCCAGGCTGGTCGTCGTGCCCGTCTCCTCGGCCCACTGCGTGACCGGCAGGACCACGTCCGCGAGAGCCGCCGTCTCCGACAGCACCACGTCACAGACGGCCAGGAAGTCCAGGGACTTGAGGCGCTCCTCGATGTGCGCGGCCCGCGGGGCCGACACCACCGGGTTGGACGCCATCAGCAGCAGGGATTTGATGTCGGTGCCCAGCGCGTCCAGCAGCTCGTAGGCACTGCGCCCCGGGCCGGGCAGCGAGTCCGGGTCCACGCCCCACACGTCGGCGACGTGCCGCCGCGCCGCCGGGTCGTCGAGCTTGCGGTAGCCCGGCAACTGGTCGGCCTTCTGGCCGTGTTCGCGGCCGCCCTGCCCGTTGCCCTGCCCGGTCAGGCAGCCGTACCCGGACAGCGGGCGGCCCGCCCGGCCGGTCGCCAGACACAGGTTGATCCACGCGCCCACCGTGTCGGTGCCCTTGGACTGCTGCTCGGGCCCGCGTGCCGTGAGCACCATCGCCGACTCGGGCTCGCAGAACATCCGTACGGTCTCCCGCAGTTCGGGGACGGAAACCCCCGTGATCCGCTCCACGTACTCCGGCCAGTGCGCCATCGCGGCGGCCCGGGCGTCCTCCCAGCCCGCCGTCCGCTCCCGGACGTACTCCTCGTCCACCCGGCCCTCGGCGATCACCAGGTGCAGCAGGCCCAGGGCGAGCGCCAGGTCGGTGCCCGGCCGGGGCGCCAGGTGCAGGTCCGCCTGCTCGGCGGTCCTCGTGCGGCGCGGGTCGATGACGACCAGCGTGCCGCCGTTCTCCTTCAGCTCGGTGAGGAAACGCAGGGACGGCGGCATGGTCTCCGCGAGGTTCGACCCGACCAGGATCACGCAGCCGGTCTTCGGGATGTCCTCCAGCGGGAACGGCAGCCCCCGGTCGAGGCCGAACGCCTTGATCCCGGCCGCCGCGGCCGACGACATGCAGAAACGGCCGTTGTAGTCGATCTGGGACGTGCCGAGCACGACCCGCGCGAACTTGCCGAGCGTGTACGCCTTCTCGTTCGTCAGACCGCCCCCGCCGAACACCCCGACCCCGTCCGGCCCGTACTCGGCGCGCGTGCGGCGCAGCCCCTCGGCGATCCGGTCCAGCGCCTCGTCCCAGGAGGCCGGCACCAGCTCGCCCCCGTCGCGCACCAGCGGTGACGTCAGGCGCACGTTCGAGGCCAGCACCGCCGGCGCCGTACGGCCCTTGCCGCACAGCGCGCCCCGGTTCACCGGGAAGTCCGTACGCTCGCTCACCTCGACGGTCCCGTCCGGCGCGGGCGTCAGGTTCATCCCGCACTGCAAGGCGCAGTACGGGCAGTGCGTGGGCGTGGCGGTGGTCTGCATACCGTTCAGCGTGCTTCGGCCGTGTTACGCCCGGGACGGTTCCCTGTTACGCGGCAGGGACGGCAACCTCCCCGCCGCCGGTCCGCCCGCGTGAGGCACACGCCTGCCCACCTTCACGTCGCCGCCGACCGGCACGGACGTTGCCGATGTGACGAAAAACGCCACATGTGGCTCATTGCTCTCCTTTCTTGGCTGATCCGACCTAGTTGAGTGTTGAAGCAGCGCCACTACGCTCTCGCTACGCGCAGCGCTCGCACGACTCCGTACGGCGTTCGACTCCCACACTCGAAACAGCCAGGAGGCCAACCGATCATGCCTCTGCGCCATCTGACCCCCCAGGACCGAGAGCTGTTCCGGCGATACGGCCGGGGCCCCAGCGTCCCCGTCCCCGACCCGCTCCTGCACCACGCCGTCGCCCGGCACGCCGCGGCCGTCCCGCACGCCGTGGCCGCCGAACACCAGGGCGCGTGCCTCACCTACGGCGAGCTCGACCGGTACGCCGACGCCCTCGCCGCCCGCCTCGTCCGCGAGGGAGTACGCCCCGGCGACCACGTCGGCCTGTTCGTCCGCCGCTCGATCCCGATGCTCGTCGGCCTGCTCGGCATCCTGAAGGCCGGCGCCGCCTACGTCCCGCAGGACATCGGCCTCGCACCCCCGGCCCAGCTCACCCACGTCATCCGCACCGCCCGCACCCGGGTCGTCCTCACGGCCGCCGAACACGCCCACCGCGTGCCGCTGCCGGACGGTCACCTGCTGCTCGCGCTCGACGAGCCGCAGCCGTACGCCCCGGCCCCGCGCCCGCGCGTCACCGGCGACGACGGCGCTTACGTCCTGTTCACCTCCGGCACCACCGGCCGCCCCAATGGCGTGAAGGTCACCCACCGCAACGTCGCCAACATCCTGCTCACCGAGCCGGGCGGTCTCGGCATCCGCCCCGGTGACCGGGTCGCCCAGCTCCTCAACATCGCCTTCGACATGGCCGCCTGGGAGATCCTGGGCTGCCTCACCCACGGCGGCACCCTCGTCATCCGCGGCAAGGACATCGCCGCGGCGGCCCGCACCGCCGACGTGCTCATCGCCACGCCGACCGTGCTGTCCGGCCTCGACCCCGCCGCGTGCCCGCGCGTGCGCACGGTCGCCGTCGCGGGGGAGCCCTGCCCGCGCCCGCTGGCCGACCGCTGGGCCCGGCAGGCCGCCTTCCACAACTGCTGCGGTCCGACGGAGACCACGATCGTCAATACGATGAGCCGCCACGACCCGGCCGCCCCGCTGCTCACCATCGGCCGCCCCACCCCCAACAACACGGTCTACGTCCTCGACCCCGACCGGCGCCCCCTGCCCGTAGGCGAGGCCGGCGAGATGTGGGCGGGAGGCGACTGCGTCTCCGCGGGCTACCTCGGCGACGACGCCCTCAACGCCGAGCGTTACGCCCCCGACCCCTTCCTCGGCGGCGGCCGGCGCATGTTCCGCACCCGGGACCTCGGCCGCTGGACCCCCGACGGCGAGCTGGAGCACCTCGGGCGCACCGACGACCAGGTCAAGGTGCGCGGCTTCCGCGTCGAGCTGGACTCCGTCTCCTCCGTCCTGGAGACGGCCGCCGGCTGCACCCGCGCCGTCACCCTGAAACGCGACGCCCGCACCCTGGTGTCCTTCGTCTGCCCCGCCGACGTCGACCCGGACACGGCCCGCCGCGCCGTCGCGGACGCCCTGCCCTACTACTGCGTCCCCGAGCAGGTCCTGCCCCTCGCCTTCCTTCCCGAGACCGACCGCGGCAAGGTCGACAAACAAGCCCTGCTCGGCATGCTCGACGAGCGCGTGGCGGTGGCCCGATGACCACGTCACCCGCCCGGGCCCGCCAGGACACGGGCGACCTCCCGCCGCTCCTGCCCGCCCCCCGCCGCCTGCTCAAGCACCCCCGCCTGATGCACTACAACCGCCTCGCGGCCCTCGTGCTCCTGGCCAACGCGGCGTTCCTGTGGGCCGCCGGACCCCCGGCCACGCCGACCCTCGGGCACGCGGCCCTCGCCAACCTCGCCCTGGCCGTCCTCGTACGCCAGCAGTACGTCATCAACCTGCTGTTCCGGCTGGCGACCTCGGCCCCGGTGAGCTGGCCGCTGAAGGTCCGCTGGACGCTCGGCAAGGTGTACCACTTCGGCGGGCTGCACGTGGGCGGGGCGCTGGCCGGGGCGGCCTGGTTCCTGGCCCTGACGGTCGCGGTGACCCGCGCCGGGACGGACCTGCCGCTGATCACGGTGAGCTGGACCCTGGTGGCCCTCCTCGCCCTGATCGTCGCCACGGCCCTGCCACCCTTCCGCTCCCGCCACCACGACCACTTCGAGAAGATCCACCGCTTCGGCGGCTGGAGCGCCCTCGCGCTCTTCTGGACCCACACCCTGCTCTCCGGCCAGGGACCGGTACCGCTCGCGGTCCTCGCCGTCGTCACGTTCAGCGTGGCGCTGCCCTGGCTGCGGCTGCGCAAGGTGGACGTCCGCACCGAACGCCCCTCCCCGCACGTGACGCTGGCTCACTTCGACTACGGCGAGACCCCCTTCGCCGGCTCCTCGACCGCGATCAGCCGCAGCCCGCTGAAGGAGTGGCACTCCTTCGCCAACGTCCCGGCCCCCGGCCGCTCCGGCTTCCGGCTCACCATCTCCCGCGCCGGTGACTGGACCGGCTCCTTCATCGACGACCTGCCCCCGCGGGTGTGGGTGAAGGGCATCACCACGGCCGGAGTCGCCAACATCGAGGTCCTGTTCAGGAAGGTGGTCTACGTGGCGACCGGCAGCGGCATCGGCCCCTGCCTGCCCCATCTGCTCGCCGCCGAGGTCCCCTCGCGCCTGGTCTGGGCGACCCGCGACCCCCGCGCCACCTACGGTGACGCCCTCGTCGACGAGATCCTCGCCGTCCAGCCGCACGCCCTGGTCTGGGACACCTCCCGGCACGGCAAGCCCGACATGGTGCGGCTCGCCCACGCCGCGTACCGCGACTTCGGTGCGGAGGCGGTCATCTGCATCTCCAACAAGCGGCTGACCTGGCAGGTGGTGCACGGCCTGGAACGGCGGGGGATTCCGGCGTACGGCGCGATCTGGGACTCGTGACCCACCTTCCAGGGAGGAAAGATGAACCACCTGAAAGTCGAAAGGGACGGCCGTGTGGTGACCGTCCGCCTGCACCGCCCGCACGCCCTGAACGCGCTCAGCTCCGAACTGCTCGCCGAACTCCTCGGCGTCCTCCGCCCGTTGGACGACGACCCTGACGCCGGCTGCTTCGTCGTCACCGGCTCGGAGAAGGTCTTCGCCGCCGGCGCGGACATCAAGGAGATGGCGGGCAGGTCGGCCGTGGACATGATGGCCGAGGACTACTTCGCGGCCTGGGAGGACTTCGCGGACCTGCGCACCCCGAAGATCGCCGCCGTGGCCGGCTACGCGCTCGGCGGCGGCTGTGAGCTGGCCATGATGTGCGACCTGGTCGTCGCGGGCGAGTCGGCCCTGTTCGGTCAGCCGGAGATCAAGCTGGGCGTGATACCCGGCATCGGCGGCACCCAGCGGCTGACCCGCCTGGTGGGCCGGGCCAAGGCCATGGACCTGGTGCTCACCGGCCGCACGATGGACGCCCGGGAGGCCGAGCGCTGCGGCTTGGTCTCCCGCGTGGTCCCCGACGACCGGGTCCTCGCCGAGGCCCTGGAAGCGGCGGCGGCCATCGCCTCGTACGGCCGTACGGCGGTCAGGGCGGCCCGCGAGTGCGTCGACCGGGCCCTGGAGACGGGCCTGCGGGACGGCCTCCGCTTCGAACGGCGGGTGTTCCACGCCCTGTTCGCCACCGACGACCAGAAGGAGGGGATGACGGCGTTCCTCGAGAAGCGCCCCCCGCGCTTCCACGGACGCTGATGTCACAGTCCGGCCGGGGGTGGGAGCGCACCGACCGCGCTCCCGCCCCCGGCGGACGGCCCGGTCCGCTACTCGACCGTGGCCAACGCCCGCTCCACACCCGGCTCCCGGGGCCCGAGGAACCGGGGATCCGGCCGGAACACCGCGTCCAGAGCCGCCTTCCCGGCGGCGAGGATCTCCCGGGCGCCCCCGTAGTGCCAGGTCGCGTCATGCACGGCGTCGACCCCCACCCCGTACGACTCGACGCCCGCCGCCTCGCACAGGGCCACCGCCCGCCGGATGTGAAACCCCTGGCTGATCAGCACGGCCTCGTCCACCCCGAAGATCTTCTTCGCCCGCACGCAGGAGTCCCAGGTGTCGAACCCCGCGTAGTCGCTGACGATCCGCCCGTCGGGCACCCCGTGCCGCGTCAGGTACACGCGCATCGCGTCCGGCTCGTCGTAGTCCTCGCGGCTGTTGTCCCCGGTGACGAGCACCACCTCGACCCGGCCCTGCCGGTACAGCCCGGCCGCCGCGTCCAGCCGGTGCGCGAGGTACGGCGACGGCTCCCCGTCCCACAACCCGGCACCGAACACCACGGCCACTTCGGTACGCGGCACGTCCGCCGCCGTCCGCAGCCGGTCACCCGCGGCCACGTACATCCAGGTCGCCGGAAGCAGCGCGAGCACGCACCCGGCCATCACGGCCTGCACGAGCCGCCGCTGCCCCCGCCGGGTACGCGGCAGCCGTGGTCTGCGGAACGTCACACGACGCATCGGCGGTCCCTCCCCAGGTCGGCCCCTCGCAGTCAGGGACGTCCACACGGACCGCCCGGTTCATCCGCCTCCGCGTGACCAGCTTCACGCGTTACACGGAACCGCCAGGTCAGGCCGCCTCACACTCCACCCGTCCCACATCGTGAACCGCCGGAAAACACCCGTGACGCCCACGCAACGGGAAGGCAACGTGCGGCGGCGACCATCGGTTGCATGCCCAGTCAGCTCAGCCTCGTCCCGCAGCCCGCCACGCGCCGCCCGGCCGCGCCCGCCCTCGTGGTCGTGGCGCACGGCAGCCGCGACCCCCGAGCGCTGAGCACCGTACGCGCGCTCCTGGACCGGGTCCGCGCGCTGCGCCCCGACGTGCCGGTGCACCTCGGGCACATCGAACTGAACGCCCCCCTGCTCCCCGACACGCTCGCCGCCCTGGGAGACACGGAGGCGGTCCTGGTCCCCCTCCTCCTCAGCCGCGGCTACCACGTCAAGCAGGACATCCCCGAGATGGCCGCGGCCTCCCGGGCCCGCACCCACGTGGCGGCCCCGCTGGGCCCGCACCCCCTCCTGGTGGACGCCCTCCAGGCCCGCCTGACGGAGGCAGGCTGGGGCGGCACGCCCCGCAGCAGCAGCGCGGTGGTACTCGCCGCGGCCGGCTCCCGCGACCCGGACGCCAAGACGGACACCGGCCGCACGGCCCACCTCCTCGCCGCTCGCCTGGGCGTCCCCGTCATCCCCGCCTACGCCTCCGCAGCGGCCCCGACGGTCGAGACGGCCGTCCGCACCCTGCTCGCGAGGGGCCGCCGCCACATAGCCCTGGCCTCCTACTTCACGGCCCCCGGCCGCTTCGCCACGGAGTGCGCCCAGTCGGCCCCCTGGATAGCGGCGGCCCCCCTCGGCACGCACTCGTCCATGGCCCACCTCCTCCTCCACCGCTACGACGAGGCCCTGGCGGCGGCTTCGTCGGCTGTGCCCGAATTGGCTTCGGCTTAAAACGCGGGTTGGTGCAGGTACCTGAGGGGCGCGGGGCTCCGCCGCGTGGGCGCGACCAGCCACCCCGACCCGCACCCGCCACACACCCGAACCCGGCAAACGCTCAGGCACACAGCACACCCATGCCCGTACTGTCGACCCATGGCAGGCACCTCACAAACCCCCCCGGCCTACGACCCGGCGTCAGCCGACCGCTGGGCCCCGGAACCAGACAAACGCCCCGGCCGCACCGCCTTCCAACGCGACCGGGCCCGAGTCCTGCACAGCGCCGCCCTGAGAAGACTCGCCGGCAAAACCCAAGTGGTGACGCCCGGCACGATGGGCCCGGCCTGGGACGCCAGCCCCCGCACCCGCCTCACCCACTCCCTCGAATGCGCCCAGGTCGGCCGCGAACTGGGCGCGGCCCTCGGCTGTGACCCGGACCTCGTGGAAGCCGCCTGCCTCTCCCACGACCTCGGCCACCCGCCCTTCGGCCACAACGGCGAACAGGCCCTCAACGAGTTCGCGGCGGACTGCGGCGGCTTCGAGGGCAACGCCCAGTCCCTCAGACTGCTCACCCGCATCGAGCCCAAAAGGTTCACCCCCGAAGGCTCCGTCGGCCTCAACCTCACCCGCGCCGCCCTCGACGCCGCCACGAAGTACCCCTGGCCCCGCGGCGCCCACCCCAGTGACCCGGCGTCCCGCAAGTTCGGTGTCTACGACGACGACCGCCCGGTCTTCGACTGGGTCCGCAAAGGCGCCCCCGGTGCCCGTATCTGCTTCGAGGCGCAGGTCATGGACTGGTCCGACGACGTGGCCTACTCGGTGCACGACGTGGAGGACGGCCTGCACGCCGGCCACATCGACCCGAACTGCCTGCACGCGGAACCCGAACGGCAGGACGTCTTCCAGGTCGCCCGCGACCGGTACGTACCGGCGGACACCGACCCCGCCGAACTCGCCGAGGCCCTGGACCGGCTCCTCGCCCAGGAGTGGTGGCCGCACGGCTACGACGGCACCGCCGTCGCCCAGGCCCGGCTGAAGGACGCCACCAGCCAGCTCATCGGCCGCTTCTGCCTGGCCGCCGAGAGCGCGACCCGCACCATGTACGGCGCCGGACGGCTCACCCGGTACGCCGCGGAACTGGTCGTGCCGCGCGAGGCCCGTCTGGAGTGCGCCGTCCTCAAGGCCGTCGCCGACCTCTACGTCATGCAGCGCGCCGAGCAGGAACGCCTGCGCGCCGACCAGCGCATCGTCGTCGCCGAACTGGCCGAGGCGCTCACCGCCCGCGCCCCGGACGGCCTGGACCCGCAGTTCCGCGCCCTGTTCGACCGGGCGCCGGACGACCGGGCCCGCAAGCGGGTGATCGTCGACCACATCGCCTCCCTCACCGACACCTCCGCCCGCTCGCTTCACGCCCGTCTGACAGGGCACGCATGAGACTGGCGGGAAAACCAACGGGAAAAACGACGGGAAACAGGGCACAACACCCGGGATACAAGGGAACACGGCACGCCCGATCGTGACCCTCCGTGGCCTGATCGGGTCACTCCCTCTTCCCGCATCACGCTCCGTGCGGGACGCTCGCAAGTGGCGACACCCTTACGAGGAGGCACCAAGTGGTCGACGCGGATCAGACATTCGTCATCGTCGGAGGCGGACTCGCCGGCGCCAAGGCGGCCGAGACGCTCCGGGCGGAGGGCTTCACCGGCCGCGTGATACTGATCTGCGACGAACGTGACCACCCCTACGAGCGCCCGCCGCTGTCCAAGGGCTACCTCCTCGGCAAGGAGGAACGCGACAGTGTCTTCGTGCACGAGCCCGCCTGGTACGCGGCGAACGACATCGAGCTGCACCTCGGCCAGACCGTCGACGCGATCGACCGCACGGCCAAGACGGTCCGCTTCGGCGAGGACGGCACGGTCGTCCGCTACGACAAGCTGCTCCTGGCGACCGGCGCCGAGCCCCGCCGTCTCGACATCCCGGGCACGAGCCTGGCCGGTGTCCACCACCTGCGCCGCCTCGCCCACGCCGAACGGCTCAAACACGTGCTGACCAACCTCGGGCGGGACAACGGCCACCTCGTGATCGCGGGCGCCGGCTGGATCGGCCTGGAGGTCGCGGCGGCGGCCCGCGAGTACGGCGCGGAGGTCACCGTGATCCACAGCGGGCCGACCCCGCTGCACTCGGTCCTCGGCCCCGAGCTCGGCCAGCTCTTCGCCGACCTGCACCGCGACCACGGCGTCCGCTTCCAGTTCGGCACCCGGCTCACCGAGATCGTCGGCCAGGACGGCATGGTCCTCGCGGCCCGTACGGAAGACGGCGAGGAACACCCGGCGCACGACGTCCTGGCCGCGATCGGCGCGGCACCGCGGGTCGCTCTCGCGGAGGCGGCCGGGCTGGAGATCGCCGACCGGGCGCGGGGCGGCGGCGTCGTGGTCGACGAGCGGCTGCGCACCTCCGACCCTGACATCTACGCGGCCGGCGACGTGGCCTCCTTCCACCACGCCCTCTTCGAGACCAGCATGCGGGTGGAGCACTGGGCCAACGCGCTGAACGGCGGCCCCGCCGCCGCCCGCTGCATGCTCGGCCGGGACGTGACGTACGACCGTGTGCCCTACTTCTTCTCCGACCAGTACGACCTCGGGATGGAGTACTCCGGCTGGGCGCCGCCGGGGACGTACGACCAGGTGGTGATCCGGGGCGATGCGAGCCGGCGCGAGTTCATCGCCTTCTGGGTGAAGGAAGGCCGGGTGCTGGCCGGGATGAACGTGAACGTGTGGGATGTCACAGACAAGATCCAGCAGCTGATCCGCTCCAAGGCCCGCGTGAACACGGAGGCGCTGGCCGACCCGCACGTGCCGCTGGACGGCCTCGGCTCGTAGCCGTCAGGACTGTCACTGCACCACCGTGCTGCAATTCCCGGGGGCAACCCCCGGACCCCCGGCCGGGGGGCGGTCACCGCCGCAGGAGTGTCAGTTCTGCCCCGTAGAATCACTGCGTGGCTGGACGGATCAACGACGAGGACGTGAAGGCGGTACGGGACGCGGTCCCGATCGACGCCGTGGTGTCCGAGTACCTCCAGCTGCGCAACGCGGGCGGCGGCAACCTCAAGGGTCTCTGCCCGTTCCACGACGAGAAGTCACCGTCCTTCCAGGTCAGCCCCAGCAAGGGACTGTTCCACTGCTTCGGCTGCCAGGAGGGCGGCGACACCATCACGTTCGTGATGAAGATCGACCACCTCTCCTTCTCGGAGGCGGTCGAGCGCCTGGCCGGTCAGGCGGGCATCACCCTGCGCTACGAGGAGGGCGGGTACAACCCCTCCCACCAGCGCGGCGAACGGATCCGCCTGGTCGAGGCCCACAAGATCGCGGCCGAGTGGTACGCGGAACAGCTCGCGACCTCCCCCGAGGCCGACACCGGCCGGGTCTTCCTCGCCGAGCGCGGTTTCGACCAGGCCGCCGCCGTCCACTTCGGCGTCGGCTACAGCCCCCAGGGCTGGGACCACCTCACGCGCTATCTGCGCGGCAAGGGCTTCACGGACAAGGAGCTCATCCTCTCCGGCCTCGCCCAGGAGGGCCGCCGCGGCCCCATCGACCGCTTCCGCGGCCGCCTGATGTGGCCCATCCGCGACATCGGCGGCGAGGTCGTCGGCTTCGGCGCCCGCAAGCTGTACGAGGCGGACAACGGCCCCAAGTACCTCAACACGCCCGACACGGCGATCTACCGGAAGTCCCAGGTCCTGTACGGCATCGACCTGGCGAAGAAGGAGATCGCGAAGACGAGCCGCGCGGTGGTCGTCGAGGGCTACACGGACGTGATGGCCTGCCACCTGGCCGGGGTGACGACCGCCATCGCCACCTGCGGCACGGCCTTCGGCGGCGACCACATCAAGATCCTCCGCCGGCTGCTGATGGACAACGGCTCGGCCCGCGTCATCTTCACCTTCGACGGCGACGCGGCAGGCCAGAAGGCGGCCCTGCGCGCGTTCGAGGACGACCAGAAGTTCGCCGCCGAGACGTACATCGCCATCGCCCCCGACGGCATGGACCCCTGCGACCTGCGGCTCGCCAAGGGCGACGAGGCGGTGGCGGACCTGGTCGAACCCCGCACCCCGCTCTTCGAGTTCGCCCTCCGCCAGATCGTCGTCCGCTACGACCTGGACACGCCCGCGGGCCGCGCCGCCGCCCTGGACGAGGCGGCCCCGATCGTCGCCCGCATCAAGAACAGCGGCGCCCAGCACGAGGTCGCCGTCCAGCTCGCCGGCATGCTCGGCATCCTCGACACCCAGTTCGTGGTCAAGCGCGTGGCGCAGCTGGCCCGCTGGGCCCGCGACCGCGGCGGCAAGGGCCCGGCCCCGGACAGTCGGCAGCACGGATCGCAGCAGTACGCCTCCGCCCAGCCGTCCGCCGGCCCCCGCGGCCCGGCCCTCAACCTCCGCAACCCCGTCTACGCCACCGAACGAGAACTCCTCAAACTCGCCCTCCAGCGACCCGAGTTGGTCTCCCCGGCCTTCGACGCCTACGGCGTCGACGAGTTCACCGCCCCGCCCTACGCCGCCGTACGCCAGGCCATCATGGACGCCGGCGGCGCCGAACCGGGCGTCGCGGACCCCCAGGACTACCTGGTCAAGGTGCGCGAGGCCGCCCCGGACGACGCGGTCCGCGCGATGGTGACGGAGCTGGCCGTCGAGGCGATCCTGCTGCACAAGGGCGTGAAGGGCGTCGACGAGACCTACGCGGGCGCCCAGTTGGTCACCGTCCGCCGCCGCGCCGTGGAACGCCGCATCCGCGACATCACGAGCCAGCTCACCCGCCTCGGCAGCCACGGCGATGCGGCCCAGCTGGCCGCCGTGCAGAACGAACTCTGGGTCCTCCAGCAGTACGACCAGGCTCTGCGGGAACACGGCGCCGCCGCGCTCTGAGGTCACCGCGCGGTCACGGACCGGAAGCAAAAAGTCATCGCACGCCCCTCGTGGCGACGATGTGTCTTACCCCACACTGGGTTCCGGTGCCTGAGTCCTCGGAGCGCGGCCGATCCGTCCCCGACGGGTCCCAGACCCCCGCGGTTCCGCTCATCGCGTACGGGACGGACAGCGGCGAGGCCGCCGACTCCGTCCCCGAAGTACCGCTGCCGTACTCCTTGGCAGCGATCATCCTGGAGGTCGCCCCCGTGCAGACCCAGACCCTCACCCAGACCGACGTCAGCGCTGCCGTCGGCGCCGACGGCACCGCACCGGACGCGGAGGACGACGTCCTTCCCGCGGTCCCGGCGCAGGGCCGCGTCGTGCTCCGCCCCGAGCCGGAACCGGAGGAGCCGCCCGCCGAGGCCGTCGAGGCGGCCGATGCTCCCGAAGCCGTCGAACCGCCGCCGGCCCGCGCCGACACCAGCGGCCCCTCCTCGGACCTGTTCCGCCAGTACCTGCGGGAGATCGGCCGCATCCCCCTGCTGACCGCCGCCGAGGAGGTCGAGCTCGCCCGCCGCGTCGAGGCCGGCCTGTTCGCGGAGGAGAAGCTGCGGCTCGCCCCCGACCTGGACAGCCAGTTGGCGCTGGATCTCGACCGCCTCGTCGTCATGGGCCGGATGGCCAAGCGGCGCCTCATCGAGGCCAACCTGCGCCTGGTCGTCTCCGTCGCCAAGCGCTACGTCGGGCGCGGGCTGACCATGCTCGACCTCGTCCAGGAGGGCAATCTCGGGCTCATCCGTGCCGTCGAGAAGTTCGACTACGCCCGCGGCTACAAGTTCTCCACCTACGCCACCTGGTGGATCCGCCAGGCCATGTCCCGCGCCCTGGCCGACCAGGCCCGCACGATACGCGTCCCGGTCCACGTCGTGGAGCTCATCAACCGGGTCGTCCGCGTCCAGCGCCGCATGCTCCAGGAACGGGGCTACGAGCCGACGCCGGAAGAGGTCGCCGCCCACCTCGACCTGCCCCCGGAGCGCGTCAGCGAAGTGCTGCGCCTCGCCCAGGAACCGGTGTCGCTGCACGCGCCCGTGGGCGAGGAGGACGACGTCGCCCTCGGCGACCTCATCGAGGACGGCGACGCCACCAGTCCCGTCGAATCCGCCGCGTTCCTCCTCCTCAAGGAGCACCTGGAGGCGGTCCTGTCGACACTGGGGGAGCGGGAGCGCAAGGTCGTCCAGCTCCGCTACGGCCTCGCCGACGGCCGCCCCCGCACGCTGGAGGAGATCGGCCGCATCTTCGGCGTGACCAGGGAGCGCATACGGCAGATCGAGTCGAAGACCCTGAACAAACTGAGGGACCACGCTTTCGCGGACCAGCTGAGGGGCTACCTGGACTGACGTCGTCTGCGGGCCGGTGGGGGTCGGTCGCGCAGTTCCCCGCGCCCCTGAAGGGCGTCAGCTGCACGTACCCAGGGGCGCGGGGAACTGCGCGACCAGCCGCAACGGGCCCGCAGTCGCCCCACGACACCACATGGCACCCCCGAAGGCGACTCAGTCGACCTCAGCCACCGCCTGCGCGAACTGCGCCTTGTACAACCGCGCATACGCACCGTCCGCCGCCAGCAGCTCCCCGTGCGTGCCCTGCTCCACGATCGCCCCGTTCTCCATCACCAGAATCGCGTCCGCGTCCCGGATCGTCGACAGCCGGTGCGCGATGACGAACGACGTCCGCCCGTGCGCGAGTTTGGCCATGGCCTTCTGGATCAGCACCTCCGTACGCGTGTCGACCGAACTCGTCGCCTCGTCCAGCACCAGGATCACCGGATCGGACAGGAACGCCCGGGCGATGGTGATCAGCTGCTTCTCACCCGCGCTGACCCCCGCCCCCTCGTCCTCGATCACCGTGTCGTACCCGTCCGGCAGCGTGCGGATGAACCGGTCCGCGTGCGCGGCCCGGGCCGCCTCCTCGATCTCCCCTCGGGTCACCTTCCGGGACGCCCCGTAAGCGATGTTCTCCGCGATCGTGCCGCCGAACAGCCAGGTGTCCTGGAGCACCATGCCGATCCCGGCGCGCAGTTCGTCCCGGGACATCCGCGCGATGTCGACGCCGTCGAGGGTGATGCGCCCGCCGGTGACGTCGTAGAACCGCATCAGCAGGTTCACCAGCGTCGTCTTGCCGGCACCCGTCGGGCCGACGATGGCCACCGTCTGCCCGGGCTCGACCTTCAGCGACAGGTCCTCGATCAGCGGCTTGTCGGGGTCGTAGCGGAACGACACGTGCTCCAGCGCCACGTGCCCGCGCAGTTCCTCGGGCCGCACGCCCGGCACCGGATCGGCGCTCTGCTCCTCCGCGTCCAGCAGCTCGAAGACCCGCTCCGCCGAGGCGACACCCGACTGCACCAGGTTCGCCATGGACGCGAGCTGCGTCAGCGGCATGGAGAACTGCCGCGAGTACTGGATGAAGGCCTGCACATCACCGATCGACAGCGAGCCCGAGGCGACCCGCAGCCCGCCGACGACCGCGACCAGCACGTAGTTGAGGTTCGACACGAAGAACATCAGCGGCTGCATCACTCCGCTGTTGAACTGCGCCCGGAACCCTGCCTCGTAGAGCGCCTCGTTCTGCTCGGCGAACTGCCGCGCCGACTCCTCCTGCCGCCCGAACACCTTCACCAGCGCGTGCCCGGAGTACATCTCCTCGACGTGCGCGTTGAGTTTGCCCGTCGAGCGCCACTGCTGCACGAAGTGCGGCTGCGACCGCTTGCCCACGCGCCTGGCGACGGCGAACGACAGCGGCACGGTCACCAGCGCGACCAGCGCGAGGATCCAGGAGACGTAGAACATCATCGCGAGGACGCCGATGATGGTCAGCATCGAGTTGATGAGCTGCCCCATCGACTGCTGGAGCGTCTGCCCGATGTTGTCGATGTCGTTCGTCGCGCGGGACAGCACCTCGCCGCGCTGGCGCTTGTCGAAGTACGACAGCGGCAGCCGGGACAGCTTCGTCTGCACGTCCTCGCGGATCCGGAACATGGTGCGGTTCACGGCCCGGTTCACCATCCGCGTCGCCACCGCCATCAGCAGCCCGGCCACCGTGAACACGGCCAGCGCGAGCAGCAGCACGTTCCCCACGGCCGTGAAGTCGATGCCCTTGCCGGGGGTGAAGTCGGTGCTGCGCAGCATGTCGGCGACATCCCCGTCCCCGCGCTGCCGCATGGAGTCGAGGACCTGCTCCTTGCTCGCCCCCGCCGGCATGTCCCGCCCGACGATGCCCGCGAAGACCAGGTCGGTCGCCTTGCCGAGGATCTTCGGTCCGACGACGTTGAGGCCGACGCTCAGCACCACGCACAGCAGCAGCACGCAGATGGTCAGCCGCTCCGGCCGGAACTGCGCGACGAGCCGTTTGCCCGACCCCTTCAAGTCCAGCGAGCGCTGGTCGGGGCCGCCCCCGGCCATCATCCGCCCCATGGGCCCCGCCATCAGGCAGCCTCCGCTTCCGTGAGCTGGGAGAGCACGATCTCCCGGTAGGTCTCGTTGTCCGCCATCAGCTCGTGGTGCCTGCCGGTGCCGACGACCCGGCCCTCGTCCAGGACGACGATCCGGTCGGCGTCCCGGATGGTCGCCACCCGCTGGGCGACGATCACGACGGTCGCCTCGGCGGTCTCCCGCGCGAGCGCGGCCCGCAGGGCGGCGTCCGTGGCGTAGTCGAGCGCGGAGAAGGAGTCGTCGAAGAGGTAGATCTCGGGCCGCTGCACGAGTGTCCGGGCGATCGCGAGCCGCTGCCGCTGACCGCCGGAGACGTTCGTCCCGCCCTGCGAGATCGGCGCGTCCAGCCCGCCCTCCAGCCGCTCCACGAAGTCCCTGGCCTGCGCCACCTCCAGCGCGTGCCACAGCTCCTCGTCGGTGGCGTCCGGGTTGCCGTAGCGCAGGTTGGTCGCCACCGTGCCCGCGAACAGGTACGGCTTCTGCGGCACCATCCCGACGGTCTTCGCGAGCAGCTCCGGGTCGATCCGCGCCACCTCGACCCCGTCCACGAGCACCTGCCCGTCGGTCGCGTCGAACAGCCGCGGGACCAGCCCGAGCAGCGTGGACTTCCCGCTGCCGGTCGAGCCGATGACGGCGGTCGTCTCGCCCGGCCGGGCCACCAGGTCCACCGCCCGCAGCACCGGCTCCTCGGCACCCGGATAGCGAAAGCCCGCCCCGCGCAGTTCCAGATGACCGTGCCGGCGCAGCTCCCGCACGGGCGCCGACGGCGGCACGACGCTCGACGAGGTGTCCAGCACCTCCTGGATGCGCTCGGCACACACCTCCGCGCGCGGCACCATCATGAACATGAAGGTGGCCATCATCACGGACATGACGATCTGCATCAGATAGGCGAGGAACGCGGTCAGGTCCCCGATCTGCATCCCGCCGCTGTCGATGCGGTGCGCGCCGAACCACACCACGGCGATCGACGACAGGTTCACCACCGTCATGACGATCGGGAACATCAGCGCGAGCAGGTTGCCGGTGCCCAGCGCGAAGTCCGTGAGATCGGTGTTGGCCTTCCGGAAGCGCTGCTGCTCGTACTCGTCCCGGACGAAGGCACGGATGACGCGGTTGCCGGTGATCTGCTCGCGCAGCACCCGGTTCACCGTGTCCAGCCGCTCCTGCATCGAACGGAACAGCGGCCGCAGCCGCCGCACGATCAGCGTCACGCAGATGCCCAGCACCGGCACGACCGCCACCAGCACCCCGGACAGCGGCACGTCCAGGCCGAGCGCCAGCACGATGCCGCCCACGCACATGATCGGCGCCGACACCACCAGCGTGAACGTCATCAGCGCCAGCATCTGCACCTGCTGGACGTCGTTCGTCGTGCGGGTGATCAGCGACGGCGCCCCGAAGTGACCGACCTCACGCGCGGAGAACGACTGCACGCGGTCGAACACGGCCCCGCGCACGTCCCGCCCGAGCGCCGACGCCGTACGGGCGCCGTAGAACACGGCACCGATGTTGCACACGACCTGGACCAGCGAGATGCCGATCATCAGCGCGCCGTAGCCCAGGATGTAGCCGGTGTCGCCGTTCACGACACCCTGGTCGATGATGTCCGCGTTGAGTGTGGGCAGGTAGAGCGTGGCGCAGGTCTGCAGGAACTGCAGCAGCACCAGCAGGGTGATGGGCCTCTTGTAGGGCCTGAGGTGGGTGCGCAGGAGTCGTATGAGCACGCTGCTTCTCTCAAGATGGACGACGGGGCGGTTGGTTGCCCCTGGCCCCTATCGTCGAACACTCCACCCGCGTTACCTCAACTGAATTAACCCAACAGGCGGTCAAAAGGCCCCAGGGTGAGTCTGCTCCCGCACCGCCACGAACTGCTGCCGCACCGCCTGCCCCACGGCCAGCTCCTCCCCGGGCTCCAGTACCTGCGCGACCGCGCCCTGCCAGGTCGGCGGGGTCCGTGCGTCGAGCGAACCCTGGGACATCCCGAGTGCCCAGGCCGCCTGCCGGGCGGCGCCGATCGCCGCGTAGTCCGCCGGCTGCGGCACCACGACCTGCGTCCCGAACAGCGAGGGCGCGGCGGCCTGCACGGCGGGCAGCTCGGCGGCCGGCCCGAGCAGGAACACCCGCCGCACCTCCACGCCCCGGGCGCGCAGCACGTCCAGCGCGTCCGCCAGCCCGCACAGCATGCCCTCGAACGCGGCCCGCGCCAGATGCTCCGCCTTCATCGACTCGCGCCGCAGCCCCGCCAGGGTCCCGGCGGTGTGCGGCAGGTTCGGCGTCCTCTCACCCTCCAGATAGGGCAGCAGCACCAGCCCGTGCGACCCCGGCGTCGACTTCATCGCCAGCTCGGACAGGCTCTCCAGATCGGGCAGCCCCAGCAGCTCGGCGGTCCCGCGCAGCGTCCGTACGGCGTTCAGCGTGGTGACGACGGGCAGGTGCATGCCGGTCGCGTCGGCGAGGGCGGTGATCATCCCGGAGCCGTCGACCAGCGCCTCGGGGTGCACGGCCATCACGGACCCGGACGCGCCCAGCGACACGACCGCGTCCCCGAGGCCGATGCCCAGCCCGAACGCCGCCGCCATGGTCTCGCCGGTGCCTACGGAGATCAGCAGCCCCTCCGGGGTTCTGCCGGCCGCGTCCGCCGGGCCGATCACCTCCGGCAGCATGGCCTGGTGCCCGAGCGCCAGCTCGACGAGGTCGGGCCGGTAGGCGCCGGTCGCGGCCGACCAGTACCCGGTGCTGGACGCCCCGCCCCGGTCGGTGGTCCTGCGGATCGGGCGGCCCAGCAACTGCCACACCAGCCAGTCGTGCGCCTGGAGGAGGATCGCGGTGCGCTGCGCGTTCTCGGGCTCGGTCCGGGCCAGCCAGCGCAGCTTCGTCACCGGCTGCGCGGCCTGCGGCACACACCCCACCGCCTGCGCCCATGCCTCGCGCCCGCCGAGCGCGTCGATCAGATCGGCCGCCGCGACCTGCGTGCGCTTGTCGCCGCCGACCATCGCCGGCCGGACGGTGTTGCCCTGCGCGTCCAGCGGCACGACGGCGTTCTGCTGCGCCGAGACGCCGATGGCCTGCACGCCCTCCAGCAGTCCGCCGCCCGCGGCCTCGCCCAGGGACAGCAGCCAGGCCTGCGGGTCGACGTCGGACGGCCGACCGCCGTCGGGGCTCTCCACCGGATGCGGTGCGTATCCCTGCCTGAGCACGGCTCCGGTGTCCGAGTCACAGACGACGATGCGAGTGAAATCGGGTGAACTGTCCAACCCGGCGACTATCCCCATGGCCAAAATTCTGCCGTACCGCTGCGCCGGCTCGAGCCGTGGGCGCCGTGGGGGATGTCGCCGGGTTCCGGGTGCGGGCCTCGTCGTGGCTGGTCGCGCAGTTCCCCGCGCCCCTTGAGGGCGTGGCTGTGCCCGGCGCCTGACAAGGAACTGTTACGTATTGCTTGTACCCCAGTCGTCCTCGCCGCCGTTGTGGGTGGCGCGCTCCTTGAGGTGGCGGACTCGTTCGGCCACCGAGTCGGGGACACGGTCGCCGACCTTGTCGCTCACCACGTGGTACGCCTTGCCCGCGAACTCGCGGCCCTGGTGGGCCGCCGACTCCGCGGTGTTGCGGACGGCGGGGTTCTGCGCGAACTGGCGGGCCGACTTCTTCAGCTGTTCGTAGCGCTCGCGTCCGGCCCTCGTGCCCAGCACGTAACCCAGGACGACTCCGGCGACGAACGTGAGCCGGTAACGCATGGCTGTCACCCTTCCCTTGCGTGGGTCTCCGGTGCGGCGCGGGCGCCGGGGAGTACCGATTGGCGAAGCACCCCCCTGCTTGCGCTAATGTATGTGTCGCAGCGAGCGCGCGCCCCCTGGCGAATACCCAGGTAGGTGCGTTCGATGCAAAACGAGACCTTCCTCGGTAGCTCAATTGGCAGAGCAGCCGGCTGTTAACCGGCAGGTTACTGGTTCGAGTCCAGTCCGGGGAGCTCGGTCCTCCGTAGCTCAATTGGCAGAGCAGCCGGCTGTTAACCGGCAGGTTACTGGTTCGAGTCCAGTCGGGGGAGCACGCTGAACGAGGACCCCCACAGGGGTCCTTTTTCATGTCCGTTCCGATCTCCTGGGAACCGTGCGGCGCTGGTCGGAGTCCTCATGGTCACGAGGGCCGTGCGAAGCCGACCACGCGAAGCAGGAGATCGTATGAGCGGCTATGCTGCGGCAGACGGCGCGCACACATGTACGCGACACGCCGCTATGGGGCGGTAGCTCAGCCGGTTAGAGCAGCGGACTCATAATCCGTCGGCCGTGGGTTCGAGTCCCACCCGCCCCACCTCAGCAGTGATCTGACTCGCGGAAACGTCCCTTCGGTGGCCTTGAGTCGCGAACTCACCAGGTGCGGCCCGCCTCGAGGATGAGGTCGCGGACCCGGGTGACGTCGGGGTTGCCGGGCCTGCCGGGGCGCTGGACGAGGTAGCCGGTGTTGATGGGCGGATCGTCTGGCTCGTGCAGGGGCACCAGGGCGCCGGAGGCGAGTTCGTCCTGGCACAGGAAGCGGGGCAGGACGGTGAAACCGGCTCCCGCGGCGACCGCGGCGAGTACGCCGCGCAGGTCGGGCACGGTGACCGCGGCGGGGCGGGACAGCCGGGTGCCGAAGACGTGCCGCCAGTAGCGGCGGGCGATGGGCAGATCCTCGGCGTAGGTGACCAGGGGGACGGCGTGCAGCGCGGCCGGGCCGTCGGCGGCCAGCCGTTCCCTCAGGCGGTCGGCCCAGGCGGGCGCGGCGACCAGGACGAACTCCTCGTCCATCAACGGCACGGCGGCCAGCGCCCTCCCGCGCGGCCGGACGGTGGCGATCACCAGGTCATGGTGTCCGGAGCGCAACTCCTCCAGGAGCGGGTCGGTCAGGCCGGTGGTCACGCGCAGCCGTACACCGTCGGCGGCCAGCGGAGCGAGCGTCGGCAGGACCCGGGTGCACAGCAGTTCGGCAGGACCTGCCAGATGGACGGGGGCGGCCGGCTCGTCCGGTGCGATGTCGTGCCCAGCGACGGCGGCGAGCGCGTCCAGGGGCGCGGCCACGCCGGCCGCGAGGTCGTGGGCGACGGGTGTCGGGGCGACGCCCCGCGGCAGGCGCTGGAACAGCTCGCGGCCCGTCTGCCGTTCCAGGGCGCGAATCTGGGTGGTCACCGTGGGCTGGGACAGGCCCAGCAGTGCTGCGGCGGCGGTGAAGGAACCGGAGCGGTACACAGCCAGGAAGGTGCGCAGCAGGTTCAGGTCCGGTGGGGGTGCCGCAGCGGACTGCCGCACCCCGATCGGGCCATCGGAACCCCTATGTCTCACGTGGGAAATCCGGAAATCCTATCCGCCTCCTATGGCAAGGGGGCTGTAGCGGAATCCGAAGCCTCAGGCCCGGAACGCGGCCGGGCGCTTGGAGGACGCCTCGGCCAGGGCCTTCCTCACCGCGTCGACGCCGCCGCGCAGGCCGTACACGGGGGTGCCGGGCTGCTGGCGCCAGGAGTCGTCGATGCCGCCGGCGTCCAGGGTGTCGAAGCCGAGCTCGTCGATGAGATCGCGGACGATCCTCTTGGCGGCCTCGTCGTCGCCCGCGACCGGCAGCGCCATCCGCTCGGTGTCGTCCTCCGGGCGTGGCTTGTCGAGGATGTCCTGGGCGTAGGTGCCGTTGAACGCCTTGATCACCGGGTGACCGAGGTGCTGCTGGGTCCAGCGGCTCTCGGTGAGCCCGCCGTCCTCGATGGCGGCGATCCTCCCGTCGCGCTGCTTGGGGTAGTAGTTGCCGGTGTCGATCACGGCGAAGCCTTCGGCGGCCCCGTCGAACAGGCCGGGGGGAAGGTCGGGGACGTTCTTGAGCGGGATGGTGACCACGACGACCTCGGCGCCGCGGGCCGCTTCGGTCACCGCTGCCGCGGTGGCGCCGGTCTCCTCGGCCAGCGCGGTCAGGGTGTGCGGGCCACGGGAGTTGGCGACGGAGACGTCGTGCCCGAGGGCGGTCAGCCGCCGGGTGAGATTGCCGCCGATGGCTCCGGCGCCGATGATGCCGATCTTCATGAGGGGGCTCCTTGGGTCGGGATGGGTGCGGAGGGCGGGGTGGTTGCGGCGGTGCCGGCGGAGCCGGGAGGCGCCCAGGCGGGCGGGCGGTGGCCGAACCGGCTGGAAACGGGCATGGCTCAGCGGCACAGAGCGAAACGACAGGGAAACGGGAGAACGAACGCCTCGGGGCGCGCGGTCAGCGGGTCGCGACCGGGGCGCCCAGCAGGCCGGACACAAGCGCGTCGGTCGCGGGCCCCAGCAGCAGCCTGCCGTCGCCCACCGACTCCAGTCCGATCGCCAGGGCGATCGCGATATCCGCCGCCTTGCCGGGATCGATACCGCCCGTGGTGCCGGCCTTGGTGAACAGGCCGATCAGCAGACGTCGCAGGTCCGCGGTGAAGGCGGTGCAGATCTCCCCGAACAGCCGGGCCTTTTCGTCCAGGAGTTCGGCGGTGTGCGGGGAGTCCCCGGCGAGCTGGAGGGCCAGGTCGAGCTTGGCGGCCAGGACGCCCCGGACGCGCTCGGCGTACGGGGTGTCCTCGGCGGCCGCCGCCCGCCGGGCGCGCTCCAGTGCCTGGGTGTGCAGCCGGTGGGCGAGTTGCCGGAAGGCGTCGTCCTTGCTTCGGACGTACTGATAGACCGCTGACCGGGACACGCCCATGGTGGTGGCGATGTCGTCCATGGTGGTGCGCCGCACGCCGTACCGGGTCAGACAGTCGTAGGTGGCGTCCAGGACCTCGTCCAGCCGGTCAGTGCCCATGGCTCAGGCCAGCTTCTTGAGCAGTTCCGCGGCGACGGGGGCGGAGGAGGCCGGATTCTGGCCGGTGACCAGGCTGCGGTCGACGACCACGTTGGGAACCCACGGCTCGCCCGGCTGCACCTGCACGCCCACCTCCGTCAGGCGGGTCTCCAGCAGCCACTTCGCCTTGTCGGCGAGGCCGGCCTGCGCTTCCTCGGCGTCGGTGAACGCCGCCACCCGGTAGCCCGCGAAGGCGTTGGACCCGTCGGTCTTCACGGCCGCGAGCAGGGCGGCCGGGGCGTGGCAGACCACGCCCAGCGGCTTACCCGACTCCAGGGTGTCGATGAGCAGCCTGCCGGAGGTGGCATCGACGGCCAGGTCCTCCATCGGGCCATGACCGCCGGGGTAGAAGACGGCGGCGTAGTCGTCGAGGTTCACGTCCTCGAGCTTGATCGGGTTCGACAGCTCGGTCATCGCGGCGAGCGCGCTCGCGATCTTGTCGGCGTTCTCCTGGCCGCCATTGGCCTCGGCGGCGAGGCTGGCCTTGTCCACCGTGGGGACGACGCCGCCCGGGGTGGCTACGACGATCTCGTGGCCCGCGGCCCTGAACGACTTGTACGGGGCGACGGCCTCCTCGGCCCAGAAGCCGGTCGGGTGCTTGGAGCCATCAGCCAGCGTCCAGTGGTCGACGCCGGTCATCACGAAAAGGATCTTCGACATGGTGTTTCTCCGAGGGTACGGGCCCGGCTCGCCGGGGCCTGGAGGGTGGTTGCGTATCGCGCGCTCCGCAGTGCCGCGTCCGCTGACACTCTGCGATCACTGACACGGTGAGTGCAGTTCGTCAGAGCGGCGATGTCCTCGACAGTAGGCCGCGGTCCGATAGGTATCCAATGAGGAATCCAATGCCTGGCATCGGAATTCCAATGGCGCCTCGGTGAGCCGATCCGGCCCTCGGCGAAAATCGACCATCGTCCTCAGGCGGTGACGCCCTCCGTGATGCGCCTGTTCAGGTCCTCGGCCGTCAGGCCGCCCGGCTCGCGGCGCCGGGACACGCTCTCCCGGGCGGCGTGCTGCAAGGCCGCGTTCACCGGGGTGGGCACGCCGTGCTCCCGGCCGAGGAGCACGATCTCCCCGTTGAGGTGGTCCGTCTCGATCGAACCCGCGCCCCGCGCCAGGCTCTGCCAGGACGAGCCGCGCGTGAGCTCGTCGGCGATCGGCTGCGGGTCGACCGTCCCGCTGCGCAGCTCGGTGATCTCGGCCTCGCTCGCGTAGGGGATGCCCGCGGCGTCGAGGACCGCGGCGCCCTCGGCCTGCGCCCGGGCGACCAGGTCCCGCGCGGCGGCGTCCGAGGCGGAGCCGCACACGGCCTCGACCACGCTGGCGAGGTTGCCGAGGAGCTTGCCGTACTTCCAGCGCATCACGTCCGTCACCACCGGAGCCAGGAGGCAGGCCTTCTCCAGGTCGTCCGCGATCCGCCGGGCGGTCGCGTCCGGGCCCGTCCCGTACCGGCCGATGACCAGGGCGCCGGTGTACGGGCCGCAGGGCGCGACGACCTCGCCCGGGTTCAGGTGGCTGCTGGGCAGGACGACGCACATGCCGTACACCTCACGGAAGCGGCGCAGTGCCAGGCGCTCGTTCTCCACTCCGTTCTGGGCGCACACCAGAGGCAGGCGGTCGCCCGCCGTGCCGCCGCCCGCCACCGGCCGCGCGGCCCAGGCGTCCAGGGCGGCCACGGTGTCCTGGGTCTTGACGGCGAGGACGAGCACGTCGTCCTCGCACAGTCCGACGTCCTCCGGCCGTGCCACCACGGGCACGTCGAGGGTGAGCGTGCCGGTGGGGACCTTCAGCCGCAGCCCGTTGTCGCGCAGCGCCTCGAAGTGCGCGCCGCGGGCGACCAGGACGACGGACCGGCCGCTTTCGTGCAACCGCCCCCCGATCGAACCGCCGACCGCCCCGGACCCGATGATGACGTAGCGCATTCCGCTCCCCCTTGGTACGACGTCGTCACCGTACCCGCGGGCGTTCTGCTCCGGCCGGCCCGGCGTGATCACTGGCTGAAACCAAGTGGCGTCGGCTGATGCCTTGTTGCTTGGATCCCCGGTGTGACTTCTCCCTTCCAGGACATTCCTCCCACCATCCTCGCCGACCTGCTGGGCCGCGCCCAGGTGATGGACACCGGCATCCGCCCGCTGTGGGACTCGCCCCGCGTCGCGGGCCCGGCGTACACCGTGCGGTGCGTGCCCGGCGACAACCTGATGCTGCACGCCGCGATCTACCGCGCCGAGCCCGGCTCGGTCATCGTCGTGGAGTCGGGCGACGTGGACTACGCGCTGGCCGGCGGCAACGTGTGCGCCGTCGCACAGCGCCGGGGGGTCGCGGGCTTCGTGGTCGACGGTGTCATCCGCGATCTCGGCGAGGTGCGCGAGGCGGGCTTTCCCGTCTTCTCACGCGGTGTCATACCGATCCCAGGAACCAAGGAGAAGGCCGGCGCGCTCGGTGAGCCGGCCCGCGTCGGCGGCGTGCTCGTGCACCCCGGCGACATCGTGGTCGCCGACGAGGAAGGCGTCGTCGTCACCCCCGCCGCCCGCCGGGAGGAGATCCTCGCGGCGGCTCGGGCGAAGCTGGCCAAGGAGGCCGAGGAGTCCCTCGACGCCTGGGAGGCCAACCACCGTGCCCGTGTCGAGAAGGCGCTGAGCGACCAGGGCTTCGCCGGCTGACCGGACTCCCTCATGTGCCCGCCGGGACGGTGCCGTGGCGGCGCTGGCGGCGGGTGTACGTGGTGATCGCCTGCCACAGGTGGCGGCGGTCGGTGTCGGGCCAGAGGTCCGGCGTGAAGTGCAGCTCGGCGTAGGCGGTGTGCCAGGGCAGGAAGTTGGAGATGCGCTGCTCGTCACCGGTGCGCCAGAGCAGGTCGACGTCCGGCATGTCCGGGCGGGGCAGGTGCCGGGCGAAGTCCTCCTCGCCGATCAGGTCGGGATCGAGGTGACCGGCCCGGGCCCGGCGGGCGAGGGCGGCGGCGGTGCGGGTGAGCTCGTCGCGGCCGCCGTAGTCGATGCACATCGTCAGCGTCAGGCCGGTGCGGGTGCGGGTACCGCGCTCCCGCAGGTCGAGGAGGTCGGACAGGTCGGGTGGCAGGCGGCCGGTGCGGCCGTGCCAGCGCAGCCGGACGTCGAGGTCGCGGAAGGGGTCGTCGACGACCTCGCGGCGCACGAGGTCGAGGATCGCGTCGACCTCCTCGGGATCGCGGTGCCAGTTCTCGGTGGAGAAGGTGTAGAGCGTCAGGTGCCGCAGGCCGATCTCCAGGGCGCCGTGCACCACCTCGCGGACGGCGGTGGCGCCGGCCCGGTGCCCCTCGTGCCGGGGCAGGCCGCGCTGCTCGGCCCAGCGGCCGTTGCCGTCCATGATCACGGCGACGTGGGCGGGAAGCCGGTCCGGCGGGATGTCCGGGGGCCGGTGGCCGTCGGGGTGGGGTGGCGGGGGCCGGAAGCTCCGGGTGCGTGCCGTCCGGTCGGCCGGGGGCGGGCTGCCGTGCCCGGCGGGCCGTGCGGGCGGCACCGTCAGCGAGGTCAGGCTCCAGGCCAGGGCGGCGCGGGCCCGGGCGGGGACGAGGATCCGGGCCCGGGTGCCGAGCGCGGGCCGGGGCGGGCGCCGCAGGAGGGCCGGGCCGGCGGAGCCGATCGCGTCGAGCTGGGCGCGCAGCAGCGCGGCCAGGGTGTGCAGGACGGTGGCGGGCCCGGGGTGCATCCCGCGGCTGAGAGCGTCCTGGCTCACCCACTGGCGGGCCAGGCCGGTCAGCTCGGTGACCAGGGCGGCGACGGCGGGGCTCCAGCGCCGGTGCGCCAGGTCCTCCGCGGCCCCGGGGAAGGGCCGCAGCGCCTCGTCGGGCAGCAGGAGGTCGCCCTGGGCGAGGTCGGCGGACAGGTCGGTGAGGATGTCCGTGAGCCGGACGCCGTCCAGGAACTCCTCGTAGCTCTCCCGGGTGTCCAGACGCAGTGCCACGGGGACGCCGGCCCGGTCGAAGAGGGTACGGACCTGGCCGAACCAGGGCAGCAGGTTGTCCCGGCCCCAGGTGCGCCACGCGGCCCAGTCGGCGAAGTGCCTGCCGTGGGTGTCGTCCCGGACCTGGACCATGGCGCCGTGCAGTTCGGACAGGTCCAGCCGCCAGCGCGCCGCCGTGTCGACGAGGGCGTGGCGGATCGGGTCCGGGCTCGTGCCGACGGGCAGTTCGCGGTGCAGGGCGGTGATCCACTCCTCGACCCGGGCGGCCCGTTCGGCGGCGGGCGCGGTGCGGTCGTCGCCCAGGTCGTCGAGTGCGCTGGCCGCCGCCCACAGGGCCCAGCAGGCCGGGCGCAGCGCCGCGGGCACCAGCTCGATCAGCGCGTACTCCGCCGGGTCCTGCTCCCTGGTTCGGCGCCGGCACAGCCCGTAGGCCGCCCGCAGTGCCGGATCGTCGCCGATCACCGCGCGCGCGGAGGCCGCTCGCCTGGCTGCCCGTCGGGTGTTCGCGGGAGGTACATCGCTCACAACGAGGACGGTACGTCAGGTTGTGCGGTGGCCAGTGCATGTGGGCCGGGGCCGCGTCGGACCAGGCCTAGGTCGTGTCCGCAAAGTCCCGCCTGCCCCGCGACGCCCGGCACGCCCTCTCGCCGCACCGGGCGAACACCCACGTACAACCAGTACGCGGGCGTCCGCCCGGCACGCCGAGAGCACGCACCGGACGCCGCGAGGCCCGCCCTCCGGGCGGACGACGGGACTTTGCGGACACGCCCTAGGAGTTGCTGTCGTCCTCCTCCTCGGCGGTGTCGTCGCGGTCGCCCTCCGCCTGGGACGGGGTCGGGGTGGGGGTGGGGTCCGTGTTCTGGTCGTCCTCGCGGTCGCCTTCGGCCTGGGACGGGGTCTGGTCGCTCATCGTGTGTCTCCTCATGCCGGTGCAGGCTGCCGGGTACCCCGGTGGGGCCGGAGCGACCGGCCCTGCGCGCGGTACCACTGGGATGCCAGCAGCACGGCCAGGGCGACCTCCACCGCGTCACCGCCGTAGTACATGAGCTGCGAGGCGAGGCGCAGGTCGGCGGGCAGGAAGGCCGTGCCGGGCGGGCCCGTCGCCCACAGGCTCTTCGCCAGGACGGCATGGGCCGCGGCGGCCGTCAGGAGGGTGCCGGCGCGCACGGCGAAGCCCGGCCGGTGGCGGACCGGGTCCACGGCGAGCAGGGCGAAGGTGAAGAGCGTTCCGGCGAGGAAGAGGTGCAGCAGGAGCAGGGGGCTGTGGTGCAGGGACGTCGGCAGGGGAGCCCGGTAGAGGAGCCACAGGCCGCCGATGTCCAGGGCGGCGGCCACCGGTGGGAAGACCAGGGCCGTGACGAGGCGGGAGCGCGTCAAGGAGACCAGGGCGCGGCGGGCCGGGAGGGGGAGGACGCGCAGGGCCAGGGTGACGGGGCGGGACAGGACGACCGGGATCGGTGCCGCCATGCCGACCGTGAGGTGGGCGGCCATGTGCGCGGTGAACGGCGGGGCGGGGTGGCGTCGGCCGCTGGGGCTGCCGAGTGGGCGGTGCGGGATGGAGGGCGGTCGGGCCTGGTTCGGGTGCGCTGCGCCCTGGGGTGATGGGCGGTGGATGCGAGAGGGACCGGTGGGGCGGGGTGGCGTCGGCGTTGTGTTCGCCCGGGGCGGTGTCTGGTCGGTCCGGTCCGGGGTGGTGTGTGGTCGGGGGCGGTGGGGCGGTGCGGCGGTGGATGCGAGAAGGGCCGGTGGGGCGGGGTGGCGTCGGCGTTGTGTTCGCCCGGGGTGGGGTGTGGTCGGGGCCGGTGGGGTGGATGCGAGAAGGGCCGGTGGGGCGGTGTGGCGTAGGCCGTTGGATTCGCCTGGGGTGGTGGCCGGACCGTCCGGGGAACGGTCGGTCGGCCGTGGCCGGTGTGCGGTCGGTCCGGGGCGGGGTGGGGTGTGGCCGGGACCGGTGGGTGGTTTCGCGAAGGACGTCGGGGCCGCCACGGTCGGGCCGGGCGGCTCGGGGTGAAGTCTGCGGGGTCGGTCTCAGGTCGGGCGGCGGCGGGCGATGGCTCGCCGCAAGGCCTCGCGGAGTTCGGGGGCCGGGCGGGGGCCGTCGGGCTTCGCGCCGGCCGTCACGGCGGCGGCCACGTCGCGGAGCTTGGTGTTGGACAGCTGGGAGGTCTCGCGCAGGATGTGCCAGGCCTCGTCGGACGTGCAGCCGTGGCTGGCCATGAGGATGCCCCGGGCCTGGTCGATGACCGGGCGGGAGGCGATCGCCTGGCGGAGCTGCTCGACCTCCTCCTGGAGGACGTGCAGGCGCTCCGAGCGTTCCAGGGCGACCGCGGAGGGGGCCGGGGCCGACGGCTGGGCGGGCTCGGGCTCGGGGTGGGGCGCGGGACGCAGGGGGTCGGTCGTGTCCAGGCCCGCCAGTTCCAGGATCCGGCGCGGCTGGCCGTTCCAGTTGACGGTCGTGACCGTCACGAACCGCCGCCGGGCGAAGTCGCCCAGCACGTCGAGGAACTGCAGACCCGCCGTGTCCATGAAGTGCACGCCCTCCATGTCCAGGTCCACCCGCGTGATCGTGGGCGGCAGCTCGGCCAGGGTCCTGGTCAGAGTTTCCGCGCAGCCGCGAACCAGCTCACCGCACGGGGTGAGCTCGGCCCGGTCCGCGTCCACGCGGCCACTGATGACCAGTGTGTTCGACCCTCCTGTGCGATGTGGTGATGCCGCTGACGTCATGTCACCGCCTTTTCGGTCCTCGTCGGTCGTGTTCCTCTCGCGGGAACTGCCCGACGTCACTCGCCCCCGTCGACGCCGGTGTGAGATGCGCCTGCCCGCCGTACGGCGTACTACACACCACCACGGGGAATGAAATTGCCCCGGGCGGGTACCAGCGCCGTGGTCCACAAACGTGGGGAGAGGGCTTGAACACTCAGTATCGGGTGCCGGCCGCCGGGGCCCGTGGTCCCGTGCCGGGCCTGGCGGTGTTCCCGTTGCCCGGGCGGCAGGGTGTCCGGGCGGCGGGCGAGGTCGTCCTGACGACACGTGCGATCTGGGAAGGCGTACTGGAGCAGGCCGTTCGCGAGGATGAGGACGTGTACTACCTGGAGTTGTCCGACGTGACGTTCGTCGACGTCGCGGGCGCGGGCGCGCTCGCGACCGCCGCCGGGCAGCTCGGGGACGGCCGGCGGTTCGTGGTACGACGTCCGCCCGCGGCCCTGCGGCGGACGCTGGACCTGCTGTGGCCCGGCCATGCCGGGATCGAGGTATCGGTGTCATGACCGCTGCCGTGGCCGAACCGTTCGGCCCCCTGGAGCCCTTCGTCCATCCCGCGCTCTTCTACCGCGACGAGGACGAGTACCTCGACGTCACCGTGCCCTTCGTACGCGAGGGCCTGGCGGCGGGCGACCCCGTGGCGGTGGCGGTGCCCGGCAAGAACCTCGCGCTGATCCGGGACGCGCTGGGCGAGGCCGCCGCGGCGGTGCGGCTGCTGGACATGTGTGAGGCCGGCCGCAATCCCGGGCGGATCATTCCCGGTGTGCTACGCGCGTTCACCGACGCCCAGCCGGCCGGACGCCGGGTGCGGATCATCGGCGAGCCCATCTGGGCCGGGCGCTCCGACACCGAGTACCCCGCGTGCGTCCAGCACGAGGCGCTCATCAACGCGGCCTTCCGGGGCCGTACGGCGACCATCCTGTGCCCGTACGACGTCGGGCGGCTCCCCGAGCACGTCCTCGCCGACGCCTACGCCACCCACCCGACCGTCATCCCCTCCGGCTCCCGGGTGGAGCAGGGCAGTGACGCGTACGCCCCCGGGGACGTCGTCGACCGGTACAACGAGGCGCTGCCGCCCGTACCGGACGCGCTGACGTTCACCTTCGACTCCGACTCGCTCTCCCAGGCCCGGCACGTGGCCGTCGCGGAGGGCACGCGGCTCGGGCTCACCGGCGTCAAGCTGGACGACCTGGCCCTCGCCATGGCCGAGCTCACCACCAACAGCGTGGTGCACGGCGGCGGTTCCGGGGTGCTGCGGGTGTGGGCCGAGCACGGGTACGTGGTGTGCGACGTGCGCGACGAAGGGCGGCTCGCGGATCCGCTGGCCGGGCGCCAACCCGTGCCCCGCGACCAGCGAGGCGGGCGCGGACTGCTGCTGGTGAACCTCATCGCCGACCTGGTGCGGGTGCACCGGGGAGACGACGGGACGACCGTGCGCTGCTGGTTCGCCCGCTGAGGGCAGGGCACGTACCCCGGCCGCTCAGGACCCCAGCGGATCCAGCGCCAGCGGTTCGATCCTGCCCTCCAGCATCGCGCCGATGCCCTGCACGGCGCACACGTCCGGCCGCTCGGCGATGTGCACGGGCATGCCGGTCGCCTGACGCAGCATCTGGTCAAAGCCCGGCAGCAGCGCACTGCCGCCGACCATCATGATTCCCCGGTCGGCGAGGTCGGCGACCAGGTCGGGCGGGCAGGAGCGCAGCACCTTGCCGATGCCGTCCAGGACCGCGGTGAGCGGCGTCTGGATGGCGTCCCGTACGGCGGCGGTGTCGATCTGGACGGAGCGGGCCAGGCCGGTGGCGACGTCCCGCCCGTGGATCTCCGTCGAGGCCGGACCCTGCGAGGTGAGGCCGTTGCCGGACAGGGCGAGCTGCAAGGGCCGTACCGACTGGCTGGGCAGCATCAGCTCGTGCTCGTGCCGCAGGTGCTGCACGATCGCGTTGTCGACGGCCTCGCCGCCCACCGGGATGCGCTCGGCGGTGACGATCGAGCCGAGAGACAGCACCGCCACCTGTGTGGCAGCGGCACCGCACACCATGATCATCGTGGCCTCGGGCTGCTCCACGGGCAGTCCGCAGCCCACGGCGGCGGCGATCAGCGTGTCGACCAGCTCCACGCGGCGGGCCCCGAGACCGACCAGTGTCTCGATGGCGGCACGCTGGGCGAGCGGGTCGGCGTCGTGCGGGGTGCAGGCCGCGGCGCGCAGGATCGGCTTGCGGCGCAGGCTGCGGCGCATCTTGTCGCCCAGCAGGTGCCGCAGCATGCGCTGCGCCATCTCGATGTCGACGACGGTGCCGCCGGAGACCGGCCGTACCACCCGGATGAAGTCCGGTGTGCGGCCCGTCATCTTCTCCGCGAGCTCGCCGACCGCGATCAGCGCGCCGGTGCGGGTGTTCACGGCGGCGGCGGACGGCTGGTCGACGACGAGCCCGGCGCCCTTGACGTAGACGCGTGTACGGGCCGCCCCCAGGTCGACGGCGAAGTGGCAGCGGCGCAACTGCTCCAGACTGGCGGTCATGGCAGGTCCTCCCGAGAGCACAGACCGTGGGAGGCCGCCAGGTGGCGGGCCTCGCGACGTGAGGCCGCCGGGCTGGCGGGCCTCCCTCGCATCGTGCGCGGGAGGGGACGGGGGCGCCTTTCTGAGGGGGCCGGGCGGGGCGCCGCCGAACGGGCGGTTGTCCCTCACCGGGCCGGGAGGGAGCGCGCCGCCTCCAGGAGCGGTGCCAGCGAGGTGACGGTGGTCTCGCAGCCCGCCTCGTCGAGCTGCCGGGCGGCGGTGGTGTTGCGGGCGAGGCCGATGAAGCGCACTCCGGCCTGCTGGGCGGCGGTGAGTTCGGCGACCGTGGAGCCGATGAGCACGCCGGTCGCGGCGGCGCCGCCCAGGGAGTGCATCGCGCGCAGGAGGCAGTCGGGATGCGGGGTCAGCAGGGTGAGGTCCTCACCGCGGGCGTGGATGCCGGCCAGGGGGAGGCGGTAGGGCTCCAGGTAGCTGTGCACGGCCGGTGCGCTGACGTCCGTGACCACGCTGACGCGGCGGCCGGAGCCGTGCAGGGCCCGGACCAGCGGCACGGAGTTGTGGGTCGTCGGCGCGTCGGGGACCGCGCGCAGCTCGATGGCGCCGAGACGGTCGCGGAGCAGCGGGGCGAGCCGGTCCTGGGCGAAGGCCCGCAGGACGTCGAGCGGATGCGTGAACGTGTCCCGCGCCGCGGCGGGCGGGGCGCCCTCGGGGTCGCGGTGCTCGGCGACCAGGGCGAGCAGGTCGAGCGCGGCCTCGCTCGCCGCCTGCGCCGAGAACAGCCGGGCCATGGGGCCGTCGAAGCCGATCAGGACGGTCTCGGCCTCGCCGAGGAGATCGGACAGCGGGCGCTGCGTGGGGGCCGGGTCCTGCGGCATGCCGGGCAGAGCCGCCCCCTCCGGTGCCAACTGCACCGACGCCGCCACCGACAGCCCCGGCACCGGCCAGCGGCGCAGCCCGGCGTTGACCGCGCGCTGGGCCGCGCCCGCCCGGCGCAGCGGATGGCGGCGGGTGATCCGGGCCGCCTCCTCCAGCAGATGGCCGAGCAGCGGCTCGGAGACCCGGCCGACCTCGGCGCGCACGAAGGCGACCGGGTCGTCCACGTGCCAGGACAGCTCGACCGCGGCGGTGAACGCGCCCTTGCCGGAGCTCGGCAGGGAGACCCGGTGGTGGGACTGGTGGGTGGTGAGGTCCACCTCGTAGTACGTCACGAGGCTCGGCTGCCGGTCGCCGTGCGGCTGAGCGGGGTCGAGGAGGGTGAGCGGGCCGTCGGGCCGGGTGTGGACGACGGCCGTGCGGCCGGGGGCCGGTATCCCGAGCCGGCGCAGGTCGTGCGTGATGAAGGGACCCTGCACCAGGTCGCGGGTCTCGGGCCGCGGGGCGGCGGCCGGGGCCAGCGGGCAGGACCAGGCGACCGGCGGGGTGTCCGTCGCGCCGTCCTGGAACAGGGGCTGGAAGCGCCGGGGTCCCTGGGCGGCCGAGCTGGCGGCGAACTCCTCGTACACGGCCGGGGCGACGACCACCTGGATGCCGGCGGGCACCGGCGGTACGTCCGGCGGCGGGGCGGACCGGTCCCAGAAGGTGACGGTCAGGGACGGCGGGTCCGCGAGCCCGGTGAGGACCTCGGGCAGGCCGCGCAGGACGGCGACCAGGACGGGGAGGACGTAGGTGCCGGGTTCGGTGTGGACGACGTAGCCGTCGGGGCGGACGCGTACGTCGAACTGGTGGGCGGCCAGGGCGCCGCGCGCGAGCATCTCGTGCACCGCGTACTCGAGCGTGATCCGGGCCTCCGGCCGGTTCAGGTCGTCGGCCTCGAAGAGAATCGTGGGGGCGGTGGCCTCCCGGGCCTCGTCCAGTTCGGCGTGCAGGGCCCGGAGCCTCGACTTCAGGACCCGCAGACGGTCCCGGGCCGCCGCCGCCGCGGGGCCGGGGACGCCGTCCAGGGGCGGGCCGTACCAGAGGTCGAGGGCGCGCTGGACCTCGGCGGGGCCGCGCGCCGGGCCGTCGAGCAGCTTCTCGCAGTGGAACACGTCGACGTGGACGTCCGGCGCGTGCAGGGCGCAGCCGTCCGGCAGGGTGACCAGGGCACCGGGGGGCAGCACCCGGCGCAGCTCCGCAACGAGGTCCTCGATGCGGGCCGCGGCCCGGCGCTCCGCCGGCGGTTCCTCCCACAGGCCCCGGGCCAGCTCGGCGTGCGTCACACGGCGCCCGTGGGCGAGGAGCAGCATGCACAGCAGCGCCTGGGCCTCCGGCGCGGGAGGCTCGACGGGCCGGGTGCCGTGGCTGATGCGCAGGGGTCCGAGCAGGGTGACGTCGAGCGGGGGCGGCCACTGGGTCGTCGCGGCCGGGCCGGCGGCGTACCGGGCGGCCGCGGGCAGCCTGCGCCCGTCGATCAGGTCGAGCAGCTCGCGGTGCTCGGCGGGCACCGACACGCTCGTCGCCAGCTGTTTGAGCAGCCACCGGAACTCGGCCAGGTCCGACTCGGGGTCCTTGCCCCGCGACTCCTCGCCGAGTGCGACCCGGCTCAGCAGCACCGTGCCGTCGGGCCGCAGCAGCAGGCCAGCGGGCCCGCGCTCCCCGCGCACCAGGCCGTGCGCGTGCAGCGCTTCGAGGCCGGCCAGGCCCTGGCTCACCAGGCGGGCGAACGTCCGGAAGGAGAGACCCGAGAGCACCTCGGCCAGGGTCAGCCCGTCCACGAACTCCGTGACCACGTACGGGACGCCGTCCGCCACGCCGAAGTCCAGCACCCGCACCACGTGCGGGTCCGCCAGCCCGGCCAGGGTGCGCGCCTCGCTCAGGAACCGTTCCTGTGGTGCGGGCTGCTCGCGGTACCGGCGTACGACCACCTGCCGGCCGGTGTGGACGTCCACCGCCTTCCACAGGCTCCGGTTCGCCCCGCGCAGCCCGGTCGGCCGGTAGCGCCCGGCGAACAACCGCTCCGCCGGCCCCTGCCCGCCCAGCCGGCGCACGGTCTCCTCGCTGACCGTCGCGAACGCCGGTCCCGAGCCGTCCTGTCCGCCGTCCGTCTGCGCCCGGAACTCCCCGGCCGCGAGTCCCGCCCGCTCGTCGATCAGGCTGCCGATCCGCGCGAGGAACTCCCGGGTCCGGCCGCGGGCCGTGCGGGGCAGGGAGCGCAGGAGCAACTCCCGTACGCCGGGCCGGAACGCGTAGGAGCCGGGCGGGCCCGGGACGGCGGTGAGCATGCCGCTGAGGATCACCTCGGCCAGGTGCTGCGGGCGCGGGTCGCGGTCCACGGCGCGCTGCACGAGGCGCATCACCGGGACCGAGGGGACCGCCAGCGCGAGGTGCCCGGCGAGCCGGAAGGCCTCCGGGGACGCGGTCGCCCGGAAGCGCAGCACCAGGTCCTCGGGGGAGGCAGCGGCGATGTCCTGGGCCGGCTCCGCGGGCGGTGCGGGAGCGGGCGGCAGCCACGCCGCCGCGCCCTGGGCGCGGGCACCGCCCGGGCCGGCGACCAGGGCCGCCCAGTGGGCGAGCCACGGCGCACCCGGTTCCAGGACCGGGACAGGGAGGGCCAGGTCTGGAGGTGGTGCGGCTTCGTACGGGGTGAAGGCCAGGGCCGCCGAGGGCGCCGCCGTGGACGGGGACGTCAGCACTCCCGGCTCGGCGGGCAGCGCGGTCGAGGACCACAGGTGCTCCGGCAGGGGCTGCACCACGGCGAGGGGCATGCGGTGCGCCCAGTGGCGCAGGGTGCGGTACCAGCGGTCGCCCGCCTCGCCCGGACGCCACTGCGGGCCCATGCAGTCGCTGATCACGAGGGTGACGGTGCGGCCGTCGTCGAGGACCGGGACGTGGCGGGCCCGGCCGTCCGGGGTCGCCGGGTGCAGGGTGACCGTACGGAAGATGCCCGACTGGGCGAGGGCGGTGTGCAGTTCGCTCACCAGTGGGCGCCAGACCGGCATGGTGGGGCCGGTGTCGTGCACCAGGTTCAGGCGCAGCCAGCGGTCGGGGGCCGGGCGCAGCACCGGGAGCCACACGTCGGGGTGGGCGCCGAGCCGGGCGATGCGGTCTGCCGTCGCCCGCTCGTCCAGCACCCGGGCGTGCGGGGAGGGCACCTTGCGCTTCAGCGGGCGCAGGGCGCGCTGGAGCGCGAGGGGGTGGGGCAGCATCGGGGGCGCGGGGGCGAGGAGGGGGGATCCGCCGCCGCCCGGGGAGTCGTGCCCATGGTGCGGGGACTGCGGGGCGGGCAGGACCAGCGGGACGCGGTCGGGGGTGGGGCGGACCGGCTCCGGTTCCGGTTGCGGGGGCACGGGGGCGGGGGTTTCCGCCTCCGCAGGGGCGTTTCCCTCGTGTGCGGGTGGAGTGTCGCCGTCGCCGCCGGGCTGCTCCGAAGGCTCATCCTCCTGTCGGGCCGGTTCCAACCGGGCGGCCATCCACAGCAGTTCGGCCAGTTCCCGCGGCGTCGGCGACGCACCGGCCGCGGACAGGGCCGCGGCCAGCCGGGCGACCGGGGACGGCCCGGTGCCGTGGTCAGAAGCCATCGCCGTCGGCCGTCGCGCTGAGGTACGGCATCAGCTGCTCGGCGAGGTCGTCCAGGGACTCGGCGTCGAGGCCCGCGACGCCCGTGAGGTAGAGGGCGTTCAGCAGCTGGTCGGTGGCGAGTTCGCCGCCGCCCGCCCGCTCCAGGAAGCGGGTGATCAGACGGTCCGCGTGACCGTCCGGGGTGTCGAGGTGGGCGCGGACGATGTCGGTGAGCTGGTCCCGGTCGGGGCGGCGCAGCTTGAGCCGGACGCAGCGGCGCAGGAAGGCGGGCGGGAACTCGCGTTCGCCGTTGCTGGTCATCACGACGAAGGGGAAGGCCCGGCAGCGGACCCGGCCGCGGTGGACGGTGACCGGGGTGTCCGTGCCGTCCGCGAGGACCTCGGCCGCGCCGTCGCCGGAGTGGCGGGCGGCACGGACCAGTTCCGGGATCTCGTACTGGCCCTCCTCCAGGACGTTCAGCAGGTCGTTCGGCAGGTCGAGGTCGCTCTTGTCGATCTCGTCGACGAGCAGGGCGCGCGGCCGTTCGTAGGGGAGCAGGGCCGTGCCGAGCGGGCCGAGGCGGAGGTGGTCCTCGACGTCACCGGCGGCCGGGCCGGACCCGTCCCGCCGCTCCCGGGCCGCGTACAGCCGGGACAGCGGGTCGTACTGGTAGAGGCCGTCGGCGAGGGAGCTGCGGCTGGTGATGTTCCAGCGCAGGACCGGGCCGAGGCGCAGCTCGCGCGCCACCGCGTACGCGAGCGAGGACTTGCCGGTGCCGGGCGGGCCGGTGACGAGCAGGGGGCGGCGCAGGCAGAGCGCGGCGTTGACGAGCCGGACGCTCTCCGGGGTGGCCACGTACGACTTCGCCCGGTGCACGCGGTCGGGGGAGACGGCCGTCGCGTCCTCGCCCTCCTCGGGCGGTGACGCGGCGGGCCCGCCGTCGAAGGCACGCCAGGGCGGTGGGGCGGGGAGGTCGTCGATGCCGTCGTGCGGCTCGTTCCTGCCGGTGTAGACGGACCAGTGCGGCATGGGGGATGGTCTCCGCTCTCCGTTTTCGAGCTGGTGGTTCTCAAGGGCGCCGGGCCGGGTCCGCGGTGGGTCAGGCCACCGGGGTCCGGGCGTGGGTCGCGGCGACGGCGTGCGGGTCGGTGAAGACGCGCGGGTCGTCCCACAGCAGCTGGATGCCGTGGGCCCAGTGCTCCTCCTCTGCGTCGGCCTCCTCGCGCAGCGCCAGGATCTGCCGGGGCAGTTCGGCGGGCGGTACGGCCGTGAGGCAGGCGTCGAGCGCGTCGAGGAAGGCCTTGCCGGTGCAGCCGTCCGCTCCGGAGCAGTCCTCCTGCCCCGAGCCGCAGCCGTCGCGCGACCACACGATCACCGGGGCCGGCGCCGTGAGCGAGGTGTCGAAGTGCGGCCGGGTGCGCGAGGCGGCCGGGGCGGCGCCGAACCCGGCGAGGCAGGCGTCGGGGCGTCGCAGCCGCAGCCGCAGCCGCCCGGGCTCCTCCGGCCCGCCGCACTCCACACGGTGCATGCGCGCGCCCGGCAAGGTGTCCAGGCGCTTCCAGGCCCGGGTCAGGACATGCCGGGTGCTGGCCTTGCGCCGGGCGTGGTCGGTGACGACCAGCGGATAGAGGCAGCCGAGCGGGGTGGGGTCGTCGGGGGCGCTCTCCCAGCGGTCGACGGGCCAGTCCAGCCAGTCCCGCGGCAGCGCGAAGGCGACCAACTCGTCGGCACCGGGCGTCAGATACCGGAAGGCCGCCTCGATGTGGTCCCGCACGTACGCCCGCAGCCGGTGCTGCTCGACCGTGCCCGAGTCCACCGGGTGCCGCCGCCCCTCGCTGTACGCGGACACCTCGACGCGGACCAGGCCGTCACCCGCGCCGCTGTGCCCGAGCTCCACGAGGATGGGCGACCAGTCGGGCCCCGACGGCTCCACGGCCGGGGTGTGCAGCAGGGCCTGAAGCCGGTCGGCGAACCGGGACACCGTCCGCGCCGCGCCCGGGCCGTCGAGTTCGCACAGCACGAACAGGGCCGCCGACCACAGCGAGTCGAACCCCTCCTCGGGCGCCGGCGGATCGAACGGGTCGGCTGCCGCGGTGTAGAGCCGGACCGGGTCGCAGTCCACGCCGGCGCGCTCCGCCTTCTCCACCAGGGCGCGCAGCCGGGCCCGGTCGGCGGTGGTGTGGTCCGAGGTCGGGACCAGGCTCTGGAGCGCGGGCCAGTAGCGGGCCATCACCTGGGTGGGCATCATCCGGCCGTTGCGCACGTCCCGGGTGCCGGCCGCCGCCGTGACCATGCCGACGACCTCGCCGGTGTCGGCCAGGGTGACGGCGGCCCCGCTGAAGCCGGGGGCCAGGGGCTGGCCGCCCGGGTGCCAGGCCTCCAGCTGGATCCACTCCCGTTTGATCAACTGCGGTGCGGTGACGCGGTATTCGGCGAGGGTGCCCTCGTCGAAGCCGGCCGGGAAGCCGTAGACGACGAGCTTGCGCGGCGTTGTGCCGTGCGCGGCGTCGACCGGGGCCAGGGCGGCCGGGGCGATGGGCGTCTCCCGGTCGAGTTCCAGCACGGCGAGGTCGCCCAGGTCGGTGCTGGAGCCGGTCCAGCCGCCATGGGCGACCACCCGGGCGGGCACGGGCGCGGAGCCGGGCCGCTCCGTGAAGGTCACCGTCAGGTCCTCGCTGTCCCCGACGACGTGGGCGCACGTCAGCACCGTGCCGGGCGCGACCAGGAAGCCCGCTCCGGCCACCCGGCCCCGTAACTCGATCCGGGCGTGCCACTCGGCGCTGTTCAGGGCTCCCACCAGTGCGCTGTCCACGGCGCTGTTCATGACGCGGCGCCGGCCTCCGGAGCGCCGGCCTGCTGAGCGGACGGGGACCAGGACAGCTTGACCACCAGATGGCCCTCGGCGGTGCCCTTGGCGATGAACGCGCCCGTCTCCGCGGAGAGTTTCACCCCGAACTCGATCTCCACGCCGTCGGGCTTGAGCGAGCCGTCCCGGAACACCCGCAGCGCGGACTCCGCCGCCGAGCGCACCCCGTCCAGGGCGCCCTCGAAGGTGCGGGTCGCCTGGACCGTGCCGTCGCCGCGGGAGACCAGGCGGGAGCCGGACCGCTCCTCCACCGCCTCGACCGCGACCACGCCACCGTCACCGGTCCTGAACTCGACCAACCCGTCCACGGCACCCCCGTCGTCCCACTGCGCTCAGCGTTTCCGTTGTTACGGAAGGTACTTGATGTCGCGTGGGGCATCCACCGAACTCACGGTCCCACGGTCCCCCGGATCACCCCCAGCTCCACGAGATCCTGCGGCCGGATGCGCAGCCGGTCCGCCGTCGCCTCCACCTCGCGCGGCGGCCGCTTGAGAATGGCCGCCGCGAGCTCCGGCGCGATCACCGAGAAGTAACTGTCCGGGGTGGCCCAGGTGTTGCCGGGCGCGGCCAGCGCCAGCGCGCCGCCGGAACCGCCCTCGCCGATCACCAGCGTCGTCAGCGGGGTGCGGGCGCCCGCCACCGCGCCGAACAGGTCCGCGATCGCGGCGCCCGCGCCCTGCCGCTCCGCCTCCGCGTCGTTGGCGGCGCCCGGGGTGTCCACGAGGGTCAGCACCGGGATGCCCAGCCGGTCCGCGAGGCGGATCAGACGGGCGGCGGTGCGATAGCCGGCGGGGCGGGTCGCGGTGCCGGTCTGCGCGGCGTACGCGACCGTGCGCCCCTCGTGCGTGCCGAAGCCGCACAGCATGCCGTCCGGGTCCGTGCCGCCGCAGCGGTCGCCGCTGATCGCGGCCCGGTCGGAGAAGTAGGCGTCCAAGTAGGCGGCGGCGCGCGGGCGCCGGGGCGAGCGGGCGCGCCGGACGGCGTCCCAGCCGGTGGCGGGCAGGCCCGCGTCGTCACCGAGCGGCCCGGGCGGCGGCGCCGGTGTGCCGGACGGGCACGTCAGCAGCCGCAGCCACCGGCCCAGCGTCTCCCGCAGCTCCTCCGGTCGTACGACCGCGTCCGCCGCCCCCGCCGCGACCTGCGCCTCGGCCGTGTACGCCGCCGGGGCCGCGTCCGCCGGCCGCACCCGGGAGCCGGCGAAGCCGACCTGGGCCCCGGGCAGCGCGAGGACCACGTCGGCGCCCGCGCCCAGGGTGGCCCAGCCGCCCCCGGTGGTCGGGTCGCGCAGCACGGCGATCTGCGCGAGACCCGCCTCCCTGGTGAGCGCCGACTGACGGGCGACCCGCTGGAGTTGGGTGAGGGCGAGCATGCCCTCCTGCATCCGGCTGCCGCCGGTGGCGACCAGCGGCACGACCGGGAGGCGGTGCTCACGGGCGTAGGCGTACGCCGCCTCCAGCCGGTCGCCGGTGCGCTCGCCCAGGGAGCCGCCGAGGAAGCCGAACTCGAACGCGATCAGCACGGCCCGGCTGCCGCCGACCCGGGCGCTGCCGCAGACCACGGACTCCTGCTCGCCGGTGCGCTCGGCGGCACGGGCGCGGGAGGCGTCGTAGCCGGGCCAGGCGAGCGGGCCGTCCGGCTTGGACTTCCTTATGGTGACGGGCAGTTCGGTGAAGGTGGCATCGTCGGCGAGGGCGTCGGCGACCGCGCGGGCGGAGAGGCGCTCGGTCGCGGAGGTGCGCTCGGTCGCGGGGAGGCGCTCAGTCATGGGGCAGCGCCCGCTTCATGATCTTCCCCATGTCGTTGCGGGGCAGGGCGTCGAGGTGGTGGACGACCCGCGGGCGCTTGTGCGGGGCGAGACGACTGGCCACGTGATCCGCCAACTCGTCGAGGGACGGCGGGGACCGGTGCTCCGCCGGCACGATCCACGCCACGATCCGCTCGCCCAGGTCGGGGTCCGGCTCCCCGGTGACGGCGGCCTCCCGCACCCCCGGGTGTTCCAGGAGCGCGTTCTCGATCTCACCCGCCCCGATCTTGTAACCGCCGCTCTTGATCAGGTCGGTGGCCTTGCGGCCGACGATCCGGACGTAGCCGTCGGGGTCGCGCACCGCCATGTCGCCGGTGCGGAACCAGCCGTCGGCGGTGAAGGCGGCGGCGGTGGCGTCGGGCCGGTTCAGATACTCCGTGAACAGGTTCGGCCCGCGCACCTGGATCTCGCCCACCGTCTCCCCGTCGTACGCGGTGACCTCCGAGCCGTCCTCCTCGACCAGCCTCAGCTCCACGCCCGGCAGCGGCACGCCGACCGTGCCCGGGCGGGCCTCGCCGTCGGCGCGGACGCTGGTGTTCATCAGCGTCTCCGTCATGCCGTACCGCTCGATCACCCGCCGTCCGGTCGCCGTCGCGATCCGCCCGTGGTCGTGCACGGGCAGCGCGGCGGAACCGGACACCAGCAGCCGGGCCCCGGTCAGCGCCTTCACCAGCTCCGGGTCGCCGGTCACCGACTCCGCGATCCGGTGGTACATCGTCGGCACGCCGAACAGCATGGTCGCCCCGGCGTTCAGTTCCCGGGCGACGCCCTGCGTGCTGAAGCGGCCCAGGTGCCGCAGCGAGCCGCCGCGCCGCAGGGGGCCGAGGGCGCCCAGGACCAGGCCGTGCACATGGAACAGCGGCAGTCCGTGCACGAGTACGTCGTCACTGGTCCACTGCCACGCGTCGGCCAGGGCGTCCAGGGTCGAGGCGATCGCCCGGCGCGGGATGACTGCGCCTTTGGGCGGGCCGGTGGTGCCGGAGGTGTAGACGATCAGCGCCGGGTCGGACTCGTCGGCGTGCTCCTCGGGGACCGGCCCGGTGCCGTGCACGTCGACGTCGAGGCGGGGCAGATCCCTTACCGGGGCCGGGAGTTGGTCGTCCGGTGCCGTGAGCACCAGGCCGGGGGCGCTGTCGGACAGGATGTGCCCGAGCTCCTTCTCGCCCGACTTGGGGTTGAGCGGCACGGCGGGCACGCCGGCCAGCAGCGCGGCGACGACGGCGACGGCGGTCTCCATGGTGGGGGTAGCCCAGACGGCGACCCGCGTGGCGTCGCCGATGCGGCCTGTGAGTGCGCCGGCCGCGGCGGCGAGCTGCGCGTAGGTCAGGGAGCGCTCGCCGAAGCGGAGGGCGGGGCGGTCGGCCGAGCCGTCGGCCGGGGCTTCGGTCAGGGCCGGGAAGAGAGGGGTCACGCGTCACATCTCCTTAGCTGTTTTCTGTCGGACCGGTCAGCGGCCGGCTATCCCCAGCCGGGGACGACCATGACCAGCCACGCCGCCGCCGGTACGACCGCCACCACGATCCCTCCGTACACCATCAGCTGCCGGAAGAAACGCTCACGGTCGACGTCCGGGGCGGCGGCCAGGACCAGTGCGCCGTTCGTGGAGAACGGGCTCACGTCCACGACCGTCGCCGACACGGCGAGTGCGGCCACCATGCCGATCGCGCCGATCTCGCCCCGTTCCAGGAACGGCACGGCCAGGGGGATCAGGGCGCCCATGATCCCCACGGAGGAGGCGAACGCGGAGACGAGGGCGCCGATGTAGCAGAGCAGGACGGCTGCCAGCAGGGGGACGCCGATGTTGCCCACGCCCTCGCCTGCCCAGGTGATGGTGCCCATCTCGTCGAGGACGCCTACGTAGGTGAGGACGCCGCAGATGAGGAGGACTGTCGGCCAGGCGATCTCGCCCACGGCCTTGCGGCTGTCGTCGGGCCACAGCGTGCTGAGGACGACGGCGAGGGTGATGGCGGTGAGGCCGGCGTCGAGATCGAAGACGAGGACGGCGAGCACCAGGGCGAGGAGGGAGGTGAGGGTGGCTGTGCGGGCCGGGGTGAGGGTGGTCGTCTCCGGGCTCGGCGTGCCGGTTGCCGAGGTGGGGTCGGTCCGCGGCTCGGCGGTGCGGGGTGCCGCTTTCTGCGGGACGGGTGCCGCCCCAGCGGCACGATTGCCCGCAGCCGGGGCGGGACTGCCGCCGCCGTCACGTTCGTCCACCGCCCCCTGCGCCCACAGCTTCAAGCCCCCGCACACCACGAACACCACCCCCGCGATCACCAGGTTCGCCGCGAGGGACGACAGGAACAGGACCACCTCGTTGCCGGGGAGGTTCTCGCGTTCGACGATGCCGTTGACGATCGAGCCGTAGATGCTGATCGGGGAGAAGCCGCCGGCCTGGGCGCCGTGGACCACCATCGCGCCCATCAGCAGCGGGCTGATCCCGTACCGGGCGGCAAAGCTCAGGGCGATCGGGGCGACGATCGCCACCGCGGCCGGGCTGACCGCGCCGATCGCCGTGAGGGTGCCGGTCAGCGCGAACATCACCCAGGGGATGAGCGCCACCCGCCCCCGCACGAGCCGGACGGCGGCGTGCACCAGCCAGTCGGTGGTGCCGTTGGCGCGGGCGATGGCGAAGAGGTACGTGACGCCGACCAGGACGACGAACAGGTCGCCGGGGAAGCCGGCGAAGATGCCGTCCGCGTCGAGATCGGCGACGAGCCCGCCGACCCCGAAGGCGGCGGCGAAGGCGAGCGCGCCCATGTTGACGGAACGGGTGGTGGCGATGACGAACACCACGACGAGGACGAGGATCGAGATGAGTTCGGGGGACATACGGGCTCCCGTCTTTGGGCCCCGGAGCGGCTGGGAGCACCCAGGAGAGTGGCCGAGTGGCTGAACCACTTGAGGTGCGTTGGCTGAACAGCGTGGGTCCGGCCCGCACGTCCGTCAAGGGGGTGCGCAACAATTGGTTCAGCCACTCGGCCACCGTGAGGGGCCGGTGTTACGCTCCCGGCGAGAGGGGGACTCATGACCGACGCCCTGCGCCCCATGGCCAAACAGCGCCTCTACGAGCAGGTGCTGGAGCGGCTGCGTCAGTACGTCGCCGAGGGCGGCCTGCGCGCCGGCGACCGGCTGCCGCCCGAGCGGGATCTGGCCCAGCGGCTCGGGGTGAGCCGCGCCTCGGTGAAGCAGGCGATCGTGGTGCTGGAGGTCCAGGGCCTGGTGGAGGCCCGGCACGGGGGCGGCACGTACCTCGTGCGCGACAGCCTCGACACCGAGCCGGTCGAGCGGATGGTGGAACGCCGCCGGCGCCTGCCCGACGTACTGGAGGCCCGGGAGGCGCTGGAGACGAAGCTCGCCGAACTGGCCGCGGAGCGGCGCTCGGAGGAGGACCTGGACGCGATGCGCTCGGCGCTCTCGCACATGGCGGAGGAGATCGAGGCGGGCGGTCACGGCGTCGAGGGCGACCGGCTCTTCCACGCGGCCGTGACGGCGGCGGCCCACAGCGCTCTGCTCGCGGAGTTCATGCGCTCCATCACCGAGCAGATCGCCGAGAGCCGCACCGAGTCCCTCCGCCAGCCGGGCCGCCCGTCCCGCTCCCTCTCCCAGCACCAGGCCATCCTCGACGCGATCGCCGCAGAGCAGCCCCGCCAGGCGGCCGCGGCCATGCGGCGTCACGTCCGCACGGTGGCGAAGGTGCGGTTGCTGGACTGGGAGCCGGAGGAGTCGTAGGAGGAGTCCTAACCCTGGTCGTCCGTGCGCTCCCCCCTCTGCACCACGTCCGCCACCACACAGCTGACGTTGTCCGGCCCGCCGGCCTCGTTGGCCGCGGTGACCAGGGCCCGGACCGTCTCGTCGGGGGCGGTGGGCGGGGCGAGGAGCTCCCCGATCCGGTCCTCGGGGACCACGCTCGACAGGCCGTCGGAGCACAGCAGATAGCGGTCGCCCGGGCGGGCGTCGTGCAGGCGGAAGTCCGGGATCGTGGGCGTGCCGTCGCCCGTCAGGGCCTTGAGGAGGAAGGCCCGCTGGGGGTGGGAGACGGCCTCCTCGGGCGTCAGACGCCCCTCGTCGATCATCGACTGGACGACCGTGTGGTCGTGGGTGATGAGGAACAGTTCGCCGTCGCGCAGCAGGTAGGCACGGGAGTCGCCGATGTGCACCAGGGCCAGCCGCGAACCGGTCCACAGCAGCGCGGTCAGGGTCGTGCCGATGTCGTCGGCGCCGTCGGCCACGTCCCGGACGGCCTGGGCCGCGCCCCGCACGGCGTCCTCCAGGAGGTTGAGGACCCCGCCGGCCGGGATCTCGTCCGTGTCCAGGAAGCGCAGTGCCTCCACGGCGGCGCTGCTCGCGGGTGCGCCCGCCGGTCCGAAGCCGTCGGCGACGGCGAGCAGCCGGCCGCCCGCGTACGCCGTGTCCTGGTTGGCGGGCCGGACGCGACCGGTGTCCGAGTGGGCGGAGTAACGCAGTTCCAGCATGGCGGTGTCCTTTCGGGACTCGGGCGAGTCCGCTGTCAGGTGATCGACCAGGAACGCGGCGAGGTCCCGCCGTACCGCCGTCTCCGCCTCGACACGCGCCCAGTAGGCGCGGATCTCGCGGGCGGCGGACGTGGAGTCGCGGTCGTGGAGGCGGCACACCTGGCGGATCTCGGCCAGCGGCATGCCCAGCCGACGCAGCCACGCCACCAGCCGGGCCTGCTCCAGCTGCCCGACCGCGTAGTACCGGTATCCGGTGTCCGGGTCCACCCGGGCGGGCCGCAGCAGGTCCAGCTCGTCGTACAGGCGCAGTGCCTTCGGCGAAAGCCGGCACGCCTTCGCGAACGCGCCGATCGTCAGCATGTCCCGGTGCACCTCGCCACCTCCCTCGGGTTCCGCCACCGATGCTGGGGGCTCACCGAAGGTGAAGGTCAAGCGGGCTGTTGTGGTTCCCGCAGCGGTTGTTAGCCTGCCGGTCGATCAACCGATCAGCCCGAAGAGGGAGCCCTTTGTGCCCCGTATCGCACTCGTCACCTACGACTCCGGTCCTGAGCCCGGCAAGGACCAGGACCTTCCCCTGCTGGTGCGGGCGCTGCGGGACGCCGGTGCCGAGGCCGTCGCCGTGCCCTGGGACGCATCCGGCGCCGACTGGGGCGCCTTCGACCTCGCCGTGATCCGGTCGACCTGGGACTACAGCTGGCGGACGGAGGAGTTCGCGGCGTGGGTGGAGCGGTGCGGGACGCTGACGCGGCTCGCCAACCCGCCCGGGGTCGTGCGGTGGAACACGGACAAGCGGTACCTCGGGGATCTGGCGGCTGCCGGTGTGCCCGTCGTCCCCACCCGGTACATAGCGCCCGGCGAGCCCGCCGACCTCCCTGACCACCAGGAGTACGTCGTCAAGCCCACCGCCGGCGCCGGCGCCCGTTTCGCCGCCCGCTACACCCACGACGAGCACGAAACGGCCCTACGACAGCTCGAGCGGATGCACGCCGAGGGCTTCACGGCGATGGTGCAGCCGTACGTGCGCAGCATCGACTCCGCCGGCGAGCGGGCCCTGCAGTTCTTCGGCGGACGCCTGCTGCACGCCAGCCGCAAGGGCGCGGTCCTCGCGCCGGGCACACCGTACGACGCCGACAAGGTCGCCCACCCCGACCTCGAACCCTGGGAACCGACCGCCGCCGAACTCGACGTCGCCGAGCGGGCGCTGGCCGCCGTACCCGGGCAGGCGGAGCTGCTGTACGCGCGCGTGGACCTCGTCACCGGGGCGGACGGGGAGCCGTGCGTGATGGAACTGGAGCTGGTCGAGCCGAACCTGTTCCTGTGGCTGCACCCGGAGTCCGTGCCGCGGGTGGTCGAGGCGGTCCTGGCCGCCGCCGGCTGATCACACCGGGCGCCGCGGGCACAGGGCGACGCCCCGTTCCTCCCGGCCCTCGACCGGGTGGGACCGCCTCAGCCCTGACGGCCGGTGACGGCCACCCGCTGCACCAGCCCCCACGTGAACTCCGCGACGACCTCCCACCGCACGCCCTGCCCGTCCGGCGCGGTGAACGCCAGACCCCAGCGGGTCGGGGCCGTGCCCTCCAGAGGACGGGCCGGGGCGAAGGCGCGGGCCGCCTCGTCGACCGTGCAGGACCAGGGGGTGAGGTCGTCGAGCGTGCGCAGCCCGGGTCCCTCGGCGCCCGCGGCGCGGACCAGCCACTCGTTCCACACCGCCCCGTTCGGGGCGGTCAGGACCTCGAAGCGCAGGTCGGGCCAGAGGGGGAGGGGCCAGAGCCAGGCCTCGCAGTCCAGGTCGCCGATCCGGCGGGCGGTACGGGACTCGGGCTCGCCCAGCACCGAGCGGTAGCGGGAGAGGGACGAGCGGGACCGCGGGGAACGGACCATCGCCTGCCAGCGCTTGTTGGCCTCGCGCATGTCCGCGAGGGAGACCCCCAGCTCGTGACGGGCCTCCTCCACCAGATCCGGGTTGTGGTCGGCCATGCGGCGCAGCAGCACCAGCTGGAAGCCGAGCGGTGTGAAGGGGCTAGCGGGGCGCTTTCCGGAGGGCATGGGAACCATCGTCGCCCACCGGCGCGGTGCCCGGGCGGCGGCCGTCCGGGAGGAAGAGCACCGAGTTGACGTAGCGCGGGCCGCGCAGCACGTTGTACGGCAGGACGCGGCGGAGCAGGCCGTGCGAGACCACGTAGGAGGCGTCCGCCTGGTGCGCCTCCAGGGGGAACTTCGCCAGCGGCACCCACCGGTCGCCGGGCAGGACCCAGCCGTCGTAGCCGAGCAGTGACAGGTACGTCACCACCGGGCCGATCGGCTGGATGCGGGACTCCAGCTCCACGAACAGGGCCGGGCGGTCGCGGGCCAGCAGGCCCGTCGCGCCGCGCAGGACCGCCGGCTCGTTGCCGTCCACGTCGATCTTGATGAAGCCGACGTTCCGCAAGCCCAGCTCGTCCAGCGTGACGCAGGGGACGTCCAGCGCCCGGCCGTGGATGTCACGCCGCACCAGCGACGACACGCCCCGGTCACCGGAGTCGTCCGGCGGCAGCCACAGGCGGGCGATGCCCGGGCGGTCCGAGGCCGCGGCACGGATCACCCGTACGTTCGGCGGGACGGCGGCGGCCAGCAGCCGGGCCAGATGGGGCACCGGTTCGATCGTCACGACGTGCTCGGCCAGACCGGACAGCCTGTGCGTCCAGGGCCCGTACCAGCCGCCGACGTCCACCGCCGTACCGCAGTCCGGCGGGCACAGCTCGGCGAGCCGGGCCAGCTCCGGTTCGAACCGTGGGTAGAGCGCCCGGGCCGTCGCGGCCACCAGACGGGTGGGCAGGAGGGGAGCGAGGCGGGCTGCCAGGCTGGTCATGGGGCCATCCTCTGGAGAAGTTCCTCGTGTTCGTCGTCCGGGACCTGCTCGCCCGAGGACGGCAGCAGCTGCGGAATGCCGTCGACGATCGGATAGCGGCGGCGCAACCGCGGGTTGTACAGCGCCTCCTCCTGCCCGGCCTCCTCGGCCAGCAGATGCAGCGGGCCCTTGTCGAGCGGGCAGGCAAGGATCTTCAGCAGCGGGTCGTCGGGCTTCATGGGGAGGCCAACTCCTTGGCTGGTGCGGGGGGTTGGGGAGCAGGGTCGTGCTTCGGCATGGTCAGCAGCACGGCGACCGCCAGGGCCGTGCCCGCCACCCGCAGCGCGAGCCGCAGCGGCTCGTCCGGCAGGGCCTCGCCGAACGACAGCGTGCCGAGCACCGCCGTGAACAGGGACGTCACGGTCGTGCACACCGGCACGATCAGCGAGGCCCGGCAGCGCTGGAGCGCCGCCTGCGACATCACCAGGCCGAACACACCGGTGAACAGCAGCAGATACGGATACGGGGAGCTCAGCAGGTCCAGCACCGCACCGCCGATCCCGCTGGTCGTCAGATGGCTCGACACGCCTTTGATGGCCAGCGAACTGACGCCGTACAGCAGGCCCACGGCCACCCCGTACTCGACGCCGGTCGTCGGCCGCCGGTGCCGGTTGCGGGCCCGCCGCTCGGCGGAGCCGTACAGCCACAGCCCGGCCGCCAGCGACGGCACGCACACCAGCAGGATCAGCTGGTACGGCGCGTCCTGGCTGACGGTGTCGGAGCCCTCGCGCAGCGACAGCACCACCATCAGCAGGGCGAGCAGGATCGCACCCAGCGCGTACCGCTCCCGGCCGCTCGTCTCCTCGCCGAGCAGCCGGGCCGACAGCAGCACGAGCAGCACCAGGCCGGAGACGAAGATGCCCTGCGCGGCGGCGATCGGGAGGGTGCGGTAGACGACGAGCTGCGCGGCGAAACCGGCGGCCAGGGCGAGGGAGCCGCCGATCCACAGGGGGCTGCCGAGGACGAGGCGCAACAGCCGGGCCGGCTGCCGGATGCTCACCTCGGGGAGCGAGGTGAGCGCCCGCTTCTCCAGCACGAAGCCCAGGCTGTACAGGGTGTTCGCCAGCAGGGCCGCGGCCACTCCCCACCACATGGGCTACGTCCTCCTGGCGTGCAGCAGCAGGATCGACGCGAGCTGCGGCCGGGCACAGGCCAGCCGGTCCAGCGGCCGCAGCGGGCGCGGTACGCCGTGGAAGGGAGCGCCCTCGAGCGCCACGACCGTGAACCCGGACGCGGCGACGAACTCCCGCAGCGCGCGGGCGGTGTAGAGGCGCAGATGTCCTACGACCTCACGGCCCGGGCGGCCGTGGATGCCGCGCAGGCTGACCTCGGAGAAGACCGGCTGGACGCCGGCGAGCAGCAACGCGCGGTTGTACCAGGCGGCCAGGTTCGGCGTGGACAGCATCAGATGCCCGCCGGGCCGCAGGATCCTGCGGATCTCGTCGAGCGCCGCGTCCGGGTCGACCAGGTGCTCGATCACCTCGCTGAACAGCACGGCGTCGGCCGACTCCGCCGCGAACGGCAGTCCGCCGCCGGTGAGTTCGCCGCGGACCGCGTACGGGATGCGGGTGCGGGCGCGCCTGAGGGCGTCCTGCGACCAGTCGACGCCGATGACGCGGTGGCCGGGGAGGAAGGGCGCGGCGACGGCCGCGGCGGTGCCGTCCCCGCAGCCGATGTCGAGGACTGTCCGTGCGTCACCGGTCGTGGCCGGTCCGAGGGCCGCGGCCAGCATGCGGGCCTGGCGGATGCTGCGCGGGGTGCCGGAGGAGACGGGGACGGCCGGGTTCTCGTAGAAGTCACGCAACTCGGGGGGCCGGGCGGGGGCGCTCGTCACGGGCTCACCTCCGTGGTGTGCAGATAGTGCTCGAACAGGTCGCGGAGGTGGGCGCCGTCGCCGTGGCTGAGCAGGGCCCGGGACCAGCGCAGGGCCAGGTGGAGGCGGCCGGCGGTGGAGGCGGTGGTCACGGTGAGGCCGCGCGGCATCCTGGCCGGCGCCGAGAACCAGACCGCGTGCGCGCGGCCCGTCTCCTCCCCGAAGTCCAGCGGGTACGGGATACGGCCGATGTTGCTGAGCAAGGTGGTCGACGTCCAGGGCGCGGCGGCCCGGCGCAGGGCGCGGGTGAGCGCGGCGCGGGCGGCGACCGGGGCCCAGGGGGCGGTGAGGAGGGCGGCGCCGTGGCCCAGTTGGGGGCGGGGGAGGGCCTTCAGCGCCCGGGTCCGCTCCGCGGTGCGCCGGAGCAGGGCGGACATGTCCGGGCGGTCCAACTCGGATGGGGCGAAGGGGACTTCCACCAGGCGGGTGCCGTTGCCGATGGGCATCGTGGTGTCGCGGGGACGGTCGTCCACGGGCATGGTGATGCGCAGGGGGCGGGGCCGGGCGCCGTGCTCCCTGTTCCAGTGGGCGATGGTCAGGGCCGTGGTGACCATGAGCTGGTCGTTGACGGTGTAGGGGGAGCCCTTGGGGCGGTGGGGGAGGGGGAGTTCCGTCACCAGCATGCCGTTGCCGGGGGAGGGGTCCGGGGTGCCCGGCGCCACCCGTGCGGGGGGTGACCAGCTGGTCGGAGTGTCCGAGGGTTCTTGCCGGGGCTCCGCGGGGCGGACCGGGGGTGCCGCGGGGGCGTTGTCCCTGCCTCCGTAGAGTTCGGCGGCCGTGGCCAGGACGCGGAGGCAGGCCGGGCCGTCGAGGGCGGTGTGGTTGATGGTGAGGAAGAGGACCGAGTCCACCACCTCGAGCCGTATCGGCGGGGACACCGACAGCGGTGGCGCCTCCGTCAGGGCCCGGGTCCTGGCGTCCTGGAGCGCCCGCGGCCCCGGCGGGGCGAAGGTCACCACCTCCACATCGGGCTCCGGCGTCAGCTCCCACTCGTACCGCCGCCGGTACCACGGCCCTTTCGCCTCCCGCATCAGAATGCGCGGATGCCGGTGCAGGGCCTCCGTGAACGCCTTGCGCAGACGCATCCGGTCGACGGGGCCGGGGAGGTGGACCTCGATGTGGACCGTCTCCGGTTCCTCCTCCTGGAAGCAGTGCCGGGACACCTCGTCCACCACCGGGAACGGGATGCGTACCGGTGCCGTCATGCGGGCTCGCCCTTCCCCGTGTCCGTCGTCCTGGGCAGCTGCTGCGTCGGCGCCTCGGAGGAGGGCCCCTCCCGCAGACTCACCAGTCCCGCGAACAAGCCGATCAAGGCCAGCAGTTGGGCCGTACGGCCGAACGCTCCCTCGCCCGCGCCCACCGGCTCCCCGGCCCCGAACGCGGCGGCGATGCCCGCCCCCGCCAGCGCCGCGAACGCGATCGGCACCAGCAGCGCGTGCCGCCTGGCCGCGAGCAGCGCCAGCGCCGGGACCAGCAGCGCGAGCCACCCCGCGATCACCGCCCCGGCCAGCGTCAGCGCCACCGTGCCGAGCCACAGGCCGGGCAGCGGCGGGGCCGGCTGCGGAGCGTCGGGGTTGGGGGCGCGGCGGCGCCAGAGCGCCAGGCCCAGCAGCACCGCGATGCCGGCGCCGCTGCCGATCAGCCCGGCGTCGTACGTGGTGGCCGGTTCGTAGGACAGCTTGACCGCGCCGCCCGCCCCGGCCGGGATCCGCCAGCCCTGCTGCCAGCCGTCCAGCCGCAGCGGGGTGAGCTCCTTGCCGTTCAGGGTGGCCTTCCAGCCGTCGTTGAAGTTCTCGTACGTCGTCAGGTACGAGGCCGCGCCCGAGCCGACCGACACCTCGCGCCGGTCGCCCAGCCAGTCCCGGACCCGCAGCTCACGCCCGGCCGCGGCGGCCTCCGGGACCGTCCCGCGGGTCAGGGTGACGTCGGTCAGCGCGAGGGGGCCGGCGTCGCCGCCCTCCAGCCGGTGGTCGCCCGAGGACAGCTGCACCTCGCGGTCGCTGCGGCCCTCCTGGCAGAGCGTCACCTCGACGGACCGCCGTTCCACCAGGTCACGCACGGTGCCCTTCGCGCCCGTCTGGTACAGCTCACCGTCCAGCGCCACGTCGGGGCCCTTGCCGCACGGCAGGGAGAACTTCCGGGTGCCGTCCGGCTGCGGGGTGCGGTACTGGTCCAGGGAGGGGATGTACGCCTCCGTGAGGCCCACCGGGAGGCGCAGCTTCTCGTCGGCGACCGGGTTGTGCAGGGTCAGCGGGGCCGTCTCGGTGATCGTGATGTCGAGCCGGTCGGTGGTGATCGGCGGGAAGCGGACCCAGCCGTTCTCGTCGACGCCGGCGATCGTCGCGCCGTCCGGGGAGCTGATGTGCACCTGGGAGGCGCGGGCGGACAGACCGCCCGCGGGGGCCAGGACGAGTTCGCCGACCGGCTGCTTGCCCTCCCAGCTCAGGTGGATCGTCGGCCGGTCGCCCGCGACCCACGCCGTCGTCAGGTCGCCGTCGGTGAGGTTGCGTGCCGCGAGGCCCGCGCCGAGGCTCGCCGTGGAGTCGGCGGTGGCGACGATCCGGGACTGCTGCTCCGGCGCGACCTCGTACAGCAGCCGGTCGAGTTCCTCGCCCGGCACCGGCACCGCGCTCGCCGTGACCTCGTACGTTCCGGCGGCCGGTGTCGCGAAGCGGCGGTGCAGGCCGGCCTCGGTGCCGGTCGCGGAGAGGCCGGTCGGGTCGGAGGCCCGGTGCAGGGAGACGACCGTGGCGGCCGCGGTCGCGTCGTCCGCGTCCGCAGGGAGCCGCAGCAGCCGCGTCACCTGCACGTCCGGCAGGTCGATCTCGGAGAAGCCCGCGCCGGTGAGCCCGGCCCGGCGCTCCACCGAGTCGACGATCGTCAGCTTCATCCACCGGGTGCCGCCCTCGGGCGCCTTGACGCTCTGCGCCGTGCCGTTCGGCCTCAGGAAGCTCGTCCGCTCGCCCTTCTCCGTCTCCACCCGCACCTTCGTCGCCGCCGCCCGCACGCCCTCCTGTGGCAGCGGCGTGACCTTGAAGGAGGACGGCATGTCGTAGGAGCCGGTGAAGCCGATGCGCAGCCATTGTCCGTCCGGCGTGTCCGGCGAGCCCTCCGTCCACGCGGTGTCCGGGTTGCCGTCGAAGGCGTTCACCGGGTCGAACTGCGGCAGGTGGAACAGCCAGTTGCCGTACGAGGAGGCCGTCACCGAGCGGGCGCCGCGCAGTTCGGCCACCGTCTGGTGCTCGGCGCCCTCGGTCGGCAGGATCTGGCGGGGCTTCTCGCCCGGGTCCTGCTGGGCGTCGGGCGCGTTGCGCTCGTCGCGCGTGTACGTGTACGACGTACCGGCGTTGACCACGCCGAACCGGGTGTCGGCGCGCCGCATCCCGTCGCCCACCACCTGCACCGCCGGGGTGCCGAGCCCCGGGTGGTTGTCGCCGGTGAGGACGGCCGCCCGCCCGCGCAGCCGGGACGCCAGCGGCAGCAGCGCCTCCGGGCCGCCGGACACCACGGCCGTGTCGGAGACCGGCATGAGTCCCGCCTGCCCGGGCCGGACCACGTCCTGGCCGGCCGGCCGGTAGATCTCCACCGCCCGCTGCTGCGCGTACAGTCCCTCGACCTGGAGCGGGGCGTCCTGCGCGATCCGGCCGCCGGTCATGACCGGCCCCAGCCCCGTCACCCGCTCGTACCCCGACTGTTCGAGGGTGCGCTTGACGGTCGCCGTCGGCACATAGCCGATCTGGTCGGGGTCGAGATCGTTGCGTACGACGACGTAGTACAGCCCGGCCCGGCTCAAGTAGTCGGCGAGGCCCGGGACTTCGGCACCGGACAGCAGCGCCTGCTCGACCGCGTCCATCGCGCGCCGGTTCCCGGGCGTGCCGAAGGGGACGTAGTCGCGCTGCGCCCACCGCGACTCGGCGAGCACGTCGAGCGGCTGGTCGATGGGCGAGCCCCAGGTGTAGACGCCGTGCGCGGTCGCCGGGACGACCAGGGCGCGCGAGTCGGGCGAGTACTTCTCCAGCCAGTCGGCCGTGGCCTGCCAGTAGGTGGGGAGCTTCTGGAAGGAACCGGGGTTGAGGATCGAGCCGTTGAGGTACGGCCACAGCAGCCCCGGCAGGATCAGCACCGCCGCGACCAGCGGGGCGAAGCGCCGGCCGCGCACCGGGCGGGCCCCGCGCCGCTCGGCGGCCACACCCACCAGATGGGCCAGGCCCAGCACGAACGCCAGCGCCAGGCCCGTCTGGAACTTGTAGATGTTGCGGAACGGCGACAGCCAGCCGTCCAGCCAGCCCTGCACGACCCCGTGGAACGGCGCCCCGAACGCTCCGCCGTACCCGGCGAGCAGCACCAGCGCCGCCACGAGCACCGTCAGCACGAGCCACCGCCGCTCGGGCATGTCCCGCCGGGCGAGCCCGGCGAGACCGAGCCCGGCCGCCAGCGCCGAGCACACGATCACGACGACCGACGAGGCCACGGCCCACCCCGCGGGCAGCCACGCCTCACCGAAGTGCAGGTAGGCGACCCAGTTACCGGCGCCGCGCAGCGCCTCGGTCGCCGCCATGGTGTCCGTCGTGGTCTGCGACGTCTCTATGTACGGCAGGAAGTTCTCGCCGTAGACGCCGAGCAGCAGCAGCGGCACCCACCACCAGGCCGTCACGACGATCACGGCCGGAGCCCACCAGGCGATCAGCTTGCGCTGCCGCGGGCCGGGCGGCCGGGACAGCAGATACAGCCCGACCGGCAGCAGGGACGCCAGTGTCGCCGAGGCGTTCACGCCGCCCATGAACGGCACCAGCAGCGCCGACCGCAGGGCCGCGACCCGGGCGGCGTACCGCTCGTTCGTCAGGGGCAGCAGCACCCACGGCAGGAACGCGCCGGGCAGCGCGGCGGCCGACGTGGAGCCGATGACGGTGGTGAACACCGGCCACAGCGCGTACGCCGCGGCACCCAGCAGCCGGGAGGCAGCACTGCCCACCCGCAGCCGCTCGGCCAGCCGCAGCGCACCCCAGAAGGCGACGGACACGATCAGCGACATCCACAGCCGCTCCGCCAGCCACACCGGCAGTTGTACGAGGTCGCACAGCCAGTAGAACGGCAGCATGGGCCACAGATAGCCGACGTACTGGTCCTGGATCCCGCCGAATCCGGCCCGGTCGTGCCACAACTGCCCCAGGTCGGCGAGGAACTGGCCCGGGTCGACCGTCACCCCGAGTTTGGTGTCGAACGTCTGCCGTCCCGGCTGCACCGCCAGGAGCAGCACGAACACCACGGCCCAGAAACCCAGCAGCCAGCGCCGCGACCTCGGGCCCTCGGGCGGGCCCGCCGCGGTCGCGGTGGTGGGGACGGCTGCCGGTGGAGGAGCCTGGACCGTGGTTGTCATGTAGGACACCGCCGCAGGATGAGGAGGAGGTTCCAGGTGGCGAACTCACGGATGCCGGGCGCCTTGACGACGGCCTCCGCGAGGAACGGCCAGTAGCGGGAGCGCGCCGAGACGACCGTGACGTCGTCCCGGGCACGCACCTGCCGCAGGGTGGATCCGATGTGCACCGCGAAGAGGTTCTCGCCGAGCGTGTGCTTGGCGGGCCTGCCGGTCCGCCGCAGATAGCGCGCCCGGGCCCGCTCGGCACCGAAGTAGTGCCACGGGGCCCACTCGTGCCCGCCCCACGGCGACAGCCAGTTGGTGAACGACACGTAGATCAGCCCGCCGGGCCGCGTCACCCGGGCCAGTTCACTGAGGAACGTCTCCGGGTCGGCCACGTGCTCCAGCACGTTGGAGGAGAACGTGACGTCCGCGACGCCGTCCCGCAGGGGCAGCAGGTACCCGTCGGCGACGACGGCCGATTCGGGGGGCTTCCCGCCGAGTTCGGCCAGGTCAGGCTCGAAGAGGAACGCGTGCGCTCCGCGTCGCCGGAACTCCTCGGTGAAGTAGCCGCTGCCGCCGCCGACGTCGACGACGGTACGTCCGGCGACGGGCCCGTCGTAGGCCTCGACCTGGTCGGCGGCGTCCCGGGCGAGCAGCGAGTAGCAGCTCTCGGGATCGTCCTGTTCGTGGAGGAAGGCACGGAACAGGGCGAGGGACCGGCGCACGGAGGGGTCGCTCCCATGGGGGCGCGCGGCTGTGACACGTGTGGCTCCGCCGCGTGGGCGCTTGGGCGGTATCACGGAGCCCAGCCCCTCACCGCCTCCGCGGCCACCGCCCGGAACTGCCGAACGGTCCGGTCCCACCGGAACTGCGCCGCCCGCTCCCGGGCCGCCTTGCCCATCAGCTCCCGCCGCGGCCCGGACAGGCCGAGCGCGCACCACGCGGCGGCGAACGAGGACTCGCCGCGCGCGAGAACTCCGGTCTCACCGTCCACCACGGAGTCCTTGAGCCCCGGCACGTCGAAGGCCACGGTCGGCGTCTCCCGCGCCGCTGCCTCCGTCACGACCAGGCCCCACCCCTCCACGGCGGAAGGGTGCAGCAGCAACCAGGCCGCGCACAGCAGCCGGTGCTTCTCGGCCTCCGAGACATAGCCGGTGAACTCCACACCGGGGCCGGCGAGTTGCTCCAGTCTTCCGCGCTCGGGTCCGTCCCCGACGATGACCAGCCGCCCGCCGGTGACCGGCCGCACCCGCTCCCACAACCGCAGCAGCAGATCGATCCGCTTGTACTCGACAAGCCGGCCGACGGCGACGAACAACGGCTCGGGGGAGCGCTCGGCCCGTGGCGCAGGCTCCTCGACGCCGTTGTGCACGACCCGGATACGGTCGCGCTCGACGCCGATCGCGCGCAGCGCGTGGGCGGTGGAGGGGGAGACCGCGACCAGCAGACTCCGCTGCTGCGCCCCGGTCAGGGCCCAGTGTTCGAGTCTTCGGCCGATCCGCGCGGCAGGCGCCAGCGGCCCGCCGAAGCGCATCTTCCACAGGTCGGTGTGGACGTGGTTGACCAGGCACAGCGTGGGCCCGGAGTGCCACAGCGGCGCCAGGTACGGCATGCCGTTGCACACCTCGACCAGCAGGTCGCAGTCGCCGACCTGGCGGGCGAAGGCCGACCGGGCGCGCAGGTAGTGCCCGTACGGGCCGCCCGCCGACACGACCCGGTAGTCCCGGAAGGCCGCGGGGCCCCCGCACAGCAGGGTCACCTGGTGGCCGAGCCGGGTCAGGCCGTCGGCGAGCTTGTCGACCAGCAGCTCGGAGCCGCCGGCGGACGGATTGTCCAGATCACGATGGGCCAGGAAGACGATCCGGCGCGGATGTGGGGGAAGCGCCGGAAGGTGCTGCGGCGCGCTGGGGGACGCGGCACGCAGCTGGGACGGCACGTGCTGGGGCATGGGTGCTCCAACTCGTCTCGGGGTGCGGAACTCAGCGTGGGGGCAGGTCTGGCTCTGGGGGTCTTGCTGTGGGGGGCCTGAGCCCTTCCTGGGAGGGGAGTGTGGACGGGTTGTGCTCGGGTGGGGTTGGACAGTTTTCGCCCGGACGTTCTCCACGGCTACTCACCGACGTGACAATTTCGGGCTTTGTTAGAGCTGACGTCACATCACATCGTGAGGGTGGGCTGGGGCGTACTGGACGTATCGGACGGAGTGGGCTGCTCCGGCTCCTTCCGCCCACGCGCCACCAGAACGCCACCCGCCACCGCGAGCAGCACACCCGCCACACCGGCCCCGATCGGCAACGTCGTACCCACCAGGCGCAGTTGACCGCTGTCCCGCTTCGCCTGCCGCACGGCCTCCTTCTGCGTCTCGGTCGTGAACGAGACCTTCCGGCTGTCCAGCAGCACCGCCGCGTCCTTCTTCCCGCCCGGCGCCCGCAGGGTCCGCCTGGGTCCGGTCTGCGCGTAGATCACCCGGCCGGTGGCCTGGTCGACGACCAGCTCGAAGCCGTGGTTGGAGTACCACTCCTCGGCCAGCACCTGCGGCCGCCCGGGCTGGTCGACGAGGCTGCCGGGGACCATCCGCGTGCCGGTCCTCGTCGGCGGTACGGAGCCGGTGAACTTGTAGCCCGTGTAGCCCTGGACCTTCTCGGTGCCCCGGTAGCGCAGCACGACCGTGTCGCCGAGGGTGTTGTCCCACCACTGGTACGAGCGTTTCTGCACGTCGAAGGGGAACTTCAGGTAGGCCTCGCCCTCGATGTACGGCTTCTCGCCGCAGCAGTGCACGGGCCGGGTGGTCTTCCGGTCCATCACCCAGCGGTGCGGCGTGAAGTCCAGCGCGTCGTGCGGATCGGCGGCCGGCAGCGACTTGTCGGTGTCGACCGTGGTCGTCACGTCCCAGACGGCGTTGCCGCTGCGTTCGCTGTCCTCGACGTTGCCCCGCACCCGCTGGGTCACCGTGATCTTCCGGTCGGGCACCGTCTCGATCCGGTCAGTGTCGAAGACGCTGCCCCGGCCGGTGTAGACGGCGGTCGTGTCGATGTCGATCGGGTTCACCGCGGCGCGCGGCTGCACGTACCAGGCGAGCAGTGGCGCCAGCGCCAGCAGGAACGTGCCGAGACCCAGCAGGATCAGGGAAAATGGAGAGGTTGTACGGCGCATCCGGGCACTCCAGTGGCTTGGGACGGCTCGACGTACGAGAGGGCCGGCACGGCGGAGAAAACAGCGCGTGCGGCTGGGCCGGGAACCGTAGGCGGCTCTTGACGGGGTGTCAATGCTTGTCGAGACTGGGGCGCGACAGGCAGGGACGGGGTGCCGGGGTGGGGCAACCTCCGGACGATCTCCGGACGAATCCGGACAGAGAGGCTGACCCTGCGATGTCGAGACTGCTCGCTGCCGCGCTGACCGTCGCGCTCGCCGCCGCCCTTGCCGTGGGCGCCGCGCTGGGCGTCGTCGCGCTGCTCGAAGCCACACCCGACCAGCCGAACACCCCCCTGATCACCTACGAGCAGACCGGGCAGGGGAGTTGACGGTGACGGCCGCCCGCACCGGAACCGTCACCACGCGCTCCGCCTGGCACGACGTACCGCGCTTCCAGGTGCGCCGGTTCGCGGCGATCGCCATGGCCGAGGCACCCGCGCTCGCCGAGGAGATCCTCCGCGAGATCCAGCGCGAGTACCCGCATCTGCCCGTCGTCCTCGACGACTCCGGCGAGCCCATGGCCCTGGTCGGCATCCGCCGCGCCATCGAGGTCTTCGTGCAGCACCTGGAGCACTCGGAGGGCCGTCCCACCGTCCCGCCCGGTGTCTTCCAGGACTTCGGCCGCGGCGAGGGGCTCAACGGCCGCTCGCTCGACTCCCTCCAAGCCATCTACCGCATGGGCGTACGCCTGGCCTGGCGCCGCTTCGCCGACATCGGCCAGCGCGTGGAGATCCCGCCCCCGGCGATGTACGAACTCGTCGACGCGGGCTACGAGTACCTGGACGGCCTGGTCGACCAGTCCGTACGCGGCTACGCCGAGGCCGCGGCCCGCCAGGCCGGCGAACGCCTGCGCCTCCAGCGCCGCTTGATGGAACTCCTGCTGGCCGAGCACCACCGCGGCGACCCCACCGAGGCCTTCACCGAACGCGCCGCCCGGATCGGCTGGCCCCTGCCGGAGAAGGTCGCGGTCGGCGTCCTGCTGCGCCCCGCCCGGGAGGCCATGGCCCCCGCGGTCGGCCAGGGGGTGCTGCTCGACATGGAGTACGAGCAGCCCCGCATGGTCGTGCCCGAGCCGGACGCGGCAGGGCGCCCCGAACTGCTGCACCGGGCCCTGGCCGGCTGGTCCGGCGCGATCGGCCCGCCCGTCCCGCTCGCCGACGCGGCGAAGTCGCTGCGCTGGGCCGAGGCCGCGGTACGCCTCATGGAACGGGACCTGCTCCCCTCGGGCGAGGTCCTCTACTGCACCGAGCACACCGAGGCGCTGGTCCTCCTCCAGCCCGAGGAACTCATCGACGACCTGGCCCTCAGATGCCTGGCCCCCCTCACCCACTGCGGCCCCACCCACGGCCGCCGCCTCGCGGAGACCCTCCTGGCCTGGCTGGAGACCCGGGGCGGAGCACCGGAGGTCGCGACCCGCCTCGGCGTCCATCCCCAGACGGTCCGCTACCGCCTCCGCCAGATCCGCGAACTGTGGGGCGACGAGATCGACGACCCCGACCGGCGCTTCGAACTGGAGCTGGTGCTGCGGGCGCAGCGGTTGCGGGGGGAGCTGGGGGCGGTGCGGGGGCGGCGGGGCCGGACTTGAGTACGGGTTTCAGCGGGGCGGCTCCGTCACGAACATGCCCGGAGGCGGCTGCTTCTCCGCCATCGCCCGGCCGCCGGCGAGTCTCGCCCTGAGCCGGATGACCGTGCCCGGGGCCAGGCCCGCCACGAGCCGGCTCGGTGCGGCGAGTTCCAGCCGCTCACCGGCGTACCGGGACAGCAGGTCGGCGAAGCCGGCGACCGGCCGGGCATCGAGCACGTCGACGACCAGCCGGTCCCAGCCCGCCAGTTGCGCATGCGATTCCGAGGTGACCAGGCGGGCGGTCAGCGCGGTGAGGTTCTCGATCGCCTGCACCATGTGGTCACCTCCGCGCTTCCTAGGAGCGGCGATAGGTATGGAGCCTGCCGCCCGCGGCCGCCTCCACCGCCCCCGGCGCGCCGTCGAACTCCGGCCGGGAACCCGCCTCGGCGAACGCCTCCCGCCTTAGAGCCTCGCCGCTCACCGTCCGCTCCAGCGCCTCAAGCCGGGCCTGGAGGGCGTGGACCAGCTCGGGCAGACCGACGTCGGTGGCCGGCTCCGAGCGCGAGGCGCCGGCGTGGACCGGCATGTGGACGGGGCCCGGTACGGTGACATCGACGGTGGCCGTCATCGTGGGGCCGGACACGGAGATGTTGGTGACGGAGACACCGGTCGGGGCGCCCGCGTGCGAGTGCGAACTCGGAGCGGTGGCCGCACCGAACGAGGTGTTGCCGGTACTCCATTGTCCGGCTGGTGTTCGTCGATGTGCCAGATCAGCAGGCCGTCGCCGGGCAGTGAGGTGTCGTAGCCGGTGCGCTGGCGGTTCTCGAGCAGGAAGTACTCGCTGCCCGGCAGCCCGCCGGTCCACACCCGGTGCACCTGGTGGCTGTTCTTCACGTCCGGCAGTGACAGGCTCGTGGAGCCGGTGACGTTGGCCACCGTCGCCCAGCCCTGGTCGACCTTGCACCAGGCCGAGGGGTGCGTCGGCCGTTCGCCACCCATGCCCCACGAACCGCCCGCCATCAGGCACCAGTTGCCGATGCCCTCAGACGTGCCGTCGATGTCGTACAGGTCCGGGAAGCCGAACACCAGATGCCCCAACTCGTGGGCGCACACACCGATCTTCGCGTCCTCGGGAATGGTGAGGTAGGCGAAGATCCGCGCACCGTCCGCGTTGTAGGCACTGGGCAGGACCCACTTGTGCGACCAGATGTCCCCGGAGTCGCCGGTGACCTCACCGCCCCTTCCGGCGTGCACGACGATGAAGGCGTCGACGAAGCCGTTGCCGTCGTTGTCGTACGGCGCGTAGTTGATCTGCGGGTCGGCGGTGACCGCGGTGTCCCGGGCCATGAATTGCGCCCTGGGGTCGCCGGAGGGACGGCCGATGCCGAAGTTGCCGTTGGCGTACCAGGAGAGCTTCTTCGGCAGCCGCACGGGACCGACGACCTCGCCGACGATGTCGACCAGTCCGTGCGTCACCTCCCGGAAGTACTCCCGGACGCTGCCGTTCGGCATGTCGCCGAGCGAGAAGAACAGCTTCTCGAAGTGCTCCTGGCTGGCCGTCATCTCCTTGTCGGAGAAGTCGGCGAGGATGACGACCACGCGTATGGCCCCGGTGAGCGGGGCGCGTTCGGCCGCCGCGGCGGCGATGGATTCACGCGGTGTGCCGATGGGGTACTCGTCGGCCGGCTTGATCATGCCGTCGTCGAGTCCGGGGTAGCGCGGCCCGCCGCCCATGACGTAACGGCCGCCCAGCGACGAGGCGGACTCGACGCGTTGCTGCTCTTCCTGGAACCGCTCGCGCAGTTCGGGGCTGGGGGAGACGGCGCAGAAGTCGGACCAGACGGCGCCGATGCGGTGGGGGAGAAGATCGGACATGGTGGTGCCCCTCGAAGCGAGAAGGTGGGGTCTCCGCCAGTGACGCACGCGGCACAGACCGCCGCAACCGCAGCGGGGCGGGCCGCACCGGCCCCCGCGCGGACCCTCATCTCCCTCTCGTACGGCCCCGGATGTGCGTATGCGGGACGGGGCGATCCGAGGTTTGATGGAAAAAGAACGCCGGGCCGAAACCCGTGCGGAGTCCTCAACAGGACGGCACAACATTCAACTTCATCGGGTCGCCCCCGATGCCCGGCGCGGGCCGGCGCCGCCGACAGCCCCGCGCCCCTCTCAGCGGCACCCTCCCCCGTGGAGCACTCTCATGCCTGGCAACCAGGACTCGAACCGCCCTCCGCTCTCCGCCGCGGAAATCCGCACCTCTCAGCTGCACGTCCCCCAGCACAGCGCCCCCGACCCCAACGGCTACAAGCCCGTGGAGCTGCCCAGGAGCACGGTCGTTCCCGTCAAGACCCCGACGGCCGAGGACCAGCCGGCGGTCGAGCTGCAGCCGTCGATGCCGGACAACCAGCGCGAGATCCGGCTCGAACCGAACCGCTTCGAGATCGGGGAACCTCCCCGCCTGGTCTTCGCCGCACAGGAACTGGAGCCGCTCCTGGTCTTCAACCCCGACGGCCGGCGCGTCTACGACGACCGCTCCTTCCCCTGGGTGCTCGCCTGTCACGTCTTCTCCGGCTCGAAGGGCGGATCCGGGGCGCTGATCGGCCCGCGGCACGTGCTGACCGCCAGCCACTGCATCGACTGGCAGCAGCTCACCGTCTCCGTGAGCATGGTCCAGGGCTCCACCCAGCTCGCGACCGCCGGGGCGACCCACATCATGGCCTACGAGCACATCGTGGACGTGACGTACAGCAACGCCGACGACGACTACGCGGTCGTCGTGCTGGACAGCAGGCTGGGCGACGCCTTCGGGTCGCTCGGCTGCCGTACGTACGACGCCGGCTGGGACAACGAGACCGCGAACTGGTTCAACATCGCCTACGAGCCGCTCCTGCACGCCACGGCGGCGAACTTCCAGACCGGCTTCTTCCTCGACGAGGACGACTTCGACCTCGGCGGCGGCCGCATGCTGATCACGAAGACCGGTGACTTCCTCAAGGGCATGTCCGGCAGCCCCGTCTTCGGGTTCTGGCCCGAGGGCCCCTTCGTGGTCGGAGTCGCCAGTGCCGGCGCCAACGGCGGCGTCTTCGGCAACTACAACGCGATCGCCGGCGGCGGCAACCTGACCCGTCTCGTCAGCAAGGCCAGGGCCGACTTCCCCTGATCCACGGCCCGGCGCACCCGGCAGCCGGCGCCGGTCTTCCCCTGTCGGTACGCAGGGGAAACCGGTGCCGGTCTGCCTCTGCCCATTGCCCGGGCAAACCTCTATGGCTAGCCTGTGTTCGTCATGCCGATCGCCTGTTGATATCTCGAACGTTGATATCGCGAACACAGGCGCCTGAGACATATAGGGAGGGGGCCGGTCGTGGGACGCCTCGTACCAGCCGTGACCCGGGCTCTCGACATTCTCGAGCTCTTTCTCGACGGGGACGGGACGCTCTCCGCCCCCGACATCGTGCGCAAGCTCCAGCTGCCGCGCACGACCGTGCACGAGCTGGTGACCACGCTCGCCGCCCGGAAGTACATCGTCCCCATGCCCGGCCAGCCCGGACGCTACCGGCTCGGCGTACGCCCCTACCAGCTGGGCGCCCGCTATGCCGAGCAGCTCGACCTCGCCGCCGAGGGGCAGCAGGTCGCCCGGTCCGTCGCCGAGACCTGCGACGAGACGGTGCACGTGGCGATCCTGGAGGACACGGACGTCATCTACATCGCCAAGGTCGACTCCACGCACGCCGTGCGGATGGTGTCGGCGGCCGGGCGCAGGCTGCCCGCCCACTGCACCTCCGTCGGCAAGATGCTGCTGGCCTCCCTTCCCGAGCACGAGCTCGCCGCGCGGTTCCCCGACGGCGCCGAGCTGGTCGCGATGACCCCCAACAGCATCACCGACCCGGCCGCCCTGCGCGAGACCCTGGCCGAGATCCGTGAGCGGGGCATCGCGGTCGAGAACCGCGAGTCCAACCCGGACGTGAGCTGCGTGGCCGCACCGGTCCGCGACCGCGCCGGCCAGGTCGTCGCCGCCCTGTCGATCTCCGTGCCCATGATCCGCTGGAGCGAGGACCGCCGCGCCGAGCTGGAACAGCTCGCCGCGAAGGGCGCCGCCGAGCTGTCCGAGCACCTCGGTCACCGGAGCCCGGCATGACGACGACGCCGTACGAGGTCGCCGTACGGGCCCAGGCCGAGCTCGGCGAGGGGCCGACCTGGGACGCGGCGGCCGGCCGGCTCCTGTGGATCGACATCCTCGGCTGCCGGGTGCACACCTACGACCCGGTCACCGGGCGCCGCACGGTCCGCCGGACGGAACAGCACGTGGGCGCGGTCAAGCCGCGGGCCGGGGGCGGGCTGGTGCTCAACCTGCGCGACGGCATCGGACTCCTCGACGCCGACGACGGCTTCCGCTGGCTCCATCACGAGCCGGTCCCGGGCCGCCGCGCCAACGACGCCGCCGTCGCGCCCGACGGCGCGCTGTGGGCGGGCACGATGCGCTACGACGAGGCGCCGGGGGGCGGCACGCTGTCCCGCGTCACCGGCGAGGGCGCCGTGGAGGTCGTGCTCGACGACGTCGCCGTCAGCAACGGCACGGGGTGGAGCCCCGACGGGCGGCTCATGTACTACATCGACTCCCCGACCCGGCGGGTCGACGTCTTCGACTACGCGGACGGGCGGATCTCCGGGCGGCGGACCCTCGCCGGGATCGAGGAGGGTGCGGGTTTCCCGGACGGGCTGACCGTGGACGCCGAGGGGTGCGTGTGGGTCGCCCTGTGGCAGGGCTCGGCGGTGCGGCGGTACACACCCGGCGGTGAGCTGGACCGGGTGATCGAGCTGCCGGTGCCGCTGGTGACGGCCTGCGCGTTCGGCGGGCCCGATCTGACCGACCTGTACATCACCACGGCCCGTGCGGGGCTGGCCGAGCCGCCCGCGCTGGCGGGTTCGCTGTTCGTGGTGCCCGGGGCGGGCAAGGGCCTGGCACAGCCCGCGTTCGCCGGCTGACCAGGGGCGGGACGAGGGCGGCCGGGCCCCCGGACGTCCGCACGTGACTACACGGACGGGGACCGGAGCGGACCGGAGCGGACCGGAGCGGACCAGTCCGGACCTGACCGTCCTGCCTCAGCGTCCCGTGCGGTCCAGCCGCCGCAGGACCTCCCGCTCGTCCTCCGTCAGCGGCGCCCCCACCGCCGCCGGCAACGGCGGCCCGCTCAGCGTCGCCAGGACCGTCGAGGGCCGTAGCAACCGGGTCGGTCCCGTCGTCATGCTCATCACGTCCCAGACCGCCGACGCCGCCGTGTACGACCCGGTCGCCGTGCGGATCATGCGGCGGGTGTAGGCGGTGACCAGACGGTCGGCGACCCCGGGCGAGCCCCCACGCGTCCCGGGGTACCAGACGTCCTGGCTCACCGCCATCGCATACGCCGCCTCCACCGGCCTGGCCGCCCGCCGCTGCACACGCCGGGCGAGCCCGGGCTCGCCGAGGCCGGACCGCCGTAGCTCGCGGTCCAGCTCCCGGGCGCCCAGCGCGGCCACCGACATGCCTTGTCCGTAGGCCGGGTTGAACGTGGCCAGCGCGTCACCGAGGACGACGAGGCGGTCGGGCCAGCAGCGGACCTTCTCCAGGTACCGCCGGTGATTGCTGGTGCTGTGGCTGACATGCACCTCGGTGAGCGGTTCCGCGCCGGAGATCAGCCGGCCCACGATGGGGTCGGGCAGGTCCAGGGTGTACCGGTGGAACGCGTCCGGGTCGGACGGCGGTTCACCGCCGCCCCGCGTGCCGGCGAGGCTGACCATCCAGCGGTCGCCCTCGATCGGCAGCACCATGCCGCTGCGGCCGGGCCGTCCCTGATACGGGTCGGCCTGCACCATGGTCAGGGGGAAACGCCCGGCCCCCTCGGGGGTGCGGTAGAGACGGGTGGCGTTCACCAGGCCGGCGTCCACCGTCTTCTCGCGCACGTCGTCGACGCCCAGCCGGGCCAGCCAGGTCACGATCCGCGAGCCGCGTCCGCTCGCGTCCACCACGAAGTCGGCGGCGAGTTCCTCCTCACCGGCTGCGGTCGACAGGCGGACCCCGGTCACCCGCTGCCGCGACCCCGTCAGCTCCAGCACCCGCGCCCCGCGGATCACCACCCCGGTGTTGTCCAGCACAGCGCCGCGCACAGCCCAGTCGAGCAGGGCCCGGGTGCAGGTCAGCATCCGCGGTCCGGGGTGACGCCAGCGCCGGAACCAGCCCTCGGGCGTGAGGGCGACCATGCCCGAGCCGAGCGGAATCTCGTGAGCTCCGGCGGCGAGCAGGTGCTTGCGCATGCTCACGCCCGGCACCAGGTCCTCCATGGCGGCCAGGCCGCCGGCCATGAGGAGATGCGCGTGACGTCCCTGCGGCAGGCCCTTGCGGTGCTCCGGCCCCTCGGGCAGATCGTCGCGGTCGAGCACGACCACCTCGTCCGCGACGGCGGACAGGGCCGCCGCGGCCAGCATGCCGGCCAGACCCGCACCGATGACGACAGCTCTACGCGACATGCGACTCCCCGCACTCAGCCATGAAGGCTCCTTTGCCCTGAGGGCATTCCCCGTCGTCCGGCCACAGCCGCGCGGCGCACAACACCCGTCCGCCGGCACCGGTTTCGAGCCATGCAGGCCTCGCCCCGGACGGCTCTCACCGTACCTTCACGTTCCGTGCGCGGCCCCCGTGCGGGTCGCGTCCGTGCATTCCGTCGTGCCCGTGGCCGCCGGGGGCGACCCGGGGGCGCGGTCAGCCGGTGAGCGACTTGCCGTCCGTGTGGTCACGGGCCAGGGCGCGGACCGCCCGGAGGTCCTCCGTGCGGCGCAGGACCCGGGACACGGCGCCGATCTCGCGCAGCAGGTCCGTGGTGTCACGGGCACCGGTGCCGTCGTCCTCCCGTGTCCGGTTCCTGGCGTCGGCCGCGTCCAGGATCGCCGCGGTGGCGGCGAGCGCCTTCGCCAGGTCGGGCGGGTGGCCGAGCGCGAGGGCGGCGTCGTGGAACCGTTCGCGCCGGTCCTCGTCGATGTGCCGGGCGAGCGGCAGCAGCACGTCGCGGATGAACGTCTCCCGGCGGACCAGCCGCAGCTCCGGCGTCGCGCGCAGCAGGAACGGGACCCCTGTGCCGTTGACCGTCCTCATCAGCAGGTACAGCGGCCGCAGTTCGTGGTGGGCGAGCCGGACGTGCCAGCGGCCGTGCAGGTACTGCCCGGCGTGCGGGAGGATGAAGCCGACCGCGATGAGCACGGCGGACAGGCAGGCGAGCGGCGGGGCGACGGCCGTGCTCAGCCAGTCCACGTTCCGCCCCGACCAACGGGCCACCACGGCACTGATCTTGGCGGCGTCGAAGAGCAACTGCGCCGCGTAGCCCACGCCGAGGAACTTCAGCCCCCAGCGCAGCAGCGAGTCGAGCCCGTCGGTGCGGACCCAGTTCCAGATCAGCCCGTTGGTGACCAGCGCGGCCACGGTGTGCGCGAGCAGGTAGAGCACGATCACTTCGCGCATGTACGGGGTGTTGGCGTAGTACGTGTCGAGATCCCGCAGCCGCTCCACCGGCACGTCCGCGAGGGCGAACAGCACCCACATCGCGACGATCACACCCGAATAGACCGCCACGACCCCGCGCATCGCGCGCCGGGTGCGGTCCGAGCGGTCGGACAGGCCGTTGCGCCAGGAGATGATCAGCAGCAGGCAGAAGGCGCAGAACGCGGTGAGCAGCGAGTAGACCCAGGGCCCGGAGAAGTTCGCCACGCCGGTGAGCCGGTTGACCCGGGCGATCGTCGACGGCGCCACGAAGACGAACACCGCACAGGCGAGCAGCAGCAGCCCGCCGACCGCGCGCAGCATCGGGTCCTTCCAGAGCCGGATGATGCTCGGCAGCTTGATGGCCAGGGCGGCGGCCAGGACCCCCGCGGGGATCCACCAGAAGTTCGGGTAGAACTGGTTGACGAACTCGGCCGGGGTCAGCGCCACCGTCGTCACGGTGCCGCACCTCCTCGCGGCCGGTAGCCCAGCGACCGCTGAACGGGTTCGAGGGGCACGTCCGGGCCGCGCCCGCCCGGCAGCAGCGCCCGGCACCCCGCCGCCAGCCGATGGCCGAAGGCATCGGCATCGGCCTCGTCCCGTTCCCGGGAGCCGTTGCGGGCGGCCACGCCCAGCGCGACGTCCTCCCACCCCGGCCGGTCGGCGAACGCGTGGGCCGCCGCCGCACCCGCCCCGTGGTGATGCCCGTGTCCCGCGTGCAGATGCCACAACTCATGCCCGAGGATGACCAGTTGCTGTACCGCCTCGGCCCGCTCCTCGACGATGACCAGGTCGAAGTCCTGGAACTCCACCCACAGACCGGTCACTTCGATCTCGTCGGGGAACCGCTCGAAGCGCAGCTCGACGGGACGCCCGCCCCGCCGCGCGCTCATCTCCTCGCACAGCGCCCGGCACAACGACCGCACATCGGACGGGACTTGCTCCCGCGCCCGGACCGCGGCGGCGAGCCCGGCGGCCAGGCCGCGCATGGCGGACCCGCGCCGCGACCACCTGAGCGCGGCGATGACCCGGGCCGCCCTGATCCGCCCGCCCGCGATGCCCATCGCTCCCCCTTCTCACCGCCGGCCGACGGCTTGGCCGCGCCTCCGAGACTACGCGCCCGAAAGCTTTCGCGTCATGCGATCCGACGCCGGTAGTTCAGCGGAGAACGACCGTTTCTGCCCGAAAGTCGTGCCCCAAGTTCCGGACCGGCCATTGACGCGCAAGCGCTTCGAACTTACGGTCCCGTTCGAAGTCACGAGCACCTACCGATATATCGAACACGACAGCAAGGGCAGGGCATGGGACGACCTGACCTGAATCGCAGGCAGCTTCTCGGCGGGCTCGGAGGACTCTTCGTCGCGAGCAGTTTCGGCTTCGCCGCGCTCGGCACGGGCGCCGACGCACTCGCCGCCGACGCCGACACCCGCGTGCGCTACTGGAACCTCTTCAGCGGCGGCGACGGGTCCAACATGATCGCGATGCTGGACGCCTTCCGTGAGGCCAACCCGGACATCGCGGTGAAGGACTCCACCCTCCAGTGGGGCAGCCCCTTCTACACCAAGCTCGCCATGGCCGCCGCGGGCAACCGCGCACCCGACCTCGGCGTCATGCACCTGGGCCGGGTCACCGGCTTCTCACCCGGCCGCTTCCTGGACCCCTGGGACGTGGACCTGCTCGCCAAGTACGGCGTACGGGAAGCCGACTTCAACCCCGCGCTGTGGAAGCGCGCCGTCATCGACGGCAAGCTCTACGCCCTCCCGCTCGACATCCACGTCCAGCTCTGCTTCTACCGCAAGGACGTGCTGAAGAAGGCGGGGCTGCTCGGCGACGACGGCCGCATCGTGCCCGTCACCTCCGCCGACGAGTGGTTCGACGTGCTGAAGGAGGCGAAGAAGGCCACGAAGAAGGGGCTCCAGACCATCGGTCTGTGGGCCAACGACCAGAACTTCCAGTGGTGGTTCTTCGTCGCCTTCTACACCCAGCTCGGCGGCACCTGGTTCAACGCCGCCCATACCGACGTCACCTTCGACACCGGCAAGGCCACCCAGGTCCTTCAGTTCCTGCGCAGGCACATCGCCGACGGATACTCCGACCCGGGCTTCGCCGGCGCCGCCGGCGCCGAGCAGTTCCTCAACGGCTCCCCCTTCGTCTGGGAGGGCAACTGGTCGGTGCCGGTCTACTCCGGAGCCAAACTCGACTACGGAGCCACCCCGCTGCCGCCCGTCTTCGGCAAGCAGGCCACCCACGCCGAGTCGCACGCCTTCGTCCTGCCGCACCAGTCCGACCGCGGCGGCGCCACCAACGAGGCCGCCCACCGACTCGCCGCCTACGTCGTCCGGCACGCCCAGCAGTGGGCCGCCGGCGGCCACATCCCCGCGTACACGCCGACCCTCTCCACGGCCGCGTACAAGGAGCTGAACCCGCAGAGCGAGTACGTGTCGGCCATGGACCACCAGGCCACCGAGCCCAAGGTGTGGTTCGCGGGCTCCACCGGCATCCTCGCCCAGCGCGTCGGCCCGATCGTCGCCGCCTCGACGATGGGCTCGACCAAGCCGGAGACCGCCGCCCGCCGGATGAAGGGCGCGCTCACCCAACTCCTCGCCATGAAGAACCCCATGGACGGCCACACAGCCGCGGAAGGAGGTGCGGCCGCGTGATGGCGACCAGCGCCCAGACCATCGCCGCACCCGCCCGAGCCAGGACCGCCGCCGGCAGCGCCACCCTCCGCCGACGGCAGGGCTTCCAGCACGGCGGCTGGTTCGTGGCCCCGTTCCTCGTCCTGTTCACGCTCTTCGTGATCTGGCCGCTGCTGCGCGGCGTCTACCTCAGCTTCACGGACGCCAACATCTCGGGCGAAGGCGCGAGCTTCGTCGGCCTCGACAACTACCGCGAGGCCCTCGACGACCCGCTGGTGTGGGACTCCCTCGGCCACAGCGCGTACTTCACGCTCCTGGTCGTCCCCTGCATCACGGTCCTCGCCTTCCTCCTCGCGATGCTCGCCCACCACATCGAGCGCGGCAAGTGGCTGTGGCGGCTGTGCTTCTTCGCCCCGTTCCTGCTGCCGTCCACCGTCGCGGCCAACCTGTGGCAGTGGCTCTTCAACCCCGGCACAGGAATGATCAATCACGTCTTCGGCATCGAGACGCCCTGGCTGAACGACAAGTCGTACGCGATGCTCGCCATCGTCATCCAGACCCTGTGGTGGACGGTCGGCTTCAGCTTCCTGCTCTACCTGGCCGCGCTCCAGGGCATCCCCGGCCACCTGTACGAGGCCGCCAAACTGGATGGCGCGAACGCCTGGCACCGCATGGTCCACATCACCCTGCCGATGCTGCGCAACATCACCGGCCTCGTCGTCGCCCTTCAGATCCTCGCCTCGCTCCAGGTCTTCGACCAGGCCGTCGTGATGATGGACTTCCTCCCCGGGCCCGAGGGATCGACCCGCACCTTCGTGCAGTACACCCTCGAAGAGGGCTTCACCAGCTACCGCGTGGGCTACGCCTCCGCGATCTCCGTCATCTTCTTCGTGATCATCGCGGCCGTCGCCCTCGCCCGGATGTGGCTGCTGCGCACCCGTGAGGAGACCGCCCGATGACCACCGCCGTACCGGTGAAGCCCCGCAAGGCGTGGACCCCCAGCCAGATCGTGCTGACGCTGCTCGGTGCTGCCGTCTCGACCGTCTTCCTCGCCCCGTTCGCATGGGGTCTGTTCACGTCCCTCAAGTCGGAGACCGAGGCCGTCGAAGTCCCGCCGCACTGGCTCCCGCAGGACTGGACGGGCCAGGCCTGGAAGGCGCTCTTCGAGACCGGCAACATCACCAACTGGTTCGTCAACTCCGTGGTCGTCTCCGTCTGTGTCACGTCCGTGGTGCTGCTGGTGAGCGCACTGGCCGGATACGGCTTCGCCCGCACCGAGTTCCGCGGCAAGAAGCCCCTGATGGGCCTGGTCATGGCCGGCCTGATGATCTCGCCCGCCGTCCTCGGCGTGCCGCTGTTCACCACCGTTCAGCAGATGGGCATGGTCGACACCTACTGGGGCATGATCCTGCCGCAGTGCGCACCCGCCGCGATGGTCTACATCCTCTACAAGTTCTTCCAGGGCATCCCGCGCGAACTGGAGGAGGCCGCCTTCATCGACGGCGCGGGCCGCTGGCGCGTCTTCTTCACCATCGTCCTCCCGCTCTCCCGCCCCTCCCTCGCCGCGGTCGGCATCTTCACGTTCATCGCCTCGTGGAACAACTTCCTCTGGCCGTACATGGTGACCAACAACCCCGACCTGATGACCATGCCGAACGGCATCGCGACCGTCATGAACTCCTACGGCATCCAATGGGCCCAGCTCATGGCCGGCGGCCTGATGGCGGGCCTGCCCCTGATCATCGTCTTCGTCTTCTTCCAGAGGCAGATAGTGGCGGGCGTGGCCCATACGGGCTTGGCCGGGCAGTAAGCGCGCCCTTCAGGGGCGCGGGGCCGTGCTCAATCTGCGGCTCCGCCGCGTGGGCGCGACCAGCCCCCGCGCACCCGCAGCCGCCCACGAAACGAACCACCCACTCCGAAAGGCGAAAATGCACAAGGCCCGCTTCACCCTCGACCCCGCCTTCACGATCGGCGAAGTAAACCCCCGCCTCTTCGGCAGCTTCGTGGAACACCTCGGCCGCTGCGTCTACACCGGCATCTTCGAACCCGACCACCCCACAGCCGACGGTAAGGGCCTCCGCCAGGACGTCCTGAACCTCGTCCGCGAACTCGGCGTCACCGCCGTCCGCTACCCCGGCGGCAACTTCGTCTCCGGCTACAAGTGGGAGGACTCGGTCGGCCCGGCCGAAGAACGCCCCCGCCGCCTCGATCTCGCCTGGCACTCGACGGAGTCCAACCGCTTCGGCCTCTCCGAGTACATCGACTTCCTCCGCAAGATCGGCCCTCAGGCCGAACCCATGATGGCCGTCAACCTCGGCACCCGAGGCGTCGCGGAAGCCCTGGAACTCCAGGAGTACGCCAACCACACCGAGGGCACCGCCCTGTCCGACCTCCGTGCCGGCCACGGAGACAAGGACCCCTTCGGCATCAGGCTGTGGTGCCTCGGCAACGAGATGGACGGCCCCTGGCAGACCGGCCACAAGACCGCCGAGGAGTACGGCCGGGTCGCCGCCGAGACGGCCCGGGCCATGCGCCAGATGGACCCCGGCGTCGAACTCGTCGCCTGCGGTTCCTCCAGCCAGTCCATGCCGACGTTCGCCGAGTGGGAGGCGACCGTCCTTCAGGAGACGTACGACCTCGTCGACTACATCTCCCTGCACGCCTACTACTGGCCCGAGAACGGCGACATCGACTCCTTCCTGGCCTCCGCCGTCGACATGGAGTCCTTCATCGACAACGTCGTCGCGACCGCCGACCACGTGGGCGCGAAGCTCAAGTCGAAGAAGCGGATCAATCTCTCCTTCGACGAGTGGAACGTCTGGTACCTGCCCGAGTGGGAGGCCCGCGCGAAGACCTTCGAGCAGGACGACTGGCCCGAGGCCCCCCGCCTCCTGGAGGACAACTACAGCGTCACCGACGCCGTCGTCTTCGGCTCGCTCCTCATCGCCCTGCTCCGGCACGCCGACCGCGTCACGGTCGCCTGCCTCGCCCAGCTCGTCAACGTCATCGCGCCGATCATGACCGAGCCGGGCGGCCCGGCCTGGCGGCAGACGACGTTCTTCCCCTTCGCCCAGGCCGCCCGGTACGGCCGCGGCCAGGTCCTCGACGTCCGCGTGGACTCGCCGACGTACGAGACGAGGAAGTTCGGCGAGACGGACCTGCTGCACGCCACCGCCGTACGCGCCGAGGACGGCACGGTCACGGTCTTCGCGGTGAACCGCGGCCGCACCGAGCCGCTGCCGCTGGAGGTGGCGCTGAACGGCCTCGACCTGTCGTCGGTCGTCGAGCACAGCGCCCTCGCCGACGCCGACCCGGACGCCCGCAACACCCTCGACGACCCCGAGCGGGTCGCCCCGCACGCGGTCGACGGCACGGCCCTCCAGGACGGCACGCTGAGCGCCGTCCTGGAACCGCTGTCCTGGAACGTGATCCGGCTGGCGTGACGGCCGGTCCGACGCGTCAGCGTTCGATGCGCGGCTGGGCGGTCGGGGACGGCGGGGGCGAGGTGGTGCCGACCGCCCAGTAGCCGTCCGAGCCGGGCACCGTCGCAAGGGCGTTCATGACGACGGGGGTCGTGGCCACCGGCCCCCGCTCGCTCACCCACGCCGTGCCGTCCCAGCGCAGGTAGTGGGCCCGGGTCTGGTCCCAGAAGTCCCACCCGGAGATACGGTCGGGCCGCCCCTGGGCGTCGCCCACGATGCCGGTCAGCACTCCCACGCCGAACGGTGCCTTGAGGTACTCCCAGCCGGTGCCGTCCCCGTGCAGCAGCCGGACGGCGGGGGGTTTGCCGGGCGGGCCGCCGATGCCGTACTCGTAGCCGGTCATCCAGATGTCGTCGCGGGCGACCGGGAGCAGCCCGGTGAGGCCGGCACGGATCCCGCCGGGCGCCGGCAGCATGGTCCAGGCCGCCCCGTCCCAGCGGGCGACGAGCTCGCTGCCGTAGACCCAGACGTCGCCGCAGGGCGCGCGGTGGATGCCGTAGGGCGGGATGCTGGTCGTGGCCGGGGGTGCCTCCAGCCAGGTCCACTTGCCCCGGTGGCCGTGCAGCAGCACCGAGCCGTCGCTGTTCCGGCCGGAGACCCAGACGTGACCCCGGGGGCCGGTCGTGACGGCGGCGAGGGACGTGCCGGGCGCCCCGCGCCCGGGGAAGTCCGCCTCCCGCCACGCCGGTCCGTCCCCGGCGAGCAGCCGGGCGGTGCCGGAGGTGTCGGTGCCGACGGCCCAGGCGCGGCCGTCGGACGCGGCGGCGACGGAGCCGAGATAGCCGCTGAAGCCGGGGTCGGTGCGCTGCCAGGCCGTGCCGTCCCACACGAGCGCCAGCGCCGTTCCCCGGGCGCTGCCGCTGCGGCCCTCCTCGCCCACGGCCCAGGCGAGGTCCGGGCCCGCGGCCGCCACATCGAGCAACTGCGCGGCCGGGCCGGCCTCCGGGGCGGCGACGGCCTGCCACTCGCGGGCCTCACCCAGGAGACCGGGAGCCGCCCAGGCCGCCCCGCCCCGCATCGAGGCGAGCCCGAGCCCGGCCCCGACCACTCCGCCTAACCCACCGATGAAACGCCGTCTTCGCACGAGGGTTCCCCTCCCTGTCGGCAGCCCTGAAAGGCCAAACGGTGGCCCAGCCTGCCGGAGAAGGCAATGCACGGGGACGGCTCGATCCGGTCACACCGGTGTGACCGGCACCCCTCCGGCGGCGGCCCCCAGCAGCGTCAGCCGCACCTGCCCCGGCCCCGCCGGTGTGGTCCCGTCCGACAGCACCGCCAGCGCCAGTGTGTTGGCACCACGTGTGCGCAGGACCCCGTTCGGCAGCACGAACGTGTGCTGCGGCCCTACGTCGTTGATGTACTGGCCCATGTTCCAGCCGTTGAGGAAGATCTGGACGCGGTAGGCCCGCTCCGGGTCGTCGTCGTCGAGGACGAGCCCGACGGAGGCGTCGACGCCCGGGTCGACGTCCAGCCGGAAGTCCGTCCGGTACCAGGTGACGCCCTGCCGCCGGTCGGCACGCGGCAGTCCGGCGTCCTTCCAGTCCCCGTCGTCGTACTCCGGCAGATGCCAGCCCTCGCGCTCCCCGTACAGCCCGCCGTTGTTCATCGGCCCGCGCACCGGGTCGGAGGCGGCGGCGCCCTGGATCCGCCAGGTCACCTCGGGGGAGGCGCCCTCGAAGGTGACGGCGGTCAGCCCGCGCGCGGCCTTGTGCGTGTCGAGCGCCTTGCCGTCCATGTCGTGCTGCATCCGCCGGACGAGCACGGACAGGACGTGCCGGTCGCCGCTCCCGCCGCGGTCCTCACGGAACCGCTTCCGCAGCTCCTCGGGCAGGGCGAAGGCGGCCTTCGCGGTCCACGTCCCCTGCCGTGCCCGGTCCTTGTCCGGCACCGGCATTCGGTGCGTGCCCAGCGGCACACCGTCCAGCCAGGCCATCAGCAGACCCTGCGTGCCCGTGCTGTAGTCGAGGGAGACCGACTCGATGCCGCCCTCCCCGGTCCATTCGCCCCGGTACCAGACGTCGCCGTAGTGGAAGCCGTAGTCGTCGGCGAACAGCACGGGCTGCCCGTCCGGCACGGGCGTCGTGCTGAACGACGTCTTCTTGTCGGCCGCCGTCCAGCCGGAGTCGTCGAAGCCGGGCTCGGCCTCCGGGTTCTCGGTCCTCCGCCGCCAGCCGTCTAGGGCGGGCAGCACCGGCCGGGCCACGCCGGGCAGCGGCCGCAGCGCGAGCAGACTGCCGGAGGCGCTGATCCGGGTGGGCACCGGACGTCCGTTCCACGTGACATGGGTGATCCCGCGCGGCCCCCACACCTCCAGGCCGGTCTGCGCGGTGGTGTCGCCGGTGAGGTGGACGGTGGAGCCGCGCAGCTCGGCCGACCGCAGCAGGGCCGGGCCGTAGACCAGGAGCGGACCGGACGGCGTCTCGTACGGCCACAGCCGCAGGGCCGTCGCGTCGTCGGCGAACAGCAGCAGCATCGTCGTGTCCACGCCGTCGCCCTCGACCCGCACCCGGCTCAGCCCGCCGGCGCCGAGCGGAGCGGTGACGTTGAGCTTGCCGAGGTTCCAGGACCACGCGGGCTCCGCGTCCAGCCGCATCGGCGTCGGCTCGTCCGCGCAGTCCAGGACGACCTGCGCCAGATCGCCCCGCCGGCCCGCGAACACCGCGATCTCCTGGCGCCCGGCGGTCAGGCTCAGCATGGGCTGCACGGTGGCGTGCACCAGCGTCCGCTTCCCGAGCTTCAGCCCGGCGGCGATCAGCTTGGCGTCCCGAGCCGGGACCGTCACCGGCACGTCGATCCCGGCGTCCGGCAGCGTCGAGGTGACCGCCTCGCCGGAGTCGTTGCGCAGGACGTAGAAGTGGGCGCCGGTGTCGGGGTTGGCCAGGTGGTAGACCTTGATCCGCTCGTCGGTGGCGCGCACCGCCTTCGCCCGGTTCAGCCTGGCGAGGTCCGGCACGTACCGCAGCAACTGCCCGATCTGGTGCATGGGGGCGAGCTTCGGGGTGGCGTTGCGGGCCTCGTCGAAGGCCGCGCCGTAGTCGTACGACGTGTAGACGGCCGGCGCGGGCAGCCAGCCCCAGGAGGTGCCGCCGTACGTCATGTAGACGTTGTGCAGCGTGATGCCGTTGGCGAGGTTGGTGAGGTAGAAGCGCCGCTCGTACGCCGCGTCCCGGGTCCGGCGCGACTCCGCGTACCCCTTGCCGTCGAACCAGGACCCGCCCCACGGGTCGAACCAGCCCCCGCCGAACTCGGGCACGAACCCGGGCGTGCGCGGACTGGCCGTGGCCCCGCCCTTCGCCCCGCCGGTCCCGAAGTGACCCCAGTCGGGCGGCACCTCGTCCGGCTCCGGGTATCCGTCGAACCCGTACAGCCAGCGCCCCTTCTCCCCGCCCGTGCCGAACGACCCCGGCGCCCAAGCGCCGTTGCGCCCCTTGTCGTTGTGGAACAGCGGCACGTCGATGCCGTCGGCGCGGACCTTCTCGTACAGGTACGACATGTAGGCGCGCCCGGCCGGCTCGTCGACGTGGGCGTCGTACTCGTTCTCGATCTGGTACAGCAGGACCGTGCCCGTGCCCCGGGTGAACAGGCGCTTGGCGACGATGGCGTTGACGGCGGACAGCCACTCGTCGACGTACCGCAGATACGTCGGGTCGGAGGTCCGGGCCGTGCCCTCGGTCGCGGTCAGCCAGCCGGGGAAGCCGCCGGCGTCGACCTCCGCGTTGATGTACGGGCCGGGCCGCAGGATCACGTACAGACCGGTCTCGGCGGCCATCCGCAGGAACAGGTCCAGGTCGCGCACACCGGTGAAGTCGTACCGGCCGGGGGCGGGGGAGTGGTAGTTCCAGGCGACGTACACGCTGACCGCGTTGTAGCCGTGGGCACGCATCTTCTCCAGCACGTCCCGCCACAGGGACGGGCTCGGCAGCCGGAAGGGGTGCATCTCGCCCGACCAGAGCACCAGGCGGCGGCCGTCGACCAGCAGCGAGTACCGGTCGAAGCCGACCTCGTGCCGCCGGCCGTCCGCGCCCGGCACCGGTGGCGGCGGGCCCGTGGGTACGCTCCGTGCCGTGTTGGCGGAGGTCGGCGACCCGCTGCCGGTCAGCGCGAAGCCGAGCGCGGCCGTGCCGGCGAGAGCGTGGAAGGTACGCCTGCTGAGCTCCAAGGGAGCGCCTCCTGTTGTGCTGCCGTGCCGTACGTGGTGCTTACGTGGTGCTGGTGCGTCATTGTCCACAGGCCGACCGCGACAATGGCCGTATGAGGATCTCGGCACGTGCGGACTACGCGGTACGAGCGGTCGTGGAGCTGGCCGTCCGGCAGGGCGAGGGGCCGGTGAAGGCGGAGGCCGTCGCCACCGCGCAGGACATCCCCCACAAGTTCCTGGAGGGGATCCTCGGCGATCTGCGGCGCGGCGGTGTCGTCGGCAGCCGGCGCGGCGGGGGCGGCGGCTACCGGCTGGCCCGGGAGGCCGCGGAGATCACGGTCGCGGACGTGATCCGGGCCGTGGACGGCCCGATCGTCTCGGTACGCGGCGAACGCCCGACCGGCCTCGCCTACACCGGTACCGCCGAGCCGCTGCTGCCGCTGTGGATCGCCCTGCGGGCCAATGTGCGCAGGATCCTGGAGGGCGTGACGATCGCCGACCTCGCGGCCGGCGCGCTGCCCGAGCCGGTGGAGCGGCTGGCGGCGGAACCGGCGGCCTGGGAGAACCCGTGACGGGCCGCGGCTCGGGAGGACCCGTGACGGGCCGCGTCCACGGGGGAGCCGGTGGGTGATCCTCATCGCGTCCTCGGGGTGTCCTGGTCTGACGCACTGAATAACGCACCTTATGCGCCCGCCGGTACCGCTGGTGCGGACGGGCCCCGTGCGGACGGGCCGCGCACCCCTTCCCCTGGTGTGATCCCGCCACTGTGAATGGCCGGAGACCGCCCTGGCCGACCCCTCCCGCCCTGCGTACGATGCGACCGCTCCCGGCCTTCACAGCTCCTCCATGGAATGGTCACAGGCCGGGTGCGCATGCGCTGTCGTCTTGACATGCCCATGTCCACTCCACGCTCCACCCCCCACGAACGGATGGGAGAACCATGGCCGGTGGCCTGCTTCTGAGCGGCGCGATCGCCGCGCTCCTCACCAGCGCACTCCCCGCACAATCCCCGTCCTCCGGGTTCGTCGACCCGCCCCCGGACAAGATCGTCATCAAGGTCGCCACGGTGAACGGCTCCGGCTGTCCGCAGGGCACGGCGGCGGTCGCCGTCTCCGAGGACAACACGGCCTTCACGGTGACCTACAGCGACTACCTCGCTCAGGCCGGCGGAGGCTCCGACCCGACCGCGTTCCGCAAGAACTGCCAGCTCAGCCTGATCGTCCACGTGCCTCAGGGCTTCACGTACGCCATCGCCAGCGCCGACTACCGGGGCTTCGCCTCACTCCAGCGCGGAGCGAGCGCCACCCAGCGGGCCTCGTACTACTTCCAGGGCTCCCCGAGCACGGCGCACCGGAGCCACCCCTTCAGCGGCCCGTACAACGACAACTGGCAGGCCACCGACGAAACGGACTGGGCCCAGCTCGTCTACGCGCCCTGCGGTGTCCAGCGCAACTTCAACATCAACACCGAGATCCGGGTCAACGCCGGTACACAGTCGGCCGACAAGGTCAGCTTCATGACGATGGACTCGACGGACGGGGACATCAGCACGGTGTACCACATGGCGTGGAAGGAGTGCCCGGGGAAGTCCTGACGGGATGAGGGGCGGCCCACCGGGCCGGTGGGCCGCCCCGTTCACGTGCTGGTGCCCAGCTGTCGGGCGAACCGGCGAACCGCGTCGCTGAAGGCGTCCGGATCGTCGAAGTTCGCCAGATGCCCGGCTCTCGGGACCAGCTCGACGCGGGCGCGCGGATGCGCCCGGGCGAACTCCGCCTCGCCGGACCGGAAGACGCTGTCCTTCTCGCCGTTCAGAATGAGCACCGGAGCCGCCACATGACGCATCGCACCCGCGTCGAAACGCCCCAGCACCTCGCCCCAGGCGGCGGGCAGGGCGTGAAAGGCGTAACCGGACCGGATCGTGGCCTCGACCACCTCGGCCGGATACGTCCTGCGCAGCAACCAGTCGTTCCACTCGGCCAGCCGGTCCGCGGGCAGCCGCGGCACGAGCCCGGCGACCCACCGGTACGGCGCCGCCCACGCCCCACGAGTCGAGGCGCTGGCCCCAGCGAGCACCAGCCCGCGCAACCGCTCCGGGCGAACCCGCGCGAACTCCAGCGAGGCGTAACCGCCGAGCGAGTGCCCCACGACCAGGGCCGGCCCGCACCCGAGCGACTCCACGGCGTCGGCGATGACCTCCACGGCCGCCTTCAGGCTCCAGGCCTCGGCGGAACGGGACCCGTGCCCCGGCAGATCGACCGCGGCCACGGGGAACTCGTCCCGCAGCGCGGCCAGTTGGGGACTCCACTGCCCCGAGCTGAACCGCGTCCCGTGCACGAAGACGACGGGCGTCCCGTCAACTGCCGTCATGATCCCCCCGAATCGAACCGGCGCTGCTGCCGGACCGACTTTACGCCGACACCCAAGCCAGAAACCGCTTGAGCTGCTGCCGGACCTTGGGAAGGGTCCTTGTGCATGGAGTTCTTCTGCTGCCACCGCGATCGTCCCGGCTCACTGCCGCTGCGCAGCGAGCTGCTGGAGCGGCACTGGTCCTACATGGACCAGTACGCGGCCGAGATGATCGCCCGCGGCCCGACCTTCGCCGATGACGGCGAAACGCCCACCGGCAGCGTCCACATCCTCGACCTGCCCGACCCCGCCGGCGCCCGTGCCTTCGCCTTCGACGAGCCCAACTACCAGGCGGGCGTGTACCGGGGCGTCCTGCTGCGCCGCTGGCACAACCTCCTGGGCCGCACCATGGGGGACTTCCCAGGCGGCCCGACGACCGGCAACCGCTACCTCGTTCTCGGACTGGGCCCGGCCCCGGCGACGCCCGACCTCGACACGCCACCCGACTCGAACGACCTGATCGCCTACGGCCCCCTGCTGTCCGACGACGGCTCCGCCTGGCTGGGCACGGCAGCGCTGGTCCGGGCCCCGGACGGGGAGACGGCGCGCGGTGTCCTGACGCGGGGGCGGTATGCCGGGGTCGAGGTGCATGCGTGGGAGTTCGGGGGGCGGCGGTGACGAGCGGGACCAGCTTACGGAGCGACAGTCCACATGTTGATCTTTCTGTTCACCATGCGGACAGCCCTGTCCGCTGTGATCTTCGCGCGGCCAAGATGTCCGGCATGACTACGGAGATACGGCAGGCGTACCTACTGGCCGCCGAACGGGGTGTGCAGCTGCTGGCGACGGAAGAGGTGGCGCGCTGCTGGGAAGGCGAGTCCGTGCTGCCGGGGATGTCGGTGGGCGGACTGGCCGGTCACCTCGCGCGCAGCGTTCTGCAGGTCGAGTGGTTCCTCGACGGTGAGGTGGTCGGCGCGGCACCGGTGTCCCCGGTGCGCTACTACGCCAGGCTCGTCGGCACGTCCGTGCCCGACTCCGCGCTCAACGTCGGCGTGCGGGCGCGGAGCGAGGAGACGGCCGCAGCCGGTCCCGCCGTCGTGGCTGAGCAGGCGCAGGCTGCGTGGCGGCGGCTGGCGCGGCGGCTGGACGAGGAGCCGGCCGATCGGCGGGTGGCCGTCCTCCACCGGCCAGGAGAGGAAATGCTGCTCGACGGCTATCTCCAGACCCGTTGTGTCGAACTGGCGGTTCATCTCGATGACCTGGCCTTGAGTGTGGGTGTTCGTTGCCAGGCGCCTGAAGCCGCACTCGCCATCGCGGTGGACGTGCTCGTCGCGGCCGCCCGCGACCGGCACGGCGATCAGGCGGTGCTGCACGCGCTGGCCAGGCGCGAACGTGATGCCGTCCAGGCCTTGCGCGTCCTGTAGGCGGCCACGCCCGTCCGGTGAGGTGCGGGTCGGGCGGCGGGGCGGTGCGAGTGCTGATGCTGCGCAGACCATTGACGCGCAAGTGGTTCGATTCTAGGTTCCGTTCGAACTTGCGAGCGCTGTTCGATATGCCGGTCATCTCGAAGGCATCGGTCGGCACTGACACCCCCACCGCAAGGAGGACCGTATGAGCCGCTCCATCCTGCGCAAGAGAACCGCCCTGCTCGCCCTTCCCACCGCCGTACTGCTCGCCCTGATGCCGAGCGCGGCGTCGGCGTACCCCAACCCCGGCCGGGTCACCGGGGACATCGTCACGCACGACCCGTCGATGATCCGCACCTCGTCCGGTGAGTACCTGCTCTACGCCACCGGCGGCGGCATCGCCAGCAAGACGTCCGGTGACCGTACGGCCTTCCGGAACGGCGGCGACGCCTTCTCCAGCAGGCCCGGCTGGTGGCGGAACTACTCCTCCGTGCCGGAGGCCTGGGCGCCGGACATCTCGTACCACGGCGGCAAGTACCTGATGTACTACTCCGTCTCGAAGTTCGGCTCGAACACCTCCGCCATCGGCCTCGCGACCTCCAGCACCGGCCGGCCGGGCAGCTGGACCGACCAGGGCACGGTCTACACGTCGAACTCCTCCAGCGACTTCAACGCCATCGACCCGAACCTCTTCGTGAACGACGACGGCAAGTGGTGGCTGTCCTTCGGAAGTTGGTGGACGGGAATCAAGATGATCCAGATCAACCCCTCCACCGGGAAGCAGCTCTCCTCCAACACCACCCGGTACTCGCTCGCCTCCCGCCCCACCGGGACCAAGGCCGTCGAAGCGCCCTTCATCGTCAAACGGAACGGGTACTACTACCTCTTCGCCTCGTACGACACCTGCTGCAACGGCACCAGCTCGACGTACAAGGTCAAGGTCGGCCGCGCGTCCAGTGTCACGGGGCCGTACCGCGACAAGAACGGCGTCGACCTGCGGAACAACGGCGGTACGCCCGTCCTGGAGTCGCACGGCAGCGTCATCGGCCCGGGCGGCCAGTCGATCATGAACGACGCCGACGGCGATCTGATCGTCTACCACTACTACGACGGCAACGACAACGGCACGCCCAAGCTCGGCGTGAACCTCCTGAACTGGAGCAGCGGATGGCCCGTCGCCTACTGACCCTGCTGGCCGCACTGCTGCTCGCCCTCAGCATCGGCCAGCCCACCGCGAGCGCCGCCTCGTTCGCCAACCCGGTCAAGTCCGTCAAGGGCGCCGATCCCTGGATCTCGTACCACGACGGCAACTACTACCTGGTGACGACGAGTTGGACCGACGTCATCACCATCCGCAAGTCCGCCACCCTCGCCGGGCTCGCCACCGCGCCCAGCGTGCAGGTGTGGAAGGGCGACGCCGCCTCGCGGTGCTGCAACATCTGGGCACCGGAGCTGCACTTCGTGGGCGGCCGCTGGTACCTGTACTACGTCGCCGGGCAGAACGTGTCCGACTACAACCCCACGCAGCGCAGCCATGTGCTGGAGAGCGCCGGGTCCGATCCCATGGGCCCCTACACCTACAAGGGCCAGCTCAACTCCGCCTGGATGCTGGACCCGAGCCTGATGAACGTGGGCGGCCGGCTGTACATGCTGGGCAGTGCGATCACGGGCGGGACGCAGAACCTCGTCATCGCGCCGATGTCCAACCCGTACACCGTCAGCGGCTCCTACTCGACGATCTCGACGCCGACGCACGCCTGGGAACGGCAGGGCGGCACCGTCAACGAGGGCGCGGAGGTGCTGCAACGCGGCGGCCGGACCTTCCTGATCTACTCGGCGAGCGGCTGCTGGACGCCCGACTACAAACTCGGGCAACTGGAACTCACCGGCTCCAACCCGCTGTCCGCCTCCTCCTGGACGAAGAAGTCCACGCCCGTCTTCCAGCGCAGTGACGCGAACGGGGTGTACGGGCCCGGCCACAACGGCTTCTTCACCTCACCGGACGGCCGCGAGAACTGGATCGTCTACCACGCCAACGACTCCGCCTCCGAGGGCTGCGACAACGGCCGTACGGCCCGGGCCCAGAAGTTCACCTGGAACTCCGACGGCACCCCGAACCTCGGCACGCCCGTCCGGCTCGGGGCGAGCATGCCCGGCCCGTCCGGCGAACCGGCGTCCGCCGCCACGACCTACACCGTCTCCAACCGCAACAGCGGCAAGTGCCTGGACGTCGCGGGCAGTTCGTCGGCCGACGGCGCCAACGTCGTGCAGTACACCTGCAACGGCGGAACCAACCAGCGCTGGCGCCTGGAGGACCTGGGCGACGACACCCACCGGCTCGTGAACGTCGCCACCGGCAAAGCCCTCGACACCGCCGACTGCTCGACCGCCGACGGCGCCGACCTGCGCCAGTGGTCCTGGCTGAACAACACCTGCCAGCGATTCCGGTTCATAGCCACCGACAGCGGCTACGTCCGGATCACCAACCAGGCCACCGGCAAGGTGGCCGACGTGGCCGACTGCTCGACGGCGGACAGCGCAGACGTACGCCAGTGGTCGTGGCTCAGCAACGCCTGCCAACAGTGGAGGCTGAACCCGGCTTAGTACGACGTCCCCAGGGGCGCGGGGCCGTGTTTGATCTGCGGCTCCGCCGCGTGGGCGCGACAAGCCACAACGGACCCGCACCCGCCGCGCCCGGACACCACCTACGGCGAGAAGGCGCTACCCGGCCTGCCCCATTCCCGCCGCGTTGGGCCAGGCCTGCGCCCCCGGCCACCCCGTAGCCGGCGCGGGCGACAGCCCGTTCGTCCCCCTGACCTGCGCGGCGGTCAACCCACCCCGCGCGGGAACACCCGGCGGGGTGGGCCCGGTAGCGGCAGGCACGGGCACAGGCGTGGGCATGGGGGCCGGGGTCGGAACCGGTGCCTGCGCCGCAGGCACCAGCGGCGGCGACGGCGCGGCCATGGGCTGCGGCGCCGGCTGCGGCATGGGCTGGGGCGCCGGCTGCGGCACGGCCTGCGGCACCGGCTGAGGCACCGGCTGAGGCACCGGCTGGGGTACAGCCTGCGGCATCTGCTGCTGCCCCATCTGTCCGACGTGACCCATCGGCCCGACCTGCCCAACCTGCCCGACCTGCGCAGCCGCCGGCATCGGCATGCCGGTACCGGTGCCCGGGGCCGATAGCCCCGGGCCCCCCGCACCGACGGCCTGAGCGGCAAGGCCCCGCATGCCGGATCCGTTCGTCTCGCTCACCAGACGGTCCACTGCCGCCGTACCCGAGCTGTAGCTGGTCCCATTGCCCAGCTCGGGTACGGCGGCTCCCCTCCTGGACGTCCCGTAGAGCACCTGTTCCAGGCCGGACACCAGGCGACGCACGTCCACCTGGGGGCGCACCACGAGACGCAGGAAGCGACTGGACGAACCGATCTTGTTGCCGCACTCGCGGACCAGGATCCGGTGCTCGGTGAGCATCCGGTCCCGGACCACGGTGCCCTCGGCACCCACGGGGAGGCGCACGAAGAGGAAGTTGCCCTGCGACGGGTAGACCGTGAGCCCGGGCAGGGAGGAGAGCTGGCTGGCCATGTCGAGGCGGTCGCGCCGCACCTGCTGGAGACTCTGCGCGTACTCGGAGCCGTGCTCCTTGAGCATGAAGACGACGTGCTCGGCGAAGGAGTTGAGGTTCCACTTCGGGAGCATGGAGCGGACGCGCCCGGCGAGCGCCGGGTTGGCGACCAGATAGCCGAAGCGGATGCCGTGCAGGCCGAAGTTCTTGCCGAGGCTGCGCAGCACGATGACGTTGGGCCGCAGCATCGCCTCCTGGACGACGGACGGTTCGGCCTCGGCGTCCGCGAACTCCAGGAACGACTCGTCGATGACGATCAGGTCGAGGTCGGCCATCGCGTCCATGAACTGGACGATGGCGTGCTTGTGCAGGAAGCCGCCGTCGGGGTTGTTCGGGTTGCAGATGACGGCGACGCGCGTGCCCCGGGCGCGGATGAACTCGGCGTACTGCGCGAGGTCGAGGGCGAAGCCGCTGGACTCCTGGAGCGGGAACATGTCGACCCGCTTGCCGGTCTCCATGGGCTGGTCGGTCCAGCGGCCGAAGGTGGGGACGGGGATGGCCAGGGACTCGCGGACGAGCAGGTGGTCGATCCAGGTGATGAGCTCGGTGGAGCCGTTGCCCATCGCCACGCACTGCGGCGGCAGCTGGAGCAGGCTGCACAGCTCGGCCGTGATGGTGTCGGCGCTGCTCGGGTAGTACGTGATGATGTCGCGCAGTCTGGCTGACATGTCGTCGAACATGGCCGGGGTGGGGAAGTACGGGTTGCACGGGATACAGAAGTCCACCGGCCCGGCGCCGTCGCCGCCCTCACGTGTCAACGCCGCCATCGACGGGCTGTGCGCCGCGGTGCTGCGGAACAGCGACGTGACGTTGTCGGCCATGGAACCTCCGTATAGGGCGGGCCCGTTGGGGACGGCCGGACCCGACGTTTAAGGGCGGCCCGCGCGGGGGAGCGCGGGCCGCCCTTACATACGGAGGCTTCGGTGACGCTGTTCAACCACTGAGGCTTCCCTCAGAAAATTGTGTGCCACCTGTGAAGACGGTCAGCGGCCGGTCGGCAGTGGGTCAGCAGCCGAACGTGTGGACCGTCGTCGTGCGGTACGTCTGCCCGGGCCGCAGCACGGTCGACGGGAACGACGGCTTGTTCGGGGAGTCCGGGAAGTGCTGCGTCTCCAGGCAGAGCGCGTCGCCCTGCCGGTAGGTGCGGCCGGACGGGCCGGTCAGCGTGCCGTCGAGGAAGTTGCCGGAGTAGAACTGCAGGCCCGGCTCGTTCGTGGCGATCTTCATCGTGCGGCCGGAGGCCGGGTCGCGCAGGGTGGCGACGTGCTCGGGGCGGGCGGTGATGCCCTTGTCGAGGACCCAGTTGTGGTCGAAGCCCTTGGCGGTCACCAGCTGCGGGTGGGAGACGCGGATGTCCCGGCCGATCGGCTTGGCCTTGCGGAAGTCGAAGGGGGTGCCCGCGACCTTGGCCAGCTCGCCCGTCGGGATCAGGCCCGAGTCGGTGGGTGTGTAGCGGGAGGCCGCGATCTGGAGCTCGTGGTCCTCGATCGTGCCGCTGCCCTCGCCGGCCAGGTTGAAGTAGACGTGGCTGGTGAGGTTGACGACGGTGGCCTTGTCCGTGGTGGCCGCGTAGTCGATGCGCCACTCGCCGTGCTTGGTGAGCGTGTACGTCACCTTCGTCTTGAGCGTGCCCGGGTAGCCCATCTCGCCGTCGACGCTCGTGTAGTACAGGCGCAGGCCGACGTCGGAGCCCTTGGTGAACGGCTCGACGTCCCACACGCGCTTGTCGAAGCCCTTGGCGCCGCCGTGCAGGCTCTGCTCGCCGTCGTTGACGGAGAGCTGGTAGTTCTTGCCGTCGAGGGTGAACTTGCCCTGGCCGATGCGGTTGCCGTAGCGGCCGATCAGCGCGCCGAAGTACGGGCTCTCGGCGACGTAGTCCTCGATGTTGTCGAAGCCCGCGGAGACGTTGGCGTAGCGGCCGCGGCGGTCGGGGATCTCCAGCGACTGGACGATGCCGCCGTAGGAGAGCACCTTCAGGCGGGTGCCGCCGTTCTCCAGCGACCAGCTGTATATCTTGGTGCCGTCGGCGAGCTTGCCGAAGAGCGTCTTCACCGGCTTCCTTCCTCCCGTGGCGTGTGCCGTGCCGCCGAGCGTGGTGGCTCCTAAGCCCGCAGCCGCCGCTCCCGCGATGACCGTGCGTCTGTTCAGTTCCATGTGCGGCTCCGCTTCATTGAGAAACTGCGTGGGAAAGAACCGGGCCCCGCCTTCCGACGGGGCCCCGGTCCGACTTACGAACCGACCTTGCGCTTGTTCCACACGTCGAACCCGACCGCCGCCAGGAGCACCAGGCCCTTGATGACCTGCTGCCAGTCGGTGCCGATGCCGACGAGGTTCATACCGTTGTTCAGCACGCCCAGGACCAGGCCACCGATGATCGCGCCGAGGACGGTGCCGACACCGCCGCTCATCGACGCGCCGCCGATGAACGAGGCCGCGATGGCCTCCAGCTCGAAGTTGAGGCCGGCCTTGGGAGAGGCCGCGTTGAAGCGGGCGGCGAAGACCAGACCCGCCAGGGCCGCGAGCATGCCCATGTTCAGGAAGACCAGGAAGGTGACCTTCTTGTCCTTCACACCCGACAGCTTGGCCGCCGGGAGGTTGCCGCCGATGGCGTAGATGTGGCGGCCGACGATGGCGTTGCGCATCACGTAGCCGAAGCCGACGAGCAGCACGCCCAGCACGAGCAGCACGATCGGGGCGCCCTTGTAGCTGGCCAGCAGCATGGTCAGCGTCAGCACCGCGGCGGAGATCGCGACCAGCTTCAGCAGGAACAGCTTGGCGGGCGGGACGTCCAGGTTGAACTCCTGCTGCCGCCTGCGGTCACGGACCTCCTGGAAGATCACCAGAGCGATCATCGCGAAGCCCAGCAGCAGCGTGAGGTTGTGGTAGTTGGTGTTCGGGCCGACCTCGGGCAGGAAGCCGTTGGCGGCCTTCTGGAGGCCCTCCGGGAAGGGGCCGAGGGTCTGGCCCTCCAGGAAGATCTCGGTCAGACCGCGGAAGATCAGCATGCCCGCCAGGGTCACGATGAACGACGGTATGCCGCCGTACGCGATGAAGAACCCTTGGACGGCACCCGCGGCCGCGCCCACCGCCAGACACAGCACCACGGCCAGGGGCCAGGGTATGTCCTGTTTGACCATGAACACGGCGGCCATCGACCCGACGAACGCCGTCAGCGAGCCGACCGACAGGTCGATGTGGCCCGCGATGATGACCAGCATCATGCCGATCGCGAGGATCAGGATGTAGCTGTTCTGGAGGACCAGGTTGGAGACGTTGCGCGGCAGCAGCAGGTCGCCGTCGGTCCACACGGCGAACAGCACCACGATCAGACCCAGCGCGATCAGCATGCCGTACTGCCGCATGTTGCGGCGCATGCCGTCCAGCACCAGTTGCAGGAGTCCGTCGCCGGTGGCCGCCCCTCCCTTGCCGGGCGGCGCGGGGGCCGGCGTCTTGGCGGTCACGTCCGTGCTCATCGGGATACCTCTTTGTCCTTCGTCATCTGACGCATCAGCGATTCCTGTGAGGCCTCGGCCCGCGAGAACTCACCGGTCAGCCGCCCCGCGGCCATCGTGTAGATGCGGTCGCACATTCCGAGCAGTTCGGGCAGCTCGGAGGAGATGAAGACGACCGCCTTGCCCTGGGCGGCCAGCTGGTCGATGACCGTGTAGATCTCGTACTTGGCACCGACGTCGATCCCGCGCGTCGGCTCGTCCAGGATCAGCACGTCCGGACCCGAGAAGATCCACTTGCTGAGGACGACCTTCTGCTGGTTGCCGCCGGACAGCTTGCCCACCGGCTCGAAGACGGTCGGCGCCTTGATGTTCATGGACTTGCGGAAGCCCTCGGCGACCTGCCGCTCCTCGTGCTCGTCGACCACACCGCGCTTGGCGACCTTGCCCAGGGCGGTCAGCGAGATGTTGCGGTTGATGGTGTCGATGAGGTTGAGGCCGTAGTGCTTGCGGTCCTCGGTGACGTACGCGATCCCGTGCTTGACCGCCTCGGGGACGGACTTCGTACGGATCTCCGTGCCGTCCTTGAGGACCGAGCCGCCGGCGTACCGGCCGTAGGTCCGCCCGAAGACGCTCATCGCGAGCTCGGTGCGGCCGGCGCCCATCAGGCCCGCGATGCCGACGATCTCGCCGCGCCGCACCGTCAGGGACACGTCGTCGACGACCTTGCGCTGCTGGTCGATCGGGTGGAACACGGTCCAGCCCCGGATCTCCAGGGCGGGCGCCACGCCCTCCTCGGGCTGGTGCGGCGACCGCTCCGGGAAGCGGTGCTCCAGGTCGCGGCCGACCATGCCGCTGATGATCCGGTCCTCGGTGGTCTCCGGGGCCTTCACATCAAGGGTCTCGATGGTCTGGCCGTCGCGGAGGATCGTCACCGAGTCGGCGACCTTGCGGATCTCGTTGAGCTTGTGGGAGATGATGATCGAGGTGATGCCCTGCTTCTTCAGCTCCAGGATGAGATCCAGGAGCTTGTCGCTGTCCTCGTCGTTCAGGGCCGCGGTCGGCTCATCCAGGATGAGCAGCTTCACCTTCTTCGACAGGGCCTTGGCGATCTCCACGAGCTGCTGCTTGCCCACGCCGATGTCGGCGACGCGGGTGTCGGGGTGGTCGCTTAGCCCGACCCGCCGCAGCAGCTCGGTGGCGTGCCGCAGCGTCTCCCTCCAGTCGATGAACCCGCCCTTGGCGTGCTCGTTGCCGAGGAAGATGTTCTCCGCGAGGGAGAGGTACGGCGACAGCGCCAGTTCCTGGTGGATGATGACGATGCCGCGCTGCTCGCTCGCCCGGATGTCCTTGAACTCACAGACCTCGCCCTCGAAGAGGATGTCCCCCTCGTAGGTGCCGTGCGGGTGGACGCCGGAGAGGACCTTCATCAGGGTCGACTTACCGGCGCCGTTCTCCCCGCAGATGGCGTGGACCTCGCCCTGCTGGACGGTCAGCGTGACGTCCGACAGCGCCTTGACGCCGGGAAAGGTCTTGACGATCGAGCGCATTTCCAGGACGGGTCCCGCCATGGTCGTGCCTTCCAATCAGAGTGTGCCGGCGGTTTTTAGAGGTCGCTTGCCTTGATGTAGCCGGAGTCGACGACTTCCTTCTGGTAGTTGGTCTTGTCGACGGCGACCGGCTCCAGCAGGTAGGCCGGGACGACCTTCGAGCCGTTGTCGTAGGTCTTGCTGTCGTTGACCTCGGGCTTCTTGTCGTTCAGGAGCGCGTCGACCATGTTCGAGGCGACCTTGGCGAGCTGGCGGGTGTCCTTGTAGACGGTCATCGACTGCTGGTTGGCGATGATCGACTTCACCGAGGCGAGCTCGGCGTCCTGGCCGGTGACGATCGGCAGCGGCTTGCTCTTGGAGCCGTAGTCGTCCGACTTCAGCGCCGAGAGGATGCCGATGGAGATGCCGTCGTAGGGGGAGAGGACCGCGTCGACCCGCTCGCGCTTGTAGGCCGAGGTCAGGATGTCGTCCATGCGCTTCTGGGCGGTGCCGCCGTCCCAGCGCAGGGTGGTGACCTGGTTGAGCTTGGTCTGGCCGGAGCGGACGACGAGCTGCTTCTTGTTGATGTAGGGCTGGAGGACGTTCATCGCGCCCTGGAAGAAGTAGCGCGTGTTGTTGTCGTCGTTGGAGCCGGCGAACAGCTCGATGTTGAAGGGGCCCTTCTTGGAGCCGTCCTTCAGGCCGAGCTTGTCGACGATGTAGGTGCCCTGGAGCTCGCCGACCTTCTCGTTGTCGAACGACGCGTAGTAGTCGACGTTCTGCGTGCCGAGGATCAGGCGGTCGTAGGAGATGACCGGGATGTTGGCGTCCTTGGCCTGCTGGAGCACGTTGTTCATCGACTTGTTGTCGATGGCCGCGATGATCAGCGCCTTGACGCCCTGGGTGATCAGGTTCTCGACCTGTGAGACCTGCTGGTCCGGGTCGTCCTCGCCGTAGACCAGCTGGGTCTTGTAGCCCTTGGACTCCAGGTCCTTCTTGACGTTGTTTCCGTCGGCGATCCAGCGCTCGGAGGACTTGGTCGGCATCGCGATGCCGATGGTGCCGCCCTTGGCGCTGTCCCCGCTCTCCTCGCTGCCGCCCTCGCTGTTCTGCCCGCAGGCGGACAGGGTCAGGGCGAGGGACGCGGCTCCGGCTATGGCGGCGAGGGCGGCTCTGCGGTTACGCATGATCATCATCCTTGATGTGTGTGCAGGGCTCGGTCTGGGAGGCGCGAAGTCGCTCCGGAGGGTCGGGCCGGAAAGACCGAGAAGAGATGTGTCGGATTGTGGTCGGCTGTGTCTTCTTTTGTGAAGGCGAGTAGCCGGAACGTTATGACGAGATTTCGAACCGTTGCAGATCGCCAGGCAGCCGCGACCCGAGCGGCGCCATGTCGCCGTCGGCTCCGTGGCGGGCCAGAAGGTCCAGGGCGAGCCGGCCGCGCCGTACGCGCTCCTTGGCCGTGGCCAGGGTCAGCTCCCGCATGTGGTGCCCGTAGGGGTAGATCCCGGGCGCCTTGGACAGGCCGAACTTCAGGTAGAGCGGTGCGCCGCGGCGGATGAGCTCGGCGACCTCGTACATCCGGACGTAGCCACCGAGGTCGTCCGGGGCCTCGATGTACATGTCCATCGGAGCGCCCGACACCCGGCGGATCTCGGTGAGGTGATCGAGCGTCAGATCACTCGGCACGTTGACCGAGTCGGCACCGAGCCGCTCGTACACCGCGTACGCCGCCGGGTTGACCGGCCCGATGAGCGCGCTCACCTTGAGGGTCGTGTCGGCCGGGATGATGCCGGCGGCTCTCGCCCGGTGCAGCGTCCACAGCACGCCCTCGTCGGCGACGAGCAGGCACTTGACGCCCAACTCGGTTGCCCGGACGGCGTCTTCGACACATCCGGCGACGGCGTCGTGGCCGCGGGCGCGCAGTCCGCCCCCTCGCGAGTCGGTGCGCGTGGACCCGCCGATGTCCCACGTGCCGCGCGGGCCGGTGAACAGGCAGAGCTCGATGTCGCGCTCGCCGGTCGACTCGACCATCTCGGTGATCTCGGCGTCGGTCAGCATCCACACGCCGCTGCCCTGGCTGATCCGGTGGATCGGCACGTCCAGCCGCGAGGCCTCCTTCAGGACCACCGCCAGTGCCTCGGGACCCTCGCACGAGGGGATCTCGGTGCGCCAGCGGCCGCCGCCGGGGAAAGAGTGCGGCGAGGTGTCGGCGGGGTCGGGGGCGGGCGCGTTCAGGCCCAGTGTGGTGAGCACCTGCTCACCGGGCCTGCGGGCTGCCGTGGCGGAAGCGTCGGTCACAGGAATGTCCTTCGGTTCGATATTTCGGACGAGGTTCGCGGCTCTGGGTACGGCAAGGCTGGGTGTACGCCGGTACGGGAGCCGTCAGGTTGCCCCCGTACCGGCGTACGTCTAGGGGCGGAGCAATACCTTGCCCACCTTCGGATCACCGGCTCCCACCAGCTCGATGGCCTGAGGGAACTCGGAGAGCGGCAGCTCGTGCGTCACCAGCGGCAGCGGGTCGAGCAGACCGGCGGCGAACACCCGCACCGTGTGCGCCCAGGCGTCCGGCGGAGCACCGAAGACGGTGTGCACCTCCAGCTGCCGTACGACGAGATCGGTCGGGTCGAGGCCGTCGGCCCCCGGTGCCGGGATGCCGGTCAGGACCAGCCGGCCGCCGCGCCGGAGCAGGGCGGCGGAGATCCTCGCGGCGTCCGCGGACCCGGCCGTCTCGATCACCACGTCGAAGTCGTCCGGGAGCTCCTGGTCCTTCGTCCGGAAGTCCGTCGCGCCGTACTGCCGCGACAGCGCCTCCCGGTCCCGGCGGGTGCCGACGACCAGCAGCTCGCCCGGCGAGTTCGCCCTGAGGAACTGCACGGCGAACATGCCGAGCGTGCCGGTGCCGACCACGGCGACGCGCTCGCCGGGCTGGGCGTTCCCCTTCAGCGCGGCCGCCGCGATGCACGCGGCCGGCTCCAGGAGGGCCGCGGCCGTGAGGTCGCAGTCGTCCGGGAGGGCGTGCAGGAGACGGGCGGGGAGCGTCAGCGTGGCCGCCATCGCGCCCGGCTGGGTGAACCCGGTCTCCTCGTAGCCGGCCGTGCACAGGGTCGTGTCGCCCGCGTGGCAGCGGTCGCAGACCTGGCAGTTGCGGAAGCCCTCACCGACGACCTTGCGGCCCACGAGGGACCCCGGGACACCGGCACCCACGGCCTCGACCGTCCCGGACCACTCGTGGCCCGGGGTGAGCGGGTAGCGCACGTAGCCCTCGGGACGGTTGCCCTGGTAGACCTCGCGGTCGCTGCCGCAGATGCCGGAGGCGTGGACACGGACGAGTGCCTCGCCGGCCTCGGGCTGCCGGGGCTCGTGCGGGACGAGACGGTGCTCGCCCGGGGCGTCGATCACTACGGCGGTGCTCACGTCGCTCCTGGGAGTTTCGAAGCTTTCGGTTGCCGGTTCCGGGTTTCCGGGGGCCGGACGGTCACTGGCTGCCCTTGGGCTTGCGCTGCTCCCAGCCGTCCGCCCACAGGTCGAAGCGGGCCTGCTGCTGCGGGAACTCGGCGGCGGCGTCGACGTCCAGCTCCACGCCGAGACCCGGGGCGTCGGACAGGTGGAAGCAGCCGTCCTCCGGGTTCACCTGCGGCGCGCCCTTCACGACCTTCTTGATCTCCGCGTCCGCGAAGTCGTTGAAGTGCTCGAGGATCTTGAAGTTCGGGGAGGTGAAGCCGACCTGGAGCGAGGCGGCGGTCAGCACCGGGCCGCCGACGTTGTGAGGGGCCACCAGCATGTAGTGGGTCTCGGCCGTCGCCGCGAGCTTCCGGGTCTCCCAGATACCACCGATATGGCCGACGTCCGGCTGGATGATGTCCACGGCCTGGCTCTCGAACAGCTCGCGGAACTCGATCCGGTCGTGGATGCGCTCGCCGGTGGCGACCGGCATGTCGACCTTGGCGGCGACCTTCTCCAGGGCCTTGAGGTTCTCCGGCGGCACCGGCTCCTCCAGCCACGCCGGCTTGAACGGCGCCAGCTCCTTGGCCAGGCGTACGGCCGTGGCGGGGGAGAAGCGGCCGTGCATCTCCAGCATCAGCTCGGCCTCGGGGCCGATGGCGTCCCGGACCGCCTCGATCAGGGAGACGGCGTACAGGGTCTCCTTGTGGTCCAGCTCGAAGTGGCCGGTGCCGAACGGGTCGATCTTGAGCGCCCGGTAACCGCGCTCCATGACCCCCTGGGCCGCCTTGTGGTACGCCTCCGGGGTGCGTTCCGTGGTGTACCAGCCGTTGGCGTACGCCTTGACCTTGTCGGTGACCTTGCCGCCCAGCAGCTGCCAGACGGGGACGCCGAGGGCCTTGCCCTTGATGTCCCAGCAGGCCATCTCGATCACGGCGATACCGGACATCACGATCTCGCCCGCACGGCCGTAGTCGCCGTACTTCATCCGCTTGACGAGGTCCTCGACAGCGAAGGGGTCGGAGCCGAGAATGTGATTGGCCTCGGCCTCCTTCAGGTAACCGAGAAGGGCGTCGGTGTGTCCCAGCATCCGGGTCTCGCCGACTCCGGTGATGCCCTCGTCGGTGTGCACCTGGACGTACGTCAGGTTGCGCCACGGCGTCCCGACCACGTGTGTGCTGATTCCGGTGATGCGCACGGCGGTTTTCCCTCGCAGCTTCGTCGGCTCAGTTCCGTCTGTCATTCAGTTCGACGTGTTCGAGATTTCGGCACACGTTCGAAATGCTGGCGTGACAGTAAAGACGGGGCGGTGTGAGTGTCAATGGGTCGCGCGCATAACGGTTTCGACAGTTTCGAAACCATGGGGGGCGGCGTGTCCCTACAGAACCTTCACAGCTGGATCTAGGAACGTGACCGGCGCGGAACTTAATCTTCCCGCGTCATGGACTACTGCGACCCGTGCCGACGGCACCTCAACGGCGCGCTCGCCTGCCCCGGGTGTGGCACCTCAGCCGATGCGCTGCGCTGGCGTGAGCCGGAGTACGGCGGGTACGAGGCCGTTCCCGAAGGCCCGGAGGGCGTTCACGAGGGCCCGGAGGGCGTTCACGACGACTCGGACGGGTCGGACGGGGCGGACGGGCCGGACAGTGAGCACGACGCTGACGGCGAACCGTCGGGGCGGGCTGCCCGACGGCGTGGGCGCGGGCACGGGCCGGTCGCCGATGGCCCGGGTGGCGGGACGAGCCGGCGGGACCGGAAGGCCGCGGCGCACCGCCGCCGGCGGCGCCGGACGCTGTTCGTCGCGGCGGGGTTCGTGCTGGCGGCGGGTGGGCTGAGCCTCGCGGAGCTCGGCCTGGACTCGCCCAAGTCGACACCGAAGCCGGCGGCGGCCGGGGGTGAGTCGGCGGACGGCGACGCGTCGGTGGAGGCGGGCGAGACGGGCGGCCCAATCGAGGGTGCCCGGGCTGAGGGAGCATCAGTGGCCCCTTCGTCCACGGCATCCGCCTCCCCGTCGCCTTCCAAGTCCCCGAAGGCCGACAAGTCCGAGGACGCGAAGGACGACGAGAAGCCGAAGGACTCCGACCCGGCCTCGGCGGCCCCGCCCACCAGCCGCCCGACCTCGGCCCCGACGGCTGCCCGGCCGGCTCCGGCCCCGACCCGGACCGCGGCCCCGACGACCGCACCCCCCAGACCGGAACCGTCCCCCTCGGAGACCTGCAACCGCTTCCTGTGGTGGTGCACGTAGCACGTGCGGGTCAGCTGCGAACCATCGTGCCGCTGAGGGCGGCACCCGTCCCACCGAAGCGGCACCTCGTCGCGCCGAGCTGCGCGACGCCCGGCCTCAGCACCAACCCGCAGCACCGGGAAACGCCCGGCACCACCCCGGCCTCACGCCAGCATCCCCCGCAACGCATCCCGCAGCGCCACCCTCTCCCCCTCGGAGAGCCCGGCCAACGGCTCCCGGGCGAATCGCAGCGAGTCCCGCAGACTCCGGGCCACCCGCCGCCCCTCACTCGTCGCCGCCGCCACCTTCACCCTCCGGTCCGCGGGATCCGGCCGCCGCTCCACCAGCCCCCGCGCCTCCAGCCGGTCCACGATCCCCGTGACGTTCGACGGCTCGCACTTCAACCGCTGGGCAAGTCTGCGCATCGGCAGCGGCTCGAGGCACAGCAGACTCAGCAGCCGCGCCTGCGCCCCGGTCAGCGCATGCTCCGCCGCCGCCTCCTCGTAGTCCTGGTGGAACCGCGCCACGACCTCCCCGATGAGCTCCATGACCTCAAGGGCCAGCGGGTCGGGGCGGTGGCTGTTCTGGGGGGCGGATGTGGTGGAGGCCATGGAATCGAGGGTACCGGTTATTTGACAACCTGAAATTTTCAGGAGCATGGTTGTTTCAGGTACTGAAATATTTGCTCTGAACCACCGAGGAAAGGCGAATCATGACCGACACCCCCACCCTCCCCGCCGTCAGCCGCGAATGGCACCTGTCCAGCCGCCCCGTCGGCTGGCCGAAGCCCGAGGACTTCGCCTTCGTCGAGGCGGAGGTTCCGCAGCCGGGTGAGGGGCAGGTCCTCGTGCGGAACAAGTACCTCTCCGTGGACCCGTACATGCGTGGCCGGATGAGCGACGCGAAGTCCTACATCGCCCCGTTCGAGCTCGGCAAGGCCATGCAGGGCGGTGCCGTCGGCGAGGTCGTGGCCTCCAACGCCGAGGGGCTGGCCGTGGGCGACCACGTGCTGCACTTCCTCGGATGGCGCGAGTACGCCGTCGTGGCCGCGAAGACCGCCGTCAAGGTGGACCCGGACGCCGCGCCGCTGTCGACGTACCTCGGTGTGCTGGGCATGACCGGCCTCACCGCCTACGCGGGGCTGCTGCGCACCGCCGCCTTCAAGGAGGGCGACACCGTCTTCGTGTCCGGTGCCGCCGGTGCCGTGGGCGGCCAGGTCGGGCAGATCGCCAAGCTGAAGGGCGCCTCGCGGGTCATCGGGTCCGCCGGGTCGGCCGAGAAGGTGAAGCTGCTCGTCGACGAGTACGGCTTCGACGCCGCCTTCAACTACAAGGACGGTCCGGTGAGCGAGCAGCTGCGGGCCGCGGCTCCCGACGGGATCGACGTCTACTTCGACAATGTCGGTGGTGACCACCTGGAGGCGGCCATCGGGTCCCTCAACGAGGGCGGGCGGATCGCCGTCTGCGGGATGATCTCCGTGTACAACAACACCGAGCCCGCCCCCGGCCCGAGGAACCTCGCCCGCCTGATCCAGACCCGCGGCCGTATCGAGGGCTTCCTGGTCGGGGACCACTACGACCTCCAGCCGGAGTTCGTGCGCGAGGTCGCCCCCTGGGTCGCCTCCGGCGAGCTGAAGTACCGGGAGACCGTCGTCGAGGGCATCGAGAACAACCTCGAGGCGTTCCTGGGCGTCCTGCGCGGTGACAACACCGGCAAGATGATCGTCAAGCTCTGACACCTTCTGCTGGTTTCCGGCATGCGGTAAGTTTTTTCCGAATCCGCTCGGCCCGGGCGCGAGCCGCGGCGGACGACAGAAGGAACACCACCGCATGCCCATCCAGCAGTCCGACGTCCTGTACACCGCCGTCGCCACCGCCGAGGGCGGCCGCGACGGGCGGGTCGCCACCGATGACGGCAAGCTCGACGTCGTGGTCAACCCGCCGAAGGAGATGGGCGGCAGCGGCGCCGGGACCAATCCGGAGCAGCTGTTCGCCGCCGGCTACAGCGCCTGCTTCCAGGGCGCCCTCGGCGTCGTCGCACGCCAGGAGGGGGCCGACCTCACCGGGGCGAGCGTCACCGCGAAGGTCGGCCTCGGCAAGAACGGCGACGGGTTCGGGATCATCGTCGAGATCGCCGCCGACATTCCCAAGGTGGACCGGGGGACGGCGCGGTCGCTCGTCGAGAAGGCCCATGACGTGTGTCCCTACTCGAAGGCGACCCGCGGGAACATCACCGTGACGCTGGCCTGACCGCCGTCGTTGCGTACGCGGAGGCCGCACCCTTGGACGTGGGGTGCGGCCTCCGCCCGTGCCGGGCGCCAGCCCGTGCCGTCCGTCAGAGGGCGAGCGCCGCCCCGTGGACCGCCTGCGCCAGGCGGTCGTTCTCCGGGGCCGCGCCGCCCGGGAAGGCGAAACGGCGGCGCGTGTAGCCGTACGCGAGGCCGCTCCACGGGTCCGCGAAGGCCTGTGAGCCGCTCGCGCCGCTGTGCCCGATCGTCCCGGCACCGAGGAACGGGTGCGCCACGTCGGCCGTCATCTGGAAGCCGAGTCCGAACGACCGGTGGGCACGTGACACCAGGTCGTAGCCGACCGAGTGGATCTGGCCGAACTCCGCCACCGTGTCCGGCTTCAGCAGCGGCGCCTGCCCGCCCACCTCGCTGATCGCCGCCGCGTACATCCCGGCCAGGCCCCGCGCGGACGCCACCCCGCCCACCGAGGCCGGGCCCTTGGCGCGGATCAGCGGCATGTTGGGGAGCGAGGCGAGGTCGGTCGGCTCCGCGGCGTTGCGGTTGAAGGCGATCGAGGCGAGCGTGTGGGGACCCGTGGGCGTGGCGTCGAGGAGGGCCTGCTGGGCCGGCGTCGGCGCCATCGGCTGGGTGGTGCGGAAGCGGGGCTCCTGGGGCGCGGGCAGGCCCAGGTGGAAGTCCAGGGCGTACGGGGCGCGGATCCGCTCTTGGTAGACCTCCTGGAGCGTGCGGCCCGTGGCGCGGCGTACGACCTCGCCCACCAGCGCCCCGCTGACCATCGCGTGATAGCCGAACGCCGTACCGGGACGCCAGAACGGCCGCTGGTCGGCGAGGCGTTCGGCGAGCTGACGGTCGTCGGCCAGCTCCGCGAGGGTGAAGCCGCTGTCCGTGCCGACCACGCCCGCCCGGTGGGCGAGCAGATCGCGCAGGGTCAGCGTGCCCTTGCCCTCGGCCGCGAACTCCGGCCAGTAGTACGTCACTTTGCGGTCCAGTTCGAGCGTGCCGTCCTGAACGAGGAGGGCCACGACCAGGTAGGCGGCTCCCTTGGTGGACGAGAACACGCCGTAGAGGGCGTCCGCTTCCGTCCCCGCCCACAGGTCGACCACCTTGCGGCCGTGAACGTAGGCGCACAGCTGGCCCTCGTAGTCGGGGCGCTCCGCGGCCACGAACGCGGCGAACTCCTCGCGCACTCCCTCGAAGCCGTCGGCTACGGTGCCGTGGATCTCCTGCGTCATCCGCTCTCCTCAACTGAACCGCTGTGTGCCACTGTGAACAATGCCCTCGCCACCTGCGGGAATTCCCCCTTGGGGTGGTCTCGGAAAAGTGGTTCGGTGCCGAACAGGACCGTCCGGCCGCCGCTGACCACCGAGGCCTGTCCCGCTGCCGCCGCGGGACCGCCGGTGCCGTCCCGGAGCGGACGCCAGTGCCCGGAGACGAGCGGATTCCCGGTCGCGTACGACTGCTCCACCCGCACACCGGGTCCGAGGCCGGTGAACCACAGCGGGGTGTAGACGAAGGCGTGCGCGGGAGCGTCGTGCGTGACGCGGCCGGTGTTCTCCGTTCGTACGACGCCGTTCGCGTCCGTGTTGCCCTCGACCGGCTTGACGGCCAGCCGGTCCGCCGCCGCGTTCAGGGCCGCTCCCCTCGCGCCCCGGCCGACCAGGCCGTGGGCGTCGAGGAAGGCGTCCAGGGACCTGCGCGCGGGTGCGGTCAGGGCGGCGTGGTCCAGGCCGGCGGACACGAACAGCACGTCCGTGCCGGACCAGTCGAAGCCGGAGTTCAGGACGGCCGTCGAGACCGGCGTGACGTCGAAGTTCATCTCCCGCAGGGCGAACAGCTCGCCGGGCGTCACGGCGGCGGCGACCCGGAGGCGGTGCAGGGGCGTGCCGTCGGTGAGCCGCGTCGCCGTGAAGGAGACGTCGTGCGCGCGGGCGGCCGTGACCGCCGCGCGGCGGGCCGACGCCGGGACGATCACGCTGCCGTCCGGTGCCTGGCGTGCCCGGACGCCCTGCTGGAGGAGGGAGTTGAGGGCCGCGATCTCGCGCGGGTCGGTCAGGCGCAGGCGGAGGTCGCCATGCGCGGGCACACGGGCGACCGGTGCGGCCTCGGTGACCGGGCGCAGTTGCGCGCCCCGCAGGCTGCCCGACGGCACCTGCTCCACCGTGGCACCCCACAGGCGGCCCAGACTCCAGCCCGAGATGTCGTACATCACCGACACCTTGCCGCTGATGTCCCGGCCGTCGGCCAGCAGCGCGTTCGCCATGCCGCGCTTGGGCTGGTGCATGTCGACGACGTACGAGCCCCCGGGATACGTCCGTCCGGCGAGCCGGAAGGGGCGTGTGGCCCGGGTGACGCGGACGTCGTTGGCGAGGAGGTGGTCGACGAGGCGGGTCGCCGCCGGGGCCGAGCGCTGGGTGCGGGAGCCGCCGGGCGGGATGACGTAGGCGCGCGGGAAGTCCGTCGTGTAGACGTCCTCCGGGCCGATGCCGGGGACGCCGGGGACCGTCTCCGGTGACACCGGTACCTGCGGGGCACCGGCCGCGCCGCGGCGGAAGACCTCGATCTGGTCGGCGATGAGCGAGGTGCGGTGCTCCCGGACGTGGTCCAGGGTCGCGCGGATCGCCGCGCCCGCCACGGCCGTGTTGACCGCCGAGCGGCGGCGCAGTTCCGCGACGGGGAGTTCGTCGTACTCCTCGTTGTTCACCGCGAGCGGGATCTCCACCGTGTGCGCGGCGACCGTGCCGTGGAAGGCCGCGTACTGCGGGGTGAAGATCGGCGGCCAGTCGTCCCAGCCCTCCTCCTGGTCGCGGAACGGGATCTGGGCCGGCTCCACTCCGTCCCTCGCGGGCGTGTAGCCGAGGGCGTTGACGGCGGACTCCATGCCGAGGGCGTTGGCGTAGCTGTTCTTCAGGAACAGGTCGTACTCGTAGTTCTCGCCGTGCGGGGGAGTGGTGGGCTCGATGAGGGTGCCGTTGACGTAGCCGTGCAGGTCGAGCAGGACGGCCGGCTGCTTGTCCACTTCGATCTGCCGCATCGCACGGGTCTCGGGCTGCGAGGCGGTGACGAAGTCCCGGTTCAGGTCGAAGCCGTTCGCGTTGGCGCGGGTGCCGGCGATACGGCCGTCCGGATTGGCCGTGATGTTGAAGTACAGGCGGCTGCGCGCGAGCAGGTCGCGGGTCCTGGCGTCCTGCGCCGTCGCGAGCCGCTCGACGAGCTTCAGGGAGGCGTCCGTGCCCTCCCACTCGTTGCCGTGGATGTTGCTGTTGACGAAGACCGGGGTCTTGTAAGCGCGCTTGATCTCAGGGGACTTGGCGGCCGCCGCGGGCGCGTTCTCGATCAGTTCGCGCATCCGCTCCTGGGCACGGGCCTGGCGGGTGGTCTCCGGGGCGGTGACGGTGACGAGGTAGAGGCGGTGGCCGCCGGCCGAGCGGCCGGCCACCTCCACGCTCACCCGGTCGCCCAGGCGTTGCAGGGCGTTCAGCTTCGGGGCGATCGCGTGGTACGGAGTCAGGCCCAGCTTCAGGGACTTGTCGCCGGGTTTCTCCGGGCCGGGGGAGAGGACCTGGCGGCGGGGGTAGCCGCGGGCGGCGGTGCCGGTGGAGGTCTCTTCGGGAGCGGCCAGTGCGCGCCGGGCCGCGCTCGCGGGAGCCTGTGCCGCACGGTCGTCCACGGCGGCGCCCTCGCGCGTGACGGGCTTCGGGTCCGCGCCGGCGGCGTCGGGACCCAGCAGGAGCGAACCCGCCGTGGCGAGCGTGAGAGTGACGATCAGTACAGGTCTCGCAGGAACGGTTCTCGTGGTGCGCACGCGTACCTCCAACGGGGCTTCCTGAGATCGGTACGGCGAGGTGTACCGGTTCGACTCAACGGCAACAAGGCCGCCTTGGTGTCACCGGTGACCCGGATGGCCCTTCCCGGGCGACCTGTGACATCGGTGTGACCGGAGCGCGTCAAGGGCGCGACACCAGCACCGATAGGCTTTTCCCATGCGCGATCTCGGGGTTGGTTTCCGGTACCTGCTGAAGGGCCAGCGATGGGTGGCCCGGCACGGCAAGCAGTACGGCTTCGGGCTGCTCCCGGGCCTGATCACCCTCGTGCTGTACGCGGCGGCGCTCGTCGCGCTGGCGCTGTGGGGCGAGGACGCCGTCACCTGGGCGACGCCGTTCGCCGACGACTGGTCCAGCCCGTGGCCCGGGCTCTTCCGCGGCTTCCTGACCGCCGTGCTGTTCGCCCTCGCCCTGCTCCTGTCCGTCGTGACGTTCACCGCGGTGACGCTGCTGGTCGGGCAGCCCTTCTACGAGAACCTCTCCGAGAAGGTCGACCGGGACGTGTCCCCGGACGGCCACGCCCCCGAGTCGGGCCTGCCGCTCTGGCGCGAGCTGTGGATCTCCGCCCGGGACAGCCTCCGGATCGTCGTACGGGCCGCCCTGTGGGGCGTGCTGCTGTTCGCGTGCGGGTTCATCCCCGTCGTCGGCCAGACGGCCGTACCGGTGATCGGGTTCTTCGTCACCGGGTTCTTCCTCACCGAGGAACTGACCGCCGTCGCCCTCCAGCGCCGCAGCGTCGAACTGCGCACCCGCCTCGGCCTGCTCCGCTCCCGCAAGACCCTGGTCTGGGGCTTCGGCACGCCGCTGGCCGTGGCCTTCCTGGTCCCGTTCGTCGCCGTGTTCCTGATGCCGGGCGCGGTCGCCGGCGCCACCCTCATGGCGCGGGAACTGCTCGGCGAGGAGACCCGGGAGGACGGCGCGGAGGGCGACGAGGCCGTCACGACTCTTCCGCAGCCACCCTCAGGATCGTCCTCACCTGCGTGATGATGTCCAGCCGGTTCCGCACGAACTCCGGGTCGGTGACCTCGGTGGTGTTCCCGGTGCCGAACTGGAGCACGGGCGTGTGCACATGCCCGCCCGGCAGGACGTCGTGCAGCCCCAGCCGGTCCCGCAGCAGCGTCGCCCGGTAGGCGATCTCGTTGGAGAGGTAGTCACCGCCGCCGCCCGCCCGGGCGGTCGAGCCGGGAGTCGGCCCCTCCGGGCGTACGACGGGCTCGGTGCCGCCCGCCGGGATCTCGGTGACACCGGTGTTGTCGTACACCGGGAAACGGCCGGTGTCCGCGGCGACGATCGCCCGGTACGGCAGCGTGGTCGTCGTCCACTGCGGCTGCGAGGCCGGGTCGGCGACGGGCACCGTCTCCGTGCGGCCTATGTTGTCGTTGTCCGCGAAGCCGCCCCGCCAGGCCCCGTTGGTCCGCTCCACGTCGAACCGCCCGACCCGACCCTGGCTCACGGTCGTGAACAGGTCGACCTTCGGCAGGTACGGCCGCAGCGTGCGCTCCACCGTCCCCTCCGTGAAGTCCCGCCAGCGCACCGGGAACACGGCCGTCTCGATCCGGGCCGGGCCGTCCGCCGTCTCGATCACCGTGCCGTCGAGGGCGAGCGCCGTGGCGCCGGACGGGTTGGAGATGCGGATGTCCCGGTCCAGGGTGAACGGGTCGAAGCCGGTGACCAGGATCCGCTTCAGGCCCTTGCCGTGGGGGTAGCGCAGGTCCGTCTGGCCGCGCGAGGTGCGCTCCAGCTCGTCCAGCAGCGCGGTTCGCTGCCCGTCCGTCAGGGCGAACTGCGGCTCCCAGGCGCGCACTTCACGTGTCATGCCGAGCCGCGCCCAGTACAGCGGCCGGTCGTCGTCCCGGCTGAGGTCCCCGCCCGCCGGACCACGCCCCTGCGCCCGGTCGACGGCCCGCCGCCACAGCAGCGCACCCTCGTGCGCGACGGCCCGGCGGGCCTGCGCGTAGGAGTGGGCCTCGTCGAGCGCCCGGGCCAGCCGCGGGGCCACGGTGTCGAATCCCGAACGGCGCAGGATCTCCCGCGGGACGGCTCTGTCGAGCCGCTGCTCCTCGACGGTGGGGGAGGGGGCCGCCTCGGCGGCGCTCGCGGCCGTCGGGAGGGTGAAGCCGGTCAGCAGGGCGAGACCGAGGAGGCCGAGGCGAACGCGTAGGGAATCCAAGGGAGTTCAGGTCCTTCCGTCGTGAGCGTGCGGGACGTGTCGCAGTATCAGTGACGGAAGTGACGTACGCCATGGCGCATGACCCACGGCTCGCGTGGGACCCGCACCGGCACGGTGCGTCCGGCGGCCGGGCGCGGGGAAGGGGCGGGGCGATGCCGGATCTTGTGGGGTTCCTGGGGGTGGTCCTGCTCGCCTACCTCGTGCCCGGCCCCGACTTCCTGGTGATCGTACGGGCCGCGACCCGGCGTCCCGCGCTGGGCAGGGCGGCTGCCTACGGCGCCCAGACGGGACTGTGCGTGCACATGTGCGCCGCGGCACTGGGCCTTTCGGTGATCGCCGCCCGGTCGGCCCACGCCTTCACCGCGATCAAACTGGCGGGCGCCGCCTACTTGGTCTGTCTGGGCGTGAAAGCCCTGCTGGAGGCCCGCAACGGCACCGGCCGCCGGCACTCGCCGGTCGCAGGGGAGGAGCCGTCGCCTGACGGCCCGCCCGGCACCGGCGGTGGGACGGTCACGTCCACCAGCCGCCGGGACAGCTTCGTGCAAGGGTTCCTCACCAACGTCCTCAACCCCAAGGCGGCCCTGTTCTTCCTCAGCGTCCTGCCCCAGTTCGTGGACGAAGGGGGCCTGCTGACCGAGCAGATCTTCCTGCTCGGCGTGCTCGACATCGTGATCGGCGTCGGCTACTGGCTCGCCCTAGTGCGCGTCGCGGCCCGCCTGCGGGGTGTGCTGGGCCGCCCGGCCTGGCGCCGCCGCTGGGAACGGATCACCGGCTGCCTCTTCATCGCCGTCGGCGCCGGGGTGGCGGCGGCCGAGTGATTAGAGGGTGTCCGCCTCGCCCAGCAGCGTCAGGAAGTCCCGGAAGGCCGAGGCCATGTCCACCGACTCCGGGTCCAGCAGCCACTGGTACTGGAGGCCGTCCAGCACCGCCACGAGGAGGGGCGCGGCGCGCTCGGGGGTGAGGCCGCTCGGCAGGCGCTCGCCGTACTCGGCGCGCAGCACCTCGGCCAGGGCGGCGCGGACCCCGGTGTAGCGCTCCGTGAAGTACGCGCGCGCCGGATGGCCCTCCGTGACGCTCTCGCCGAGCAGCGCCGAGAAGGTCTGGATGATGGCGGGCCGCATCGCGTTGTACTCGACGAGCGAGGCCAGCAGGTCCAGCCGCAGCCGGCCGGCGGGCATCGCGTCCCAGCGGTCCCGGTCCCGGAGCACCGCGACCAGCAGCGCCTCCTTGGTCGGGAAGTGGTGCAGCAGCCCCTGCTGGGTGAGCCCGACCCGCTCGGCGACCGCGGCCAGGCTCGCTCCCCGGTAACCGCGCTCGGCGATCACCTCCAGAGCGGCCCGCACGATCTCCGCGCGCCGCTCCTCGCTCCTGGTCCTGGCCGTCATGGCGTCACCGTACGACATGACGAACGCCGAATTGTTGCGAGAAGATAACGAAACCTACCGCATTACAGGTAACGCGGGCACGATGTCGGCATCCAGCGACTCTCGACGCGGAGGCGGCGACATGGCGGAGACAGCGGACGTACGACGCGAGGCGGCGGTCGAGGCGGCCCTGGGCAAACTCGACCTGGACGCCAAGACACGGCTGCTGGCCGGCCAGGACATGTGGAGCCTGCCCGCCCTGCCGGAGGCCGGACTGGCCTCACTGGTCATGTCCGACGGCCCGATCGGCGTCCGCGGGGTGCACTGGAGCGCCGACGACCCGTCCGTCGCCCTGCCCTCACCGACCGCCCTCGCCGCCACCTGGGACCCGGGGCTCGCCCACCGGGCCGGCGTGCTGCTGGCGCAGGAGGCCCGCCGCAAGGGCGTCCACGTCCTGCTCGCCCCCACGGTCAACCTGCACCGCTCCCCGCTCGGCGGCCGCCACTTCGAGGCCTACAGCGAGGACCCGTACCTCACGGGGCGGATCGGCACCGCGTACGTCCGAGGCGTCCAGTCCGGCGGCGTCGGCACCACCGTCAAGCACTTCGTCGCCAACGACGCCGAGACCGACCGCCTCACCGTGAACAACCTCGTCGGCGAACGCGCTCTGCGCGAGCTCTACCTGGCCCCCTTCGAGGCGATCGTCGAGAACGCCCACCCCTGGGGCATCATGACCGCCTACAACACGGTCAACGGCACGACGATGACCGAGCACCACTACCTGGTCAACGAGGTCCTGCGCGGCGAGTGGGGCTTCGACGGGATCAACGTCTCCGACTGGACCGCCGCCCGCTCCACCACCGGCGCCCTCGCCGGCGGCCTCGACATCGCCATGCCCGGCCCGCAGACCGTCTACGGCGAGGCCCTCGCGGGGGCCGTACGGGACGGCGAGGCCGACGAGGCCCAGGTCGACGAGGCGGTCCGCCGGGTCCTGCGCCTGGCCGCCCGGGTCGGCATCCTGGAGGGCGCCGAACCGGCCGTCACCGACCTGCCCGAGCCCGTCCACGGCGAGTCACTCGCCCGCGAGATCGCCCGCCGCTCCTTCGTCCTCGTCCGCAACGAGAACGGCGCGCTGCCGCTGAAGCCCGGCAGGATCGCCCTGATCGGCGCCGCCGCCCGCGACGCCCGCGTTCTCGGCGGCGGCTCCGCCACCGTCTTCCCCGCCCGGACCGTCTCCCCGCTCGACGGCCTCACCGCCGCCCTCCCCGACGGTAGCCTCAGCTACGCCCTCGGCGCCGACCCGAACACCGAACTCCCCGTCGCCGGCCAGGGCTTCGACCTGCGTGCCGTCTGCCGCGACAGTCAGGGCACCGTCATCGGCACCCGCTCGGCCGCCGGCGGCCACATCCAGTGGATGGGCGACGACCTCCCGGACGGCGTCACCCACGACACCCTGGCGACCGTCGAGCTGACGGGCACCTTCACCCCGCGCGAGACCGGCACGCACACCTTCGGCATCAAGGGCCTCGGCCCCTTCAGGCTGACCGTCGCGGGCACCACGTACTTCGACGACGTCCAGCGCCCCGCCGAGGACGGCGACCCCTTCGCGGCGTTCTTCGGCTCCCCGGTGCCCCACGCCCGGGTCGAACTGACCACGGGCGAAACGGTCGAGGTCTCCCTGACCTACACCGTCCCGCCGCCCAGCGACCACCCCATGCGGACCATCGGCTTCACCCTCGCCCACCAGGACCCGCAGCGCGATGCCGACGAGCTGATCGCCGAGGCCGCCGCGGCCGCCCGGGCCGCCGACACGGCCGTCGTCGTGGTCGCCACCACCGACCGCGTCGAGTCGGAGGGCTTCGACCGCACGGACCTGCGCCTCCCCGGCCGCCAGGACGACCTGGTCCACGCCGTCGCCGCCGCCAACCCGGACACCGTCGTGGTCGTCAACGCCGGCTCCCCGGTGGAAATGCCGTGGCGCGACGACGTCGCCGCCGTGCTCCTCACCTGGTTCCCCGGCCAGGAGGGCGGCGCGGCCCTCGCGGACGTGCTCACCGGCGCCCACGAGCCAGGCGGCCGCCTGCCCACCACCTGGGGCTCCCTCACCGACGCCCCGGTCACCCGGGTCGTCCCGGAGGGCGGCGAACTCCCCTACGACGAGGACGTCTTCATCGGCTACCGCGCCTGGGAGAAGCAGGGCCGCACCCCCGCCTACCCCTTCGGCCACGGCCTCGGCTACACCGACTGGACCTACGAGTCGGTCGACGTCGAGGGCGCCGCCGACGCGACCACCGCCAAGGTCCGCCTCCGCAACACAGGCGACCGCCCCGGCCGCGAGGTCGTCCAGGTCTACCTCGCCCCGAGCGAGCCCGACCCCACCCGCCCGGCCCGCTGGCTGGCCGGCTTCGCGGGCGTTGACGCCGGACCCGGCGAGAGCGTCGAGGCGACCGTCGAACTGCCGCGCCGGGCCTTCGAGGTCTGGGACGAGACGACCATGTCGTGGTCGTTTGTGAAGGGTTCGTACGAGATCCAGGTGGGGCGCTCGATCACGGACCGCAGGATCACCGCCACGATTAACGTCTGATCCGGGACGAGTTCCCCACCGAGCAGCCCCGGTCCGGGACCTGACCCCTGGGCCGGGGCTCGTCGTCCGCGACGGACCGCACGGGTCAGGGCCGCTCCGCCGTGACGGTCCGGTACGCGATCTCCGCCAACCGGGCCTGTCCGTTCACACTCGGGTGGAAGTAGTCCCAGCGGCTCAACTGGGCGGTGCCGAAGCGGTAGTCGTACACCGCGCCCCCGTCGTGGCGGCACCGCTCGTCCTTGGCGCAGACCTCCTTCAGGACCTTGTTGTAGTCCTCCACTCGCTTCTGCACCGTGCTCCGCCGCAGGTTCGCCGCCGAGTCCAGGGCGTCCGCGTCACCCAGCATCGACGGGCAGATGCCCAGCTGCCAGATCTGCTTGCCCATCGGGCTGCCGCGGCCCTCGGACCACAGCCGCTTCAGGTTCGGCACGCTCGCCACGAACACCTGGGTCTTGGGCAGCGCCTTGCGCAGACTGCGCAGGGAGTCCTCGAAGTCGGCGCGGAACTCGGTGACCGGAGTCATCGCCGCGGGGGTGGCCCGGCAGGCGTCGTTCGCCCCGACCATCACCGTCACCAGCTGGGGCTTGCGCCGCACCGCCTGGGCGATCTGCCCGGGCAGGTCCGCCATCCGCGCCCCGGTCACGGCGTAGTTCCAGCTCCGCTCCGCGGCCCCGGCCCGCCCCAGCAGCCGCACGGCGAGGGAGTCCACCTCGGGGCTCGCACCGGTCGCCCAGGACGCCTCCGGGCAGTCCGACAGCACGTCACAGGCGTCGAAGCCCCGAGTGATGGAATCGCCCACGGCCGCGACGGAACGCGGGCTGCGGTCCCACAGGGGCGTGGGCTTCGGGGACGGCTTGGCCGTAGCGGACGGGGCGGGGGAGTCGCCCCCGACGGCGTCACATCCGGCGGCACCCAGGGCAGCCGCCACGGCCAGGGCAAGGACAACCCGCGGGCCTTGGCGTGCCTTCCGCATCCGTGGTCCTTCCCCTCGCCGCGCCGTGCCTGTCTCCCCAACCAATAACAACGCACGAGGGTTCCCGGCCGATCAGGTGCAACGGCTCACACCCGTACAAGCGTCCCCCTGGGTGAATGGCGGGAGTTTCCCGGCCCCGGGAGCGACCGTACGTCACACTCCTTGCGTCACCGCACGGTAGCCTCGCCATCAACGTGACCCGCCCGGTCACAGCCGTTCCGCCCGTTTCCAAGATGTCCCGCTCTGCCCGGAGGTTCCGGTGACGACACGTGGAGTTCTGTACGTGCACTCGGCGCCGCGCGCGCTGTGCCCGCACGTCGAGTGGGCCATCGCCGGGGTGCTCGGCACGCGCGTCAGCCTGGACTGGATCCGCCAGCCCGCCGCCCCGGGCACCTGGCGCTCGGAGTTCTCCTGGCACGGCCAGGTGGGCACGGCGTCGAAGCTGGCGTCGGCGCTGCGCGGCTGGCACCTCCTCCGCTTCGAGGTCACCGCGGAACCCTGCCCCACCGCCGAGGGCGAGCGCTACAGCTGCACGCCCGACCTGGGCATCTTCCACGCCGTCACCGGCATCCACGGAGACATCCTCATCCCCGAGGACCGCCTGCGCGCGGCCCTGCAACGCAGCCAGCGCGGTGAAACGGACCTGGAGGCCGAGCTCAACAAACTCCTGGGCAAGCCCTGGGACGACGAGCTGGAACCCTTCCGCTACGCGGGCGAAGGCGCCCCGGTCCGCTGGCTGCACCAGGTGGTGTGATGCCCGCCCTCCGGGCGGACGACGGGACTTTGCGGACACGCCCTAGGGGCGCGGGGAACTGCGCGAACAACCCCCACCGACCTGCACGCGGCACACCACGCGAAACAAAACGGCGAGTGGCCCGGACTCAAGAAG
>NZ_JARVKU010000015.1:0-237724 GCF_029813805.1 Streptomyces sp. DH10
CGGTTGTCCGTCGCGCCACCAAAAGGGGTGAACGGTCGTAACTTTCCCGTGCGGATCGCGTTCCGTCGCGCTAGGAGATCAGCCGGACACGGATCGTCATGCTGCGGCCGACTAGACGCGTTACGCGTCGCTCCTGTGACGCCGTCAGTTTCCGGGATACGCCCAGGGATTGGCCCGGCAGCGGATGCCGTCGTGGTCGAGGAACTTGGTCTGCTGCTGCATGACCGGGGCGAGGCCGCCGTCCTTGTCGCAGGTGACGTGGCCGTAGCCGAGCCGGTGACCGACCTCGTGGTTGATCAGCATCTGCCGGTAGGCGTGGATCTTGTCGCCGTACGTCTCCGAGCCCTGCGCCCACCGGTAGGCGTTGATCATCACGCGCTCGGTGGCGGCCGAGTCGCAGGAGACGTTGTCCACGGTGGTGTCCAGACCGGACTTGGCGCACCATTCGGCGGTCGTGCCGGGGCTGGCGAGCGTGATCACGAAGTCTGGCTTGCCGGAGTAGATCCGCTCGAAGGTGCGTGCGCCGTTGTGGGCCCAGCTGCGCTGGTCGTTGAGCGTCTTCTGCACGGCCTCGGCGAACAGCTCGGCGTCGAGCCCGAGTCCCTGCTCCACGTCCACGCGATAGGTGAATTTCTGCCCCGTACCCGGCCCTGTGGCGATTCCGGGCACGGCGTCGAACTTGCCCGAGCCCTTGAACGTGGCGCCGAGCGGATAGGTCTTGCCCATCTTCTCGTCGTACGTCAGCGGCTTCGCGCCGGCGTGCGGTGCGGGCGCCGGCCCGTCCGCGCGGGACGAGGGGTCCCGGAGGTCGCGGGCCTGATCGGTGGCGGACTGCGACTGCACATCGGCGCCACCGGGGTCGTCGGTGACCTGACCGGCGACGATCACGGCCAGCACGGTGGTCACGGCGGCAGCCGCGATGCCGGTGAACGTACGGCCCTTGGCGCCCTTGACCGGCGCGGGTGCGCCGGTGGGCGCCGCGTCGTCATCGTCGTCGGAGCGGATGCCGGCCGGGGCGCCCGCGTTCCAGTCCGTGACGGAGGCGTAGGCGTCCGCCGCGTGTGCGGAGGCGGGCGTACGGGGTGCGAAGACGTCGTCCTCCTCGTCGAAGGCCTTGATGTACTCCTGCCGCGGGGCGGGCACGGAAGCCCGCCGCTGCCGCGGTATGGGAGCACCGCCAACGGCCCTCAAATCGCCCCAGCCACCTCCGGATTCCCGCTGCTCGGGATGGCCTCCACGCGCTTGCGGAAAGCCGTGCGCGGGAGTGCCGTGCGCCGGAGTCCCGTCGGGAACCCGGGGCACGCCGCGCGCGGGGGTACCGTCCAAAAGCCGCGGAACGCCGTGCGCGGGAGTCCCGTCGGCAAGCCGCGGAACACCCTGCGCGGGAGTCCCGTCGGGCAGGCGCGGAACAGCGCGCGCCGGCGTGCCGTCGGGAAAGCGGGGCAGCCCCCGCGCCGGGGTGCCGTCGGGCAGGCGCGGAGCCCCGTGCACGGGCGTGCCGTCCGGCAGCCAGCCGTCCGGAAGACGCGGCATCCCGTGCGCGGGCGTCCCGTCCATCGGCGCGGGCCGAGGCCCCGGCGTCCGGTGAGGGCCCGCACCCGGCGGCGGCCAGCCGCCCGGCGAGGCGCCGCGGGGCGGGGCCGTCCGGCCTTCCCGGCTCGTGCCCGGCGCCTGACCCTGCTCCGGTTGCTGTCCCGACCCGGCCCGACCGTTCCGTACTGCGGTTGTGTCCGCGGTGTCACCCTTGGCGACCGGCCCACGGCGGCTGTGGCGTCCCACGTCGCGCCTCAGCCCCCCATGCTCTCGTCGGTTTCTGCTTCGTCGACAACCTCGTCCGCGCGAGCCTTCCTCGCTCGCCGTTCGCCCGACTCCCCCGCGTCTTCGAGGAGTTCACGAAATGCCATGGCCACCGTCTCCGGGTACTCCATCATGGCCACGTGCCCCGCGTCCGGCAATGTCACCAGCCGCGAGTCGCGGTACGCCCGGGCCGCCCTCTGGGCCATCCGGAAGCCGACCAGTTGGTCACGGCCACCGTAGACGAGGAGGGTCGGCGCGAGAACCCGTTCGGCCTGGCGCCACAGTCCCTGCTGGCCACCCAGCGTGTACGCGTTGACGATCCCGCGCGCGGAACGCGCCATCGCGTCCCAGAAGTACGGTAGCCGCAGCCGCCGCTCCATCTCGTGCACGGCATTGCTGAATCCTTCCGGCGTCACCCGCCCCGGATCCCCGTAGCACAGCGCCATCACCCCACGGACGCGCTGCTCCGCCGTCCAGTCCCGGGTCAGCCGGGTGAAGAGCGGCGCGACACCGGGCACCGCCAGCAGCGCTGTGGGCACGGCGGTGCGCTGCACTCGGATCTCGGGCAGAGCGGGCGACACGAGCGTGAGCGTACGGACCAGATCGGGCCGTACCGCGGCGACACGGGTGGTGATGGCGCCACCGAGCGAGTTCCCGAACAGGTGCACGGGCCCGCGACCGGTGGCGTCGAGGTACCGGATGACGGCACGCGCGTGCCCCGTGACCGAGTAGTCGCCGTCGTCCGGCGGCGGGGAGTCGCCGAAGCCCGGCAGATCGAGGGCCTCGCTGTCGACGACGTCGTCCAACAGCTGCATCAGCGCCGACCAGTTCTGCGAGGAACCCCCGAGTCCGTGCACGTACAGCGCGGGAGCCGGCCCCTTGCGCGCGGGAGGCCTCGACCGCACCGTCAGCGTGATCCCGGGCAGCTCGACCGACCTCAGCCGCTCACCCTCGGCAACCCTGACGGTCCCCACCTTCGGCAGCACATTGGCGGGCGGCACGAAGGGCAGCTCGGTCGAAGACATGCGGCAATGTTACGAGACGATCACGTAGTGGCTCATGTGTTCGCCATCACAGGAATCGGCCATGCGGGGCGGGCGCATGAGGCGGACACGGGGAAGGCGCGGGAGAGCGGAAAGACATCCGAGCACGGGGTGGCACGGGGGAAAAGCAGGGCACATGAGAAGCACTCGACGGGATGCGCACTGCGTCACGTCCCGGACGCGGATCGCATAGCGTCCGGATCGGGTGTCTCCTAGGCTCGTAGAGAGGGCACCCGCGTGTGGCCCCTGCATTCCCAGGGACGTTCGTAGGAAGGGAGCCCAGCATGGCCGTAGATCCCACAGACCCGGAGACGTTCGAGGCCGAGGAGGCGCCGGAGGCGCCCGAGTACGACGTCGAGGCCCCCGAGGTGGACGCCGTCGAGCAGCACACGGACGTCGCACCGAACCGCGACGACCCGCTGCCCCGCGTCGACCCCGACCGTGCCAATGAGGCCGACCTGGTGGAGCAGGCCCGGATCGTCTCCCTCGACGAGGACGACTACCGGTGACGCACGCCGCCGGGTGGCGACAGGGAGCATCACCGAGCAGGAAAGGAGCCGCATTTTGCCCGCTCTGACCCTGTTTGAAACCTTCTCAACCGCTTTCGTAACCGTCCGGTCCGTGAAATTCTGCGTTCTCACCGCGCACACCACGGTTACCGAAAAGTACGATGGCGACGCGGCCAGATCCGCACATGGACGAACATGGGAGGCGGCGTGACAGCCATCGAGCAGACAGAGGCGGTTCGCCCGCGGGGCACTCGCCTGCCGCGCCGTGCCCGACGGAACCAGCTCCTGGGTGCCGCCCAGGAGGTCTTCGTGGCCCAGGGCTACCACGCGGCCGCGATGGACGACATCGCGGAGCGCGCCGGAGTCAGCAAGCCGGTGCTCTACCAGCACTTCCCGGGCAAGCTCGACCTCTACCTCGCGCTGCTGGACCAGCACTGCGAGTCGCTCATCCAGGCCGTACGGAACGCGCTGGCGTCGACCACCGACAACAAGCAGCGCGTCCGGGCGACGATGGACGCCTACTTCGCGTACGTCGAGGACGACGGCGGCGCCTTCCGCCTGGTCTTCGAGTCGGACCTGACCAACGAGCCCGCCGTGCGCGAGCGCGTCGACAAGGTCACGAACGAGTGTGCGGAGGCGATCTGCGACGTCATCGCCGAGGACACGGGCCTGTCGCGCGCGGAGTCGATGCTGCTCGCCTCGGGGCTGGGCGGCCTCGCCCAGGTGGTGGCCCGGTCCTGGCTGCACAGCGACCGCAGCGTGCCGCGCGACCAGGCCGTACAGCTGCTCGCCTCGCTCGCGTGGCGCGGCATCGCGGGCTTCCCGCTGCACGGAACCGACCAGCAGCACCACTGACGGCCGCCTTGTTCCCGCCCGCTGTTCGCTCGTGGCGTTCTCGGGCGGAGCATGCCGGTCCTCTCACCGGGCTAATGTGTGCTGCGTACGGCGCGGAAGGTCGCGCACATCACTGACCGTCGGAGGGACATAGCCGTGGAGGTCAAGATCGGCGTGCAGCACGCGCCCCGCGAGATCGTTCTGGAGAGCGGTCAGAGTGCCGAGGAGGTCGAGCGGGCGGTGTCCGAGGCGCTGGCCGGGAAGTCGGCGCTGCTGACCCTCGTGGACGAGCACGGCCGCAAGGTCCTGGTCCCGGCCGACCGTCTCGCGTACGTCGAGCTCGGTGAGCCGGCCCCGCGCAAGGTGGGCTTCGGCGCTCTGTAGGCGCATGTGCGGAACGGGGCGGGGCGGCTGTCGGCCGACCCGCCCCGTTCGCGTTCCCTCTTCTCCGCGGCACCCCGTGCGGCACACGGGTTCCGCCACGGATGGAGCACGGTTCGCCCCCAGAGGTGGATTGGATTCCGCAGGTCAGGGGTATGACGGGGTACGACCGATTCGGGCAGGCCATGTGGGAGGGACCCCGACATGCTCCTGGAAGCGCTGAGTTCCGCGATCCTGGGCCTGGCCCTGGCATGGGCGGCCACGCATCGCCTGGCACACCGCCTCCCGTCCCGGCCCCTGGTGCTGTCGACCGGCGTGGCCGGCGCCCTCTTCGGGGCCTTCGTCATGCACAGCGCGCTGGACGCCGGGCACTGGCTGCTGGTGCTGCTCGGCGCGGTGGTCGTCTCGGTGGCGTCGCTGTCGCTGCTGCTGCGCCCCGCGGGGCGCCTGCGCCGACGATCAGCGACGGCGTAACCGCGGCCGACCGGGCGCGGTGACCTGCGCGCCCCGCCGGCAACGGACCGCAGCCGCGACACGGCCGGAACCCCTCGGCGCCCGCCGCCGCTGCGCAAGAGCGCTACGCGGCCAGACCGAGCGCAGCCATCCGCTTGGTGTGCGCCTCGGTGATCCGGGAGAACATCTTGCCGACCTCGGCGAGGTCGAAGCCGTCCGCGACACCGCCCACCAGCATGGTCGACAGCGCGTCCCGCTCGGCGACCACCCGCTGGGACTGCGACAGGGCCTCGCCCATCAGCCGCCGCGCCCACAGCGCGAGCCGCCCGCCCACCCGCGGGTCCGCGTCGATCGCGGCACGCACCTTCTCCACGGCGAAGCCGCCGTGCCCGGTGTCGTCGAGCACGGCCAGCACCAGACCGCGGGAGTCGGAGTCGAGCCGGGCGGCGACCTCCCGGTAGAAGTCGCTGGCGATGGAGTCGCCGACGTAGGCCTTGACGAGGCCCTCCAGCCAGTCCGAGGGGGCCGTCTGCTTGTGGAAGCCGTCGTAGGCCGCGACGAACGGCTCCATCGCCCGCGTCGGCTCCTCCCCGATCTCGGCGAGCCGGTCGCGCAGCCTCTCGAAGTGGTGGAACTCGGCCGACGCCATCTTCGCCAGCTCCGCCTTGTCCTCCAGCGTCGGCGCCAGTTTGGCGTCCTCCGCGAGACGTTCGAACGCCGCCAGCTCCCCGTACGCGAGCGCGCCGAGCAGGTCCACGACCGCGGCGCGGTACTGCGGGTCGGCGGAGGCCGTCGCCCAGTCCCGGGCGGCGACTCCGGTGTGTCCGGCCGGGGTGGCGGTGGTGTCCGAGGCGTTCTCAGGCTTGTCAGAGCTCGTCATGAAGCGCACAATAGCCCGCCCGTCGGGAGGCGTAAGGCCCTGGTCAATCAGTGTGACGACGACTACGTGACCAAATCGGCCATCACATGTGCGGGATTCCGGGGTATGGTGGTAATGCGCCTGCTGGTACGTCGACGTACCTCGACAGGCCGCACGTATGAGGATGCCCGGTCGGTGGCCCGATCGGCTCCGACCCGACAGCCCTCTCCGGTCGTACGGCACTGTGCGTACGAGACCCGGAGGGGACACCCTCAGCGGCATGAGCGCTAGAGCGTCGGCGCGGTCCCGTGCTCTACGGCCGCCCGTAGGCAGCCGACGTCCCCGGCACGGTCCGACAAGACCCCGCGCTCGCCTCGCGCCGCCCACACAGAAGAGGCAGCACCCTGACTACGACGTTCCGAGAGCTCGGGATCCTTCCCGAGACGGCCGAGGCCCTGGAGGCCGTCGGCATCACCACCGCCTTCCCCATCCAGGAGATGACGCTTCCCGTGGCCCTTTCGGGCTCGGACGTCATCGGTCAGGCCAAGACCGGCACCGGCAAGACGCTGGGCTTCGGCCTCCCGCTCCTCGAGCGCGTCACCGTCCCCGCCGACGTCGAGGCCGGACGCGCCCAGCCCGAGGACCTCACCGATGCCCCGCAGGCGCTCGTCGTCGTCCCCACGCGCGAGCTGTGCACGCAGGTCACCAACGACCTGCTGACCGCGGGCAAGGTGCGCAACGTGCGCGTCCTCGCGATCTACGGCGGCCGGGCCTACGAGCCCCAGGTCGACGCCCTGAAGAAGGGCGTCGACGTGGTCGTCGGCACCCCGGGCCGGCTGCTCGACCTCGCCGGGCAGAAGAAGCTGAACCTGAAGCACGTCAGGTGCCTGGTCCTCGACGAGGCCGACGAGATGCTCGACCTGGGCTTCCTGCCCGACGTCGAGAAGATCATCAACATGCTGCCGGTCCGGCGCCAGACGATGCTGTTCTCGGCGACCATGCCGGGCGCGGTCATCGGACTGGCCCGCCGCTACATGTCGCAGCCCACGCACATCAGCGCCACGTCGCCGGACGACGCGGGCAAGACGGTCGCGAACACCAAGCAGTACGTCTACCGCGCGCACAACATGGACAAGCCGGAGATGGTCGCGCGCATACTGCAGGCCGACCACCGGGGACTGGTCATGGTCTTCTGCCGTACGAAGCGCACCGCGGCGGACCTCGCCGACCAGCTCCAGCAGCGCGGCTTCGCGTCCGGCGCGGTCCACGGCGACCTCGGCCAGGGCGCCCGCGAGCAGGCCCTGCGGGCCTTCCGCAACGGCAAGGTGGACGTCCTCGTCTGCACCGACGTCGCCGCCCGCGGCATCGACGTCGAGGGCGTGACGCACGTCATCAACTACCAGTCGCCGGAAGACGAGAAGACGTACCTGCACCGCATCGGCCGTACCGGCCGCGCGGGCGCCAAGGGCATCGCGATCACGCTCGTCGACTGGGACGACATCCCGCGCTGGCAGCTCATCAACAAGGCGCTGGACCTGGGCTTCAACGACCCGCCGGAGACGTACTCCACGTCCCCGCACCTCTACGCCGACCTCGGCATCCCCCAGGGCACGAAGGGCGTCCTGCCGCGCTCGGAGCGCAAGCGTGCCGGGCTGGCCGCGGAGGAGCTGGAGGACCTGGGCGAGACGGGCGGCCGGGGGCCGCGCGGGCGCGGCGGCCGCGGTCGTGGCGGCCGGGACGAGTCCCCGTCGGCCGACCGCGAGCGTTCGGAACGTACGCCTCGGCGCCGCCGCCGCATGCGGGGCGGGACGCCGCTGGACGGAGCGCCGGAGTCCACCGGCACCGCCACTGCCGACACCACGGCCACGGGCGGCTCCTCCGAGGCGGAGGCCGTCTCGGCTCCGCGCACCCCGCGTCGCCGTCGCCGCACCCGCGGCGGTGCCTCTGCCGAGTCGGCGCCGGTCACGGCTGTCGAGTCCCCCGCGTCCGAGCCGGCGGAGAGCGCCGTAGCGACGGCGGAGGGCACGAGCACCGAGGCGGGGACGTCGCGGCGGCGCCGTACGCGCAGGTCGGAGACGCCGGCGGTGGAGGCCGAGGCCGCGGTGACGCCGTCGGCCGCCGCGGACGCCCCGGCGGAGGCGGAAGCCGCGCCGGTCGTGGCCGCCCCGGTGGCCGACCAGCCCGAGGCTCCCGCGTCCAGGCCGCGCCGCCGCACCCGCAGGACCACGGCTGCCACCGCGGCCGAGTCGGCGCTCGACACGGCCGAGGGGACCACCGAGTCCGCGCCTGAGCCGACGGAGACGAAGCCGCGGCGCACCCGCAGGACGGCTGCCGACTCCGCGACCCCTGCCGCTCCGGACGAGGCCGCTGAGACCAAGCCGCGCCGCACGCGCAAGGCGACCGCCGCAGCGGAGGACGCCGTCGACACGGCCGAGGCCGCCGCGGCCAAGCCCCGGCGTACGCGCAAGGCAGCGGCAGCGGCGGAGGACGCCGCCGGCGAGGCGCAGGCCACCGAGCCCAAGCCCCGCCGCACGCGGAAGACCACCGCAGCCGCCGAAGCCGCAGCCGACACCGCCGAAGGCACGGAGGCCAAGCCGCGCCGCACGCGCAAGACGGCCGCAGCCGTGGCGGAGGACGCCGTCGACACGGCCGACACCACCGAGGCCAAGCCCCGCCGCACGCGGAAGACCGCCGCAGCCGCCGAAGCCGCGGCCGACACCGCCGAAGGCACGGAGGCCAAGCCGCGCCGCCGCACCCGCAAGGCCGTCGACGCCGCCGAGCCCGCCGAGTCCGTCGCCGCCGGGATCCCGGCCCAGACGGCTCAGGAGCCGGAGGCCGCCGAGGCCAAGCCGCGGCGTGCCCGCAAGGCGACGGCCAAGGCCGAGGCGAGCGTCGACACGGCCGAGGCGGCCGAGGCGAAGCCGCGCCGTACGCGGAAGACGGCCGCCGCGACCGCGGAGGCCGAGACCGCCGAGGCCAAGCCCCGCCGCACGCGGAAGACCGCCGCAGCCGCCGAGGCCGCGGCCGACACCGCCGAAGGCACGGAGGCCAAGCCGCGCCGCCGCACCCGCAAGGTCACCGAGCCCGCCGACATCCCGGCTCAGGCCGGGCAGGAGCCGGAGGCCGCCAAGCCGCGTCGCACGCGGAAGACCGCGACGGCCGCAGCCTCCGCCGAGGTCGCGGACGACGCGGCCGAGGCGAAGCCGAGGGCCCGCCGCGCCCGCAAGGCCACGGCCGGCGCGGAGCCCACGGAGGGCTGACACTCTCCCCGTTGGCCCGGCCCCACCCGCGTGGTGGGGCCGGGCCATCGGCATTCCCGAGCGCGTCCCGCCCCTCGTCCTTGTCGCCCGTCGCCCCGCCCCCACCCGCTACCCTCACCCCGTGACCAGGCAAGCCACCTTCACCCCGCCCCCGGGCGCCCGCGCCTACCTCCTGCCCACGGCCCGCGGGGAGTTCGCCGTCGTCGACTCGCCGCCGACGGCGGAGGCGGGAGCCAGGGGGGTCGTCCTGATGCTGCCCGGATTCACCGGGAGCAAGGAGGACTTCCGCCTGCTCCACGAGCCGCTCGCGGAGCGGGGATACCGGGTCGTCGCGGTGGACGGGCGGGGGCAGCACGAGTCGGACGGGCCCCTGGACGACGAATCCGCCTACGCCCAGCGGGAACTGGCCCGGGACGTGCTCGCGCAGGCAGAGGCGCTCGGCGTGCCCGTACACCTCGTCGGGCACTCGCTCGGCGGACAGATCGCTCGTGCGGCCGTGCTGCTCGACCACTCCCCCTTCCTCTCCCTCACCCTGATGTCGTCCGGCCCGGCGCAGATCTCCGTCTCCCAGCAGCAGCGCGTGAAGCTGCTGCGCGACGCGCTCGCCGTGCTGTCGATGGAGGAGGTGTGGGAGGCCATCCAGGCCATGGGGCCGCCGGAGGAGGTCGGCGGGCCCGCCCGCGGTCCCGGCGACCCGGAGCAGTTGCGCCGCCGCTGGCTGGGCCACAGTCCCGCCCAACTCCTCGCGACCGGCCGCCAGTTGTGCACCGAGCCGGACCGCGTCGCCGAACTCGCCGCCGTGCCGCTGCCGTTCCACGTCCTGTCGGGGGCGCACGACGACACCTGGCCGGTGGCGATCCTCGACGACATGGCCGTACGGCTGGACGCGCACCGCACGGTCGTCGCGGGAGCCGAGCACTCCCCGGGCGCCGATCAGCCCCTGCCGACCGCCCAGGCCCTCGCCGACTTCTGGGACGCAACCCACTCGGCCGGAACCCACACGGCCTAGTAACTGCGTCTGGAGATGGCCTAATGCTGCGTCTGGAGACGGCCTAGTACTGCGTCTGGAGGTGGTCCCAGAAGCCGTCCCGCAGCGCACGCCGCAGGTCCGCCTGTCCGCGCAGCGAGTACTGCAACAGGCCCTCCGCCTCCACGAGCAGGTCCTGGTCCACCGAGCCGGGCAGGTAGGGGTGGCCGGGCAGCAGCTCGACCAGCGTGTCCCGGCCGCGGGCCGCCAGCCACTTCGCCGCGATCTGGGCGCCGACGAACCGCACGTCCTCACGGGTGGGCCGGCCCGCGGTCGTCTCGTAGGCGGGGGCAGCGCGGCGGGAGACGTAGGGCTTGAAGAAGTCGAGGTCGAAGGTGCGCTGGCTGTCGACCTCCCACAGGAGGGGCTCCGCCTGGTTGCGCCCCTCCGGCGCCTCGATGCCCCAGAGGTGGACGCGGGCGCCGTACCCCTGGGCCGCCTCCACCGCCGACACCAGGTCCTCGTCGCCGCCGAGCAGGGCCGCGTCGCTGATGGCGCGGTGCCGGGCGAGGGACTCCAGGTCGCTGCGGATGAGTGAGTCGACGCCCTTCTGCTGGTTGTTGGAGTTCAGGTTGCCCAGCCGCACCTTCACGTCCGGCAGCTCCGCGATGCTCTGCTGCTCGGCCGTGTGGATGCGGCGGCGGGCGCCGTCGTACCAGTAGACCCGCAGCAGCCTGCTGTCCGCGAAGATCGTGCGGGCCGTGTCGATGAGCGCGTCGATCAGGCCCTCGGCGTCCAGGTCGAACGCCCGGCGGTCCTCCGTGCCGGCGACGAGCCGTCCCGCGGCCGCGTAGAGGTACCCGGCATCGACGAAGATCGCATGGGTCGAGGGCGTCTTCGCCACCTCGGCGAGCATGCGCTGGAGCAGCTCGTTGGTGCGGTCGATGCGGGCGCTCAGGGCCGCGAGGTCGTCGTTCATCGCCTTCATTGTCCTGGCCGTCACGCTGCGAACACAACTGGTCCCGATCGGTCCCGTAACGACAGTCTTACGACTCAGTAATTAGCAGTTCGAAAAATTTCCTTAGCGTAGGGAATGTTTCAACGGTGCAGTCCTGTTGACTCATATGGAACACCGGGCACCGCTGCCTCGTGGGCCGACCACCAAGTAGTTCTCCTCAGGAGGATGACCAGACGAAGGGAGAAGCCCTTGCGCTTCGAAATCATGCACCTCGACGACGTCGACGGCACGCCCGTGGACACGACCGTCGTGGACGCCGCCTCCGTCAACCGCATCGTTCAGCAGGCCGCCGCCACAGGGCAGCGCCTCTGGATCCGCCCGGCCGGGACCACGGCCTCGTAACGCGCGCCGCTCTCCCACACTTCGAGCCCCCGCACGGCATAGGCCGTGCGGGGGCTTTGCTGTTGCGGACCTCCCTGGTGGGGCGCGTACTGGCTGAGGGGAACGGCGACAGCGAGAGCGAGGCGGTGGACCACATGTCCGTGACGGGCCGGTTGAACGAGGAACTGCACGAGCAGGCCGTGGCCGAGGCCGCGCAGCGGTACGAGGACTCTTCCGCGGAGCGCGAGCGGGTCGAAGGCCGGCTGGCGGCCGGTGTGCGGTTCCCGGACAACCCGGACGCGCTCGCCGTGCGCGCCGAACGGATCCTCGACCGGGGCGGTCTCTCGCCCTCGGCGGTGGTGGCCGACATCCACGGCGAGGCCCTGGACCTGCCCCACACCAACGAACGCATCATCAACCTGTCGAACGAGCTCCAGGCCTGGAGCTTCCTGCCGCGCGGGGTCAGGGCCGGAGCCACGGTCGCCCGGATCACCCTGCGCCGCGACGGCCGTGAGCTTCCGCACGGCACCGGCTTCCTGGTCTCGCCGCGGCTGATGATGACCAACCACCACGTGCTGCCCGACGAGGGCTTCGCCCGCCAGTGCTTCGCGGAGTTCAACGCCCAGGTGACGGTCGACAACGTCCCCGACACCGCCGTCCGCATGGAGCTCGACCCGGGGAGCTTCTTCGCCGCGGACAGGCGGCTGGACTTCGCCCTGGTGGCGGTCACGCCCGCCCTGGACGGCCGTCCGCCGGGCGAGATCTTCGGCTGGAACCGGCTCAGCGTGCAGCTCGGCAAGGTGGTGCTGGGCGAGAAGGTGAACATCATCGGTCACCCGGACGGGCGCCTCAAGGAGATCGTTCTGCGCGACAACTCGGTGCTGGTACGACTGGACGACTTCGTCCACTACCTGGCCGACACGCGCCCCGGAAACTCCGGCTCCCCCGTCTTCAACGACCAGTGGGAGGTCGTGGCCCTCCACCACAGCGGCGTGCCGAAGAAGGACGACCAGGGCCGCGTCCTGCGGAAGGACGGCCAGCCCTGGCGCCAGGGCGACGGCGACGACGCGATCGACTGGGTCGCCAACGAGGGCGTCCGCATCAGCTCGATCCTGAAGCATCTGGCCCGGCTGGACCTCGGCCCCGGGCGCCGCGCGCTGCTGGCCGAGATGGGCCCGGACTCCGGCCTGGACCAGAGCACGGCCGTCCCCGCGCCTCAGCCGGAGAGAATCACGCCGGCCGTACCCGGCGTCACGACCCCGTCGGTCCCCGGCGTCCCGGTGACGGTGACCATGACCGAGAGCGATGCCCGGGCGCGGGGCCCCAAGAAGGGACGCCCGGCCCGCGGCACCGCCTTCGGCGGCCGTCAGCACCTGGTGTTCCTGCACGGCAGGGACCAGCAGGGCAAGGAGCCCGAGGACCTCCGGCGGAGCTGGACGTCCGGCCTGAACCAGGGCCTCACGCTCGCGGCACTGCCCACGGTCGACCCGGAGGACGTGTGGTTCCCGTTCTACGGCACGAGACTGGCCGGCCTCGTGAGCGGCCGGGAGAGCACGGCCCAGGCCGTCGGACTCGACGAGGTGAGCGCCGCCGCTGCCGCCGAGGTCTTCGCCGCCGAATCGCCCACCGGCTCCTACGAGCAGCTGCTGTACGAGGCGGCCGCCCGGGCCGGCATGCCCCAGAACGGTCCGGCGGCCACGGAGGGCTTCGGAGCGGGGCTGGTCGGCGCACTGCACCGGCCGCTGAGCTGGCTCGCCGCCAGATCCGACCTGGACGAGTGGACCATCGCCACGTTCCTGCGGGACGTCGACCTGTACCTCGGTGACAGCTCGGTGCGGCAGGCCGTGCTGGACAGCGTCCTGGAGACGATGCCCGCCACGGGTGAAGTTGTCCTGGTCACGCACAGCCTGGGCACGGTCGTCGGCATGGACCTGCTGACCCGGCTCCCGGACGGCCTCGACCCCGTACTGCTGGTCACCGCGGGCAGCCCGCTCGGCCTGGACGGCGTCAACGAGCGGCTCCTCGCCCGCGGCCCGCACCGGCCGCCCAAGGTGCGCGACTGGGTCAACGTCTGGTGCCCCACCGACGCGGTCGCCGTCGGCTGCCCCCTGGAGGACGAGCGGTGGGGCAAGCTCACGCAGCTGGCCGTCCAGAACGGCCGGGACCGCGCGCACAAGATCGAGGAGTACCTCGCCCACGCGGGACCGGCCAGGGAGATCGGCACGGTACTCACCCGCACCGCGTGACGCGGCGGCCTCTCAGCTGCCCTGGATCACCTGCGTGACCCCGTTGATGATCTGCTGCACGGCGATCGCGGACAGCATCATGCCCGCGAGCCGCGTCACCAGGACCACACCGCCGTCCTTGATGATCCGGATGATCACCAGCGAGTAGCGCATCACCAGCCACAGCACGACGTGGATGGCGAGGATCGCCGTCCACACGGAGATCTGCGTGGCGACCGTGTGGGCCTTCTGCACGGCGAGGATGACCGACACGATCGCCCCCGGCCCGGCCAGCAGCGGCATGCCCAGCGGCACGAGGGCGACGTTGACGTCCTTGGTCTGCTTGGGCTCGTCCGTCTTGCCGGTCAGCAGATCGAGCGCGATCAGCAGAAGCAGCAGCCCGCCCGCGATCATCAGCGCGGGCACGGACACGTGCAGGTAGTTCAGGATCTGATGCCCGAGCAGCCCGAACACGGTGATCACACCACCGGCGACACAGACGGCCTGGAAGGCCATCCGCTTCTGCACCTTGCCGGGCCGTCCGGCGGTGAGCGCGAGGAAGATCGGGGTGATCCCGGGGGGATCCATGATGACGAAGAGGGTCAGGAACAGGGAGCCGAAGACGGCGAGGTCGAACATGACAGCGATGGCCTTGCGAGGTGGGTGAAAGAACGCGGCGGACGGTACTGCCGCTCTGGGCAGGCGTTCCTCTGGGGGTCCCCACAGGCCCTTGAGGCACTTGGGGGAGGAACGGGTGGGCACAGCCGACAGCGCCGGGTGCCTGACAACGGACCTACAGGACGGAAACCTCAGACCCCGCCGGCCCCCGGCACGGGAAACGCCCCGAAGGCCCGCCGCGTGATCTCCCCGTACACCTCGGGATCCGTCGTGTACTCCCCGAGCACACACGTCTTCCGGCTGCCGTGATAGTCGCTGGACCCGGTCACCAGGAGCTCCAGCTCCTTCGCCAGCCCCCGCAGCCGCGCACGCGTGTCCGCGTCGTGGTCCATGTGGTCGACCTCGACGCCGTCGAGCCCGGCCGCGGCCATCTCGGCGATCGCGGCCTCCGGCACCGTACGCCCCCGCTTGCTCGCCCCGGGGTGCGCGAACACCGCGACCCCGCCCGCGCCCTTGATCAGCCGGATCGCCTCGAACGGGTCGGTCTCGTGCTTCTCCACGAAGGCCCGGCCGCCGTCGGCCAGCCAGTCCTGGGTGAAGGCGTCGTTGACGGTGGGCACGACACCCAGCTCGACGAGCGCGGTCGCCACGTGCGGACGCCCGACGGACCCGTCGCCGGCGATCCGCGCCACCTGGTCCCAGGTCACGGGCACGCCCAGCTCCTGAAGCCTGGCGACCATGCCCCGCGCCCGGGGCACCCGGTCGTCCCGGACCAGCTCGCGCTCGGCGAGCAGCGCCGGCTCCTCGGCGTCGAAGAGGTACGCCAGCATGTGCATGCTGATGCCGTCGAGCCGGCAGGACAGCTCGGCTCCGGTGACCAGCGTGAGCCCCTCGGGCAGCGCGGCGATCGCCTCGGCGTGGCCACGGGTGGTGTCGTGATCGGTCAGCGCGACGACGTCCAGCCCGACCGCGGCGGCCTTCCGCACCAGATCGGCGGGAGCGTCCGTACCGTCGGAAGCGGTGGAGTGGGTGTGCAGATCGATACGCACGACGCGGACTCCAGACACGAACGGGACGAACAGGGCTGCTCAAGGATAACCGGACTTTCGCCGACCCCTGTCACACCCGAACCCAGCAAGCGCCCCCTACACAGCCCTACGGCTGAAGCAACCGCGGCGACAGCGCCCCGCAGGGCACCAACTCCACCTCGGCACCGGCCTCCCGCAGATCCGCCAGCACCAGCTCGTCGTACATCAGCAACCCGGACTGCTCCGGCCAGACGACCGCCCACAGCCACATCCCGAGCGCCTCCCCCGCGAACACCGCCCGGTCGTCCGGCGCCCCGGACACATGCCACAACGGCGTGGGACGCCCCGCGGCCAGCACCTTCGCCTGGGCCGGCTTCCCGACGTCGATGTACGGCCCCGGATCCGGACCGTCCATGCCCGCGTACCGCGCACCGAGTCCGACGCCGAGCTCCTCCGCCACCAGGATCAGCTCGCCCATCCCGCCGAGCGGGCCGGGCCCCGTGCAGGCCACGGCCGTGGCGCGGCCGCCCGTGCGGTCGTCCCCCGCGCAGGCCACGCCCGTGAACAGCCAGCCGACCGGCAGCGGCCAGGGCATCCACACCGGCACGTGGGTGCGGTGCACCACGACGTTGAGGGCGTCGACGCTGGGCGGTATCACGGGCTGCACCGGATGGACGGTGCCGTGCACATCGCACTGCCACGAGTCGGAGAAGAGGCCGGGAGCCCTGACCCGGCCACCGCACTTCGGGCAACTGGGTTCGCCCCTCATAGGGCCCCACGGTCCTACCCCGGCCCCGCCGCGTCAAGGACGATCACCCAACCGGACGGAACCCTTCACTCCCACATTAGCTGTAGTTTGCATTAATTAGCCTCTCTAACTTAGTGTGTGTATACACCAACTACTTCCGTCCGGGAAAGGGAGCACGCAATGGACCCCTTCGACGCCGGAGCGGGCGGCCTCCTGAAGCAGCCCAAGTCCGTGTGGGCGACCGCCGGGGCGTCGGTCGTCGCCTTCATGGGCATCGGACTCGTCGACCCGATCCTGCCGTCCATCGCCCAGGGCCTGCACGCCACGACGAGCCAGGTCTCCCTGCTCTTCACCTCGTACTTCCTCATCACCGCCGTCGCGATGCTGGTGACCGGCTTCGTCTCCAGCCGGATCGGCGGCCGGAAGACACTGCTGCTCGGCCTCGCGTTCGTCGTGGTGTTCGCCGGGCTCGCGGGCACCTCCGGATCCGTCGGCGAACTGGTGGGCTTCCGGGCCGGCTGGGGTCTCGGCAACGCGCTGTTCGTCTCGACGGCCCTCGCGGTCATCGTCGGCGCGGCGGCCGGCGGCAGCGCGGCGGCGATCCTGCTGTACGAGTCGGCCCTCGGCCTCGGCATGGCGTGCGGTCCGCTGCTGGGCGCCCTGCTCGGGGACGCCAGCTGGCGCTACCCGTTCTTCGGAACGGCGTTCCTGATGGCGGTCGGCTTCCTGTGCATCACGGTGTTCCTGAAGGAACAGCCCAAGCCGGCCCGCAAGACCTCGCTCCTGGACCCGGTCAGGGCACTGGGCCACGGCGGCCTCGCCTCGGCGGCGGTCTCGGCGTTCTTCTACAACTACACGTTCTTCACCGTGCTGGCCTTCACGCCGTTCGTGCTGAACATGAGCCCGTACCGGTCGGGGGCGGTGTTCTTCGCCTGGGGCGTGCTGCTCGCCGTCTTCTCGGTGATCGTGGCGCCCCGGCTCCAGAAGCGGTTCGGCTCGCTGAAGGTGCTCGGCGGTTCGCTGGTGCTGCTCGCGGCCGACGTCCTCGTGCTCGGCTACGGCGATCACACGACCGCCGTGGTCTGCACGATCCTGTCCGGCGCCTTCATCGGCGTGAACAACACCGTCTACACCGAGCTGGCCCTCGGCGTCTCGGACGCGCCCCGGCCGGTGGCGAGCGCGGGCTACAACTTCGTGCGCTGGTTCGCCGCGGCGGCCGCCCCGTACTTCGCGCCGAAGATCGAGGAGTGGACCGACATCCACATCCCGTTCGTCGTGGCGGCGGTCACCGCGGTCGCGGGCGCACTCGTGGTCGTCGTACGGCGGAAGGCGCTCACGCACGAAGCCGAGGAGCTGGAGCCGAAGCACGCGACCGAGGACGGTGTGGCCGTCTTCGCCAACTGACGCTTTGCAGCCAAGGTTTGGTGAGCTTCCTCACTCCAGCGGGACGGACTTCCGGGACGGATCCCGGAGGTCCGTCCCCTGGTTCAGCCACCGCTCCTGGAGCGCCTGCGCGCCGTGCACGCGCTTCCAGGCGGCCTCGTTCGGGGTCATCGGCAGCAGCGGCAGGAACCGCACGGGGTCGAGGGGCTCGTCGAGCTCCAGGTCCTCGACCAGGCCGCCCGGCTCGGCGACCAGGACCGAGGTGAAGGGAGCGCCGGGCCACAGCGGTTCCCCGACGTCGAGGGAGGCTCCCGGAGCCACGACCAGCCCCTCCACCTGCGGAGACGCGGCGAGCACGGCGAGCGGACGGAGCACCTTGCCGGTGTCGGCCAGCCCGGCTCGCACCGACAGGACCAGCTCGGCGCGCGGACCCTTGACCGGGTCGGCGACCACCGACGTCGGGTCCGTCATGGGGTGCTCGGACATGCCGAGCGTGGCGTAGCGGACGATGTCCTCCTCCTGGAAGCGGAGCACCTCGATACGGTCCGTGCCCAGGAAGGTGACCGCGGCGCGCGCGTCCGGTTCGCCCAGCGCGGTGCGCAAACGGGCTTCGACCAGAGGAAGAACAAGTGCCATGCGGCGAGCATAGAACTCGTCAGTAGCGGGCAAACAAGCGCCTTGACACGTCGGGCGACTGATACTCTTGCCCGGTGGTTCGGGGCAGCACGCAGAAGCGTCGCGATCAAGCCCCGACGCCGAAGGAACTCCCTTACGAGGGACCGGCCGGAGGAGGTGGGACTGCAATGGACCGAAGTCGACCGTGCAGTAGCACCACGCTCTTCCCGCCGCTGACGTAGCTGTTCTGGCTCTGGCTGGTCGCCACCTCTCGCACTCGCCTCACCGCGGAAGAGCGCTTCGTTTCGCTTTGCCTGATCTGCCTCAGAAGCTGAATCAGTAACGAGACTCGCCACCGCGACGGTGCGGTGCTCCCCGCTTTGTGGACGTGCCAAACATCTCGGTCCCAACGTCCTCATTCCGGGTAGTTCCACCTGTCGGGTGCTGCGCCTTTCGTTGCCTGTCGCGAAGGAGCCCGCCATGTCGATGATCCGCGACCTGCGCGCCGTCGTCCGTCCGTCCCGTGTGTCACTGCGCAAGGACGGTGCGACGTACGACGCCACCCGCAGCCCCGCGACGTCCTCCGCCGTCGTCGACTGCGCCGTCTACCGGGACGGCCGCCGCATCGAGACCGAGACCCCGCTGACCCCGCACGAGGCGGTGCGCCTGGCGCGCCGCGACGGCGGCTTCGTGTGGATCGGCCTGCACGAGCCGACCGAGGCCGAATTCTCCGGCATCGCCGGTGAGTTCGGGCTGCACCCGCTGGCCGTGGAGGACGCCGTCCAGGCCCACCAGCGGCCCAAGCTGGAGCGCTACGACGACTCCCTCTTCACGGTGTTCAAGACCATCCACTACGTGGAGCACGACCAGTTCGACGCCAACAGCGAGGTCGTCGAGACCGGCGAGGTCATGTGCTTCACCGGACGGGACTTCTTCATCACCGTCCGGCACGGCGGTCAGGGCTCCCTGCGGGCCCTGCGGCACCGGCTCCAGGACGACCCCGAGCTGCTGTCCAAGGGTCCCTCGGCCGTGCTGCACGCCATCGCCGACCACGTCGTCGACGGTTACATCGCGGTCGCCGACGCCGTGCAGGACGACATCGACGAGGTCGAGACGGAGGTGTTCTCCCCGGGGCGCAAGGGCTCGCCGCGCGGCTCGGACGCCGGACGGATCTACCAACTCAAGCGTGAGGTGCTGGAGTTCAAGCGGGCCGTGTCGCCGCTGCTGCGGCCCATGCAGCTGCTGAGCGAGCGGCCCATGCGGCTGATCGACCCGGACATCCAGAAGTACTTCCGCGATGTCGCCGACCACCTGGCCCGCGTGCAGGAGCAGGTGCTCGGCTTCGACGAGCTGCTCAACTCCATCCTCCAGGCCAACCTCGCGCAGGCGTCCGTGGCGCAGAACGAGGACATGCGCAAGATCACCTCATGGGCCGCGATCATCGCCGTGCCGACGATGGTGTGCGGGGTGTACGGCATGAACTTCGACCACATGCCGGAGCTGCACTGGCGGTACGGCTACCCGGTGATCATGGGCATCACGGTGGTCATCTGCCTGGGCATCCACCGCACGCTGAAGCGGAACGGCTGGCTGTGAACAGCGTGGATAGGCTGGGGGCCATGACAAGCGAGCTGCTCGGCCAGGCCCTCGTCGAGGAGGCCACGAAGAAGTCCGGCCTCGTCTGGGTCCAGGGCCCCGACGGCCCGGCGCGCGCCCTGTGGCACGTGTGGCACGAGGGTGCCGCCTGCCTGGTCGGCGACGGGCCCGGGGAGCAGCCGCTGCCGGGCCTGCCCGACGGGTCCGAGGCCCGGGTGACGGTCCGCAGCAAGGACAAGGGGGGCCGGCTGGTCTCCTGGACGGCCCGGGTCACCCAGCTCGCACCGGGCTCCGAGGCGTGGGACGCGGCGGTCGCCGAGCTCAAGGGCAAGCGGCTGAACGCGCCCGACGGCGAGGCCATGACCGGCCGCTGGGCCCGCGAGTGCCGGGTGCTGCGTCTGGAGCCGACCGGGACGACGGCGCCGCTGCCCGACGATTCCCTGTCCGAGCCGCCGCTGCCGACCCCGGCGATCACCCGCCGGCCGATTCCGGCGGGTCTGCCCCGCCTGCTGCTGAAGAAGCGCAAACGCAAGTGACGGCCTACGACGCCGGCAGCTGCCTGCCGTAGTCCACCGTCTCGTTCTTCTCCGGCTCCCTCAGGGAGAAGTCCTGCCCCCAGGCGGAGAACGTGAGGGTACCCGCCCCACCGGCCCGCTCCAGGCGCAGCGGATACGGCTTGCCCTCCAGGGACACCTCCAGGGTGCCGCCGGAGCCCTTGTCGCCCGAGATGCGGATGGTGCGGATGCCCGCCTGCTCGTCGTGGCCGTCCGTCGCGAGCTTGCCGTGCAGGGTCAGCAGACCGTCGAGGAGGACACCCTTGTCCGTGAAACCGCTGAACTTCTGGTACGAAGGGTCGCCCTGCGGCACCTTCACGAACTTGCCGCCGAGCTTGGACGCCGCGGCGGCGTCCGCCTCGCCGTCCCCGCTCTGGCCCGCGCCATGACTCCAGAACTCCGCGTCGGCCTTGAGGAAGAGATGCTCGCCGACGCGCAGCAGCCGGAAGGTCGCCCCCTCGGAGGTGACCGAGCCCTCGCCGCCGTCGTCCTTCAGCCGCATGTCGAGCGCGTAGGTGTGCTCGCCGCTGACCACGTTCCCGTGCACCCGGACCGCCCCGGCGGACTCGGCGACCGAACGGGTCTTGGCCTGGATCTTCTCGGCGGGCAGTCTGCCGACCCCGTTGGTGCCCTCGTTCGGATCCTCCGCGCAGCCCGTGAGCACCGTTCCGGTCACGGCCAGTGCGCACATCGCGCTCGCGAGTGCGGCACTGTGGTTGCGGCCCTGGCGAATCGGAGTCACGGGTGGGGCTGCCTCTCTGACGGGAGACCTGAACGGCGTACCGCAGGGTACCGGGCACGTGCGGGCAGGTCGGAGCCAGTCCGTCCGGACCGCCCGCCGACGCGCCCCCGATCGGGACGGGCTAGCCTGAAGCCCACCCGAGCGGGCAATTCGGAAGACACAGCGACAAAGACAGGCACGCAGACAGGGACCACGAACCACCCCGCACGAAAAGGAGCCGCGGCCATGGCAGCGGGCGCCCCCCGGATCTTCGTATCGCACCTCTCCGGTGTCGCCGTCTTCGACCCCGCCGGCGATCAGGTGGGGCGTGTCCGCGATCTGGTCGTCATGCTGCGGATGGCGCAGCGGCCGCCGCGGCTGCTCGGCCTCGTCGTCGAACTCGCCACCCGTCGCCGCATCTTCCTGCCGATGACGCGGGTCACCGCCATCCAGTCCGGGCAGATCATCACCACCGGTGTGCTCAACGTCCGGCGCTTCGAGCAGCGGCCCACCGAGCGGCTGGTCTTCGGGGAGTTGCTGGACCGGCGCGTCACGCTCACCGAGACCGGCGAGGAGGTCACCGTCCTCGACCTGTCGGTGCATCAGCTGCCCGCCCGCCGGGAGTGGGAGATCGACCGGGTCTTCGTCCGCAAGGGCCGGAAGCAAAGCGCCTTCCGGCGCGCCAAGGGCGAGGCGCTGACCGTCGAGTGGACCGCCGTCACCGGCTTCTCGCTGGAGGAGCAGGGGCAGGGCGCCGAGAACCTGCTCGCCACGTTCGAGCAGCTGCGCCCCGCCGACCTGGCCAACGTCCTGCACCACCTCTCCCCCAAGCGCCGCGCCGAGGTGGCCGCCGCCCTCGACGACGACCGTCTGGCCGACGTCCTGGAGGAGCTCCCGGAGGACGACCAGATCGAGATCCTCGGCAAGCTGAAGGAGGAGCGCGCCGCCGACGTCCTGGAGGCCATGGACCCCGACGACGCGGCCGACCTGCTGGGCGAGCTGCCGACGGAGGAGCAGGAACGGCTGCTGAGCCTGATGCAACCCGGCGACGCGGCCGACATGCGGCGCCTGATGTCGTACGAGGACCGCACGGCGGGCGGCCTGATGACCACCGAGCCGATCGTGCTGCGCCCCGACGCCACCGTCGCCGACGCCCTCGCCCGCGTGCGCAACCCCGACCTCTCCCCCGCCCTGGCCGCCCAGATCTACGTCTGCCGGCCACCGGACGAGACGCCGACCGGCAAGTACCTCGGCACGGTCCACTTCCAGCGCCTGCTGCGCGAGCCACCGCCCTCCCTGGTCAGCTCGATCCTGGACAGCGACCTGCAACCGCTCGACCCCGACGCGGACCTGCCCGCCATCGCCGGGTTCTTCGCCACGTACGACATGGTCGCGGCGCCCGTGGTCGACGAGTCCGGCTCACTGCTGGGCGCGGTGACCGTGGACGACGTCCTCGACCACATGCTCCCGGAGGACTGGCGGGAGACGGAGTTCCACCTGGACGAGGAGGAGGTCGCGACCGATGGTTCCTGAGCGCGACACCCTGCGCGAGCGCACGCCGTCCGGCTCCACGGCCGCGGGCCGGCCGCGCACCACCCGCCTCGACCAGCCGGGCGTGCCCAGGCGCCGGATCCTGCCCGAGTACGACCCGGAGGCCTTCGGACGGTTCTCGGAACGCATCGCGCGCTTCCTCGGCACCGGACGGTTCCTGGTCTGGATGACGGCCGCCATCATCCTGTGGGTGGCCTGGAACACCCTCGCCCCGCGCGACCTGCGCTTCGACGAGTACCCGTTCATCTTCCTGACCCTGATGCTGTCGCTCCAGGCCTCTTACGCGGCCCCGCTGATCCTGCTCGCGCAGAACCGGCAGGACGACCGCGACCGGGTCAATCTGGAGCAGGACCGCAAGCAGAACGAGCGGTCGATCGCGGACACCGAGTACCTGACCCGCGAGGTCGCGGCCCTGCGCATCGGCCTGGGCGAGGTCGCCACCCGCGACTGGATCCGCTCGGAACTCCAGGACGTGGTCAAGGAACTGGAGGAGCGGCACAACGGCCACCGTCACGGCTCGGTCGTATTCCCGGCGGAACGGTCACCGGGACGTGACGCAGACGACCGCTGACAGCCTTTCCTACGCAACGGTAAGGCGCCGTACCATCGACCCTATGGCTACGGAAGACGCGGTGCGCGAGGCACTGGCGACGGTGAACGACCCCGAGATCCACAAGCCCATCACCGAACTCGGGATGGTCAAATCCGTGGAGATCGGCGCGGACGGGGCGGTCGCGGTCACCGTGTACCTCACGGTCTCGGGCTGCCCGATGCGGGACACGATCACGCAGCGCGTGACCGAGGCGGTCTCCGCCGTGGAGGGCGTCACCCGCGTCGACGTCACGCTCGACGTGATGAGCGACGAGCAGCGCCGCGAGCTGGCGTCCGCCCTGCGCGGCGGCCAGACCGAGCGCGAGGTCCCCTTCGCCAAGCCGGGGAGCCTGACCCGCGTCTACGCGGTCGCCTCCGGCAAGGGCGGCGTGGGCAAGTCCTCGGTGACGGTGAACCTGGCGGCGGCGATGGCGGCCGACGGCCTCAAGGTCGGTGTCGTGGACGCCGACATCTACGGCCACAGCGTGCCTCGCATGCTGGGCGCCGACGGCCGGCCCACCCAGGTCGAGAACATGATCATGCCGCCGTCGGCGAACGGCGTGAAGGTCATCTCCATCGGCATGTTCACGCCGGGCAACGCCCCGGTCGTCTGGCGCGGCCCGATGCTCCACCGCGCCCTCCAGCAGTTCCTGGCGGACGTGTACTGGGGCGACCTGGACGTCCTCCTGCTGGACCTGCCGCCCGGCACGGGCGACATCGCGATCTCCGTGGCCCAGCTGGTCCCGAACGCCGAGATCCTGGTCGTCACGACCCCGCAGCAGGCCGCTGCCGAGGTCGCCGAGCGCGCCGGCTCCATCGCGGTGCAGACCCACCAGAAGATCGTCGGCGTGGTCGAGAACATGTCCGGCCTGCCCTGCCCGCACTGCGGCGAGATGGTCGACGTCTTCGGCACGGGCGGCGGCCAGGCGGTCGCCGACGGCCTGACCCGCACGACCGGCACGAACGTCCCGGTCCTCGGCAGCATCCCCATCGACGTCCGCCTCCGCGAGGGCGGCGACGAGGGCAAGCCGGTGGTCCTGACGGACCCGGACTCCCCGGCGGGCTCGGCCCTGCGGTCGATCGCGGGGAAGCTGGGAGGCCGCCAGCGGGGCCTGTCGGGCCTGTCCCTGGGGATCACTCCGCGGAACAAGTTCTGATCGCTGCGCCGCTGAGGGCAACGCCTTCAGGGGCGCGGGACTGTATCGACATGCGGCTCCGCCGCGTGGGCGCGAGCAACCACATCGCACCCGCGGCCGCCCACATGGCCAAGGCCCTACGGCGAAGGGGCGCCGAAACCAACCGGCGCCCCACAACTCACTCGTACGCGGCGATGTCCTTGACCACGGCGAAGCCGAGCCCGTACGCACTCATGCCACGGCCGTACGCGCCCACGTGGACACCCGCCGAAGTCGACCCGGCCAGCACCCACCCGAACTCCGACTCCCGGTAGTGGAACGCCGTCGGCACCCCGTCCACCGGCAGCGACAGCGTCGACCAGTCGGAGCCGTCCAGGTCATCCGCCAGCACCCACGCCGTCTCCGTCTGCTGTTCCAGCCAGTCGTCCCGCAGGGAGTGGTCCATCTGCCCGGGCCAGGTGAAGGACAGCAGCCCCACACCCGCGAGCCACGCCGCCGAGGACACCGACGTCGCCTCCAGCAGCCCCGTGCCGTCCGCACTGCGCCGTGAGGGACTCGCCGCCACGGTCACCACGACCGCGAACTTCTCCTTGGCCTCCTGATCACCCCCGGCGGCATGCTCGTTGCGCACCGAGGGCTCGTCGCCGTGCCCGATCGACCCGTGTTCCACGGCTCCGTCGGCCGTCGTACCGACCTGCATCAGCCAGCGCGGCCCCGTGAACGCCTCGTCGAGGCCGTACCACGGGAAGGGCGCGCGCAGGTAGCCGTCGACCGTACGCCGTGCGGAGGGGACCTCTTGTCCGCCCTCCCCGGCCGGCGCCTGTGCGACTGCCCGACTCGTCGTCTCCATATGCCCGGACGCCTCCTCGCTCTCGTCGGGCCGGAACGGCCCGCCCCCCTTCGGGCGGCGTTGCTGGTCCAGTACGGCCCGCCCATCAACTCGGCAGCATAGCCACACCGCTGCGAGCGGCTGGGAAACCGCCCGGCGCATGGGCCGCACGGGCGCCTCGTTCAGGCCCTGTGCAGCCCGACCGGAGTATGAAACGCGTCACGCGCCGGGGGGCGTGCGCCCCGGCGTGTCGCTCAGGTGGCGTCCGCGTCGAAGGGCGGCCGGTCGTCCCGGTCAGGGAGCTCGGGCTTCTTCGTCATGTCGATACGGCCGCCGGACGAGCCGGAGGACGACGAGGAGGACGTGTCGGAGTCACGGCCGTGGACGGCGTCGGTGACCTCGGCCATCTCCTTCTTCAGGTCGAAGCCGTTGCGGATCTCCTTGAGCCCCAGGTCCTCGTTGTCCAGCTGCTTGCGGATGAACGTCTTGGGGTTGAGGTCCTCGAACTCGAAGTCCTTGAACTCCGGGCCCAGTTCCTCCCGGATGTCGTGCTTGGCGCTCTCCGAGAACTCACGGATCTTCCGGATCGTGCGCGTCACGTCCTGGATGACCTTGGGGAGCTTGTCCGGACCGAAAACGAGCACGGCAAGGACGATGATCGTCACCAGCTCGAGTGGTCCTATGTCATTGAACACCTGAAGCTCCTTGCGATGTCCTCGGTCCTCGGCCCTCAGTGGTCATGGGGGTCTTGCCGTGGTCCGGGCCGGATCCACGGTACCCGGCGATCCTGTCCGACCGGTACTGTCCCGAGCGCTCCGAGTGCGGGGAGTGGGAGCGCTTTCCCGGATGTTCGCCCCTTTCGCCCCTGTACGTCCCGGACATCACGACTCAGCTGCCGCCGGAGGATCCGAGGACGAGCGACACCGTCCGCTCCTTGCCGGCGCGCTCCACGGTCAGCTCCAGCCGGTCGCCGGGGCGGTGAGCACGGGTCTTGACGATCAGCTCCTCGCCGGAGTGGACGCGCTGCCCGTCGACCTCCGTGATGACGTCGCCCGCCTTGATGCCGGCCTTGGCGCCCGGGCCGCCCACGGTCACCGGGGGTCCGCCCTCGCTGCCCTCGGCGGCGACGCGGGCGCCGTCGCCCGTGTAGTCCATGTCGAGGGTGATGCCGATCACCGGGTGGGTCGCCTTCCCGGTGTTGATCAGTTCCTCGGCGACACGCTTGCCCTGGTTGATGGGTATGGCGAAACCGAGGCCTATCGAGCCGGACTGGCCGCTGTCCGGCTCGGAGCCGCTGCCCGCCGACCGGATGGCGGAGTTGATGCCGATGACCCGGGCCTCGGCGTCGAGCAGGGGACCGCCGGAGTTGCCGGGGTTGATGGGCGCGTCGGTCTGGAGCGCGTCGACGTACGACACGTCGCTGCCGTCACCCTTCTCGCCGCCCGCCGTGATGGGCCGCTGCTTCGCGCTGATGATGCCGGAGGTGACGGTGCCGGCCAGGTCGAAGGGCGCGCCGATGGCCACCACCGGGTCGCCGACCTGCACGTTGTCCGAGTTGCCGAGGGGCAGCGGGGTGAGCCCGCGCACGCCCTTCACCTTCACGACGGCGAGGTCGTAGCCGCTGTCCCGGCCGACGAGCTCGGCCTCGGCGGTCTCCCCGCCGTTGAAGGTCACCGTGATCTCACCGGTGGATCCGGCGGACTGCACGACGTGGTTGTTGGTGAGGATGTGCCCTCGGGTGTCGAGCACGAAGCCGGTGCCCGTGCCCTGCTCGCCGGAGCCGCTCACGTGCAGGGTGACCACGCTGGGCAGGGCCCGCCGGGCGATCCCCGCCACACTGTCCGCGTCCCGCCCGGTGGACTCCTTCCCGGCCTGCGGCAGCTCGAGGGTCCCGACGCCGCCGTTCCGCTCCAGATACGTCCCTATGGCGCCACCGACGCCACCGGACACGAGCGCGAGCAGCACGGCGGCACCGACCAGCGCCTTCCTGCCCCGCCGGCGCCGCTGCTCCGTGCTGGGCACCCCGGCCCCGTTCTGCTGGAGAGGGCCGTGGCCGCCTGGAGCCACGAAGGCTGCCCAGGGGTCGTAGCGCTGCCAGGGATCGGGGGCGGGGGCCGCGGGCCGGGCGTCGGCGTGGACGGCCGCGGCGGGCACCGGCGTGGGGGCGCTGGGGGGCGGCAGGGGCGCGGCCGGCCCGGGGACGCCGACAGGCGCGGCCGGTGTCCCCTGCGGCGGCGGAACGGGCGTGCCGGGCATGGCAGGCCGGTCCGCCGTCGTCACGCCGTGCGCCGGTGTCGCCGCCGGATGCTGCACCGGCGGCGCGGGCGCCCAGGGGCCGGGTTCACCGTAGGGCGGGGTGCTGTACGGGTCGGGATCGTGCAGGGGCTTGGGGGCACCGTCGGCCGGCACGGCGGAGGTGGCCTTCCCGGCCTCCGTCGCGCTCCCGGCGGGTCCGCCCTGGGCCGGCACGGCGGACGTGGCGGTAACGCGGTCCTCGGCGCCCTTGGGCATCCCCGCAGGCACCCCGGCGGGCTCGCCGTCGGCCGGTACCGGCTCGGGGCGCCTCAGCTCGTAGTCGCCACCGTCGCCGGCCTGCCGCGCGGCGGGCCGCGCCAGCTCGAAGTCACCTTCGGTGTCAGCCAAGTCCCCCGGGGCCGGCCCCGCACTCTCCGGCTCCCCCGACAGGCCCTGCGGCCGAGGACGGCTCCACCACTTGGCCTTCGTGGGCTTCCCCTCGTTCATGCTCTCCCCACAGCCGCGGCACGGCTCGACGGCGGTAGCCGCAGTTCGTCGAATCGGCGCCACGGCCACGCCTCGGCCGCGGGCGCCACCCCCGGATTCAATCAGGTCCGCTCGCCGCCGCGCAGCGGCCGGTCAGCGGGCCGTGCGGGAGGAGGCGGGAGGAGAGGGGGACGAGGTCGTGTCCGGGAGGGGCACGGCGAACAGGGGCGCCGCGATCTCGGGGACCGTGGACCACGAGCTCAGGGCGGCCGGCGGGGCCGCCTGGAGCGGACCTATCAGCGGGGACATGGCGGCGGCACCGGCCATCACCGGGGCGGCCAGCGCGTGGACGGCGTGCTGCCCAGCGGCGGAAGGCGGCATCCCCGGCAGCAGGGGGGCGGACACCTCGGTCGGGGCGACCGGGGTGCGGCCGAGCACGCTCTGGCCGTGCACCTGCCCGAGCAGCGGCCCCGTACCGCGGCGCCGCTGGGATTCGGGCTGCGTCGCGGCGCCCGTGCCCTGTGTGCGCATCGGTGTCACGTTGCTCCCCGTGCCGGAGCCGCCGCGGGCCTCCGTGTCGGTCGGGGTGCCGGTGGTGACGCCGCCGAGCGCGAGCGCGGCCAGGGAGACGGCTCCGGCGGCCGCGAAGGCGAACCGCAGCCGCGAGGAGGATCTCTCGGGCTCGTGCCGGCCGACGTCGTGGATACGGAAGCCCCGGCTGCCCGCCGGAAGGCCGCGGCCGTCGGACGGCAGGCCTCGGTCACCCGAGGGAAGGCCCTGGCCTCCCGCGGAAGACGGCAGCACGGGGACGTGCGGCCGGGCGGGGACGTACCCGAACTCGAGCCGGCCGCCGCGCTTGGCTCCGAAGGCCCCGGACGGTCCGAACCGTCCGGGCAGTCCGCCGGGCAGCCCTGCCCCGCCCGGCGGTGTGGCATCACCGTCCGGGCCGCCGCCCGCGGGTAGTCCCTGCAGGCGGGCCAGGAAACTCTCGGACGGTGGCGGCGGAGCCGCCTCCGCGAAGACGTTCTTCAGCCGGCGCTGGGCGTCCACCTCCGCCTTGCACTTCGGGCAGGTGGCCACGTGCGCCAGTACGCGCTCACGCGCGTCATGACCGAGCTCTCCGTCGACCAGGGCGGAGAGTCGGTCTCCCAGGTGCTGCTCTGCGAGGTGTCCCTCGGAAGCTTTCGGCCGTGATCCGCTCACGCGCTCGTGCCCCCTCCTCCCAGTGCGGGAACACGGGGCACGAAGGAGCGGCGCTCGGCGCGCGCCTCCGGGGAGCGGTGCGCGAGGGCCTTGCGCAGCTGGGAACGGCCCCGGTGGATGCGCGACCGGACCGTGCCGAGCTTGACGCCGAGGGTCGCGGCGATCTCCTCGTACGACAGTCCCTCGATGTCGCACAGGACGACCGCGGCGCGGAACTCGGGGGCGAGGGTGTCGAGGGCCTGCTGGACGTCGGCGTCGAAGTGCGCGTCGTTGAAGACCTGCTGCGGCGAGGGCTCCTTGCTGGGCAGCCGCTCGGCCGCGTCCTCGCCGAGGGCGTCGAAGCGGATGCGCTGCTTGCGGCGGACCATGTCCAGGAACAGGTTCGTCGTGATGCGGTGCAGCCAGCCCTCGAAGGTGCCCGGCGTGTACGTCGACAGGGAACGGAAGACACGGACGAAGACCTCCTGCGTGAGGTCCTCGGCGTCGTGCTGGTTGCCGGTCAGGCGGTAGGCGAGCCGGTAGACCCGGCCGCTGTGCGTGCTGACGATCTCCTCCCACGTGGGCGGAGTCCACGCCTGCCCGTCCGCGTCGGTGGTGAAGGTCGCGGTCTGGGCGAAGTCAGCGGCGTGGCTGTGGTCAGCAGTGTCGTTCACGGATGTCGGCCTGCCCGCCGATGTGAAGAAGCGCCGGAGCACTCCTCCCCTATCCACAGGCGCAGCCGCACCTCCCCTGTCAGCTCTGGTGGTGTCCAGTGGAGCCCCTACCATAGCCACCTCGCCCGTTAGGACCGGATAAGCGGTTTTACGAGAATTTGATCTGGGCTGATACGCCTCGTACTGCTGCGTCGGCACTTGCTCGGCGCCTCGATCCACTGCCTGCCCCCCGTCACGAACCGCGCCACTCGCTCATCCCCTTAAACGACCGGTCCCATCTGCGGGTTCCCGGGCCCAACGGATACAGTCACGCCCAGGCATTCACGGGGACAGGAGAGGGTCATTACCGGCAACCGGCAGACGAGCTGGGCGTTCGCCGACGCCTATGTCGCCGAGGACGACGCGCTGCGCTGGGCCCGCGACCGGGCCCGTGAGGCGGGTCTGCGCTCGGTGTCGCCCGGCACGGGCGCCGCGCTGCGGTTGCTGGCCGCCTCCGTCGACGCCAAGGCCGTCGCGGAGATCGGGACCGGCTGCGGTGTCTCCGGCATCCACCTCCTGCACGGTATGCGCCCGGACGGTGTTCTGACCACCGTGGATCCCGAGCCGGAGCACCAGCAGTTCGCCCGCCAGGCCTTCCGCGCCTCCGGCTTCGCCAGCAACCGGGCCCGCTTCATCCCGGGCCGCGCCCTGGACGTGCTGCCGCGCCTCGCGGACGCCGGCTACGACCTCGTCTTCTGCGACGGCGATCGCCTGGAGGTCATGGACTACCTCGCTGAATCGTTGCGGCTTTTGCGCGCCGGCGGACTGGTCGTCTTCGAGGGCGCCTTCGCGAACGGCCGGACGGTGGACTCCGGTCCGCAGCCCACCGAGGTGCTGCGGCTGCGCGAACTGCTGCGCGCGGTGCGCGAGAGCCAGGAGCTGGTGCCGTCCCTGCTGCCGGTGGGCGACGGACTGCTGTGCGCGGTGAAACGGTAGCCGGGCAGCACGTTAGCCGGGCCGGACCCGGGGCAGGCGAAAGACATCGGTGAGAAAACAGCCGCCCCGGCACCTCAAATGATGCCGGGGCAGCTGAAAGGGTATGGTCGCTTGCGCGTCAGCCGACGACCTTCTTGAGGGCATCGCCCAGGGCGTCGGCCTCGTCCGGGGTCAGCTCGACGACGAGCCGACCGCCGCCTTCGAGCGGAACGCGCATGACGATGCCCCGCCCCTCCTTGGTCACCTCGAGCGGGCCGTCACCCGTCCGCGGCTTCATGGCCGCCATGCTCGTTCCCCTTCCTGAAACCCAGCTCATCGTCAAGGCCGACGGACCCCTGAAGAAGGGCACAGTGCGGTCCTTGAGGCAGGACACGCGACACCGGCATCGAACACATTGCTTCCAAGCCATTATCCCGCATCTCAGGACCCGATGACCAACATCAGTCGGCATCGCTTGGGCAACGCACGCGAGCAAAACCACTCAATTCGGCGATGTGACTGCGATACTCCGCCACCGCGCACACTTCCGCCGAACGGATCCGGACGAGAATTCTTTGACGCAGGTCACATGTCCGGTCCGATCACCTGTCCGCGATCTCCGTCATGCTGTCCTCAGACCCGGGACGTACCGACCGGTACGTCCCCGAGCGGCGACACGGAGGGGATACCCCATGGCCGACACCGTGCTCTACGAGGTGAGCGACGGACTCGCGACGATCACGCTCAACCGCCCGGAGGCGATGAACGCGCTGAACGTGGCGGCCAAGGTCGCCCTGCGGGAGGCGGTCAGGTCCGCGGCGGACGACACCGCCGTACGGGCGGTGCTGCTGACCGCCGCCGGTGACCGGGCGTTCTGCGTCGGGCAGGACCTCAAGGAGCACATCGGGCTGCTGGCCGAGGACCGGGAGACCGGTTCCGGGCAGACCATGAGCACGGTGCGGGAGCACTACAACCCGATCGTGCGGGCGCTGACCGAGGCCGCGAAGCCGGTCGTCGCCGCCGTGAACGGGGTGGCGGCCGGGGCGGGCTTCGGCTTCGCGCTCGCGGCGGACTACCGGATCGTGGCGGACACGGCCGCGTTCAACACCTCGTTCGCCGGGGTGGCGCTGACCGCCGACTCGGGGGTCTCCTGGACGCTGCCGCGCGTGATCGGCCCCGGGCGGGCGGCCGACCTGCTGCTCTTCCCGAGGAGCATCGGCGCGCAGGAGGCGTACGAGCTCGGCATCGCCAACCGGCTGGTGCCGGCCGGCGAGCTGCGCGCGGAGGCCGAGAAGGTGGCGCGGGCGCTGGCCGGGGGGCCGACGGTGGCGTACGCGGCGCTGAAGGAGTCGATGGCCTACGGGCTGACGCACTCCCTGGAGGAGACGCTGGAGAAGGAGGACGAGCTCCAGACCCGGGCGGGCTCCTCCGAGGACCACGCGATCGCGGTGCAGGCCTTCGTCAACAAGGAGAAGCCGCGGTATCTGGGGCGCTGACCCGCTGCGACGGCATCAGCGACGCGCGACGCAGGCCTGAAGGTGGTCGTCGACCAGTCCGCAGGCCTGCATCAGCGCGTACGCCGTCGTCGGGCCGACGAAGCGCAGGCCTCGCTTCTTCAGCGCCTTGGACAGGGCCGTCGACTCGGGTGTGACGGCCGGGACGTCGGAGAGCGCCTTCGGGACCGGGCGGGTGCCCGGCTCGGAGGCGTGCGACCAGATCAGTTCGTCCAGTTCGCCCGGGGCCCACTCGGCCAGGACGCGCGCGTTGGCGAGCGTCGCGTCGATCTTGGCGCGGTTGCGGATGATTCCGGCGTCGGCCAGGAGGCGCTCGCGGTCCTCGTCGGTGAAGGCGGCCACCGAAGCGATCTTGAAGTCGGCGAAGGCGGCGCGGAAGCCGGAGCGGCGGCGCAGGATCGTGATCCAGGACAGGCCCGACTGGAAGGCCTCCAGGCTGAGGCGCTCGAAGAGCGCGTCGTCGCCGTGGACCGGGCGGCCCCACTCCTCGTCGTGATACGCCACGTACTCCGGGGCGGACAGGGCCCAGGGGCAGCGCAGCGCGCCGTCCGGGCCGGCGAGGGCGGCGCCGTCGCTCATGGCCTGTCCTCCTGGCCCGGGGCGGGCTTGTCCATGGACACGTGGTTCTCCGCGGGGGTGTGGTTCTCCCTGGAGACCGGGCCGTGGCCGACGGCCGCCCGGGCGCCCGCCAGGGCCGACTCCAGGTCGGCGATGCGGGCGTCACGCTCGGCGAGCTCGGCGCCGAGGCGGCTGAGGGCGTCGTCCACGTCCGCCATGCGGTAGCCGCGGGCGGCGAGCGGGAAGCGGAGGCTCTCCACGTCGGCACGGTCGACCGGGCGGTCCGGGGGCAGCGGGTCCCGCAGCCGCTCGGGGGCGGCCTCGGGCAGCGGGCCGTTCTCGCCGCCGCCCACCACGGCGAGGGTCACCGCGGCGACCACGACGGCTAGCGCGACGACCAGGAACAGGAACATAACCATCGCGGAGCCCCCACGGTCGGATGTGTCGGTGTCTTCGGACACGCATGGTGTCAGGCTCCGATCGTGCCACGTCACTCTGACAGTTAGGGTCGCAGGCGGCGGAAGACGGGGACGTATCAGGAAAGGTCACAGCGGATGCTCAGGCTGGGCAGGCGGGAATTCGGGCCGCACGAGCCGGTGATCATGGCGATCGTGAACCGGACCCCGGACTCCTTCTACGACCGGGGCGCGACCTTCCGCGACGAGCCCGCCCTCGCGCGCGTGGAACAGGCGGTGGCCGAGGGAGCCGCGATCATCGACATCGGCGGCGTCAAGGCCGGGCCGGGCGAGGAGGTCACGGCCGAGGAGGAGGCCCGGCGGACGGTCGGCTTCGTCGCGGAGGTGCGGCGGCGGTTCCCGGACGTGATCATCAGTGTCGACACGTGGCGGGCCGAGGTCGGGGCGGCCGTGTGCGAGGCCGGGGCGGACCTGCTGAACGACGCGTGGGGCGGGGTGGACCCGGGGCTCGCCGAGGTCGCCGCGCGGTACGGCGTGGGCTTGGTGTGCACGCACGCGGGGGGCGCGGAGCCGCGGACCCGCCCGCATCGGGTGGAGTACGACGACGTCATGGCCGACATCCTGGACGTGACGGTCGGGCTGGCCGAGCGGGCGCTGGCGCTGGGCGTGCCGAGGGAGTCGATCATGATCGACCCCGGGCACGACTTCGGGAAGAACACGCGGCACAGTCTGGAGGCCACCCGGCGGCTGGGCGAGATGGTCGCCACGGGGTGGCCGGTGCTGGTGTCCTTGTCCAACAAGGACTTCGTGGGGGAGACGCTGGATCGGCCCGTGAAGGAGCGGGTGGTGGGGACGTTGGCTACGACCGCGGTGTCCGCGTGGCTCGGGGCGCAGGTGTACCGGGTGCACGAGGTCGCGGAGACGCGGCAGGTGCTGGAGATGGTGGGGGCGATTGCGGGGCATCGGGGTCCTGCCGTCGCGCGGCGCGGGTTGGCCTAGCCGAGGTACCAGGGGGTTCCGCCCCCTGGCCCCCCGGCCTATGCCCACCCGCCACCCGAATCACTCGGACAAGAACCCCGGCTCGCCCGGCCGAAGCGGTCGACCAGAACCCCGGCTCGGCCCTACCTGCCCGCTTCCTTCGACACCAGTGCCACCGCCTCGTCCACGTCGTCCGTCACGTGGAACAGCAGGAGGTCCTTCTCCGCGGCCTTGCCCTGGGCGATGACCGTGTGGCGGAGCCAGTCGAGGAGGCCGCCCCAGTACTCGCTGCCGAAGAGGACGATCGGGAAGCGGGTGACCTTCTGCGTCTGGACGAGGGTGAGTGCCTCGAAGAGTTCGTCGAGGGTGCCGAGGCCGCCGGGCAGGACGACGAAGCCCTGGGCGTACTTGACGAACATCATCTTCCGGACGAAGAAGTAGCGGAAGTTCAGGCCGATGTCGACGTACGGGTTCAGGCCCTGCTCGAACGGCAGCTCGATACCGAGGCCGACCGAGATGCCCTTGGCCTCCAGGGCACCCTTGTTCGCCGCCTCCATCGCGCCCGGGCCGCCGCCCGTGATGACCGCGAAGCCCGCGTCCACCAAGCCCCGGCCCAGCCGGACACCCGCCTCGTACTCGGGTGAGTCCGCCGGAGTCCGGGCCGAGCCGAACACGCTGATCGCGGGCGGGAGTTCGGCGAGCGCACCGAAGCCCTCGATGAACTCCGACTGGATGCGCAGCACGCGCCAGGGGTCGGTGTGCACCCAGTCGGACGGGGCGCGCTCGTCCAGCAGCCGCTGGTCGGTGGTGCTGGCCTGCACCTGCCCCCGCCGCCGGAGGACCGGACCCAGGCGCTGTTCCTCCGGCGGCTGCTTCTTCCCCTCGGGGTTGCCGGTCGCCATGTGCGCTCCCTCCGTCGTGCCGGTCGTTCCGCCTCAGCGTAGATCTACGCGGGTTACGAACGAGGGACGTGAGCATGTCCGCGATCGAGCGCCGTAAACACGACGGCGTTCCGGCCGGTCAGGCCGTCAGCCAGGTCCGCAGGCGCTCCTCGCCCGCGAGGACCTTCGCGACCTCGACGCGCTCGTCCCGCTTGTGCGCCAAGTGGGGGTTGCCCGGGCCGTAGTTGACCGCGGGGACGCCCAGGGCCGAGAAGCGGGACACGTCCGTCCAGCCGTACTTCGGCATCGGGGTGCCGCCCACCGCCTCGATGAACGCCTTCGCCGCCGGGTGGGACAGGCCCGGCATCGCGGCCGAGCTGTGGTCGACCACCTCGAACTCGTCCACGCCGCAGTCCGCGAAGACGTCCCGGACGTGGGCCACGGCCTCCTCGGGCGTGCGGTCGGGCGCGTAGCGGAAGTTGACGGTGACGACGCACTCGTCGGGAATGACGTTGCCGGCCACTCCCCCGGTGACGCCCACCGCGTTCAGGCCCTCGCGGTACTCCAGGCCGTCGATCACCGGCCGGCGCGGCTCGTAGGAGGCCAGGCGGGCCAGGACCGGGGCGGCCGCGTGGATCGCGTTGGAGCCCATCCAGCCGCGCGCCGAGTGGGCCCGCTCGCCCTTGGTCTTCAGCAGCACCCGCAGCGTGCCCTGGCAGCCGCCCTCGACCTGGCCGTCCGACGGTTCCAGGAGGACCGCGAAGTCGCCCTGGAGCCATTCGGGGTGCGCCTCGGAGACGTGCTTGAGGCCGTTCAGCTCCGCGGCGACCTCCTCGTTGTCGTAGAAGACGAAGGTCAGGTCGCGGTTGGGAGCCGGGACCGTGGCCGCGATGCGCAGCTGGACCGCGACGCCCGACTTCATGTCGCACGTGCCGCAGCCCCACAGCACGCCGTCCTCGTCGAGCCGGGAGGGGACGTTGTCCGCGATCGGGACGGTGTCGATGTGACCGGCCAGGATCACCCGCTCCGGACGGCCCAGGTCCGTCCGCGCCACGACGTTGTTGCCGAACCGCTCGACCGTCAGGTGGGGCAGCGCGCGCAGCGCGGTCTCGATCGCGTCCGCGAGCGGCTTCTCGGTGCCGCTCTCGGAACGGAAGTCGACGAGCCGGGCGGTGAGCTCTGCGGCGTCCAGCGAGAGGTCAAGAGAGGTGTCGGCCATGCCGTCGACCCTAACGCGCCAGGCCCGTGCACACTGTCCACACCCGGCACAAGGCACTCCGTACTCTCCAGTACCTTGTACCGCGTGCCAGAGCCGTCCTCTCCCCCCAAACGTCGCGGCCGCCTCTTCCGATGCGGGTCCGCGTTCGTGATCCTGCTCGCGATCGCCGGTTACCTCGTGGTGCAGTACGTCACCGGAGGCACGGGCGAACCGGGCTGCAAAGTCGTCTCCGGCAAGGGCGACGGGGCGTCGTACGAGTTCACGCCCGAGCAGGCGGTGAACGCGGCGACGATCGCCGCCGTGGGTGACGGACGCGGCCTGCCCGAGCGGGCCGTGACCATCGCGCTGGCGACCGCGCTCCAGGAGTCGGCCCTGCGCAACATCAACCACGGCGACCGGGACTCGCTCGGCCTGTTTCAGCAGCGGCCCTCGCAGGGCTGGGGCACGCCGAAGGAGATCATGGACCCGACGTACTCGGCCGGCGAGTTCTACGACCACCTGGTCAAGGTGCCCGGCTACACGCGGCTGCCGCTCACGGTCGCCGCGCAGCGCGTGCAGCGCAGCGGCTTCCCGCAGGCCTACGCCAAGCACGAGCCGGACGCGGCGCTGCTCGCCGCCGCGCTCACCGGGCAGTCCGCGGCCACGCTGACCTGCGAGGGCCGCCCGGCCGCGACCCGGGCGACGGGCCCGGACGGGGTGCGTGCGGCGCTCGTGCGGGACTTCGGGCGCGATGTGCTGGCGCCGGCCGGTGCGGAGGTGGGCGCGGCGGCCACGCCGACGCCGTCCCCGAGCGCTACGGGCGGGTCAGCCGGGCGGACGGTGACGCTGCCGGTGACCGACGGGACGAGTTCCGCCGGCGGACGGAGCGTGGAGCAGCGGGGCTGGCAGCTGGCGCACTGGGCCGTGGCCAACGCCTCCGAGCTGCACATCGCACGCGTCACGTACGCGGGGCGGGAGTGGGTCGCCGGGAACACCGCCAGCGAGTGGCGGGACGCCGCGGCGAAGGGCACGGCTGGTGCGGAGCGGGACCCGGACGCCGTCCGTATCGTGACGATGGGCTAGATCGCGCAGGGGTGCGGGGCTTCACCCCTGGGGGTCACCCGTACGGCGTGGTGGCGGCGGGGTGCGCGGGTTTTCGCGTCCTCGGTCCGGAAACCACGCGAACCCTTGGGAGCAAAGGGCCGGAAGGATTCGGCGGGCTTTCCGGCGGGAACCTCTTTGCCCGTTTTTATCCGCAGGCGATAATGCGACGCATTACCAACTCTTTACGTTGCGGCGCCGCAACCTTCGCGGGCTTCGAGCGGTAGTCACTGCGTCCGAGCCGGGGAGATCAACAGCCAGTCGATCAACTCCCGGACCCGGCCGGACACTTCACAACCTCACCGTTCTCTCCCGACGAAGGAGCACCATGTCCCTCCCCCTGACCCGCCGGATCGCCCGTGCCGCGTTGATCGTCGCGGCGGGAGCGGCTGCCGGGGTCGGTGCGGCCGGCTCCGCCAGCGCGGCCCCCGAGCTGCCGGCCACCCCGAACCTCGGCGGACTGACCGCCCTGGACGGGGCGAACGTCGGCAACACCGTCGACGGCGCGGCGCAGAACGTCACCAAGTCCGCGGGTGACACCGGCAGCAAGACCGTCAAGAAGGCGGTGCCGGACGCGGGCAAGACCAGCGGCAAGGCGGTCAAGAAGACCACGCCGGTCGCGCAGAAGGCCGCCGGTGACGCGGCGGGCTCGGCCGGGCAGCTCGTCGGTGACGCGGCCGGTTCCGCGCAGGGCGGCGTGCCGACGGACTCCCTGACGAAGGGCGGCGTGCCGTCCGCCGACTCGCTGCCGGTCAAGGGTCTGCCGGTCGGCTGACGCCGGGTCGTAGCCGCCGAGGGGTCCAGGGAGTTTCCCTGGACCCCTCGGTCTGTGTGTGCAGGTCGGTGCGGCTGGAGCGTCTTGGCCGGTGCTCGGCGCTGGTGGCTGTGCCCACCCGTTCCGCCCCAGCGGAACGACTGCCCACAGCCTGGCCGGCCGTTACAGGCGTCGTACCGCCGCTGCCACCCGCTCGTCCGTCGCCGTCAGGGCGACGCGGACGAACTCGGCGCCCGCCGGGCCGTAGAAGTCGCCGGGGGCGACCAGGATGCCCCGTTCGGCCAGGTGGGCCACCGTGTCCCAGCAGGACTCGCCCCTCGTGACCCACAGGTAGAGGCTGGCCTCGCTGTGCTCGATGCGGAAGCCGTGGGCGAGGAGGGCCTCGCGCAGGAGGGCGCGGCGGGCGGCGTAGCGCTCGCGCTGGACGCGGACGTGGTCGTCGTCGCCGAGGGCAGCGATCACCGCGGCCTGGGTCGGTGCCGACGTCATCATGCCGCCGTGCTTGCGGATCTCCAGGAGGGGAGCCAGGACCGCGGGGTCGCCGGCCAGGAACGCCGCCCGGTAGCCGGCCAGGTTCGAGCGCTTGGAGAGGCTGTGGACCGCGACGATGCCCTCGTACGAGCCGCCGTTGACGTCCGGGTGCAGCACCGAGACCGGCTCGGCCTCCCAGCCCAGCTCCAGGTAGCACTCGTCGGAGAAGAGCAGGACGCCGTGCTCGCGGGCCCAGGCGACGATCCGGGTGAGCTCCGCCTTCGACAGGACCTTGCCCGTCGGGTTGGACGGGGAGTTCAGCCAGAGGAGCTTCAGGCCCTCGGGGTCCAGCTCCGTCGGGTCGTCGTAGACCTCGTACTCGGCGCGGGCCAGTCGGGCGCCCACCTCGTACGTCGGGTAGGCCAGGCGCGGGTGGGCCACCCGGTCGCCGGGGCCGAGGCCCAGCTGGGTCGGGAGCCAGGCGACGAGTTCCTTGGAACCGACGATCGGCAGGACGTGGCGGTGGGTGACGCCCCGGGCGCCGAGGCGGCGCTCGACCCAGCCGGTGATCGCGTCGCGCAGCTCGGGCGTGCCCCAGACGGTCGGGTAGCCCGGGGAGTCCGCCGCGGCGACCAGCGCCTTCTGGATCAGCTCGGGGACCGGGTCGACCGGGGTGCCGACCGACAGGTCCACGATGCCGTCCGGATGGGCGGCGGCCGTGGCCTTGAACGGCGTCAGCTTGTCCCAGGGGAAAGTGGGGAGACGGTCGGAGACTGCGGACACGGTTTCTGGCTCACTTTCTGGTACGGACGAGCCGTCGCGGCAAACGCCTCGGCCCCGCACGGCGACCAGGGCGTGATCAGGCCGTACGGGACCGAGGCGGCACGGATGTGCGGGCCGCTCGCGGTGACTATGCCTGCGGCGGCAGCGCGGCGATGAAGGGGTGGTCGCGCTCGATCAGCCCCAGCTTGCTGGCTCCGCCGGGCGAGCCGAGCTCGTCGAAGAACTCGACGTTCGCCTTGTAGTAGTCCTTCCACTCCTCCGGAGTGTCGTCCTCGTAGAAGATCGCCTCGACCGGGCAGACCGGCTCACAGGCACCACAGTCGACGCATTCGTCCGGGTGGATGTACAAGGACCTGGAGCCCTCGTAGATGCAGTCGACCGGGCACTCCTCGATGCACGCCTTGTCCTTGACGTCGACACAAGGCTGCGCGATGACGTAGGTCACGCTGTCGTTCCTCCTCGATAGGGCGCTGGCGGGCCTCCTCAGGCTCCGCCGCCTGGCGCGCGGGAGCGCGGCGTCGTCGATGCCCGCCTCTAGTATCTCCGTTCCTGGGCATGATCCGAACAGGAGGGGTGAACTGACCAGTGGAAATCTCTGCCGCCGGGCGACTCGAGGTCCGTATCACCGCTGCTGACGTGGGCAAACGGGTCTCCGTACGGAGCATGATCGAACATGCGGCTCCGGGTGAGAAGTTCACCGACACGGTCGGAGTTCTCACATCATGGGACAAAGGTGTGTTGCTGATCACACGCAAGGGCGGCGAGAGCGTCCGCATCGCGGAATCCACGCTGGTCGCGGGCAAGGTCGTGCCCGCCGCTCCGGCGCGTCGCCGCGGTCCGGCCGCCTCCTACGAGGAGCTGGCCCGGGTCGCCGCGCGGGCCTGGCGGCCCGTGGAGAGCGAGCGGCTCGGGGACTGGGAGCTGAGGGCCGCGTCCGGGTTCACGCGCCGGGCGAATTCCGTGCTGCCGCTCGGTGACCCGGGCGTGTCCCTGGACGAGGCTCTCGACGCCGTCCGGCGGTGGTACGGCGAGCGCGGCCTGCCCGCCTACGTCCAGACCGCGACCGGTGCCGAGGGCACGCAGGAGCTGCTGTGCGCGGAGCTGGAGGCGCGGGGCTGGGTGCGGGAGGTGACCGCCGGGATGTGGGTCGGGCCGCTGGCGCCGGTGGCCGACCTCGCCGAGCCGTCGGGGGTGGCGCTGTCCCGGGAGGCCGACGAGGCGTGGCTGGCCCGGTACCAGCGCAAGGGCGTGAGCGAGGTCGCGCTGCGCGTGCTGGGGGGAGGGCCTTCGGTGTGGTTCGTGACCGTGCCCGGTTCGGAGGGGGCCGCTCCGGCCGCCATCGGGCGATGTGTCGTCGACGGGCGCTGGGCCGGGTTCGCCGCCGTCGAGGTCGATCCGGATCTGCGGCGGCAGGGGCTGGGCACGGCCGTGATGGCGGCGCTGGCCCGGCGGGCACTCGACGAGGGCGCGTCGGCCGCGTGGCTCCAGGTCGAGGACGAGAATGAGGGAGCGCGGGCGTTGTACGCCGGAATGGGTTTCGCCGCGCACCACGCCTACCACCACTACCGGGAGCCGGACGACCGCGACTCCGGCCGGTAACCGATCGTCGTGAGAGGGCACGAGCCAGCTATGCGTCCCCCGTATCCCCCGCCCCCCGAGCGTTCCGCCGAGCTGCGGCGGCGGTTCGCCGAAGAAGCCCGGTCCGAGCGGCCCGATCTGTCGACGCTGTGCCTGCTGGTGGGCGCGGAGGCGGACGGCGCGCTGGACGAGGCGGGCCTGGACACCGCGCAGGTCGAGCTGGACCGGCTGGCCGGGCTGCTGCCGTACCGCCCCGGGGGGCCGCGGGCATGGGCGGTCGCCTTGCGGGAGCTGCTCGGGGACCGGATGGGCTTCCACGGCAGTCCGGCCGACTACCAGCGTCTGGAGTCGTCGCTGCTGCACGAGGTGCTGGTGCGGCGCCGCGGGCTGCCGATCCTGCTGTCCGTGGTGTGGATGGAGGTGGCCCGGCGGGCCGGGGCGCCGGTGTACGGGGTGGCTCTGCCGGGGCATTTCGTGGTCGGCTTCGGGCCTGACGAGGGGCAGGTGCTGGCCGATCCGTTCGACGGGGGGCGGGTGCTGACGGGGGCGGACGCCGAGATGCTGGTCGCCGGGGCGATCGGCACGCACCTTGACCCGTCGATGCTGCGGCCGGCCGATCCACTGGATGTCGTACTGCGGATCCTCAACAACGTGCGGGCGTGGGCGGCGGCGCGGCCGGAGCGGTCGGACGTGGCGTTGTGGGCGGTCGAGTTGTCGTTGTTGCTGCCCTCGCATCCGGCTCGGCTGCGGTACGAGCGGGCGCAGTTGCTGGTGGGGCGGGGGGATTTCCTGGGCGGAGCCGTGGAGTTGGAGGCCTACGCGGAAGTGGTGGGGGCGGTGGACGAGGGGGCCGCTGAGCGGGTGCGGGGGGAGGCTCACGCGGCCCGGGCGATGCTCAACTGACGCCTTCGCGCCGTGGAGCTTTGCGTCGTCGGGCGGGTACGGGTGTGTTGTGGCTGGTCGCGCAGTTCCCCGCGCCCTGAGATGACTATTGTCATGCCTCTCGGGTGACAGCGACGAAAGCCCCCGCCCGGAGTGGGCGGGGGCTTCGTGCGGCCGGGCGGCCGGAGGTCAGTTCGGCTTGGTGTCGATGACTCCGACGCGCTCCGCCGGCGTCTTGCCGCGCAGGGCCTTGCGCAGCGCGCTGACGACGTCCTGTGGCGTGACGTCCCGCTTGCCGCTGGCGCCCTCGATCTGCACGCCCTGGAAGGTGGTGCCGTACGCCTCCCGGAGCGCCTTGAGGTCGTACGTGTCCACCAGCTTGCCGTCGACGGCCTTGAAACCGAGGATCTTCGGCAGGGACACGGGGCCGAAGTCGATGCTGTGCGCCGCGTCCGTGCGAACGGTGGCGAGGTCGGACATCGCGGGCTGCGCGAACTCCTTCAGCATCCGGTCGACCTCGGCGTTCGAGACCGTCGGCTGCCGGGTGGTGGTCGGGAGGTTCACCGTGCCGGCCGTGCCGGTCTCCACCTGGGAGCGGTATGCCTCCTCCACCGCCGCCGTCGACTTGGCGACGTCGATGCCCTTGCCCACCTTGCCGTACACGGGGACGGCCTTGCCGCCCTCGAACTTGATGGTGCCGTCGCTCGCCGAGCCGGAGCCGCCCGCGGCGTCCTCCAGGGAGGCGTGCAGCTTCTCCTCGTCGACGGGCATGACGGGCTTGACGACCCGGTGGCTGCCGAACAGCGAGCTGATCACGGAGACCGGGTTGTAGTCGCTCTTCGCCGCCGAGTCGGCCGTGGCGTCCATGTCGAACTGGAGGCCCGCGTTGTCCGGGTCGAGGGAGACGGTCTTGCCGTCCACCGACAGCTTCAGCGGCTTGCCCACGCGGTCGTCGAAGGCGTCGTCGAGCTTCTTGACCGCCCCGTCACGGGTCGTGCCGCCGATGTCGACGCCGAGCACGGAGGTGCCCTTGGGCACGTCGGTGCGGTTCATCAGCAGGCCGGCGCCGTAGACGCCACCGGCGGCCACCACCACGGCGGCGGCAAGCAGCACGAGCTTGTTGCGCCCCTTCTTCTTCGGCGCCTTCGAGGAGCTCGCCGGGGGCGGGGAGACCGGCTCGGGCAGCTTCGGGGCCGTGTGGGGCGCCGGGCCGTCGCCGGGCGCGCCCGGGCCGAACGGCGAGGCCGCGCCGGGCGGTACGACCGGGATGCCGCTGGTGACGGTGTGGCCGGAGACGTTGTCGTGCCGGGGACCGTAGCCCTGGCCGTCCGGCGGCTCCGGGGCCGGCTTCTGCGGGGTGAGGATCGCGGTGTCGTCGCTCATCCCGCCGCCGGGGCCGTGGCCGGTGGGGGCGGCAGCGCCGGGAGCGCCGCCGAGGGGGCCGGGGCCACCGGGACCCGAAGGGGTGCCGGGGCCGCCAGGAGCGCCGGGCTTGCCCTTACCACCGGGGCCTCCGGGACCTGCGGGGTTGGCCGCACTGGCGGGTCCGCCCGTGCCGGCGGGGCCGCCTATGGCTCCGGGACCGGCAGGTCCGCCGGGGCCTCCCGGCCGGCCGGGGTCGTTGAAGGCGCCGGGGCCGCCCTGATCGTTGAAGCTGCCGGGGCCGCCGGAGCGGCCGCGCTCGTTGAAACCGCCGGGAGCGCCAGGGCCGCCAGGCTCGCTGAAGGCGCCCGGGCCGCCGGAGCGACCAGGCTCGCTGAAGCCGCCAGGCCCGCCGGGGCCACCGGGCTCGTTGAACGCGCCGGGGCCACCGGGACCACCAGGAGCACCCGGCTCATCGAAAGCGCCGGGCCCGCCGGGACCGCCCTGTTCGTTGAAGCCGCCCGGTCCGCCGGGGCCGCCCGCCGGAGGGATCATCGGGCCGTCCCCGGTGACCGGACCGCCGGTCGGGCCGACCGGGCCCTGTATGCCGGGGTCACCCGCGTCGCCGAGGCCGCCGGCCGCGCCCTGGCCGCCGTAGCCGCCCTGACCGTTCTGGCCCCCGAGGCGGTCGTTCTCCGAGAAGTACGGCAGGTCGTCGCGGCGCGTCTCGCCGCCGTCAGTGCCCGGGCCGGGACGCGAGCCGTTGCCGAGCGGGCCCGCCGCCAGGGCCTCGGTGACGTCGAAGGAGCCCGTGCCGCCGCCGTGCCCGGGCGCGACGGGGCCGCCGGTCGCGCCGCCGGGGAGCCCCGCGCCGTTCGTGCCGCCGGACCGGGATCCGCCCGGCCTGCTCATGGAACCGACCACGCCTCCGGGCCGCCCGGCACCGGAGCCGCCCGCGGCGGGGCCGCGCGAGCCGGTGCCGGCGGCACCCGGGCCACCCGCACCGGAACCACCCGACGCCGGACCCGAACCGCCCGGCAGACCGGCCCCGTTGGTGGAGCCGCTCCCCTGACCGGGCTTGCCCGAGCCGGACTTGCGGGGCGCGAACCAGTCGCTGGTCGGCTTGTCATCGCCGGACTGGGCGGACTGGCCGGGCTCGGCCGGAGACTCGACGGTGCCGGTGCCCCCGGGCGTGGCGGTGCCCGGAGCCGTCGCGTCGTTGCCCGCGCCGGCGCCCGAACCGGTACCGGTGTCACCGGAGCCCGCCGCGTCCGCGACGGGCTTGCGCACCACCACGGGCGGAATGGGCCGTGACCCGGGGATGTTGATCCGGATCCGGGTCGTCAGCGTGGTCTCGGTCTTGCGTTCCTCCGGCCGCGTGGCCGAACGGCCCGCTTCCGTACCGCTGTCGGAGACCGCCGGGATCCCGTACGGCGGCGTGCCCGACGGGTAGGCGGCTCCGCCGCGCCCGTTGGGCCCGGAGGACGGAGTGTCAGTTTCACGACTCAAGGCAGGTTCTCCCGGTTGGCTCCGCCGCCCGACACAACCTCACGCGGGCAGCTCGGCGGCGCGCACCACCATACTGGCCACTTCTCACCCGTATCTCAGGACCGCTGGGGAAAGTCACACCGGACCCCCACGGGCGCGTCCTGGCGAAGTGGTACGTCACTTCCCAAGTCGGACGGGGTCCCCGTCCGGTTGCCGCCTCGGAGCGAGGGTGGCGCAGATCACAGCTACTCCGATGCCCCCGAGCAGGAAGAGATAGGAGCCGGCGCCCGCCGCGAAGAGGAAGTCGCCCTCCGGGCGGCTGGCGGTGAGCAGGACGACGGCGAGCATCCAGCCGGCGGCCGCCGCGACGCCCCCGGACCGACCGCGGGTGACGCGCGCGGCGCCGAGGACGAGCCCGGCCTCTCCGGCGAGGGCGAGCAGCAGTCCGCCCGGGAACCACCCGGGCTGCACCAGCGCCCCGGCCGCGCCGACCACGGCCCCGAGCAGGAAGAACCCGGCACAGGCGGTGATCCGTCCGGCGGAGGGCGGCCGCATCGGCTGGGCGAGCATCGGGCTCCGGTCGCTCATGAGATCTCCTCGACACCGGCGAACAGGTCCGTCTCCCGCTCGCCGGATCCCCGCTCGCCCCGCACCAGCTCGTAGTACTCGGTCGTGAGGATCGGCTGGGCGAGTTCGTTGGAGAGGACGAAGTACGGCCCGGACACGGTGATCTGGGTGGCGTGGGCGCGCATCGCGGCGGCCTTGGCGGCGGCGTGCGCGGTGCCGTCGACGGCGGTGGTGATCCGCTCGTCGGCCACGACGCCCGGTACGTCGGCGACGTCGGCCGCCTTGGCGAAGGGGAGGCCGGGCAGGTCCTCCCGGAGCCGCGCGAAGGACTGCTCCACAACGGACCGGGGGGCCCGGTTCCAGTAGACCTTCGGGATCGGCCGGCCGGCCTCGGCGGACAGCTCGGCGGCCCGCATGGCGACGCGGTGGGCCTGGATGTGGTCGGGGTGGCCGTAGCCGCCGTTGTCGTCGTAGGTGACGAGGACCTGGGGGCGTACCTCCCGGATCACCTCGAGGAGGTGTGCGGCGGCCTCGTCGACGTCGGCCTGCCAGAAGCAGGCGGGGTCGTCGTTGTCGGGCAGGCCCATCATCCCGGAGTCGCTGTAGCGTCCGGCGCCGCCCAGCAGGCGGAAGTCATGGACGCCGAGCTCGGCCATGGCGGCGGTGAGCTCCCGGCGGCGGTGCTGGCCCAGGGCGGGGCCGGTCAGGTGCGCCAGCTCCGGCGGGATGACCTCGCCGCGTTCGCCGAGGGTGCAGGTGACCAGGGTGACGTGGGCACCCTCGGCCGCGTACCTGGCCATGGTCGCGCCGTTGTTGATCGACTCGTCGTCCGGGTGCGCGTGCACCAGCAGCAGACGCCGGTCGGGCAGTTCCGTCATGGAGCCCACCCTACGAGGTCTCACGACCCCGCCCTACGAGGCCGTACGCGCTGACCGGGAGGTCAGAACTTGATGCTGCCGATCATGCCCGCGATGTTCGTCGTCAGCTCGTTGATCGTGGGAGCCACGGTCGAGGAGGCGAGGTAGAAGCCGAGCAGCATGCAGACGATCGCATGCCCCGCCTTCAGTCCCGACTTCTTGATCAGCAAGAAGACGATGATCGCCAGCAGCACCACCGCCGAAATCGAGAGTGCCACGGCGGCTCACCTCCAAAGATCCACGAGGGCAGGGGGGTCGGACTATGGGGGCATCAAATCCGTACAGCAGCCAGCAGGTTCATACCCACTATGCGACATTGATCATAACTATCCGTCCGTGCGCATCGATCGGCGCACGGCCGCACAAGGGGGCGCATGGCCAATATGGTCAGGGCATGACGACCGAGCCTGACTCCTTCCCCCGACGGCACGCCCGTACCCAGCGCTTCACGCTCGGCGCGCCGCGTTCGTTCACCGTGGCGCCCGACGGTTCGCGTGTCGTGTTCCTGCGCTCCGGTTCCGGTACGGACCGGGCGAACTCGCTGTGGGTCCTCGACATGGAGGAGGGCGGGGAGCGCGTGGCAGCGGACCCGCGCGCCCTGCTGGGCGGCGCCTCGGAGGACCTCTCGCCCGAGGAACGCGCCCGGCGTGAACGCAGCCGGGAGGGTGGCGCCGGCATCGTCGGGTACGCCACCGACGCGGCCGTCGAGTTGGCCTCTTTCGCCTTGTCAGGGCGGCTCTTCACGGCTGAGCTGCGGGCCGGGACGGCGCGTGGTCTGACCACGCCCGGGCCGGTGATCGACCCGCGTCCGTCGCCCGACGGGCGGTATGTCGCCTACGTCGCGCGGGGCGAGCTGCGGGTCGTGGGCGCGGAGGGGGACGACGACCGGGCGCTCGCCGAGCCGGAGTCGGAGAATGTCTCATATGGACTGGCCGAGTTCATCGCGGCCGAGGAGATGGGGCGGTCGCGCGGCTTCTGGTGGGCCCCGGAGTCGGACCGGCTGCTCGTGGCGCGCGCGGACGACACGCCGGTGGACCGGTGGTGGATCTCCGATCCCGCCCATCCGGAACGCGAGCCGCAGCGGGTGGCGTATCCGGCGGCGGGCACCGGCAACGCGGACGTACGGCTGTTCGTGATCGGCCTGGACGGCGTGCGCACGGAGGTCGCCTGGGACCGGGCGCGGTACCCGTATCTGGCGCGTGTGCACTGGTCAGCGGCGGGCGCGCCGCTGCTGCTCGTACAGGCGCGCGACCAGCGCAGCCAGCTGATTCTCGCGGTGGACCCGGAGTCGGGCGCGACCCGGATGGTGCACGCCGATGAAGATCGAACATGGCTTGATCTTTTCCCCGGGGTGCCGTGCTGGAGCCCGGCCGGGCAGCTGGTGCGGATCGCGGACGAGGGCGGTGCGCGGGTGCTGGCGGTCGGGGACCGGCCGCTCACGGGAGCGCAGTTGCACATGCGGGCCGTGCTGGACGTCTCCGACGACGACGTGCTGGTCTCCGCGTCGGCGGGCGAGGAGGCCGCCGAGGCGGAGACGGGCCAGGTGCATGTGTACCGGGTGAACGAGCTGGGCGTGGAGCGGGTGTCGCAGGAGCCTGGCGTGCACTCGGCGGCGCGGGCCGGGGACGTGACGGTTCTGGTCTCGGCGACGCTGGACCGGCCAGGTACGCGGGTGCGGGTACTGCGCGACGGGAAACCGACGGCTGTTGTCCCTTCCTATGCCGAAGATCCAGGTATGTCCCCCCGCGTGACGCTCACCGAAGGGGGCGCACGCCGCATCCCGTGCGCCGTGCTTATGCCTCGGGACTACGCCGGTGACACCCCCCTCCCGGTGCTCATGGACCCGTACGGCGGGCCGCACGGGCAGCGGGTCTTCGCGGCCCACAACCCGCATCTCACGTCGCAGTGGTTCGCGGACCAGGGATTCGCGGTGGTCGTCGCGGACGGCCGGGGCACCCCGGGCCGCTCCCCCGCCTGGGAAAAGGGAATCCACCACGACTTCACGCTGTCGCTGGACGACCAGGTGGAGGCCCTGGAGGACCTCGCGAAGAGGTTTCCGCTGGATCTGTCGCGGGTGGCGATCCGCGGCTGGTCCTTCGGCGGCTGGCTGGCCGGCCTCGCGGTGCTGCGCCGGCCGGACGTCTTCCACGCGGGAATCGCGGGCGCGCCGGTGACGGACTGGCACCTGTACGACACGCACTACACGGAGCGCTACCTGGGGAACCCGGCCGAGCACCCGGACGCGTACGCGAAGAGCTCCCTCGTCACGGCGGACGGCCTGTCCTCCCCCGCCGAGCCGCACCGCCCGCTGATGATCGTGCACGGCCTCGCCGACGACAACGTGGTCGTCGCCCACGCCCTGCGCCTGTCCTCGGCCCTCCTGGCCGCCGGCCGCCCGCACGAGGTGCTGCCACTGTCCGGGGTCACCCACATCACCCCACAGGAACAGGTCGCGGAGAACCTGCTGCTGCTCCAGGTCGACTTCCTGAAGCGGTCCCTGGGGATCACCGGCGCCTGAACATGCAACGGGCCGGGGCGACATGGCGCGCCCCGGCCCGTTTACGGCACCCGCACGGCCGTACGCTGTTCAGCCTGACGCGTCCGTATATCGGGACCGGGTCGGCTAAGTTGCCTGCGTGTTAACGCGGTTCGTGGGGGTTTGCGGGTACTTCGGCGGCCACCAGCTCGACCTCGAACCCGTCCGTGTTGGCGAGGTAGGCGGCGTAGTGCCCGAGGCCTCCGGCGTGGGGGTAGCGGTCGGGGAACAGGGGCTCCCAGCCGTGTGCCGGGCCTTCGTGAGCCAGCTCGTCGACCGCGGCCGGTGTCCCGGCGTGGAACGCCAGGTGGTTGAGGCCAGGCCGCGTGCGGTCGTGCTCGGCGGCACGCATCGCCGGTGACTGCTCCACGACGAGGTACACCGGGCCGAACCGCCAGCTACGGCCGAGCTCCCACTCCCGGTATGGCTCGTAGCCGAGGCGGCCCAGGAGCCAGCCCCACTCGCGGGTCGCTCTGGGAAGGTCGGGGACCCAGAGTTCGATGTGATGCAGCAATCCAGATCCTCGAACGCCGGTTCCCGGCGCCTTCGGCAAGAAGGGCCGGGAACCGGAGGGGATGCCGTACAGGTCCGTCAGGCCGCGTGGATGACGTCCTTCTCCTCGGCGAAGTGGCAGGCCGACTCGTGGGCCGCCGGGGTGTCCTCGCCCTTGAAGCGCTCGGGGACCGCGAGCAGCGGGACCTCCTGGGCGCACTTGTCCTGGGCCTTCCAGCAGCGGGTGCGGAAGCGGCAGCCCGAGGGCGGGTTGGCCGGGGACGGGACGTCGCCGGTGAGGATGATCCGCTCACGGTGGGCGCGGGCCTCCGGGTCGGGGACCGGGACCGCCGACAGCAGCGCCTGGGTGTACGGGTGCGTCGGGTGCTCGTAGATCTGCTCGTCGGTGCCGATCTCGGCCATCTTGCCGAGGTACATCACACCGACCCGGTCCGAGATGTGCCGGACGATCGACAGGTCGTGGGCGATGAAGACGTAGGAGAGGTTGAACTCGTCCTGAAGGCGCTCCATCAGGTTGATGACCTGGGCCTGGACGGACACGTCCAGGGCCGACACCGGCTCGTCGCAGATGATGATCTCGGGGTTCAGGGCCAGACCGCGGGCGATGCCGATGCGCTGGCGCTGACCGCCGGAGAACTGGTGCGGATAGCGGTTGATGTACTCCGGGTTGAGGCCGACGACGTCCAGGAGCTCCTGCACCTTGCGGCGCCGGTCGCCCTTCGGGGCCACCTCGGGGTGGATGTCGAAGGGCTCACCGATGATGTCGCCCACCGTCATACGGGGGTTGAGCGAGGTGTACGGGTCCTGGAAGACCATCTGGATGTTGCGGCGAACCGCCTTCAGCGCGCGCCCGGACAGCCTGGTGATGTCCTGGCCCTTGTAGAAGACCTCGCCGGCCGTCGCCCGCTCCAGGGTCATCAGGAGCTTGGCGACCGTGGACTTGCCGCAGCCCGACTCGCCCACGATGCCCAGCGTCTCCCCCTGGTAGAGGTCGAAGGAGACGCCGTCGACGGCCTTGACCGCGCCGACCTGCCGCTTGAACAGGATGCCCTGGGTGAGCGGGAAGTGCTTGACCAGGTTGCGCACCTGGAGGATCGGCTCACCCCGCTCGACCGGCGCCTCGATCGCGGCGACCGCCTCCGACTCGGAGCCGGCGTCGACGACCTCGACCTCGGAGACGTTCGGTGTGGCGTCCTGCGGCTCGTCGGTCTTGCTGAGCTCAGCCATGGATCGTCTCCTTCCAGAAGTGGCAGGCCGAGCCGCGGCCGGCCAGCTCGGTGCCGTCCCGCTCGGCGACCGGGAGCAGGGCCGGGACGTCCGTACGGCAGATGTCCTGGGCCTGGGGGCACCGCGGGTTGAAGGCGCAACCGGTCGGGATGCGCAGCAGGTTGGGCGGCAGGCCCTTGATCGCGTACAGATCCTGGCCCTTCTGGTCCAGGCGCGGGATCGAGTGCAGCAGGCCCTTGGTGTACGGGTGCGCGGGGCGCTTGTACAGCTCGTGGACCGGGGCCCGCTCGACGATGCGCCCCGCGTACATCACGGCGATCTTGTCCGCGACATCGGCGACCACGCCGAGGTCGTGGGTGATCAGGATCAGACCCATGTTGTACTCGCGCTGCAACTCCGCGAGCAGGTCCATGACCTGGGCCTGGACCGTCACGTCGAGGGCCGTGGTGGGCTCGTCGGCGATGATCAGGTCCGGCTCCAGGGCGAGCGCCATCGCGATCATGATGCGCTGGCGCATACCGCCCGAGAACTGGTGCGGGTAGTCGTTCACCCGGTCCGCGGCGGCCGGGATCTTCACCCGGTCCATCAGCTCGATCGCCTTGGCCTTGGCGTCCTTTTTGGACATGCCCTGGTGCACGCGGAACATCTCGCCGAGCTGGTAGCCCACGGAGAGCACCGGGTTCAGCGAGGACAGCGCGTCCTGGAAGATCATCGCGATCTTGCTGCCGCGGATCTTCCGGCGCTCTTCGCCGGACATCTTCAGCATGTCCTGGCCGCGGAAGAGGATCTCCCCCTTGGGGATGCTGCCGGGCGGCATGTCGAGGATGCCCATGATCGCCTGAGCGGTCACGGACTTGCCCGAGCCGGACTCGCCGAGCACGGCGAGCGTCTCGCCTGCGGCGACGGAGTAGTTGACGCCGTTGACGGCCTTGGCGACCCCGTCCCGGGTGCGGAACTCCACGTGCAGGTCGCGGACTTCGAGCAGCGGGCGGCCCGTGTCCTGTGAGCCGTCCGGTGCGGGACTCTCGGCCATTTCATCGATGATGGTCACGTACGCCTCCCTCAGCGCAGCTTGGGGTCGAGGGCGTTGCGTACCGCATCGCCGAACATCAGGAACGAGAGCACCGTAATCGAGACCATCACCGAGGGAATGATCAGGGTGTGGGGGGCGATACGGAGCTGCTCACGGCCTCGCGCCACGTCGCCGCCCCAGGACACGGCCGTGTCACCGAGACCCACGCCCAGGAAGGACAGGGTGGCTTCGGCGGCGATGTAGCCGCCGAGCGCGATGGTCGCCACCACGATGATGGGCGCGAGTGCGTTGGGCAGGATGTGCCGGATCAGGATCCGGGACGTCGAGGCGCCGAGCGCCTTGGCGGCCACCACGTAGTCCGACTGCTTGATGGTGATCACGGCACCGCGGGCGACACGCGCGATCTGGGTCCAGCCCAGGAAGGCGAGGGCCATGATGACGACCCAGACGGTGCGGTTGTCGAAGGAGTTCAGCACCACCAGGGCGCCGAGCAGGAACGGGATGCCGAGGAAGATGTCGGTCAGCCGCGAGAGCAGGGTGTCGGTCCAGCCGCCGAAGTAGCCGGCGACCATGCCGATGAACGTGCCGATGATGGTGACGGCGATGGTGACACCCACACCGACGGTGATCGAGGCCCGGGCACCGTGGACGACACGCGCGTAGATCGAACGGCCCTGGACGTCGTAGCCGAGCCAGTCCGGAGCGAAGAAGTGCCCCCAGTTCGGCTTGCCCAGGTAGTGCTTGGCCAGATCGGCGTCGCGCGGCGAGGCGCTGGTGAACAGGCCCGGCCAGATCGACATCACCAGCAGGAACACGATCAGCACGGCCGACACCAGGAACAGCGGGTTGCGCCGCAGGTCGTGCCAGGCGTCGGACCACAGGCTGCGCGCCTTCTCGGGAGCCGGGCCTGCGTCGGTCACGACCACACCCGCGGTGCTCGCGGTGTCACCGGGAAGGGCGTCGACCTTCTTTTCGACGGTCTTGTCAGGCATACCGGATCCTCGGGTCCAGGACCGCGTAAAGCAGGTCGACGATCAGGCTGGCGGCGAGGTAGATCAGCACCATCAGCGAGGCGATTCCCACGACCGTGGCGCCCTCACGCCGGCTGAGCGCCTCGTAGATCTCGATACCGATGCCCCGCACGTTGAAGATGCCCTCGGTCACGATGGCCCCGGTCATCAGGTTGCCGACCTCGATGCCGAGGAAGGTGACCACCGGGATCAGCGAGTTGCGCATCAGGTGGACACCGATGACACGGCGGCGCGGCAGCCCCTTGGCCACGGCGGTGCGGATGTAGTCGGAACGCAGGTTCTCCGCGACCGACGTGCGGGTCAGCCGGGCGACGTAGGCGAGGGACAGGGACGCCAGCACGGTGGCGGGAAGCACGAGTTGGGAGAAGTCCGTCGAGTCGGTCACCGTGGGCGTGGTGACCGCCCACTTGAACGCGAGCAGGTACTGCAGCAGGAAGCCCAGCACGAAGGACGGCATCGAGACGAGGAACAGTGTCAGCGTCAGCAGTCCGCGGTCCCGCAGCGTGTCGGGGCGCAGGCCGGCGACGATGCCGAGGCCGATGCCCACCAGCGTGACGAAGGTGAAGGCGAAGATCGTCAGCCGGATCGTCACCGGGAACGCGTCGAGGATGATGTCCTTGATGGGGCGCTGGCTGGCGATCTGGGTACCGAAGTCGCCCTGCAGCAGCCCGGTCATGTAATTCACGTACTGCTGAAGGAGCGGCTGATCGAGGCCGAGTTCCTTCTTGATGCTCGCAACCACCGCCGGGTCGTACGCCTGATCCCCCATCATCGCCCGGACGGGGTCGCCGGGCAGGGCGTACATCATGCAGAAGATGAGCAAGGTTGACCCGATGAACACCGGGATCATCTGGAGCAGTCGTCGTGCGACATAGCGCCCCATAGGTGCCTCCGTGATGGGTTAACGCAGGTGCGGGGGCCGTCTCCTGGTGATGAGACGGCCCCACGCACCTCCCACCGCCACCTGAGCGGCGGCGGGCTTACGGCCGAGTGGGAAGAGCCCGCAGGGCTCCTCTTACTTGGTGGTGACGCCCCACACTTCGAGGTCACCGTGGAAGTCGACGTTGACGTTGTCGACGTTCTTACCGTGGCCGCCGTTGATGCGGTAGTACCAGAGCGGGATGGCCGGCATGTGCTCGACCAGCTTCTTCTCGACCTCCTGGAAGGCCTTCACCGACTCGTCGACGGACTTGGCGTTGTCGGCCTTGTTCATCAGGCCGTCGATCTCCTTGTTGGAGAACTTGCCGTTGTTGGCCTCGGCGGTGGTGTGGTACAGCTCCTTCATGAAGTTGGCGTTGACCGGGTAGTCGGCGACCCAGCCACCGCGGTACATGCCCTTCACCTGGTCGTTGTCACGGGCCTCGAGGTCCGTGGCGAAGTCCGGCTTCGGGTCGCCGGCGCAGTCGACGCCGGTGGCCTTGCGGATGGACTCGCAGACCGCGGTCACCCACTCCTTGTGCCCACCATCGGTGTTGTACTGGATGGTGAACTTGTTGCCCGGAACGCCGCCACCCTCCTTGATGAGCTGCTTGGCCTTCGCCGGGTTGTACGTGAACACGTCGGTGTCCAGGTTCTGGTAGCCCTTGACGCCCGGCGGCGTGAAGCCCTTGGCCGGCGTGCGGGTGTTGTTCAGAACCGTCTTGGTGATCGTGTCACGGTCGATCGCCATCGACAGACCCTGCAGGACCTTCGGGTCGATGTCCTTGAAGGTCTTGGAGTAGAACGCCGGGGTCAGCGTCTGGATGGCCGCGTACGGCTGCTCGATGGCGCCGTCGCCCAGGTCCTGCTTGTACTTCGGCAGGTCCGTCGGGCCGACCTGGCGGATCATGTCCAGGTTGCCGGAGACGACGTCCTTGTAGGCGGCCTCGAGCGTCGTGTAGGCCTTGAACTGGACGCCCTTGTTCTTCGCCTTGTTCGGGCCCTGGTAGTCATCCCAGGCCTTGACCTGGATGAGCTTCTTGTGGTCCCACTTCTCGAAGGCGTAGGGACCGTTGCCGACCGGCTTCTGGCCGAAGGCCTTCGGGTCGTCGTAGAAGACCTTGGGCAGCGGGGCCCACGTGGTGTAGCCCAGCTTGTAGTTGAAGTACGGCATCGTGTACTTCAGCTCGATCGTGAAGGTGTGGTCGTCCACGATCTTCAGGCCGGACATGGTGTCGGCCTTCGGGTCGCCCTTCTCCGGGTGGACATCGTCGTAGCCCTTGATGTCCTGGAACCAGAAGGAGTTCTGCTGGTTGTTCTTGATGTTGGCGTACCAGTTCCAAGCGTCGACGTACGACTTGGACGTGACCTCTTCGCCGTTGTGGAACTTCCAGCCCTTCTTGAGCTTGACCGTCCACGTCTTGGAGTCTTCGGAGCTGACCGACTCGGCGTTCGTGTAGACGATCTCGCCCTTGGCGTCGAAGTCCAGCAGCTGGGTGAAGAGGGCCTGGATGACGTACGAGCCGTTGTTCTCGTTGGTGTCGGCCGGGATCAGCGGCTTCTGCGGCTCGCCGACGTCGATCGAGACGTACCCCGCAGGGCCGGAACCCTTGCTCTTGTCCCCACCATCACTGTCGCCGCCGCAGGCGGTGGCGGCCAGAGCGACAACTATCGCCCCCGCGACCCACTTGGCGCTCTTGGCACCGCGCATGGGTTCCTCCTATGAAGTCATTGGTTCACCGCAAAGGGAGCACAGACAGACCACCGCCACCGCCCGTCGCCGGTGCCGGAAATCGTCAGGTGCCCCCGCGCTCGTGAGTCGGCGCCGCCTCCAGCGAGTGACCCGTTCATCCGAGCTCTACGCGCCTAACTATCTGCCAAACGTCTGGGCCGAACCACACTCTCGAGGTCTCGGTTCGATCACAGCTCGCGTATACATCTTCCAAAATCCGGACAAAGGGTTTGGTGAAAGATCCCTGCGAAACGGACTTGTTACACATCTATCGGTGGCGGGTGTCCGTATTCCGGACGCGAGAGTGAGATAAACCGCTTGCGCCTGCCGTGGGCGCCGTGCAGGGTGCCACCGAGGGGTGTCACGCGCTCAAGAAGCCTCTGCCGCAGGGCCGTTGTACGGGCCCGTGCGCGGGCGGAGCGCGGCACTTCCGCAGCAGGGTAGTGCGCACGGGGCGCTAAGGACGGCTCTCCCCGGCAAATCAAGGGTTTTCCCTAACCCTTGCCTTCTCGTTCCCTCCGCTTCACGACGACGCCGGGCACCCCGCGAGGCGGGGTGCCCCGCGTCGTCGTGCGGCAGGCGTCAGCCGTGCTTGGCGCGGCTCGCGGCGCGGGCGCGCTCGCGGGCGTCCAGGTTCACCTTGCGGATGCGCACGGCCTCCGGGGTGACCTCGACGCACTCGTCGTCGCGGCAGAACTCCAGGGACTGCTCCAGCGACAGCTTGCGCGGCGGGACGATCGCCTCGAACGAGTCGGCCGAGGACGACCGCATGTTGGTGAGCTTCTTCTCCTTGGTGATGTTGACGTCCATGTCGTCAGCGCGGGAGTTCTCGCCGACGATCATGCCCTCGTACACCTCGGTGCCCGGCTCCACGAAGAGCACGCCGCGCTCCTGGAGGTTGGTCATCGCGAACGCGGTGACGGCGCCGGAGCGGTCGGCGACCAGGGAGCCGTTGTTACGGGTCTGGAGGGTGCCGAACCAGGGCTCGAAGCCCTCGTGGATGGAGTGGCCGATGCCCGTGCCGCGGGTCTGGGTCAGGAACTCGGTGCGGAAGCCGATGAGGCCGCGCGAGGGCACGACGAACTCCATGCGGACCCAGCCGGAGCCGTGGTTGGACATGTTGTCCATGCGGCCCTTGCGGACGCCCATGAGCTGCGTGACGGCGCCCATGTGCTCCTCGGGCACGTCGATCGTCATACGCTCGACCGGCTCGTGGACCTTGCCGTCGACCTCCTTGGTGACGACCTGCGGCTTGCCGATGGTCAGCTCGAAGCCTTCCCGGCGCATCGTCTCGACCAGGATGGCGAGCGCCAGCTCACCGCGGCCCTGCACCTCCCAGGCGTCCGGCCGCTCGGTGTCGAGCACGCGGAGGCTGACGTTACCGATCAGCTCGCGGTCGAGGCGGTCCTTGACCTGGCGGGCCGTGACCTTGCGGTCCTTGACGGCCGCCTTGTTGTCGGCGCCCTTGCCGGTGGCGCCACGGCCGACCAGCGGGGAGGTGTTGGTGCCGATGACCATGGAGATCGCGGGCTGGTCGACCGTGATCAGCGGCAGCGCGACCGGGTTCTCCGGGTCGGCCAGGGTCTCGCCGATCATGATGTCCGGGATACCGGCGACCGCGCAGATGTCACCAGGGCCGGCCATCTCGGCCGGCTTGCGGGTCAGCGCCTCGGTCATCATCAGCTCGGTGATGCGGACGCTGCTGACGGAGCCGTCGCGCTTGATCCACGCGACCGTCTGGCCCTTGCGCAGCTCGCCCTGCTCGACGCGGAGCAGCGCGATACGGCCGAGGAAGTTGTCGGCGTCCAGGTTGGTGACGTGGGCCTGGAGCGGGGCGGCCTCGTCGTAGGTCGGGGCCGGGATGTGCTCCAGGATCGTGGAGAAGAACGGCTCCAGGCTGGTGGAGTCGGCCGGGACCGTGCCGTTGTCCGGCTTGGTCAGCGAGGCGATGCCGTCGCGGCCGCAGGCGTAGACGATCGGGAACTCGATCTGCTCCTCGTCGGCGTCCAGGTCGAGGAAGAGGTCGTAGGTCTCGTTGACGACCTCGTCGATCCGGGAGTCCGGGCGGTCCGTCTTGTTGATGCAAAGGATCACGGGCAGCCGCTGCTGGAGCGCCTTGCGCAGCACGAAGCGGGTCTGCGGGAGCGGGCCCTCGGAGGCGTCCACGAGCAGGACGACACCGTCCACCATCGACAGACCGCGCTCCACCTCGCCGCCGAAGTCGGCGTGGCCGGGGGTGTCGATGATGTTGATGGTGATGACGTCCCCCCCGTCCTTCGGGTGGTACTTCACCGCCGTGTTCTTGGCCAGGATCGTGATGCCCTTCTCACGCTCCAGGTCGTTCGAGTCCATCATGCGGTCGTCGACGCCTTCGAGCTGGTGCGCGGCGAAGGCGCCGGCCTGCTTCAGCATGCCGTCGACGATGGTGGTCTTGCCGTGGTCGACGTGGGCGACGATGGCGACGTTGCGGATGTCGTGGCGCGTGGCCATAAGAAGGCGTACTCCCGGAGTGTGAGGAATGCCCTGCGCGTGCATCGGTGGTGCGCGGGCCCTGCCGGGCTCAACATGCCACGGCCTCACCCCATGGTACGGGTCCGCTGCCGCTGGGGTTAGCCAGCCTGGGTCGGCGCAGGTCAGGCCCTATCTCGAAGTCTTTGGCGTCAGTGCCCGGGCCTTCCGGGGGCCGCCGTTCCGCAGGAGTGCCGGGCCGCCTCGCGGGCCAAGGTCGAGTCGGCCTTCTCCTCGCAGTCCATCAGGCCGCCGATGTCGACCGTCCAGTTCCGGGCGTGCCCGGAGACGGTCCTGCCGTCCGGGCACGTGTAGCGGAAGTCCGCCGACACTTCCCTCACCCCGGCGTACTGGACGAACTCGCCCGCCGCTCGGGGCGTGACGCGGTCGTCGTCGAGTTCCGGGGCCGGGAGCCGGACGTCGGTGAACGCCCAGGTGTCCCCGCCGGCCTCCGCCAGGGTGCGCGCGTCGGAGTCGATCTCGCCGGTCTTCTTTCCGAACGAGAAGAGGATCTCGGCGGCGGACGGGGCCGGTCCGTCGGCGCGTACCGAGGGGCGTGGGGTGTACACCCGCCGCATCGGGTTTTGCAGTGGGCCGCCGCCCGCGCCGAGTCGCTCCGGCTCGGAGACCCCGGTCAGCCGGTCTCGCGTGGTGACGTGGGACCAGGTGAAGGTGCCCTTCGAGCAGGCCTTCGCTCCGGCCCTGCCGGTCTCACGCGCCGCGGCGTCACCTTCCGTCTGCCCAGTACATGCGGTCAGTCCGGTCACCAACGCCCCGACGACCAACCCGGCCACGCAGACCCGCCGTGCCGCGCCACGCATCCGCAGGCCCCCCGTCCCCCGTGCACGGCCGCCCGGCGTCCGCACCATGATCACTGCTGATCCCATGGTGCGGACGCCGGGCGGGGACGGCAAGGCGTTTGAGCGTTCCCAGAGCTACGGGGCTGCCGATCCCTTCGCCGACGGGCCCGACGCCGGCTTCGCGCCCTTCTTCAGGAAGCCCATGTCCTCGTAGACCGGGGTGCCGAAGCCGAAGGCGCCGGTGTTCACGAGGTTCTTGCGGGCCGCGATGAGCTGGGGGCGCTGGAAGAGGGGGATGGAGCCGGCCGCGGCCCAGATGCGGGAGTCGGCCTTGCGGATCAGGGAGCGGGACTCGCCCTCGTCGAGGGTGGACACGGCCTCGTCGAAGAGCTGGTCGACCTGGTCGGTGCCGACGCGGGTGTAGTTCTGCTCGACGTTCAGGGAGCCGTCGGCGGCCGGGACGGGCTTGGCGTAGACGGGACGGGCGTCGGTGGCGGGGAAGGCGGTGGCGGGCCAGGAGTAGAGGGCGAGGTCGTACTGGCCGGACGCGATGTGGTCCTTGAAGTAGGACTCGTCGGAGACCTTGGAGATGTTCGTGCCGATGCCGACGCGCTCCAGCATGCGGGAGATGCGGTCGGCGACCGTGCGCAGCGTCTGGGAGCCGGGCCCGGAGGGGAGCACGAAGCGGAGCGTGAGGGCCTTGCCGTTCTTGGCGAGCGGGGCGGCCTCGCGGTTCGCCGGGGCGGCGGTGCCCTTGGGGGCGTACGCGCCGGGGGCGCCGCCCTGGGCCGGCTGCTTGTGCTGCTTGCCGTCCTGGGCGAGTTGGTCGGCGGGGTCCTGCCGGCCGTGCGCCTTGTTGTCCTCGTTTTCCTCGCCGAGGACGTAGGTGCCGTCGTCGTCCGGCTCCTCCTTCGAAGCGCCGGCCTTCTCGCCCTCGGCTCCGGCCGCCTTCTCCCCCTCCTTCTTCTTCTGCTCCTTGACGGGGCCGCCGCGCACCCACCCGGCGTCCGCGAGCAGGGCCTGGGCCTCCTTGGTGTCCTGGCCGCCGAGGGCGCCGCTGTTGTCGGCGTAGTGGGCCTGGCCGGAGAGGGCCAGATGGCTGCCGACCGGGGTGGCGGGCAGGCCGAGGGGCTTGAGAACGGCCTCGGCGAGTTCCTTGCGGTCCAGGGCGCGGGCGACGGCCCTGCGGACGCGTTCGTCGGCGAGCGGGCCCTCGGCGCCGTTCAGGGCGAGCTGGGTGTAGGCGGGTTCCAGGGACTTGCGCACCTCGAAGCCGCGCAGGGCCTGTTGCTGCCGGGCGTGCTTGGCGGCCGCCTTGCGCAGCCTCTTGCGGGCGACGGTCTCCTCGTCGGTGCCGTTGGCGACGGCCCCGGAGCGCAGGGCGTCCGCGGCGGAACGGTCGGCGCCGGGGCCCATCAGGGGGCTGCTGGAGCCGCGGGGCCGGGCGGCGACGGTGATGCGACGGGCCGCGGAGGGGTCGATCTCGGCCACGTCGAGGGTGCCTGCGGCCAGCTCGGCGGCCCGCTTGTCACGCGGCACGGTGCGCAGCACGATCTCGGAGAGCTTGGCCGGCTCGCCCCACCAGCGCGGGTTGCGGGCGAGGGTGATCTCGTCGTCCTCGCGGTCGACCTTCTTCACCGTGAAGGGACCCGCGGTGACCTTGAGCTTCTTGCGTGCCCCGTCGTTGAAGGAGTCCGGGGTGCCCATGACCTCCTTCGGGTACAGCGGCGAGAACAGCGACCGCCAGTCGGCGTAGGGGCGGCCGAAGGTGACCCTGACCTCCAGGGCGTTGTCCCCGCGCTCGATCTTCTGGATGCGGTCGTAACCGGCGTTGCGGGCGGTCCAGTAGGCGGTGTCCTTGCCGGACAGGGCGCGCCACTGGGCGGCGAAGTCGGCGGCGCCGATCTCCCGGCCGTCGCTCCAGACGGCCTGCTGGTTCAGCTTGTACAGGACGACCTGCTTGGGCTCCGTCTCGACGACCTTGGCGGACTCCAGGTAGGCGGGGTTGCGCTCGGGGCGGCCGCCGGCGTTCATCCGGAACATCGACGGCAGGACGGCCTGGGCGACGCGGGTGGTCGTGGCGTCGGCGTCCGACTGGAAGGTGTTCAGGGTGTCGGGCACCGAGTCGACGGCCCAGCGCAGGGTGCCGCCGTCGGCGATCTTGTCGCGGCCCGCGGGCTGGATGTCCGGCGCGGCGAGCGGCTTGCCCGCGGGGTCCTCGGAGCCGCATCCGGCGAGCGCGGGCACCGCGAGGACACCCGCGGTGAGGAAGGCGACCGAGCGCGTGACCGCGCGCGGGCCGACGCCGTGCTGGGACATCTGTGCTACCTCCGGGAAGCCGCGGGCGTTATGATCACTTTTGGCGGTATTTGGAGTTCATCTGATGTATGCCGCCACTGAAGAGGAAAGGGTTCGGCAACACAGAGCGACACGGCGGTCACGGGCGGGAAGTCACCCGTGCGGCGCAGCGCATCGCAGGATGCACCCGCACGCCTCGGCCAATCGATGCACATCCCTTCACAGCACAAGGTGTGACGCGCAACACTCGCAGGCGCATGAACGTTGCCGCCTTGGGCCTCGAAGGACCCGTGGAAGTGAGGGCAAGTCATGTCCGTTCACGACGAACTGACGTCAGTCCAGCGCAGTCTCGACGAGCTGTTCCGCTCGCTGGGACGCCTGGAGAAGCAGCTCGGCACCGGCGGCCTGGAGATGCGCCGCGTCCGTGCCGACGCCAACCACCTGCGTGAGAGCGTCGCCCTGCTGCGCGACGCCGCCGCCACGCCGGCCGCTACGAAGCGCCCCGACCTCGTCACCATCTCGGACGCGCCGTACGACCCCGCGCTGTGGGTCGACTCGGACGACGAGGGGCTCGGCGCCCGGGACCGGCGCGCTCCCTGACCGGGAGGGCGTCGAACGACCGGCACCTCCCCCGAACCGACCGGAGTCGTCACAGTGGCCACTGGTACGGAACCTCCCGCCACAGAACCCCAACCCCGAAGCGGCGGCGTACGGGCGGGTACGCGCGCCGCGATCGACGCCCCGCACCTGCGCACCGACCGCTGGTGGCTGGCCCCGGCCGGCACGGTCGCCGGTCTGCTGGCCTTCATCGTCTACTCGACCTGGCGGGCCTTCGCGAACACCGACTACTACGCGGCGCCGTACGTCTCGCCCTTCTACTCCCCCTGCCTGGCGGAGAACTGCGAGCCGATGAAGGCCGGCCCGAACTGGGAGATCTTCGGCGGCTGGTGGGGGATCTCCCCCGCGATCATCATCCTGATCTTCCCGCTCGGCTTCCGCCTGACCTGCTACTACTACCGCAAGGCCTACTACCGGGGCTTCTGGGCGTCCCCGCCGGCCTGCGCGGTGGCCGAGCCGCACCGGAAGTACTCGGGTGAGACCCGCTTCCCGCTGGTGCTCCAGAACATCCACCGGTACTTCTTCTACGCCGCGCTCCTCGTCGCCGGGATCCTCAGCTACGACACCGTGCTCGCCTTCCGCGACGAGAACTACGAGTGGGGCCACATGGGCCTCGGCACCCTCGTGTTCCTGGTCAACATCGTGCTGATCTGGGCGTACACGCTGTCCTGCCACTCCTGCCGGCACATCGTCGGCGGCAAGCTCAAGCACTTCTCCAAGCATCCCGTGCGCTACCGGATGTGGCAGTGGGTCGGGAAGCTCAACGCCCGGCACATGCTGCTCGCCTGGGCGTCGCTGGTGAGCGTGGCGCTCGCCGACTTCTACGTCTACCTGGTCGCGTCCGGTGCCTTCGACGATCCGCGGTTCTTCTGATGAGGGGTGCGTTCTGATGTCCGTGGTCGACCGGCAGGAGTGGGACGTCGTCGTGGTGGGGGCGGGCGGCGCCGGGCTGCGCGCCGCCATCGAGGCACGCGAGCGGGGCGCCCGTACGGCCGTGATCTGCAAGTCGCTGTTCGGCAAGGCGCACACCGTGATGGCCGAGGGCGGTATCGCGGCGGCGATGGCCAACGCCAACGAGAACGACAACTGGCGGGTCCACTTCCGCGACACCATGCGCGGCGGCAAGTTCCTCAACCAGTGGCGGATGGCCGAGCTGCACGCGCAGGAGGCGCCGCAGCGGGTGTGGGAGCTGGAGACCTGGGGGGCGCTGTTCGACCGCACCAAGGACGGCCGGATCTCCCAGCGCAACTTCGGCGGCCACGAGTACCCGCGCCTGGCGCACGTCGGCGACCGCACGGGCCTGGAGCTGATCCGCACCCTCCAGCAGAAGATCGTCGCGCTCCAGCAGGAGGACTTCAAGGAGACCGGCGACTACGAGTCCCGGCTGAAGGTGTTCCAGGAGTGCACGGTCACCCGCGTCCTGAAAGAGGACGGGCGCGTGTCCGGGGTCTTCGGCTACGAGCGCGAGTCCGGCCGCTTCTTCGTCCTGGAGGCACCGGCCGTCGTCATCGCCACAGGCGGCATCGGCAAGTCCTTCAAGGTGACGTCGAACTCGTGGGAGTACACGGGCGACGGCCACGCGCTGGCGCTCCTCGCGGGCGCTCCCCTGCTGAACATGGAGTTCGTGCAGTTCCACCCGACGGGCATGGTCTGGCCGCCGTCGGTCAAGGGCATCCTCGTCACCGAGTCGGTGCGCGGCGACGGCGGGGTGCTGCGCAACTCCGACGGCAAGCGGTTCATGTTCGACTACATCCCCGACGTCTTCAAGGACAAGTACGCCGAGACCGAGGACGAGGCCGACCGCTGGTACGACGACCCGGACCACAACCGGCGCCCGCCCGAGCTGCTCCCCCGTGACGAGGTCGCGCGGGCGATCAACACCGAGGTGAAGGAGGGGCGCGGCTCGCCGCACGGGGGCGTGTTCCTCGACGTGTCGACCCGGATGCCCGCCGAGGTGATCAAACGCCGGCTGCCGTCGATGTACCACCAGTTCAAGGAGCTGGCCGACGTCGACATCACGGCCGAGGCCATGGAGGTCGGGCCTACCTGTCACTACGTGATGGGCGGTGTCGCGGTCGAGTCCGAAACGGCGGCGGCGCGCGGGGTGCCCGGGCTGTACGCGGCCGGTGAGGTGGCCGGCGGCATGCACGGCTCCAACCGGCTCGGCGGCAACTCGCTGTCCGACCTGCTGGTGTTCGGGCGCCGGGCGGGCTGGCACGCCGCCGAGTACGCGGCGGGGCCGGCCGGGGCGCGGCCCGTGGTGGACGACGGCCAGATCGACTCCGCCGCCGCCGAGGCGCTGCGGCCCTTCTCCGCCGAGTCGGAGATCGAGGAGCCGAAAGGCGGCCCGCCGGAGAACCCGTACACCTTGCACCAGGAACTCCAGCAGACGATGAACGACCTGGTCGGCATCATCCGCCGGGAGTCGGAGATGAAGCAGGCCCTGGAGAAGCTGGCGGAGCTGCGGGTCCGGGCGCGCCGGGCCGGTGTCGAGGGGCACCGGCAGTTCAATCCGGGCTGGCACCTCGCCCTGGACCTCAGGAACATGCTGCTGGTCAGCGAGTGCGTGGCCCGGGCCGCGCTGGAGCGCACCGAGTCGCGCGGCGGGCACACCCGCGAGGACCATCCGGGGATGGACCGCAAGTGGCGCCGGATCAACCTGCTGTGCGCGCTGACCGACCCGACGGGCGGGCTGGCGGCGGATCCGGTCCGCGGCCAGATCGCCCTCACCCGCGAGACCACCGAACCCGTCCGTGCCGACCTGCTCGCCCTCTTCGACAAGGAGGAGCTGGTCAAGTACCTCGCCGAAGAGGAGCTGTACGAATGAGCAGCTACACGGCCCACTTCAAGGTGTGGCGCGGTGACGTGGGAGGCGGCGGCCTGGAGGACTTCGAGGTCGAGGTCAACGACGGCGAGGTGGTGCTCGACATCATCCACCGCCTCCAGGCCACCCAAACCCCCGATCTCGCGGTGCGCTGGAACTGCAAGGCGGGCAAGTGCGGTTCGTGCTCCGCCGAGATCAACGGCCGGCCGCGGCTGTTGTGCATGACGCGCATGTCGGTGTTCGACCGGGAGGAGACGATCACGGTGACGCCGCTGCGGGCGTTCCCGGTCATCCGCGATCTCGTCACCGACGTCGGCTTCAACTACACCAAGGCCAGAGAGGTCCCGGCGTTCGTGCCGCCCGCGGAACTCGGTCCCGGCGAGTACCGGATGATGCAGGAGGACGTGGACCGCCCGCAGGAGTTCCGCAAGTGCATCGAGTGCTTCCTGTGCCAGGACACCTGCCATGTGGTCCGCGACCACGAGGAGAACAAGCAGGCGTTCGCGGGTCCCCGTTTCCTGATGCGGGTGGCGGAGCTGGACATGCACCCGCTGGACGCGGCGGCGGAGTCCGGCCTGGACCGCAAGACCACCGCCCAGGACGAACACGGCCTGGGCTACTGCAACATCACCAAGTGTTGTACGGAGGTCTGCCCGGAGGGCATCAAGATCACGGACAACGCGCTGATCCCCTTGAAGGAACGGGCGATCGACCGCAAGTACGACCCGCTGGTGTGGCTGGGCTCGAAGATCAAACGGCGTTCTTCAGCAGGCTGAGCGCCTGCTGGAGGTTGTGCTCCGCGATCTCCCGCATCCGCTCCGGGTGCGGGAAGTCGCCCTCGATGAGGGTGAGGGGGCCCGAGACCAGGCCGAGGTGCATCGACAGGCGGTACAGGTGCATGCGTGCTTCGTCCAGGCCGGGGGCGCGCAGGGCGTCGTAGTGGGGGCCGAAGCGGAGCTCGAGGAAGACGTGCTCGTGCTCCAGGTCGAAGTACATCAGTCCCTCGATGTCGATGAGCGCCGGCCGCCCGTCGGGCGTGAGCAGGACGTGGTCCGGGCCCAGTTCGGCGTGGACGAGGGTGTGCCGGTCGCGGGGGCGGACCTCGGCGGCCAGGGCGTGGATCGTGTCCTCCAGTTCCCGGCGTACCGCGGCGGCACGCGGTTCGCGGCGGGCCGCTTCCGCGATGCAGCGCAGCGCGCCGTCGGTGACGCGCTGTTCACAGGAGACGCCGTGGGAGGAACCGCCGTTGTCGACGACGGCGACCTTCCCGAAGCGGGGGCCGGTGTGGGAGTGCAGCGTGGCAAGCAGGTCCGCCGTCCGGTCCATGAGCCGGGGCGCCTCGCGGGGGTCCCGGGCGAGGGCGTCCTCCAGGCTGCCGCCGGTCATGTCCTCCACCACGGCCGCGTCGGCCGGGAGGTGGGTGTGCGTGGCGTCCGCGTACATCAGGCGTGGGGTGCGGACGCCGGCGGCGGCCAGGCGGTCGTGGGCCGCCGTGAACAAGCCGAGGCCGGTGCCGTGGGAGAAGACGTCCCGGGGGTCGGGATCCGGCTGGTCCCAGTAGTCCTCGTCGGCCGACCACACGTAGGCGACGGCCGTGGAGTCGTCGTCGAGGGTCAGGCGGTAGACGCCCTTCTTGGTGCCGCCGCGCAGGCGTTCCACACCGGTGAGGGCGCGGCCGGGGCCCAGGGCGGCGCGGGTGAGGGGGGCGAGGTCGGTGCGGGTGAGTTGCCGTCGGGTCTCGGTCACCCCACCCAGTCTTCCTTGTACGCACGCCAGTCCGTCTCGGTCGCGGCGAAGTCGATGTACAGCGCGACGCCGAAGCGGGACCGGTCGGCGTCCGTGCGGGACAGGCCCAGGCGGACGCCCCGGACGGCGGCGGGGACGGTTTCGGCGTGGCCCCAGTGGTCGAAGTTGCTCTCCCAGTAGAAGGGCAGCCCCATCAGCAGGTCGGTGGAGGGCGGGGTGACCTCCAGGGCGAGGGACGTCTGCTGGGCGACGTACCCGCCGTAGGTGCCCTCCAGCGGCTGCGCGGTGTCGTACGACATGACGGCGATCTGGTCGACACGGCGGGCCACCTGGCCGAAGAACTCCTGGGACCACCACTTGGGGTGGTCGGTGAAGAGACCGAAGACGGTGTGAAGGGCCGGGAGCGGGTCGATCTGGTGGGCTGCGACGGAGAGTTGTGCGTCCCGGGATCGGGTCTCGCGGCGCAGGGCGTCGAGGAGGGTGAGGTAGTCGCGGTCGCCGGACGGCATGGGCTCCAGGTCGAGGTGGATGCCCTCGTAGCCGGTGTCCAGGATCTGGCGGGCGGAGCGGACGACTGCGGCTCGGGTGTCCGGGTTCTCCAGGACCATGCCGTCGGCGCCCTCGGAGGCCAGGACGTCGCCCAGGAAGGCCTGCACGCGGATCCCGGGCAGTTTCTCGTGGACGGCGTCGATGAACCAGCGGGCCCTCGGATACACCGACTCGGGGAGCGTGCCGTCGTGTTCCAGCGGGCCGGAGTGGACGTACAGGTCGCGGATGCCGGTGTCTTGCAGGCGGCGGGCCAGGGCGGTGACGTCGGCGTCCTTCTTGCGGCCGTCGACCCAGGCGTGGCCGAGCCAGAGGGCGTCGCGGTTTCTGGTGTGGGTGCCCTGTGCGGGATCGCCCTGGTAGTTGATGTAGAGGGCTGTTTCGGCGGTCAGGAGGGGAAGGAGGGCGATGAGCAGGGCTAAGGCCGCGCGTCTGAACCAGCGGCGGCGGGGGCGTCCGGCCCCGGCTTCGCCTTCGGCCGGGTTGGTCCCACCAGCACCACCCGTGCGGCCATCGTCGTCAGGTGCGGGTGGCCCCTGTGGGGGTTCCTGCCCGTCGGCGGCTGCCGCTGCGGTTTCGTTCGGGGCCGTGCCCTCCACGCGCTCCATGCCGTCTCCCCCCGGTGATGCGGTTGGTGTTGCCGGGGAGGACGAGCCGTACCGGTGTTCGGTTGCGATCAGAACAGGCTCAGCAGTGCCTCCGCCGGATCCGTCAGGCTCGTTTCGCCGCCGGGCAGGGGCAGTTCGAACCAGACCGTCTTGCCCCGGGGGGTGCGGCGGGAGCCCCACGCCGCGCTGAGGAGGCCGACCAGTTGGAGGCCCCGGCCGCCCTCGTCGGTGTCGCGGGCGCGGCGGCGGCGGGGCTGGACCAGGCCGGAGTCCCAGACCTCGCAGACCAGCGTGCGGTCGAGGAGGAGGCGCAGGCGGATCTCACCCTCGCCGTAGCGCAGGGCGTTGGTGACGAGTTCGCTGACCAGGAGCTCCGTGGTGTCGACCAGCGGTTCCATGTCCCAACTGATCAACTGGGCGCGCGCGTACTCGCGGGCCCGGCCCACGCTGCGCGGCTCGCGCGGCAGGGTCCAGTCGCCGACGGATTCGGTGGGCAGGCCCTGTACACGTGCCATCAGCAGCGCGATGTCGTCTTCGCCGTGATGGGTGTCGAGGGTGTTGAGGACGTGGTCGCAGACGTCCTCCAGGGGCTGAGTGGGGTCGGAGAGGGTGCTGACGAAGGCCTGGAGCCCCTCGTCGAGGGGGTGATCGCGGCTTTCGACCAGCCCATCCGTGTAGAGCGCGAGCAGGGCGCCCTCGGGCAGTTCGACCTCGACCTCCTCGAAGGGCTCGCCGCCGACGCCGAGCGGCAGGCCCGGCGGCACGTCGAGCATCAGGGCCGGCTCGCCCGGTTCGACCAGGACGGGCGGCAGATGGCCCGCGTTGGCGAAGGTGCAGCGCCGGGTGACGGAGTCGTAGACGGCGTAGACGCAGGTGGCGAGATACACCTCCGACAGATCCGCCTCCCGGGGGCGGCGGGCCGCCCTGGTCGCCTGCTGGACGCCGCCCGGGGCGCCGAGGCCGCGGGCGATCTCGTCCAACTGGGAGAGCACCTCGGCCGGTTCTATGTCGAGCTGCGCCAGGGTGCGTACCGCCGTACGGAGTTCGCCCATGGCGACGGCGGCGCGCAGGCCGCGGCCCATGACGTCGCCGACGACCAGCGCGGTGCGGTGCCCGGGGAGTTCTATGACGTCGAACCAGTCACCGCCGACCTCGCTGGGCCGGCCGGTGTTGGCGTTGCCGGGCAGGTAGCGGCAGGCGATGTCGAGACCGGAGGCCTCCGGGTCACCGGGCGGGAGCAGGGACCGTTGCAGTATCAACGCGCGTTCGTGCTCGCGCCGGTAGAGCCGGGCGTTGTCGATGCAGACGGCGGCCCGCGCGGCGAGTTCGACGGCCAGGTCCCGGTCGCGGTCGCCGAACGGCTCGCTGCCCTTCGTCCGGGCGAACTGCACGAGCCCGACGACGGTGTCGTGGGCGACCATCGGCACGGCGAGCGTGGACTGCACGAGTCCGCCGTCCTCGCCGGGGACGGTCTGCGGGCGGGCCGTGCGCAGGGCGTCCGCGCAGGGCGAGTTGAACGGGTAGTGGTGGACGGCGCCGACCGCCACCGGCACGCCGGTGCCGGTGAGGGGTGCGTCGGAGACGGCGCTGGCGAAGGCCACCCGGCGCAGTTCGGCGCTGCCGTCGGCGAGCCCGGGCGGGGTCTCGTCGCCGACCAGCAGGCCCTGGTAGAGGTCGACGGTGGCCAGGTCGCAGAAGCCGGGCACGACGACGTCGAGGAGCTGCCGGGCCGTGGTCTCCAGGTCGAGGGAGTTGCCGATGCGGGCGCCGGCCTCGTTCAGCAGGGCGAGGTTGCGCCGGGCGGCGGCGGCCTCGCGTGCGGCGGCGCGGCGCGAGGTGATGTCCGTGCCGAGCCAGGCGATGCCGATGGGCCGGCCCGAACCGCTGTGCACACGATAGAGGTTGACGGACCAGTGGCGGCGCTCGTCGGAGCCCGGCACGAAGCCCGTGACGTGCATGTCCGTGATGGAGTTGCCGGTCTCCAGCACGCGGCGCAGCGTGGCGGCGACCCGCTCGGCCTCGCCGCGCTGGAGGTAGTCGTGGACTCCCTTGCCGCGGTGGTCGTCGGGCGTGCCGCCGAAGATGGACGCGAACCGATGGTTGGCGCGGCGGACCCGCAGGTCGGAGTCGATCAGCAGGAAACCGAACGGGGATTGACTGAAAATGGCCTGCGAAGCGGCCAGGTCGGTCTCGATGCTGCGCAGCGTGCGTACGTCGACGACGATGCAGACGGCGGCCTTCTCGCCGTCCTCGGTGCGCGTCGGCATGACGTACACCTCGGCGAGCCCCTCGCGTCCGCACTCCCCCTCGGCGTCCTTCGGCATCCGGAAGGGCACCACACCGGTCCACTCCCGGCCGTCGAGGATCTCCGCCATCTTGCGCAAGCCCCGCTCACGCAGGCGCGGGTCGATGAACGTCTCGATGGGGTCCATGCCCACGGCGCGTTCGGCGGGTATGCCGAACAGGTGCTCGGCACGCAGGCTCCACTGGTCGACGAGCCCGTCGGGGCCGATGGAGAAGGACGCGACCTTGATGTAGTCGTAGATGGATCCCGGGGGACTGCTCTGCCACATGGCGTCCCCGGGCTGCACCCCGTCAGCCGCGAGCGCACCTCCCACCGCGGAGGCCAGGCCGTCCGCGGCCATCGTCCTAGCGCCCGCCGACGGGTCCTCGGACTCCGTGGCCTTCGCTGGTATCTCGCTCACGCGAACCGTCCCCTCCAGCTCACCGCGTCCGGCACCGGTCACCGGGGGCGGCTGCCCGCAGTATCCAGCACTACGGTGCCGCACAACACGGTGTTCACGATCACAGCACGGTCCCGATGGTTTTCGGTCCGGACCGTGACAACACTTCCAGTCTTCTAACCAGGGGACACGGCGTCGAATCCCGTCCGTCACCAACCGCCACTGGCCTGAACCATTCGCTCGACAGCGGCGAGGTGGACGTACACCGATTTTTCACTCCGGAACCGCGAGTTCGAACCACACGGTCTTGCCCACGCCGCCGGGCCGGGTGCCCCAGCGACGGCAGGAGGAGGCGACCAGTTGGAGCCCGCGGCCGCTCTCGTCCTCGGGCCGGGCGGCGCGCTCGCGGGGCGGGTCCGGGAGCGGGTCGGAGACCTCCACCAGGAGGACGCCGTTCAGTTCGGAGGGGCGGACCAAACGGACGCCGATGGGGCCCGTGGCGTGCCGCAGGGCGTTGGTGACCAACTCGCTGACCAACAACGCCGTGAGGTCGGCGAGACTGTCGAGGCCCCAGCCGCGGAGCCGGCCGCGGACGGCCTGACGGGCGGTGCGCACGGCACCCGGCTCGGCGGGAAAGGTCCACTCGGCGCGGTCACCTTCGGTGTCGATCACGCCGATCACTTCCCCGGCAGCGGACCCGCCCATGTCCTGTTTCATGGGGTTAATGGGCACATACCCGATATCCGGGGCGGAGTACCGCACGGGGCAGCGCACTGTGGCACGAAAGGCGTAAGGGGCGCCCGTACGGCCGCCTTAGGGCATCGTCCGCCCCCGGTTGGCCTCAGGCGCCGGGCACTTCCCCGGTGCCGGGGCCGCCACTGAGGGGCCCCAGGTGCGCGAGAGTCCGCCGTACCGCGGGCACGTCCTGGTCGAGCCAGTCCACGTCCCAGATCTCGTCGGGGCCGAGCCAGCGCAGTTCGTCGTGGTCCTGAAGGGGCTTGGGGGCGGCGGAGCCGGGCCGCAGGCGCGCGGTCCACACGTGCAGGACGTACGGCGACTTCAGCGGCCACTCCCCCGGGACCCGCCCGCCGGCCTCGGCGTCGACCCCGAGTTCCTCGCGCAGTTCCCGCACCAGCGCCGCGTCGGCCGTCTCCCCCGGCTCGACCTTGCCGCCGGGCAGTTCCCAGCGCCCGGCCAACTCGACGGGCGCGCTGCGCCGGGCGGCCAGCAGCCGCCCGTCGTCGACCAGCGCGGCACCCACGACGACGATCCGCTCACTCATGCGGGGAGCCTACGGGAGCACGGCCGGGCACCGGCTCTTCAGCGCAGGCCCGCCCGAGGTCAGTCGTGCGCCCCGCCCTGCCCGTTCTGACCGAGCCGCTCGACCCAGTAGAGCTGCTTGTGGCCGCGGCCGTCGAGGCTGTCCGCGATCTTCTGGGCCTCGGCCCGGGTCGCGTACCGGCCGACCCGGTAGCGGTTGCCGTTGTCGTCCTCGCGTATCACGAGCCAGGGAAGAGTGATCGTGCTGTCGTTCATCGCGCCCCTCCACTTCCCACCCGCGGCCTGTGCCGTGCCCCACCCGATAAGGAAACCGCAATGCGCATATGCCCGAGCCTACGCCTAACCTTCACGCAGCGAATACGGCTTTTCACAAAGAGGTACGCAACCAGCCAGAACAAGGGGGCGCACGACAACGAACGCGCCGTCCGCGCACCTCGGCGCACCCGGTCGGAGGCATACCGCATGCGCCGCCGCCGACCTGCGAGAACGACGGTCGGCCGAGGGAAGCGAACCACCCCGGCCGAGGACGGCTCCCGCGGTGGTCGTGTGAGCGGGGCGCGCGGGGAGCGCGCCACGGGGCGGATGTGAGCGTTCGCTACTTGACCGGAAGGTGGTAGGCGACCCGGTACCGATCAGCCGGGATGACCACGTCGGCCGTCTCCACCGCGCGGCCGGAGGCGTAGAACGTGCGCTGGACGACCAGGACCACGTGGCCGGGGACACCGCCCAGGACGAGCAGTTCCTCCGCGAGCCCGGGGCGGGCGCCGACCTCCTCGGTGACGTTGTCCACGATCACGTCGATCGCGCGCATGCGCTCGACGACGCCCATGCCGCCGAGCGGCCCCTCCTCCGGCAGCATCACCGGCGTACGGCCCGTGACGGCGAGCGGCTCCCAGGACATGGAGAGCATCATCGCCTCGCCGCCCTCGCGGTAGAGGTACCGCGTGCACATCACGCGCTCGCCCGGCTCGATGCCCAGCCGCTCGGCGACCGCGACACCGGCCTCCGACTGCTCGCTGCTGGACTCCCAGGTGCCGCGCCCCTCCCCCTCGGCCTGCTCCTGGCGGAACGGCGTGGCCCCGCCGGTCGGGCGGTATCCGGAGCGGGCGATGCGCCGGGGCACGGGCCGCTCGCGCACGTACGTCCCCGAGCCGGAGCGGCCCTCGACCAGGCCCTCCGCCATGAGCACCTTGCGGGCCTCCAGGGCGACGGTGTCCGAGACGCCGTACTCCTGGCGGATTCTGGCTTGGGAGGGGAGGCGGGTGTGCGGAGGGAGCTGACCGTCGACGATCTTCTTGCGGAGATCACCCGCGACGCGCAGGTACGCCGGTTGCTCACCGAATGTCACTGGCCGCTCCCATCAGGTTGTACAGACAGCAACAGCGTGGCAACCGTAGGTTGTGCGGTGCAAGCAAAGGCCAGAGAATCACTCGATGTGATGACATGGCGGCCCCGAGGGCTTTACGCAGGCACTTTCTCCCCGCTATAGCCGCCGTCACACCTCGGCTTCGGAGTCCCCGCCCTCGGTCTCCTCCGGGGTCGGCAGGGCCGTCGCGAGACCCAGGGCCTTGCGCGCGGTGACGGTCGCCGGGCCGTCGACGTACTCGTACGCCTTGTCGTAGTGCGTGTAGTACGTGTCCGGGTCACCGGCCGTGCTCGCCTTGGACCACTCCTCGCGGGCGTCCTCCATGTCCTTCAGCAGGTCGGCGACGGGCTCGTGGAGGGTGGACTGCCAGTAGTGCCCGCGCAGTGCCTCGATCTGTTCGCCGAGCACGTCGTCCATCCGCCCGGCCCAGGCCCGGTGGCCGGCGAGGTCGTCCTCGGGGGTCTCCTCGGGCTCCTCGTACAGCGCCGCGTCGACGGCGTTGGCCGTGGACAGGAAGGCGACCTGGTCGCTGTCGAGGGTGGTGGGGTCGCCCCGCAGGGAGCCGGTCAGCCGGGCCTTCGCGTCGGTGTTGCCGAAGACGCAGGTGATCGCGCGGTCGCCGTAGCGCCAGCTCTCCCTCGACGGCATGAGGTAGTACACGTCGACGTCGGCCGGCATCGCCCAGGAGTCCATGGCGTACTGGTCCTGGAGCTCGTAGCACCGCTCGTCGGCGATGTCGGTGACCTCGGCGTCGCCCGGGAACGCGCCGCCCGGCAGCGTGACGACCGCGAACACCTCGCCGTCGTGCCCGCCTTCGCAGGACACCCGGTCGACGTCGTAGGTGTCGCCCTCCAGACCGCCGGGCGCGTCGAAGCAGTCGCCCTTCCTCAGCGCCAGGCTCTCGTTGCCCCGCGCCCCGTCCTTGAACTTCTCCCAGGCGTCGGACACGGCACCCGTGGACAGCGTCACCGTCCACAGCACGATCCCGACGGACGACAGCACGGCCCCGCCGATCGCCAGCCCCCGGCCGCTCTGGCCGCTCCGCCTGATCTGCCGCAACGCGACGAGCCCCAGCACGAGCCCCACGGCGGGCACGAAGCAGAGCACGCCGAGCGCGAGCGCGGCGACGGCGAGCGCGTTGACGGAGACCGGCGCGCCGTACGGGCGGCCGGCCGGGCCGTAGTGGCCCCAGGAGCCGTAACCCTGGGCTCCCTGGGGCCAGTTCGCGGGCGGCGGGCCGTACGGGTCCTGGGGCTGCTGGTTCCCGGGGGGCGGGGGTATCGACACGGGTACGGTGCTCCTGGCTGAGGCGGTGGGAGAGAGCGGCCGTGCGGAAACCGACGTACGGCTGGAGCGCATCGTAAGCGGCAGGGTGACGGGGGCGGAATGCGGACGATCGACACGTCGGTGGCAGCGGTGAACCGCCTGACGGCACGCTGGGCGTCGGGGATCCGCGCGGGCACGGTGCTCTCGGCGGCCGGGGCCTGGCCGCTGCTGGCTCTCCTCGCGGACGGGGCGACGGGCTGGGCGCGCGAGGAGCTGGCGGAGGCACTCGGGCTGCCGGCGGACCGGGCGGGCGCGGCCGGGCGGGAGTTGCTCGCGGTGCTGGCGGAGGTGGACGGCCTGGAAGCCGCGCTGGGGCTGTGGACCGAGCGGACCGTGGAACTGCGCGAGGAGTGGGCGGCGGGGCTCCCCCTGGAGGCGCACGGTGTGCTGACGGGGGATCCGGCGGCCGACCGGCGGGCCCTGGACGCGTGGGCCGCGCGGCGGACGGGCGGGGTGATCGAGCACATGCCGGCGGCGCTGCGGCCGGACACCGTCCTGGTGCTGGCCACGGCGCTGGTGCTGCGGACGGACTGGGAGGTGCCGTTCAAGGGGGACCTGATGCCGTGGCGCGGCCATGACCGGGCCGGGCTCACCCGGACTCTTGCCGGGCTGGACGCCGTGGCGGTCGCGCGGCCGCCGGGCGGCGCGGTGACGGTGGCCACGGTGCGCGGCACGAACGGTATCGACGTCCTTCTTCTGCTGGGGGACGAGGCGTTGACGCCCCCGCAGGTCATCGAGGCGGGTGTCGGCGTCGTCTCGGGCGCGCTGCCGGCCGTTCCGGGGAGCAGCCTGCCCTGTGGTCAGGCCGGTCCCGGGCTCCGGCTGGAGAAGGTCCACACCCTGCGTCCCGAGCCACCGGCCCTGACGCTCCGTACCGTCGAATTCGCCCTGACCGCGGGTCACGACCTGCTGGCCGACGCGGAGTCGTTCGGTCTGGCCACGGCAGCCGACGGCGCCCCGGGCCACTTCCCGGGAATCAGCGCCGCACCGCTCGTCCTGGCGTCCGGTCGGCAGTCGGCCACGGCGACCTTCAGCGCGGAGGGATTCCGGGCCGCTGCCGTGACCCTGATGGAGGCGATGTGGCTGGGGTGGGAGGAGCGGCCCGAGCCGCGGTACGAGACGACGCGGGCCGACGCCGTCTTCGACCGCCCCTTCGGCTTCCTGGCCGTGCACCGCGAGACGAGCCTCGTCCTCACGGCGGGCTGGGTCACCGACCCGAAGCTTTTCCCGGAGGACGAGGACGCCTACGTGCCGGCCCCCTCAGGAGACTGACGGCCGGTCACCGAACGAGGTCAGAACTGGAGCGCCCAGGCGTCGATCCGCCCGGTGTCGTAGCGGGCGTTGTCGCTCACGCGCAGCTTCCACGTGCCGTTCGCGGTCTCCGAGGAGGCGTTCACGGTGTACGTGGTGTCGATGTTGTCCGCGCTGCCGCCGGTGCCGTACGCCTTGAGCGTGTACGCCGTGCCGTCGGGGGCGATCAGCTGGACCTGGAGGTCGCCGATGTAGGTGTGGACGACGTGGACCTCGACGGCCAGGGCCGAGGGCGCGTTGCCGGAGACGCCCGAGACGGTCACCGGGGACTCGGCGGTGGCGTTGTCGGCGATGGCCTGGTCGGCGGTGTTCTCGAAGCGCGGGCCGGGCGGGGTGGTCGTACCGCCGCCGACGTTGAGGAGCCGGTTGGGTGAGCCGGTGCCGGGGCTGGTGACGACGCCGGTGGTGGCGGCGGCCGTCAGCGCGGCGGAGACCTGCGCGGGAGTGGCCGCGGGGTTGTCGGCCAGGTGGAGGGCGGCGGCTCCGGCGACGTGCGGGCTCGCCATCGACGTACCGGAGATGGTGTTGGTCGCCGAGTCGCTCGTGCTCCAGGCCGAGGCGATGGACGAGCCGGGCGCGAACAGGTCCAGGACCGAACCGTAGTTGGAGTAGCTCGCCTTGGCGTCGCCGGACGTCGTGGCGCCGACCGTGACGGCCTCGGTGACGCGGGCCGGCGAACGGGTGGAGGCGTTGGTGGACTCGTTGCCGGCCGCGACCACGAAGGTGACGCCGGAGGTGATGGCGTTGCGTACGGCCGTGTCGATGGCGGTGTCGCCCGGACCGCCGAGGGACATGTTGGCGACGGCCGGCTTGACGGCGTTCCGGGCGACCCAGTCGATGCCCGCGACGACCTGGGCGGTGGTGCCCTGGCCGGAGTTGTTGAGCACCCGGACGCCGACGACCTTGGCCTTCTTGGCGACGCCGTAGGCACCGCCGGCGACCGTGCCGGCGACGTGCGTGCCGTGGCCGTGGCCGTCCTGGGCGGTGTTGTCGTTGTCGACGGCGTCGTAGCCGTAGGAGGCACGGCCGCCGAAGTCGCTGTGCGTGATGCGGACGCCGGTGTCGATGACGTACGCGGTGACGCCCTCGCCCGCCTTGTCCGGGTAGGTGTAGGAGCTGTTCAGCGGCAGGTTCTTCTGGTCGATGCGGTCCAGGCCCCAGGACGGCGGGCTGGGTTGCGTCCCGGTGATGCGGAACGTCCTGTTCTGGACGACGGAGGCGACGGCCGGGTCGGCGGCGAGACGTTTCGCCTCGGTCTCGGACGCCTCGACCTCGTAGCCGTTCAGAGCCTTGGTGTACGTCCGCTCGATGTCGGCGCCGTACTTGTGCGCCAGGGCCCGGCCCTCGGCGGAACCGGCCTTCCGCGTCTTCAGGGTCACGATGTAGCTGTCGGTGACGGCGTTCGCCGCGCCCTCGTACCGGATGCGCCCTTCGGACGCGGCCGGGGCCGCGCCGGCGGGGAGGGCGGAGACGAGGCTCGCGACGAGCGCCGCGGTGGCCGTCACGCCGAGCGCGGCCAGTCTTCGCCGGGTGGATCTGCGGGGAGTACGCATCACTGCCATCTGAGGGGTCCTCCTCATCGGTGGTGCGCTGTGGGGTGTGGTGCACGCCCGTCGGTCGCCCGCGAGTCATGGTCATGTCAATCAGCGGGCGACATCTGCGCGTCAGCGAAAGATTGAGCCCTCCACAGGAATTGCACAAGGGTCCTGCGGGAGGCAGTCCTGCCGGCACCGCGACCGTCCCGCCGTTGTGCGTGCCGTGGCCGACGGCGTCCCCCGGTCGTCCGTCGGCCGCGGCTTTCGCGCGGGGAACGCTGTCCGTGCACCGGGCTACCGGCCCTCACGTCCGGCAGCGCCGAACCGTGGCGCTCAGGTACTGCGAGCCGGTTCGTCGTCACGTGCGCGGGTGACGAGGGGTCGGCTCTTCCCGGAGCCGGCCCCGTGCTCCTTCCCGTGCTGGGACGGGACCGGCATCTCGGACCCGGATTCCGCTCCGGCCTCCTCGCGCGGCGGGCCGACGTGGAGGTCCGTGAAGGTGGCCGTCTCGGGGTGAGCGCCGCCGGCTCGGTCGGCGTACGGCTCCCCCGGGCGCCGTACTCGTACCGTGAGCCAGCCCGCCGTGCGGGCGGCGTCCAGTTCGCCGGGGCGGTCGGAGAGAAAGAGCGTGCGCTCCGGGGCGCTGCCCAGGGCGGCGCTGATGACGCGGTAGGAGGCGGCAGACTGCTTGGGGCCCGCGTTCTCGATGTCGTAGCAGCCGTCGAGGAGCGGAAGCAGGTCGCCCGCCGGGCTGTGGGCGAACCAGGCGCGCTGGGCCGCCACCGAGCCGGAGGAGTACACGGACAGCCTGGTTCCGGCCCTGTGCCAGCGGCGCAACGCCGGCGGGACGTCGGCATAGAAGTGGGACACCAGGTCCCCCGCGGCGAAGCCCTCGGACCAGACGATGCCCTGAAGGGTCTTCAGCGGGGCGGCCTTGTGGTCCTCGTCCAGCCAGGCGAGCAGGACCGCCGCCACCCGGGCCGGTCCCGCGTCGGGTTCGCCGATGAGCTGCCGGACCTGTTCCGTGGCGCGCCGGACCGCGGGATCGGCGGCACGTTCGGTGAGCAGCGCGCCGAGCCGTGCCCGGGAGTAGGGATAGAGAACGTCCAGGACGTAACCGGTCGCGCTGGTGGTGCCCTCGATGTCGAGCACCACGTGGTCCGCCGCGATGGTCAGGGGCATACCGCGGGCTCCGTGCCGATCGCGCTGATCGCGTCGAAGTCGGGGAAGCGGGCAGCGATCGGGCTGCCCGTGAAGCTGCCGATCCAGCCGTCCTCCTCGTGGAAGAAGCGGATCGCCGTGAACGACGGCCTGATGCCCATGTCGAACCAGTGAGCGGTGCCCCTGGGGACGCCCAGCAGGTCGCCCTTCTCGCACAGCACCGCGTGCACCTCCCCGTTGACGTGCAGGTAGAAGACGCCGGAGCCACTGACGAAGAAACGGACCTCGTCATCGTCGTCATGGGTGTGCTCGCGCAGGAACTTCTCGCGGGCGGCGGCGGCCCTGGCAGGCCAGTCGGGGTCGTCGGCCGGGTACAGGGACGCCACGTCGACGGTGGTGAACGACTCCTGTGCGGTCAGCCTCTCGATGTCGTCCCGGTAGGCGGCGAGCACTTCGCCGGCCTCCGCGTCCGCCGGCACGTCGTCGCGTACGGGCCACCGCTCGAAGCGCACGCCGACGGGCGCGAGGGCCGCCTGGATCTCGGTGGGGTCCGAGGTGCGCCGCAGTTCGGTCTCCGGGCCGGTGTCGGGCCAGGTGATCAACAGGGTCATGACGGGGTCCTTCCACTGAGCGGCCATGCGCCGAGGCGGCGAACGGCCTCTTCGAGTACGGCGGTCCGCTTGCAGAAGGCGAAGCGGACGTACGGAGCGCCTTCCGTCCGGTGGTCGTAGAAGACGCTGCTGGGAATGGCGACCACCCCGGCGCGCTCGGCCAGCGCGCGGCAGAAGGCCGCACCGTCGCCGCCCGCGGACCGCTCGGCGCCGAGCGGGCGGATGTCCGCAGTCACGAAATACGTGCCCGCGGGGCGGTAGGTCAGGAAGCCCGCCTTCTCGAGACCGTCCGTGAGCAGGTCGCGCCGGATGCGCAGGTTCTCGCGCAGGCCGTCGAAGTAGGACGACGGCAGCCGCAGGGCCTCGGCGACCGCGTACTGAAGGGGGCCGGCGGAGACGTAGGTCAGGTACTGCTTGGCGGACCTGATCGCGGCGACCAGGCGCGCGGGGGCTGTCACCCAGCCGACCTTCCAGCCGGTGAAGGAGAAGGTCTTGCCCGCGGAGCCGATGGTGACCGTGCGCTCGCGCATACCGGGCAGGGCGGCGAGCGGCACGTGACGCCCGTCGAAGACCACGTGCTCGTAGACCTCGTCGCTGACCACGAGCAGGTCCCTCTCCACGGCGAGTTCGCTCAGTGCGGACAGCTCCGCGGCGGACAGGACCGTGCCCGTGGGGTTGTGCGGGGTGTTCACCAGCAGCATCCGGGTGCGGTCGGTGATCGCGGCCCGCAGTTCGTCCGGGTCCAGCCGGAAGGATCCGTCACGGGGGCGCAGCGTCACCGGGACGCGGACGCCGCCGGCCATGGCGACGGCGGCGGCGTACGAGTCGTAGTACGGCTCCAGAACGACCACCTCGTCGCCGGGCTCCACGAGGGCGAGCATCGCGGCCGCGATCGCCTCGGTGGCCCCCGCCGTGACCAGCACCTCCCGGTCCGGGTCGACATCGAGCCCGTACCGCAGGCGCTGGTGGTCGGCGACCGCCCCGCGCAGCTCGGGCACGCCCGTGGCAGGCGGGTACTGGTTGCCCCTGCCGTCGCGCAGGGCACGGACGGCGGCCTCCCGGATGCGGTCCGGGCCGTCGGTGTCCGGGAAGCCCTGTCCGAGGTTGATCGCGCCCGTCCGCGCCGCCAGTTCCGACATCTCGGCGAAGACGGTGGTGCCGAACCCGCGCAGGCGCCGGGCGGGCAGGAGGGCGGTGGTCACGGCAGGGCCCACGGCAGATCGAGACCCTCCAGCGCCTGCCCGCAGGCGCAGGTGCGGTCCTCGGGGAGCAGGCCGACCGTCTCCAGCACGAGCGCCTTCAGCTTGCCGATGTTCTCGGCGAACACCTGGAAGACCTCGTCCTGGGCGACACCCTCCCCGGCGCCGAGGCCGGCGTCGAGGTCGGTCACCAGCGCCACCGAGGTGTAGCACAGGGCCAGTTCGCGGGCGAGGACGGCCTCCGGGTGGCCGGTCATGTTCACCAGCGACCAGCCCTGCGCGGCGTACCACCGGGACTCGGCCCGAGTGGAGAAGCGGGGCCCCTCGATCACGACCGTCGTGCCGCCGTCGTGCGCCTCGGTGCCCGTCGCCGCGGCGGCCTTGAGGACGGCGGTGCGCCCGTGCGCGCAGTAGGGATCGGCGAACGAGACGTGCACCGCTCCCTGGTCGTAGTAGCTCTGCGTCCGGGCGGTGGTGCGGTCCACCAGCTGGTCGGGGACGACGACGGTCCCCGGTCCCAGCTCGGGGCGCAGGGAACCGACGGCGCAGGGGGCCAGGACCTGGCGGACGCCGAGGGAACGCAGGGCCCAGAGGTTCGCCCGGTAGTTGATCTTGTGGGCGGGGACGGCGTGACCGCGTCCGTGCCGGGGCAGGAAGGCCACGCCGCGCTTCCCGACGGCGCCGACGGTGATCGTGTCGGAGGGCTTGCCGTACGGGGTGTCCACCTCGACGGGGCGGGCATCGCTGAGCAGTTCGTAGAAGCCGCTGCCACCGATGACGGCGACGTCCGCGACGGGGGTCGAACGGGTCATGGGAGATGGTCCTCTCGGGATCGGGCGCCGAGCACGAGGAGTTGGCAGATGGCCTCGAAGCACTCCAGGCGGGCCAGTGCCTGGGCGAGATCACGGCCCCATGCGGTGATGCCGTGATCCGCGATGAGCAGTCCGGGCGGTGCCTGAGGCGTGGCGCGCAGCCAGTCGGCCACGTCGTCGGCGATACGGGGGACGTCGGACCAGTTCGGGAAGACCGGTACGCGGGTGGCGGCCGGGTCGGCGAGCCCGAGTCCCTTGAGCAGTTCGAACCGGGTGAGGGGGACCGTCGTGCGCCGCTCGGGGTCACCGGCACGGCAGGCGACGACGGTCGCGTAGGGAGAGTGGACGTGGATGACGGCCTCGGCCCCCGTGGTCCGGTAGACGGCGGCGTGGATGCAGGTCTCCGCCGAGGCGCGCAGCGGCCCGTGGAGGCGGGGCTCACCGGTCTCGGCGTGGACGGTGACCATGTCGTCGCGGGTCAGCTCGCCCTTGTCCCGGCCGCTCGGCGTGATCAGGGCCGTGTCCCCGAGGCCGCCGGTCTGCCGTACCGAGAGATTGCCGGAGGTGCCGGGCATCCAGCCGCGCTCGTACAGGACGCGGGAGAAGCGGGCGAGTTCGGCGGCCGCATCGGTCACCGGCGGTGTGCCGCGGAGGTCTTGAACAGGTGAGGTCATGCCGGCACCTCGCAGAGTGCGGCCAGCCGGTGCGACGCCAGGCGCTCGCGCCCGCCCAGCCCGGCCAGTTCCAGTACGACGGCCATGCCCGCGACCTCGGCCCCGCTGTCCCGCACCAGCTGCGCGGCGGCGGCGAGAGTGCCGCCGGTGGCCAGCACGTCGTCGACGCAGAGCACCCGTTCGCCGGGCGCGATGGCGCTCTTGCGCAACTCCAGCCGGTCCGTGCCGTATTCGAGGGAGTAGTCCGCCGAGTGCACCGGGCCCGGCAGCTTTCCGGGCTTGCGCGCCAGCGTCAGCGGTGTGCCGGTACGGGCCGCCAGAGCGGCACCGAGCACGAAGCCGCGGGATTCCACGGCCAGCACCCGGTCGTACGCGCCGCCGAACTCCTCGTCCACGCGAGCCGCGAGACCGGCCAGCAGGCCCGGTTGCGCGTAGAGGGCCGACAGGTCGCGGAAGACCACGCCGGGCTCCGGGTAGTCGGGAAACTCCTCCAGGAGTCCTTCGATACGGTCGTCCGGCACACCGGCGGTGAGCTGCTGCGGAACGCCGCGCCGCGGCCGGAACACCCGCCGCTCGGTGACGATCGCGGTGATCAGCTCGGCGGGGGTGACGTCGAAGGCCGGGTTGTACGCGCGGGCGTCCCGGGGTGCGCACGCCCGGTCGGCGAGGTGGGTCACCTCGGCCGCCGCACGCTCCTCGATCACGATCCCGGAACCGTCCGCAAGCGAGCTGTCCCAGGTGGACTCGGGTGCGACGACCACGAAGGGGATGCCGTGCCGGGCCGCCGCGACGGCGAGCCCATAGGTGCCGATCTTGTTCGCGGTGTCGCCGTTGGCGGCGATCCGGTCCGCACCCACCAGGACGCAGTCGACCAGACCGTGTGCCATCGCGCCGGCCGCCGCCGAGTCGACGCACAGCCGGTACGGCACACCGGCCTCGCCCAGCTCCCACGCGGTCAGGCGTGCGCCCTGGAGCAGCGGGCGGGTCTCGTCGACCAGGACCTCCCGCACCCGGCCCCGCCCGGCGAGGTGCAGGATCGTGCCGAGCGCCGTGCCCACGGCGCCGGTCGCGAGCCTGCCGGTGTTGCAGTGGGTGAGCAGGCGCAGCGGGCGGTCGGGCGTGAGGGAGTCCACCAGGTCGGCAGCGCGTTCGACGGCGGCGCCGTTCAGCGTGGCGTCCTCGGCAAGCATGGCGGTCGCCTCCGCCAGTACGGCCTGGGCTCCCTCGTCGAGGCGGGTCAGCGTGCGCCGCACGGCCCACTCGAGGTTCACGGCCGTGGGACGGGCCGCGATCAGTCGCTCCGCGTCGGCGTGCACGGCGGCACGGTCGACACCGTCCGGGCCGCTGTGCAGCCGGGCGCTCAGCGCCACGCCCAGTGCGCCGGCCAGACCGATGGCGGGGGCGCCGCGCACGGCCAGGGACTCGATGGCCGCGATCACCGCGTCCACGTCCGTCAGCCGCAGCTCACGGATCTCGTGCGGCAGTGCACGCTGGTCGATGGTGACGACGGCGCCCTCGTCCCAGCTCAGTGAGGTGGCTGTGGCTGTGGTCATGCCGTGGCCACCGCCTTGCGCAGCGCCTCGGCGCGGTCGGTGCGCTCCCAGGTGAATTCGGGGAGTTCGCGGCCGAAGTGGCCGTAGGCGGCCGTCTGCGTGTAGATGGGCCGGAGCAGGTCGAGGTCTCGGACGATGGCGGCCGGGCGCAGGTCGAACACGTCCGTGATGGCCTGCCCGATCCTCCCCTCGTCCACGGTCGCGGTGCCGAAGGTCTCGACGAAGAGGCCGACGGGCTCGGCCTTGCCGATGGCGTAGGCGACCTGGACCTCGCAGCGCCTGGCGAGTCCGGCGGCGACGACGTTCTTGGCGACCCAGCGCATGGCGTACGCCGCCGAGCGGTCGACCTTGGAGGGGTCCTTGCCGGAGAAGGCGCCGCCGCCGTGGCGGGCCATGCCGCCGTACGTGTCGACGATGATCTTCCGGCCGGTCAGGCCCGCGTCGCCCATCGGACCGCCGACCTCGAACCGGCCGGTGGGGTTGACCAGCAGCCGGTAGGAGTCGCTCTCCAGACTCACGCCCTGCTCGGCCAGTGCCTTCAGCTCCGGCTCGACCACGAACTCCCGTATGTCGGGAGCCAGCCGTGACACCAGGTCGATGCCGGGCGCGTGCTGCGCGGAGACCACGACGGTGTCGAGGCGGACCGCCCGGTCTCCGTCGTACTCGACGGTCACCTGCGTCTTGCCGTCCGGGCGCAGGTAGCCGAGGGTGCCGTCCTTGCGGACGTCGGTCAGGCGCCGGGCGAGGCGATGGGCGAGCTGCACGGGCAGCGGCATCAGCTCCGGTGTCTCGTCGGTCGCGTATCCGAACATCAGCCCCTGGTCGCCGGCACCGCCGGTGTCGACGCCCTGTGCGATGTCCGGGGACTGGGCGCCGAGGGACACCGACACCCCGCAGGAGGCTCCGTCGAAGCCCTTCGCGGAGGCGTCGTAGCCGATCTCGACGATCTGTTCGCGCACAAGGGCTGCGATGTCGGCGTACGCGGTGGTCGTCACCTCTCCGGCGATGTGCACCTGGCCGGTGGTGATCAGTGTCTCGACGGCCACACGGGCGGCGGGGTCCGCCGCCAGCAGCGCGTCCAGAACGGTGTCGCTGAGCCGGTCAGCGATCTTGTCGGGGTGGCCCTCGGTCACGGACTCCGAGGTGAACAGGCGTCGAGGCATGGCTCTCCTGCGAGACGTGTGAAGACGAGGCAGTGGGCAAGTGGGGTATGGAAGGTCAGCCGGTGGGATCGGGAACGATCTCGGCCCGCACGGTGCGCCGCACGGAGGCGATCAGGGACTCCAGGGCCTGGCCCGTGGGTGCGGACAGGCGGACCTTGGCGAGTTCGGTGCCGAGGTCGCGGGTCCGGGGCACGGAGTCGCCGGGGCGGAACGGAGTGAGGATCTCCTCCACGCCCGCGTACCCGGCGACCTGGTCGATGCCTTCGAGGAGGCGGAGCACGCCGGGCGGTCCCTCATTGCGGATGAAGCACATGCCGACGGTGGCGTCGAACCGGGGCCGCCGGTCGGCCAGCGTCGGCCGGCGGCCCAGATAGCAGGCGAGCGTGTCGTGGTAGGGGCGCCAGTCGCTGTGCCGCTGCCACTGCAACGGGATGCCCGCGCCGGGCAGCCGGGCCCCGATCTCGATCAGCACCGGGCCCGACGCGTCCAGCTTGATCTCCACGTGGCACGGCCCGATACGGATGCCGAAGGCGTCCAGCACGTCGAGGGCGAAGCGCTCCACCTCGGCCCTGTCCGCCGTGGCCCGGTCCACCTGGACGAAGTCCCAGTAGGGGTTGTCGTAGTCGTCCGTGCCGGGCAGCCGGTACTGCCAGGTGTCCACCACCGTGTGCCGGCCGTCCACGGTGAAGGTGTTCACCGCGTACTCGGTGCCCTGGACGTACTCCTCGACCAGCCACTCGTCGACCACTGAGCCGAACAGGTCGCGACGATCCCCGGCCAGGGCGCCCGCCAGCTTCCGCTCGGTGTCCACCAGGACCACGTTGTGGGAGGCCGCACCGGTGGCGGGCTTGACGATGAGCGGGAAGCCGATACGGCGGGCCGCGGCGCGCAGGTCCGCGGCCTCCCTGACCACCTCGTGGGCGGGGACCCGGATGCCGGTGCGGCGGGCCAGCTCGCGCATCAGCCGTTTGTCGCGGCAGGCCGCCGCGGTGGCGACCGGGTTGGCCGGAAGCCCCCATTGGGCGGCCACTTCGGCCGCGCAGCACACGCCGGGCTCGGTGGCCGGGACGACCGCCGCGACCCTGTCCGTCAGCTCCTTCAGCCGCGCTGTGATGCGGTGCGGGTCGTTGCCGTACAGGCTGACCGCGTCCCCGTCCGCGTGCTGCGGGGACATGGCCTCCAAGGTCTGCCGGTCGAAGGTGTAGACACCGATCACGGGCAGCCCGGCCTCCCGGCACGCCTCCTTGAAAGGCGCCCCGTTCAGCACGCCGTCGACGAGGACCACCGCCTCGCGCAACCGTGGCAGCGGGCCGGGGGCCGCGTGCGGCGCGCGGGGTTCCAGGGTCAGTCGCATGACGCCACCTCCTCGGGCGGATCGCCGGCCACGGTGGTGACCAGCGGTGCCGCGACGACGGCCCGTACGCCTTCGGCCGCGCGGCGTGCCGTGCGCACGGCCTCGTCGGACGTCGCCGCCCGGGCCCGTGCCGCGGCGACGCGTGAGTCGGAGTTGGCCGGGAAGGCGATGTCGTCTCCCGGCTCCAGCAGGGCGTGTACGGTGCCGTCGGCCGGGAGACGGATCTCCAGCAGTTCTCCGCCGCCGTCCGGCAGGGTGAACCAGATGGCCGCGTACCGGTCCGGCGTCCTCGCGGCCGTTTCGGCGCGCAGTTCACCGAGCACCGCCTCGCCGAGGGCCTGACGTGCCGTGTACCGGAGCAGGTCCACTCCGGTGGCCTCGTGGACGAGGTCGGGGATCTCGTCGCCCGCCGGCCGCAGATGGGTCTCGATCATCCGTGGTCCGTCGGCCGTGAGCACGATCTCGGTGTGTGTGGGACCGCGGGTGACGCCGAGCGCGTCCAGCGCGCGCCGGACGAAGTCGGTCACGGCGGCCTCGTCGGCCTCCGGCAGCCCGGCCGGAACGACGTGGCCGAGCTCCACGAAGCCGACCGGCTCGTAGAACTTCCGCACCACGGCGAGCACGTGGTGCTCGCCGTCCTCCGACAGCGCCTCGACGCTGAACTGCGGCCCGTCGTGGAAGCGTTCCACCACGACCCCCGCCCGCGGCACGCCCATGAACTCGGCCGCCGCCGCCTCGTACGCCCGGACGATCTCCGCCGGGCTCGCCGTGTCACGCACCACGGTCACGCCGACGCTGCCCGCACCCTGGACCGGTTTGACGATCAGAGGTCCGCCGTGCCGGTCCAGGAATTCCCGGATCTGCTCCGGTCCCGCCACGGTCGCGGCCGGTGTGGGGTCCACCCCGGTCTCCCGCAGCCGTCGGCGCATGGCCTGCTTGTCCTGGACCCGGTGCACGGTCTCCACGGAGTGCGCGGTCAGTCCGAGCGCCTGGCCGATCGCCGCCGCCCGGTCCTGATCCAGCTCCCCGAACGCCACGACCGACGTGAGAGGACGGACCCTGTCGATCTCCTTGGCCAGCTGGATCCATTCCTCGTCTGACGCGTCCGCACGGCAGCCCAGCACCCGCTCGTACTCGGCGAGGCCCCGTACGTGGGGCAGGAACTCCGGTCGGCACATCAGGGTCGTGGCGGCGCCCAGCGTGCGCAGCAGCTCGGCCCCCGCTCCGCCCGTCCCGACCACGAGTACGTGTGCGGCCATGTTCCTCACTCCCCTCGCTCCTCGTAAGTCGCCGCGTGGCCGGAGACTCCGGCCGCCTCGGCGTCGCTGACCCGCTTGGCGACATAGCCCTGCCAGTCGGTGCCGAAGGGCACGTACAGGCGCACCGGCACCCCCGCCGCGCGCAGCCTGCGCGCCTCGGCGGGGAGCACGCCGAGCAGCATCTCCACCGGTGTCCCGGACAGCGCGGGCAGCAACTGCCGCCACATCCGGGCGTCGTGGGTGGCGAGGGTGAGCGGCACTCCGGCGGCGGCGATGCGCCGCGCGTACCGCAGGTACGCCGTGTCGATGTGCGCCGGATCCTGGAGGGCGGTCGCGGCGGTCTCCCGGAATCCTCCTTTCACCAGCCGTACCGGGGTGCCGGCGTGGATCAGCCGCTCCACGTCCTCTTCGCTGCGGTGCAGGTTCGCCTGCACGGTCGCCCGCACCGGCAGGCCCTGCCGGTGCGCGGCGAGCACCGTGCCGAGTACGGCGTCGGTGCGGGTCGCGTCCTCCGCGCCGATCTGGATGAAGCGCCCGGAGGGCAGGCCCTCCGCGACGATCCGCAGGTTGCGCAGGCACAGCTCGGGCGACACGTCCACACCGAGGTGCGGTGCGTCCGCCTCCAGCCAGGTGGTGGTGGGCAGGTCGCCCAGGAGTGCGGCGAGTTGCTCGTAGCCGGCGGTGTTCGTGGCCGCGGTGGACGCGTCCGCTGCCACACCGGTCAGCCAGCCGATGTTGCAGGCCATCGAGGAGCCGGCCAGTTCCCGGGCCCGGGCCGCGGCGGCGGCCCGGCCGGTTCCGGCGAGGTAGTGACGGCCCTGCTCCCACAGGGCGTCGGCGGGGCGTGTGGTCAGCGCTTTGGCAACCATGGCACGGCCCCCGCCCTCAGCCGGCGACAGCGAGCGGCAGTGGCGTGCCGACCTCGGCCCGCAGGGGGTTCGTGCTGATCGGGGTCATGGCGCGGTCCCCGTCGGTGATGCCGCCGTTCTTCGAACGGGCCTCGACGAACTCGTCGAGGATCTTCCGGTCGGCCGCCGGCGACATGTAGTACATCATGTTCACGTACCAGGTCCAGCCGAGCTCGGTGATGGCGTAACTGTCCGGCCGCTCCTCGAACATGCCGGCTCCGAGCAGCTCCCCGAAGCGGTCCTTGACCTCGCCGGGGATGCGGTCCCACAGGATGCGGTTCTTGTCGATGTGCCCGTGGTAGGGCAGCGCCAGGACGAGACCGCGCTCGTAGGGCACGTGCTCGGCGCGGGTGACCTTCACCTTGAGGTCGTCGTGGTCCAGCAGGTTCTTGATGTAGCTGGTCCGGCTCTCGTCGTTCATGATCGTCCAGTCCAGGCACTGCGTGGTGGAGCTGGCGCCGAAGCCGATCAGGTCGTCGTCCCAGTGGGCCCAGCAGTACTCGTGGTACTTGTTCGAGTAGCTGCGGCTGATGAAGTCCGTGTCCCCCGCGGGGTCGGGGTGGCGCGCATAGCCGTGGCCGTTGTAGAGACGCAGTCCCGAGTTGCGCAGGTAGTGGTTGGCGAAGACGGTGAGGCCCATCTTGTCCACGTAGCTCAGCGCCTTGAGCTTCTTCGACTGGTAGCCGGTGTGCAGGGAGTTCTGGGTGACCAGGTGGTTGATCGGGTAGAATTCGCAGGACTCGGTGCCCAGGTCGATCGCCTTCTGGATGTCCTCGGCGAACTCGGCGGTCGTCTGGCCGTGCATCCCGTACAGGATGTCGAAGCTGCGGTAGTCGAAGTACTCGCCGAGCAGGTCGACCACGCGGTAGGTGTCCTCGAGCGTGGCGGTGATGTTGAACAGCTGGCGGTACTTCGGGTTGAACGTCTGAAGCCCGAGCCGCGCCTTGTTCACGCCGATGTCGCGGAACGCCTCGCACTTCTCCCGGGTGACGCTCTTGACCTCCATCTCGATGGTCCACTCCTCGAGCCGGGAGAGGTCGAAGCACTCGTGGATGACGGCCCCGATACGGCGGATCTGCTCCGCCGTGAGTATGGAGGGGGTGCCTCCGCCGAACCAGATCACGCGCGGCGGAACGTCGGTGATGGACGGCCAGGACGCCTTCATGCGGATTTCCTTGATGAGCGCCTGGACGTACTTCTCGACGACCTCGCTCCCCTCGGCGCCGATGCCGCGGTTGAGCATGCAGAAGGTGCAGATGGTCTCGCAGAAGGGGATGTGGAAGTACAGGGCCCGGCTGCGTATGGAGCTGACGTCCAGCCGTGCGTGCGCGTCCGCGACCGTTTCCTTGTCGGTCTCCTGGCCCTTGAGCGGGTACAGCCAGTTGTACACCGGAAGCTGGCGGTCGAACTTGATGAACCCCTGGTCCGCGTTGAACTTCATGGCTCTTCCTTTCGGCCGGTCAGCCGGCCAGTTGAATGACGCCGAAGTCGGTCCTGATGACGCCGGGTTCCTCGCCCCGGTCCAGGATCTGGACGTGCCGCTCGCAGTCGCCGAGTGCGGCTACGAGTTCTTCGATGATCAGTTCCGGTCGGCAGCTCTCCCCACAGGTGAAGGCGTCGAAGAAAAGGGACCTCTCTTCGGGATACGTGTGAACGGAGACATGAGATTCGGACAGCAGATAGAGCGCGGTGAATCCGCTCGGCTCGAAGTGCTTCACCTGGGACCCGCACACCGTGGCCCCGGACCGCTGGATCCCGGCTTCCAGGCTCCGCATGATGAGTGAAGTGTCGTTGATCGCCTCCGGGGCGATGTCGTACACGTCGGCGACCACATGTCTGCCGGAGAATTGGAACTCAGACATCCGCACCTTCCCATTCGCTGCATTCGGCTGCGACGTCAATACACTTGCGCAGATTTGACTCGACCTCGTGTTCGCTCGCTCCGTCGACGACGAACGCGAGATACGAATCGGTGGATCCGTGCGCGCCGTCGAAGTCACGGGGCACGGCCGTCTTCACGATGAAGTCCTTGATGAATTCCACGGGAGGAGGTTCGGAGACTCCCACCAGCCGGCCTCGGCGCGGCGGGACGAGCAGCCAGCCGTAACGCCGCCCGGTATCGGCGAGCGGTGTTTCCGGGCCGTTCTGCAGTCCGATCTGGTGGCGTATCCACAGCCGGGCCGGATTCACACCGGTGGCATAGGTGAGGGCCTCCATGATGTGCGCCCCGCCGAGCCGGCAGGCGATCTCGCAGAACTCGAGCTCCCCAGCCCCCGGCTTGCGGAACACCTCGAGGTGGAACGGGCTGAAGTCGACCGGCGGCAGGGCGGCGACGACCCGCTCGGCGAACCGGGCGAGCCGCGCGTGCTCCTCGCCGTCCCGGTCCAGCTGGACGCTGCCGAGCGGCAGCGCGTCGTGGAACGACAGGCAGTTGTTCAGGTACCGGGACGCCTGTACGTAGAGCACCTCGCCGTCGTGCATGAATCCGTCGATGTGCAGCACGTCGCCCTGGGTGAAGGACTCCAGCATCACGTCGTCCGGATCCCAGACCTCGGCCGCCCGGCGCAGCTCGTCCGCGTCGCCGACGAGGCCCACACCCATCGACGCGTACCCCAGCCGCGGTTTCACCACGACGGGATAGCCCACCCGCTGGGCGAACCGCTCGGCATCGGCGAACGAGGCCGGCCGCAAGTAGCGCGGCGTCGGCACCCCGTGCCCGCTGACGATCCCCTTCATGATCAGCTTGTCGCGCCAGGGGAGGGCCTGCTCGTACCGCAGCCCCGGCAGCCCGTGGCGGTCCCGCACCCGGGCGCAGCGCAGGATGTCGTCCTCGGTGACGTGCACCAGGGTGCGGACCCCGCCGGCGCCACAGAGGTCGTCGAGCAGGTCCTCGACCTCCGGTCCGGTCGAGTAGCTCGACGTCGCCAGTACGTGCGGCAGTTGACGCCGGTAGCCGGGCTCCGCGTCCTCGCTGGTCACCAGGGTGAGTTCGTCCTTGACCTCGGGGAGCCAGTCCCCGAGCGGAGTGACGGTGTCAGGAATGCGGAGAGGCAGCACGATTGCGCTCACGTCATGTCCTTTCAGCGGGGAGGGAAGCCTGGGACAGCACCGCGGTGTCCGGTGGCTGCGACGGCTCCGGGCCGGCCGGGCCGGAGGCATCCGGCGCCTCGCTCGCTCCGGCGTGCAGGCGCGGTTCACGCAGCAGGATCCAGGTGCCGAAAATGGTGACGGCCATCAGCGCGAAGTACAGCGAGGCGGACGTGCCCAGCAGTGCGCCGCCGGCGGCGGGCCCGGCGAAGAAGCCCAGATAGCGTGTTTCGGCGATGCCGAAATAAGCGCCCTTGCGGGAGTCCGGCGTGATGGTGTGGATGATGGTGTCGGGCATCGGGTAGAGCACCGCTTCCCCGATCGTCCAGAACACCACCCCCAGGTACAGCAGCAGGACGTTCACCTCCAGCCCGCGGAAGAGCACCGCGGACACGGCGAACGCGGCACAGCCCAGCAGGGCCAGCCGCTGTTGTGACATCCGGCGGGAGAGCCATTCGGCCGGCCACTGCATGGCGATGCCCAGGACGGCGTTGCAGGCCAGCAGGGTGGAGAAGTATGTGACGGCGGAACTGCCCTGCACCGACTTCATGTAGAGCGGCACGATCGACTCGAACTGGGAGAAGACGAGGAACAGGACGAACCCGGCCCCGACCACCCTCAGCAGCAGGGTGTCCGAGAGCGCCGCTCGCCATCCCGAACCGTGGTCGCCGGTACCGCCCGACGCGTCCACGGCCCGCAGCTGCCGCGCCCGCGCGGTGACCAGGAGGAGACAGGCCGTGAAGATCACCGCAGGGGTTACGAAGATCATCCAGTAGGCGATGTGGTAAAGCGCCGCGCCGGCCAGCGGGCCCACCGTCGCCCCGATGCACAAGGTGATGTAGCGGATGCGGAAGACCACGGCCCCGGAGCCGCTGGCGCGCAGGGACATCAGCTTCTTCATCGCGGGCTCGGTCAGCAGACGGCCGACCCCCAGGAGGCAGACCAGAGCGATGATGACGGGCAGTTCACGGACCACCGCCAGCGCCGCATACGCGACGGAATTGACCAGCATTCCCGCCTGGATGACCCGGACGCCGCCGATGCGGTCGGTGAGTACGCCACCCAGGGTGCCGCCGAGGGCCTCGATCAGGGCGACGCTTCCCACCACGAATCCGATGGTGGCCGCGGACAGGCTCGAGATGTCGGAGAGATACAGCGTGAGGAACGGCAGGGTCGCGAAGAACGCCAGGCCGTTCAGCAGACTTCCGGCCGCCAGAAGTCGCAGTACCGGATCCCGGTGCCATGGCGATGGCGTCGCGGGGTTCTGCGTCATGGATTTCCCTTCTCCGTGAAGTCGAGCCCAGTTCCACGTCAGGTTTACCGAAGGCGACGCTATGGCTGGGAAGTTCCACGCGGAATGTGGGTCATCCGGAGACCTCGGTGGGGAAAACCCCCCTCACTCGGGGCGGCGTTCCGGTGATGTGTCCGGGGTGATCACGCGGTGCCGAGGGCGACGAGCGGGCGGTCGGTCCGGCGCGCCGGTTCCGGTTCGCCGCGCGAAACCCGGCATGTGTCCTAGACGTTCGGCTTTTCGTGCACCCGCTCGCGTTTCCGCTTCTCGAACGGATGCCCCGACCCTGTAGGCTGCGACGGGCTAGGCACCGCCGTCAGCTGTGGTACGGGGAGAAGTCCGATGGGGGAACGACTCCGATTCTGCGTACTGGGACCACTGCGCGCGTTCGTCGGTTATCGCGCCATCACGGTCGGGGGTGCACGGCAGCGAACCATTCTGGCGCTGCTGCTGCTCAGTCGCGGGCGGGTCGTTCCGGTCGACACCCTGGTGGACGCCGTGTGGAACGGCAGGCCGCCGGCCACCGCCCGCACCCAGGTGGCGATCTGCATCGCCGCGCTGCGCAAGACCTTCAAGGCCGAGGGCGCCGAGGACGAGGTCATCGTCACCGCCCACCCGGGATATCTGCTCCGTGCCGAGGGCACCGACCTGGACCTCGCCGACTTCACCGACCTGGTCGCCCAGGCCGAGGAGGCGGTGCGGGAGCGGAAGTTATCCGAGGCCGCGCACGCCTACACGCGTGCCCTCGCGCTGTGGACCGGGCCCGTGCTCGCCGGGGTGACGGGCCGCCGGGTCGAGGACGAGGCGACCCGGCTGGAGGAGGTCCGGCTCAACACGTACGACGACGCCACCGCCGTACAACTCGAGCTCGGCGCCCACCAGGACATCGTGCCCGAGCTGGCCGCGGTGGTGCGGGAGCATCCACTGCGGGAGCGGACGCGGCGGCACCTGATGCTGGCGCAGTACCGGTCGGGGCGCCGGGCGGAGGCGATGGAGACGTTCCGCGACGCCCGCGAGCACTTCATCGACGAGCTGGGCCTGGAACCCGGCCCGGACCTGCAGTCCCTGCACGACGCGATCCTCAACGACGATCCCGCGCTGGCCGGCCCCGCCGCGCAGACCGTCCCGACCCCCGCCGCTTCGCCGCCCGCGGTGCAGGTCATCCCCTCCGAACTGCCCCCGGACTTACCCGGCTTCACCGGACGCACGGCCGAACTCGCCGCCCTCGACTCCCTCGTGAACACGGTGACCGAAGGGACGTCCGCCGCCGTCGGTCTGATCACCGGCGTCGCGGGGGTCGGCAAGACGGGACTCGCGGTGCACTGGGCGCACCGCGTCTCCGGACTCTTCCCGGACGGGCGGCTCTTCGCCGATCTGCGGGGCTACGGCGACGCCGAGCCGACGGACCCCAGCGATGTGCTCAGCCGCTTCCTGCGCTCACTCGGCGTGCCCAGCGAGCAGATACCGGCCGAGGTCGAGGCGCGCACCGCGCTGTACCGCAGCGTCCTCGCCGGACGCCGGGTACTGATCACCCTGGACAACGTCCGCCGCCCCTCCCAGGTCCTCCCACTGCTGCCCGGCGGCCGGTGCTGCGTCGTCATCACCAGCCGCGAGCAGCAGGAGGAAGTGGACGTCTGGCCGCCGCAGGCCCGGGTCAGGCTCGGTGCGCTGTCCCGCGCGGAGTCCGTCGATTTACTGTCGACCATCGTCGGAGCGCCGCGCATCACCGCCGCGTCCGACACCGAGGCCCTCGTCGGGCTCTGCGACCGGCTGCCGCTGGCCCTGCGCATCGTCGGTGCCCGGCTGGCCTCCAGACCGCACTGGACGGTACGGCACATGGTCACGCGCCTCAGCAACGAGCAGCGCCGCCTTGACGAGCTCAGCCAGGGCGAGTCGAAGGTCCGCGCCGGTTTCGAACTCAGTTACCGCTGCCTTCCCGCCGACGCGGCCCGCCTCTACCGCCGCCTCGGCCTGCTGACCGTCCCCGACTTCGGCGCCTGGGCCGCCGCCGCGCTGCTCGACACCGACGTGCTGGACGCCGAGCTGCTCATCGAGAACCTGGTCGACGCCCACTTTCTGGAGGGCACCGGTCTGGACGCCACGGGCGGGCTGCGTTACCGGCTGCCGAACCTGCTGCGCCTGTTCGCCAGGGAGCGTGCCGCCCACGAGGAGGAGCCGACCGAGCGCCAGGCCGCGCTCGACCGCTTCTTCCGGACCTGTCTGACCCTCGCGGAAGCGGCCCACCGCCGTGAGTACGGCGGGGACTTCACCGTCCTGCACGGCAGTGTGCCGCGCCGTCCGCCCGAGCCGGAGTTGCTGGACGAACTGATCACCTCGCCGCTGGACTGGTTCGAGGCGGAGCGGCTGTCGCTGCGGGCGGTGATCGACCAGGCCGCTGGGCAGGGTGCGGACGAGGTCGCCTGGGACCTGTGCATGTCGATGGTGACGCTCTTCGAGACCCGCAACTACGTGGAGGACTGGCGGTTCTGCGGCGAACGCGCCCTCGCCGCCTGCCGCGAGGCCGGGAACCTGCGTGGCCAGGCCGCCATGCTGCACGACCTCGGCGCCGTCGAGCTGCGGCTGCGCCGTCTGGAGACGGCCGAGGCGTACTTCGACGAGGCGCTGGCACTGCACCGGCGGATCGGCGAGGAGCACGGCCGCGCGCTGACGCTGCGCAACCTGGCCATCATCGCCCGGATGCGCGGCGATCTCACCCTGGCCATGGAGCAGCTGGACGAGGCGCGGAACGTCTTCCGCACAGTGCGGGACCTCTCCTCCGAGGCCCACGCGATGAACAACATGGCGCAGATCGAACTCGACCGCGGGAACACCGACGAGGCGGTACGCCTCAGCCTGGAGGCCGTGAAGATCTCGCAGTCCATCGGGGTCGGCGGTGAGCGCGGCATCGCCCAGGGCACGAACCGGCTGGCGCGGGCCTATCTCGCCCAGGGCCGCCTCGACCAGGCGGAGCAGGCGTTCCTGAAGGTGCTGCACATCGTCAAAGGGAAGTCGGACATGGTGGGCCTCGCGTACGCCCTGCTCGGGCTCGGCGAGACCCGCATGGCCGCGGGGGCCTGGCAGGAGGCGGCGCACACGCTGGACGAGGCGCTGGACATCGCCGCCCGGATCGACAGCCCCGTCGTCGAGGGACAGATCAGTCTCGCACTCGGCGAAGTGTGCCGCAGACAGGGCAGGGACACGGAGGCGCGCAAGCATCTGCTCGCCGCCCAGGAGCGGTTCGAGCAGGTCGGCGTGCGTCCGCTACAGGAGCGTGCGGCCCGGGCACTTGAGGCTTTCCCCACCTGAGGTTCCGGGATTGCCCACATACCCGCCGGCTTCCCGCGTCCGTACCCTCCTCAGTGAGCCCGCGGAGGAGGTGCGAGCGGTGGATGCCACAGCCGGCGTGATCATCGTCAGTTCGGTGATGCTGAGTTGCAGCACGCTGGTGGCCGCAGGGCTGTTGTGGTTATCGGCACGCCTGGCCGGCCATAGCGGAATTGCGGACCGGCAGAAGCGGATGGGTACCGAACTGGCCGAGATCTCCGCTGACGTGAAGGCCATCCGGGCGTTGCTGGAGGATTCGATCGACTGAGAGCCTGAGGGGAAACGAGAGGGGCGGGAACCGCTGGTTCCCGCCCCTCTCGCAGGTCCGCCGGGCGGAGGCCCGTGGCTCGCCGGGCGAAGGCCCGTGGCTCGTCGGGCGGCGTGAAAGGCCTTCGATAACAGGTCGAAACGGCCGGTTCCTAACGTGCTGTCACCAGGCTCTCCGCGGCGAGGGCGCAGCCGCTCCCGGATCCACGGAATGAGAACCCATGACCACAGTGCCCGCACCCCGGCACCCGGCCCACCCCGAGGGGGACGCGGATCCGGCGCACCCCTCCGTCGGCTGCCCGACAAGTCGGGCGTCGTCCGGCACGACGGCAGGGGCTCATCGACCACCCCGGACCCGACCATGACGGTGACCGGCTGTCACTGGCTGATCCCCGAGGAGCCGCTCCCCGTGCCGCTGCCGACCACCGGGGTGCGGTTCCGCCCCGCGAGCGACACCACCGCCGGTGCTCCCGACCCGCCGGCGAACTCCCGCATCAGCGCCCGGACCGTGTCTCCCGCCTGCCCCTGAGGAGCCCCTCGTGCCCCACCCCGACCCGTGGCGGAGCCTGCCCTCCGCGCAACAGCCCGACTGGCCCGACCCCGACGAACTCGACACCGTGCGCGACCGGCTGCGCCGCGCCGTCCCACTGGTGGTCCCCGACGAGTGCGAGCGGCTCAAGCAGCGCCTGGCGGCCGTCTCCCGGGGCGAGGCGTTCCTTCTCCAGGGCGGCGACTGCGCCGAGACGTTCGCGGACACGACGGCCGAGGCCGTACAGGGCAAGGTCCGCACGCTGCTGCAAATGGCACTCGTCCTCACCTACGCGGCCTCAGTACCCGTGGTCAAGGTGGGCAGGATGGCCGGCCAGTACGCCAAGCCGCGCTCCAGCCCCATCGAGACCCGCGACGGTCGCACGCTCCCGGCCTACCGCGGCGACGCCGTCAACGGCTTCCCCTTCACCACCGCCGACCGCACCCCGCAGCCGTCCCGGTTGCTGCGCATGTACGAGGCGGCGGCCGCCACCCTCAACCTGCTCCGCGCCTTCTCCACCGGCGGCTACGCCGACCTGAGCCGGGCCCACAGCTGGAACCGCGACTTCGTCGCGTCCTCCCCGGCCGGCGCTCGCTACGTCGAGATCGCCGACCAGATCGAGCGGGCCCTGGCGTTCATGCGCGCCTGCGGCGCGGACACACCGGCGGCGCACACCACCGAGTTCTTCGTCAGCCACGAGGGGCTGCTGCTCGACTACGAGGACGCCATGACCCGCACCGCCCCCGGCAGCGGACGCTCGTACGTGACGAGTGGCCATCTGCTGTGGATCGGCGAGCGCACCCGGCAACTCGACGGCGCACACATCGAGTTCTTCTCCCGTGTCGCCAACCCCGTCGCCGTCAAGCTGGGGCCGGCCACCGAGGCCGACGACCTCCTCGGGCTGCTCGACCGGCTCGATCCGCACCGCGAGCCCGGCCGGCTGACGTTCATCGCCCGGATGGGCGCCGGCCGGGTACGTGAGCGTCTGCCCGTGCTGGTGGAGAAGGCCGCCGCGGAGGGCTCCACCGCCGCCTGGGTCTGCGACCCCATGCACGGCAACACGTTCAAGGCGCCCTCCGGGCAGAAGACTCGCCGCTTCGACGACATAGTCGAGGAAGTGACGGGATTCTTCGAGGTACACCGTGCCCTCGGCACCCATCCCGGCGGCGTGCACGTGGAGTTCACCGGCGACAACGTCACCGAATGCCTCGGTGGCGGCGGCGGGCTGGACTTCGATGACCTCGGCCGGCGCTATGAATCGACCTGCGACCCCCGTCTGAACCGTACCCAGTCCCTTGATCTCGCCTTCCACATCGCCGAGCTGTACCGGTCCCGCTGAGGATGTGAACCGATGCGTATCGTGATCGCCGAGTGCTCCGCCGTGCTGCGGACCGGGCTCGCGCATGTTCTACGGGACCAGGGCCACAGGGTCCTGGCCACCCTTTCCACCGGGCACGACGTGGCCGACGTCGTCCGCGAGCACCGCCCCGACGCGGTGCTGCTCGCCGCCACCGAGGATGGCGTCCGGGCGGTCCTCACCGCGCGCCGCGTCCGCCCGGCCACCGCCGTCCTGTGCTACACGGCGGTTCCCGATGCCCGGCACGCGGCCCTGCTCTTCGCGGAGGGGGGCGTCGGCGTGGGGTACGTGCACCAGGAGCAGGTGATGCACGACTCCGAGCTGCTGACCACGCTCGGCCGGCTGACGAGCGGTGACACGGTCGTCGACCCGCGCGTCGTCGGGGCGCTGGCACGGGTGGACGAGCCGGGTGACGACACCGGCCTGCGAGCGCTGAGCAACCGGGAGCGTCAGGTACTGGCGCTCATGGCCCGGGGGCGCACGAACAGTGCCATCGCGCAGGAGCTGCATGTCTCGATGGGGACGGTGGAGAAACACGTGGCCGCGGTCTTCGGCAAGCTCGGCCTTCCCGACGGCACCCGGGACAATCGCCGCGTCCTGGCGGTCCTGCGCTTTCTGATGCACGGCGTCGGCGGACGGCACGGCTCCTGGCCGACGCCCGGCGGAGAGGCCCCGCCGGTGCTGGCGAGTGTGGCGTAGCCGGCTCGCCGGCGGGTGAACGGCAAGGCTCCCGGCAGCGGGCACGCGCTGCCGGGAGCCGGTGTGCCGAAAATCGGAATCCCCTTTGTCAGAAAGCCTCTGGACTGGGGCTTATCGCTTTCCCTGGGTGGCCGAAGTCCGGACGATAAGGGCTTGAAGCGGCGCCTCCCTAACGTCATTGGCGCACCGGGCAAGCCCGGCAGGAAACAGCGGTTCACATCATCTGTTTCAGACGTGATGTACACGGGAGACGCTATGACGACGCAGTTCACCGGTGGCGCCGGCATCAAGCGAATCGTTGTCGCATTGATCGTCGCCATCCCTCTTCTCGCCGCACCGCACGCCGCCGCACACGCATTTGACGCACCGTCCGCTTCCGCCTCCTCCGCCTTCTCCGCCTCCCCGAGCAACGAGGACTGGGGCTCGCCCGCGCCGGACAACGAGGACTGGGGATGAACGTGACCCGTCGGCTGCACTGATTCGGGGCGCAGACCGCCGACCAGACGGTGGCCGCCGGCCCCGAGGTGCCCTGCGGCACTTCGGGGCCGGCGGCATGAGGCTGAACCAGCCCGGGGCCTATGCGCCGATCACACGTTGAAGCGGAACTCCACCACGTCCCCGTCCTGCATCACATAGTCCTTGCCCTCCATGCGCGCCTTGCCCTTCGCGCGGGCCTCCGCCACCGAGCCCGTCTCCACCAGGTCGTCGAAGGAGATGACCTCCGCCTTGATGAAGCCCTTCTGGAAATCGGTGTGGATGACGCCGGCGGCCTCGGGGGCCGTGGCGCCCTTCTTGATGGTCCAGGCGCGGGATTCCTTGGGGCCGGCCGTGAGGTAGGTCTGGAGGCCGAGGGTGCGGAAACCGACGTGCGCGAGGGTGGCGAGGCCGGGCTCCTCCTGGCCGACGGACTGGAGGAGTTCGAGGGCCTCGTCCTCGTCGAGCTCGGCGAGGTCCGCCTCCAGCTTGGCGTTGAGGAAGATCGCCTCGGCGGGGGCGACCAGGGCGCGCTGCTCGTTCTTGAAGTCCTCGTCGACCAGCTCGTCCTCGTCGACGTTGAAGACGTAGAGGAAGGGCTTGGTCGTGAGCAGGTGCAGGTCGTGGAGGAGCTCGTTTCGCTCGCCGCCCTGGACGATGCCGTGCGCGAAGAGCGTGTCGCCCTTCTCCAGGATCTCCTTGGCCTCTTCGACGGCCTTGACCTTGGCTTGGATGTCCTTCTTGATCCGCGACTCCTTCTGGAGACGCGGCAGGACCTTCTCGATGGTCTGGAGGTCCGCGAGGATCAGCTCGGTGTTGATCGTCTCGATGTCGTCCTTGGGCGAGACCTTGCCGTCGACGTGCACGACGTTCTCGTCCTTGAAGGCGCGGATGACCTGGCAGATCGCGTCGGACTCGCGGATGTTCGCGAGGAACTTGTTGCCCAGGCCCTCGCCCTCGGACGCGCCGCGCACGATGCCCGCGATGTCGACGAAGTCGACCGTGGCCGGGAGGATCCGCTCCGACTTGAAGATCTCGGCCAGCTTGCCGAGCCGCGGGTCGGGGACGCCGACGACGCCCACGTTCGGCTCGATGGTGGCGAACGGGTAGTTGGCCGCCAGCACGTCGTTCTTGGTCAGGGCGTTGAACAGGGTCGACTTGCCGACATTCGGCAGACCGACGATTCCGATCGTGAGCGACACGTTGCGACTTCCCGTGAGTGGAGAGGGCCAGGGGGCCAGGGGACCGGCCGATCCACCAGTCTACGGCGTACCCGGAACCCTGCCGGCGGCGTATCGAACGCTTGGCCAAGCCTCGGTCACCGGCGTGTCTGAAGGGCTATTCGGCATATTGAACGACCTAAGTTGGTGCAGTGGAGCAATACAGGACGCGACCTGCCCAGTACGGACCGCGACGTGACCGGCCGAAATCGTCCCTGCCGCCGCAGGCGGGACGAGGAGCGGGCGGCGCAGCGGTACGAGCGCCCCGGCAGCCGGGGCCCCAGCGCCGTCCGGCGGCCGTACGGCGGCCGGTCCCCGCGCCGGCACCCGCCGCGGCGAGGATGCCGAACCCCCGGCTGACCGGACTGGGCAGCGGGTTGTTCTGTGCGCTGGTGATGTTCCTGATCGGCGGGCTCTGCGCGGTGCTGTTCGGGGCGTCGCTGACGGCGTACGGGGTGCTGTTCCTGCCGGTGTGCGTCCTGACCGCCGTCTGGGTGCGCCGCGGGGATCTGATGACCGCGCCCGTCGTCGTGCCCATCGCGTTCGCCGTGGGGCTGCTGCCCGTGGCGGACGGCGACGGCGGGACCGGCGGCACGCTGATGGGGCTGGTGACGGCGCTCGCCACGCAGGCCGGGTGGCTGTACGGCGGCACGCTCGTCGCCGGTCTGATCGTGATCGTCCGGCGGATCCGGCTGGTACACCGGCGACGTGCGGCGGCCGGGGCCCGTCCGCCGGTGTGACAGCGGGGCTTTCCTGTCGGTGTCACGGCCGCCGGGCCCGTCCGCCGGTGTGACGCCCGGGCCCGTCCGCCAGTGCGACGCCGGGCCCGTCCGCCGGTGTGACGCCCGGCTCTAATGCCCGGCCGCCCGCATCGCCGCGCCCACGATCCCCGCGTTGTTCTGCAACTGCGCCGGAACGATCTCCGCCTTGATGCCCTCGATGTGGGGCAGGAACTTGTGTGACTTGCGGCTGACGCCGCCGCCGATGATGAACAGCTCCGGCGAGAACAGCATCTCGACGTGGGCGAGGTACCTGCGCACGCGGTGCACCGCCCAGTGCTCCCAGGTCATGTCGTGGTCCTCGCGGGCCTTACTGGAGGCCCGCTTCTCCGCGTCGTGCCCGTCGAGCTCCAGGTGACCCAGCTCGGTGTTGGGGACCAGGACGCCGTCGACGAAGACCGCGCTGCCGATGCCCGTGCCGAACGTGAGCACGATCACCGTGCCGCGGCGGCCGCGGCCGGCGCCGAAGTTCATCTCGGCGACGCCCGCCGCGTCCGCGTCGTTCACCACCGTCACCGGCAGTCCGCCCAGCCGCTCGCCGAGCAGCAGGCGCGCGTCGGTGTCGATCCAGCTGTCGTCGACGTTGGCCGCCGTCCGGATCGTGGCTCCGCCGGTGACCACGCCCGGGAACGTCACCCCGACCGGGCCCGTCCAGCCGAAGTGGTCGACGACCTGCTTGACGCCGTCGGCCACCCCGTCGGGCGTGGCCGGCTGCGGCGTGAGAACCTTGTGGCGCTCCTGCGCCAGGTCGCCCCTGTCCAGGTCCACCGGGGCACCCTTGATCCCGGAACCGCCGATGTCCACACCGAAGATCTGCATGGCCCTACGTTACGTCGAGGGACAGACAGTCACCGGCCGTACAGCGATCCCCGCCCAGCGGCTCCCCGATCACTCCCCGGAATCCTCACCGGTTCCGGCGCCGCGGCGCTCGGCGACGAGCGCCGTCGCCTCCTCGCGCAGGTCGCGGCGCAGCTCCTTGGGCAGCGAGAAGGTGATGGACTCCTCGGCCGCCTTGACGATCTCGACGTCCTCGAAGCCGCGCTGGGACAGCCACTCCAGGACCTGCTCGACCAGGACCTCCGGGACGGAGGCGCCCGAGGTGACGCCGACGGTGGAGACACCCTCCAGCCAGGCCTCGTCGATCTCGTCGGCGAAGTCCACGAGGTACGCCTCGCGCGCTCCCGCGATCTTGGCGACCTCCACCAGCCGCTTGGAGTTGGAGGAGTTGCGCGAGCCGACCACGATCACCAGGTCCGACTCGGCGCCCATCTGCTTCACGGCCAGCTGGCGGTTCTGCGTGGCGTAGCAGATGTCGTCGCTGGGCGGGGAGATGAGCTGCGGGAACTTGTCCTTCAGGGCGTCGACGGTCTCCATGGTCTCGTCGACGGACAGCGTGGTCTGGGAGAGCCAGACGACCTTCGACGGGTCGCGGACCTCGACCTTCGCCACGTCGCCCGGGCCGTCGACGAGCTGGATGTGGTCGGGGGCCTCGCCCGAGGTGCCGATGACCTCCTCGTGGCCCTCGTGGCCGATCAGGAGGATGTCGTAGTCCTCGCCGGCGAAGCGGACGGCTTCCTTGTGGACCTTGGTGACCAGCGGGCAGGTGGCGTCGATGGTCGCGAGGCGGCCGCGCTCGGCCTCCTCGTGGACGACGGGGGCCACGCCGTGCGCCGAGAACATGACGATGTTCCCGGGGGGCACCTCCTCCGTCTGCTCGACGAAGATCGCGCCCTTCTTCTCCAGGGTCTGCACGACGTACTTGTTGTGGACGATCTCGTGCCGGACGTAGACCGGAGCGCCGTACTGCTCCAGCGCTTTCTCGACGGCGATCACGGCGCGGTCCACACCCGCGCAGTAGCCACGGGGGGCGGCGAGCAGGACACGGCGGCCAGGCGAAGCAGACATGCGTCCCATCGTAAGGCCGCGTCGGGCGCGTCGAAGATCGCATCCGTGCGGAGTCCCCGGGAAGGCTGACGGGGCGCGGTGTGAGTGACGGATGGGAAGGCGCCGGGACCCGCGTCGCCGGGCGGGTGGGCCGGGTTGTCAGCGGTGGCCACTACTCTCGCGGGCATGGCTGTGAACACGTCTCCGGAATCCCCGCTCCCCGTCGGTGAGGTGTCGCGGCTCATCGGGGGGTGGATCGACCGGCTCGGGGCGGTGTGGGTCGAGGGGCAGATCACGCAGTTGTCGCGGCGGCCGGGTGCCGGCGTGGTGTTCCTGACGCTGCGGGATCCCTCCTACGACATCTCCGTCAGCGTCACCTGCTACCGGCAGGTGTTCGACGCCGTCGCGGATGTGGTGAGCGAGGGCGCCCGGGTCGTCGTGCTGGCGAAGCCCGAGTGGTACGCCCCGCGGGGGCAGCTGTCGCTGCGGGCCGCCGAGATACGGCCCGTCGGTGTCGGTGAGCTGCTCGCCCGCCTGGAGCAGCTGAAGAAGGCCCTCACGCGCGAGGGCCTGTTCGCGCCGGAGCGGAAGAAGCCGCTGCCCTTCCTGCCGCAGCTCGTCGGGCTGGTGTGCGGACGGGCCTCGGCCGCCGAGCGGGACGTGCTGGAGAACGCCAGGCACCGCTGGCCGGCCGTGCGCTTCGAGGTGCGCAACGTCGCCGTGCAGGGCGTGCACGCCGTGCCGCAGGTCGTGCAGGCCGTGAAGGAGCTGGACGCGATCGAGGACGTGGACGTGATCATCGTCGCGCGCGGCGGCGGCAGCGTGGAGGACCTGCTGCCGTTCTCCGACGAGCAGCTGATCCGGACGGTGGCCGAGTGCCGTACGCCCGTGGTGTCCGCGATCGGGCACGAGCCCGACAACCCGCTCCTCGACCACGTCGCCGACCTGCGCGCCTCGACCCCGACCGACGCCGCGAAGAAGGTCGTGCCGGACGTCGGCGAGGAGTACGAGCGCGTGCGGCTGCTGCGGGACCGGGCGCGGCGGTGCGTGGCGGCGCTGGTGGATCGGGAGGAGCGCGGGCTGGCCCACGCCCTGGCGCGCCCGTCGATAGAGGATCCGCACCGGATGATCGACGAGCGCGCCGACCATGTGGCGGACCTGCTCGACCGGGGCCGGCGCTGTCTGCGGCACCAGCTCGACCGGGCGGACTCGGAGCTGGCGCACACGCACGCGCGCGTGGTGGCCCTCTCCCCCGCCGCGACCCTGAAGCGCGGGTACGCCGTGCTCCAGAAGGCGGACGGGCACGCCGTCCGCGATCCCGGCGAGGTGGAGGCCGGTGAGGCCCTGCGCGCGCGGGTCTCCGAGGGTGAGTTCTCCGTACGAGTGGACACATAGGGTGGGTGGATGACCAGCGAGGTTGATGAGACACCGGGCATGACCGAGGCGCTCGGATACGAGCAGGCGCGGGACGAGCTGATCGAGGTCGTGCGCCGCCTGGAGGCGGGCGGTACGACGCTGGAGGAGTCCCTCGCGCTCTGGGAGCGCGGCGAGGAGCTGGCCAAGGTGTGCCGGCGCTGGCTGGACGGGGCGCGGGCGCGGCTGGACGCGGCGCTGGCGGAGGAGACCTCGGACGAAGCGGGCGCGGAGTAGCGAAGCGGACGCGGAGCGATACGGGCGGTTCACTGTGAGGTGACTCACGACACCCCAGATTTGGTTGAACGTTGAACTTCACTGTCGTACGGTCGGGGACGTCCGACGTACCCGCTCGAGAAGGTTCAGAAGGTTCATCCATGTCTCTCGCCCTTGACCCCGCCGCGCAGGACCTGCTGTTCCGCGAGGCCCGCACCGCCAACACCTTCACCGACGAGCCGGTGACCGACGAGCAGGTGCAGGCGATCTACGACCTGGTCAAGTACGGCCCGACCGCCTTCAACCAGACCCCGCTGCGCATCACCCTGGTCCGCTCCCCCGAGGCCCGCGAGCGTCTGGTGCGGCACATGGCCGAGGGCAACCAGCCCAAGACCGCCGCCGCCCCGCTGGTCGCGATCCTCTCCGCGGACAACGAGTTCCACGAGGAGCTGCCGCACCTCTTCCCGGCCATGCCGCAGGTGAAGGACCTCTTCTTCGCCGAGCGCCCGGTCCGCGAGAACGCCGCCACGCTGAACGCCGCCCTCCAGGCCGCGTACTTCATCGTCGGTGTCCGTGCCGCCGGTCTCGCCGCCGGCCCGATGACCGGCTTCGACTTCGAGGGCGTGCGCAAGGAGTTCCTCGACGACGACCACACCCCGCTGATGGTCGTCAACATCGGCCGGCCGGGCCCGGACGCCTGGTACCCGCGCTCCCCGCGCCTGGAGTTCGACCAGGTCGTCACGACCGTCTGACCGAAGGACACGAGAAAGGCCCCCGGTGCTCGCCGGGGGCCTTCTCCATGCGCACCGCGCGCGTACGGAGTCTCATTCCGTCGCGTACGTGGTCTCACTCCGTCTTCAGCGCGTCCGCCATCTTCGTCAGCTGCGCGAACGACGCGGTGCCCGTCACGACCGTCGTCGAGCCCTTGGCGCCTTCGAGGACCAGCGCGTCGTACCGGCCGCCCTCGTAGCGTGTCCAGGTCCGGCCGTCGATCTTCTCGGTCTTCCCGGTCTCCCGCGCGCCCTGGGTCGCCTCGTCGATGAAGACGGGGCGCCGCTGAGTGGACTGCTCGACGGCCACGTACTCCCCTTCGGGGTCGTGGAAACCGAGGTGCCAGGCGTCGAACTCGTCGCCCTGGAAACGGACGGAGGTGGCCTTCCATGTGTCGGGCAGGCCCTGGGGCGCGGCCACGGGGTACGAGGCGGCGCGGCGTGCCGTGAGCAGTTCGACCCGGTAGTCGACGCGCTTGAGGTCGGGCGCGCTGTCGTCGTGCGGGATGAAGAGGTATATGACGCCCGCCACGAGGACGATGACTCCCATGGAGAGGATCATGTCCCGCGCAGTCTTCTGCTTGCCGTTCGTGCCTGCCACGCCCCCTATCGTCGCAGGTCTCCGGTGCGCTCATCCGTGGGGGCCCCTGCTCATTTTGCGGTCTCGGAGATAGAGTCGGTCGACAACACCCTCATCCGGCCGTCGTCGTACAGAAAGGTGCGCTCCGATGACCGAGCATCATCACTTGCCGTCCGAACTCGATGTGCCCTCCGAGGCCCCCGACCGCAACCTCGCCCTGGAGCTCGTCCGGGTGACCGAGGCAGCGGCGATGGCCGCGGGCCGCTGGGTCGGGCGGGGTGACAAGAACGGCGCCGACGGTGCCGCGGTGCGCGCCATGCGGACCCTCGTCTCCACCGTCTCGATGAACGGCGTCGTCGTCATCGGCGAGGGCGAGAAGGACGAAGCCCCCATGCTGTTCAACGGGGAGCGCGTGGGCGACGGGACGGGACCCGAGTGCGACATCGCCGTCGACCCGATCGACGGCACCACGCTGACCGCGAAGGGCATGACCAACGCGATCGCGGTGCTGGCCGCCGCCGAGCGCGGGTCCATGTTCGACCCGTCCGCCGTCTTCTACATGGACAAGCTCGTCACCGGGCCGGAGGCCGCCGACTTCGTCGACATCAACGCGCCGGTGTCGGTGAACATCCGCCGGGTCGCCAAGGCCAAGCGGTCCGCGCCCGAGGACGTGACGGTGGTGATCCTCGACCGGCCCCGGCACGAGGGCATCATCAACGAGATCCGGGACAGCGGTGCGCGGATCAAGCTGATCTCCGACGGCGATGTGGCCGGCTCGATCCTGGCGCTGCGGGAGGGCACCGGGGTCGATCTGCTGCTCGGCATCGGCGGCACGCCGGAGGGCATCATCTCGGCGTGTGCGGTGAAGTGCCTGGGCGGCACGATCCAGGGCAAGCTGTGGCCCAAGGACGACGAGGAGCAGCAGCGGGCGATCGACGCGGGCCATGATCTGGACCGGGTGCTGACGACCGAGGACCTGGTCACCGGGGAGAACGTGTTCTTCGTGGCGACCGGGATCACCGATGGGGAGCTGCTGCGGGGGGTGCGGTACCGGGCCGAGACCGCCACGACCGACTCCATCGTGATGCGGTCGCGGTCGGGCACGGTGCGCAGGATCAGTTCGGAGCACCGGCTGAGCAAGCTGCGGGCCTACAGCGCGATCGACTTCGACAAGGGCAAGTAGCGCGTAGAGGGGTGGGGCTCGGACAGCTCACCCCGTGACGAAAGGGCGCCCCCGGTGCGGTGGGGGCGCCCTTTGTCGTCGTGCGTGCCGGTCAGCCTGCCGCGGCTATCGTGCTCGCCGAGCGGGCCGCCTTCTTCAGTTCCAGGTCGCGGCGGCGGCGCCGGGCCAGCACCACGCGGCGTTCGGCGGCGGTGAGGCCGCCCCAGACGCCGTAGGGCTCGGGCTGGAGGAGGGCGTGCTCGCGGCACTCGACCATCACCGGGCAGCGGGCGCAGACCCGCTTCGCCGCCTCCTCCCGGGAGAGCCGCGCGGCCGTGGGCTCCTTGGAGGGGGCGAAGAACAGGCCGGCCTCGTCGCGCCGGCACACCGCCTCGGTGTGCCACGGGGCGTCTTGATCCCTGTCTCGCGCTGGCACCCGCGGGGCCGGAACGGCAGCTACCAGGGACGAATGCGGCGGTTGCAGCACGGTCTACTCCTGACGACGGCTTCGCGAGCGAGAGACGATGCAGCAAGGCCTACCCGCTGTGCGCGCGCCTATGCACTGAGTTCCGAAGCGCTGGTTTCGCCCCCGTTTTCGGGTTCCGTGGAGCGGCGTCACCGGTGGACCGATTTGCTCCGGATCCCGGTGCATTCGCGACCGTCAATGGTTCAGGTGTTTGCGCAAACCCTTGTCGACCTTGCGCTGCACCCGGTCGAGGATGTCGGCGACGACCTTGCCGCGCCGGGGCCGTGCTTCGACGCTGCCCAGGACGGCCCAGCCGTCGACGTAGACGATCGGCGCCTCCGGTTCGCCCGAGTCGAGCGTGTCCACCTCGAAGCTGCCGAGCACGCCGCCGCCCATGCCGCGCAGCGACACGTTCTCCGGGACCCGGATCTCGACGCTGCCGAAGACCGAGAACGACTTGATCATGACCTGCTGGTGGTCGAAGAGCGCCTCGCTGAGGTCTATCTCGACACTGCCGAAGATCGCGTACGCGTGGATACGGCGGCCCGCGCGCCAGCGGCCCTTGCGGACGGCGCCGCTGAAGATCGCGACCACGGTGTCGTCCGGGTCGATCGGGATGGCGCCGACGGTGGGGCGGTACGGGGCCGGGGCCGGCGAGGGGCCGGGGCCCTGACGGTGGGCTGCGGGCAAATCCCGTATGAAGACGTCCAGTTCGCCGACCGTCTTGGCGCGCAGCACCCCCTCGACGCGCTCCGCGTGCTCGTCCGCGGTGAGACGGCCCTCGGCGAGGGCGTCGTGCAGGATGTCGGCGATGCGGTCGCGCTCGGCGTCGGAGGCGCGGAGTTCGGAGACGGCGGGCGCGGTCTGCTTCTGAAGGTCCACGGCAGCAGCGTACCGAAACACGATAGATCGCGACAGTCCCCGTGAGGGGTTGCGTAGGGGCCGAGTGTGACGAACTGAGCCTTACCTCACAGGCTCGCCGTCGGAGGCAGGTTCTACGCTGGTGGGCGCTCGCCAACGGAGGCGGGCCGCCGTCCGTCGAGTGAGGAATGGGCTGAGATGCCTGAGTTCGCGTACACCGATCTGCTCCCCCAGGGAGAGGACACCACGCCGTACCGGCTGGTGACCTCCGAGGGTGTCTCCACGGTCGAGGGGCCGGACGGGCGGACCTTCCTCAAGGTGGAGCCGGAGGCGCTGCGCAAGCTCGCCGAGGAGGCCATCCACGACATCCAGCACTACCTGCGCCCGGCCCACCTCGCACAGCTGCGCCGCATCATCGACGACCCCGAGGCGTCCGGCAACGACAAGTTCGTGGCGCTGGACCTGCTGAAGAACGCGAACATCGCGGCGGCGGGTGTGCTGCCGATGTGCCAGGACACGGGCACGGCGATCGTGATGGGCAAGCGCGGTCAGAACGTGCTGACGGAAGGGCGCGACGAGGAAGCCCTGTCCCGCGGCATCTACGACGCCTACCAGAACCTCAACCTGCGCTACTCGCAGATGGCTCCGCTCACCATGTGGGAGGAGAAGAACACCGGCTCGAACCTTCCCGCGCAGATCGAGCTGTACGCGGCCGACGGCGGCGCCTACAAGTTCCTGTTCATGGCGAAGGGCGGGGGTTCGGCCAACAAGTCGTTCCTGTACCAGGAGACCAAGGCCGTCCTGAACGAGTCCTCCATGATGAAGTTCCTGGAGGAGAAGATCCGTTCGCTGGGTACGGCGGCCTGCCCGCCGTACCACCTGGCGATCGTGGTCGGCGGTACGAGCGCCGAGTACGCGCTGAAGACCGCGAAGTACGCGTCCGCGCACTACCTGGACGAGATCCCGGCGGAGGGGTCGGAGCTCGGGCACGGCTTCCGGGACCAGGAGCTGGAGCAGAAGGTCTTCGAGCTGACGCAGAAGATCGGGATCGGGGCGCAGTTCGGCGGGAAGTACTTCTGCCACGACGTGCGGGTGGTGCGGCTGCCGCGGCACGGGGCGTCCTGCCCGGTCGCCATCGCGGTGTCCTGCTCCGCCGACCGTCAGGCCGTCGCGAAGATCACGGCCGAGGGTGTCTTCCTGGAGCAGCTCGAGACGGACCCGGCGCGGTTCCTGCCGGAGACGACGGACGAGCACCTGGACGAGGCCGGTGACGTCGTCAAGATCGACCTGAACCAGCCCATGGAGACGATCCTGGCGGAGCTCACCAAGTACCCGGTGAAGACCCGGCTCTCCCTGACCGGCCCGCTCGTCGTCGCCCGTGACATCGCGCACGCCAAGATCAAGGAGCGGCTGGACGCGGGCGAGGAGATGCCGCAGTACCTGAAGGACCACCCGGTGTACTACGCCGGTCCGGCCAAGACGCCCGAGGGGTACGCCTCCGGGTCCTTCGGTCCGACGACGGCCGGCCGTATGGACTCCTACGTCGAGCAGTTCCAGGCGGCGGGAGGGTCCAGGGTGATGCTGGCGAAGGGCAACCGCAGCAAGCAGGTCACGGACGCGTGCGCCTCGCACGGCGGCTTCTACCTCGGCTCCATCGGCGGCCCGGCGGCCCGTCTCGCCCAGGACTGCATCAAGAAGGTCGAGGTCGTCGAGTACGAGGAGCTCGGCATGGAGGCGGTCTGGAAGATCGAGGTCGAGGACTTCCCGGCGTTCATCGTCGTCGACGACAAGGGCAACGACTTCTTCCAGGACCCGGCGCCGGCGCCCACGTTCACGAGCATTCCGGTGCGGGGGCCGGGGCTGGCGTAGCGCCCCGGGGTGCGGCGGGGGTGTTTCTCGCCCCCGCCGCCCCTACCCGTCCCATCCCCAGGGGCTCCGCCCCTTCGCCCCGCCAGGGGCTCCGCCCCCTGGACCCCCGGCCATCACCGACCGGGCCGGACTTGAGACCCGGGCACCAGCGGGGACTGCGTCCCCTGCGCCCCAAGGGTCTCGTCCATGGCCCCTCTCGGGTCTCGGCTACTTGCCCCCTTATGACTTCGGGCACCCGGCATTCGCCCGCCCACCGCCCGACACGGTCGGGCAAGAGGCCCGGCCACCGGCGGCGGCTGCGCCCCCTGCACCCCTCAGAGGTCTCGGGCCCCGGGCCCTTTTGGGCGTCGGCTACTTCCGCCGCGGCCCTCGCCCTCTCATGGCCTCGGGGCCGCCACCCCCCTGGCGCCTCTTCACGCCATAGCCCCCGGCCCCCACGATCCTTCCGCTCCCGCCCCTTATGGGCCGTCAGCTCCCCGCCCGCCCTTCTTCAGGCCGCTCCCGCCCCTCATGGGCCTCGAATCCCCGCCCCCTCATGAACCTCAGTCGCAGCCCTTCACCTGTCTTCAGCCCCCCATTCGCCCCACCCAGGAACATCACCGCCCCCTCGATCGCTATAGCCGGTATGAGCGACGAATACCGCATCGAGCACGACTCCATGGGCGAAGTACGTGTCCCGGCCGACGCCAAGTGGCGGGCTCAGACGCAGCGTGCTGTCGAGAACTTTCCGATTTCCGGGCAGCGGATCGAGCGGGCGCACATCGAGGCGCTGGCCCGTATCAAGGGCGCCGCGGCGAAGGTGAACGCGCGGCTCGGGGTGCTCGACGAGGACGTCGCCGGGGCGATCCAGGAGGCCGCCGGCGAGGTCGCCGAGGGGAAGTGGGACGCGCACTTCCCCGTCGACGTGTTCCAGACCGGGTCCGGGACGTCGTCCAACATGAACACCAACGAGGTCATCGCCACCCTCGCCACCGAGCGGCTGGGCAAGGGTGTTCACCCGAACGACCACGTCAACGCCTCCCAGTCGTCCAACGACGTGTTTCCGTCCTCCATTCACATCGCCGCCACCGCCGCCGTCACCCGTGACCTGATCCCCGCCCTGGACCACCTCGCCGGCTCCCTGGAGCGCAAGGCCGAGGAGTTCTCCGATGTCGTGAAGTCGGGGCGGACCCATCTCATGGACGCCACGCCCGTGACGCTGGGGCAGGAGTTCGGCGGGTACGCCGCACAGGTGCGATACGGGATCGAGCGGCTGGAGGCGTCCCTTCCCCGGCTCGCCGAACTGCCGCTGGGGGGTACGGCCGTCGGCACGGGGATCAACACCCCGCCCGGTTTCTCCGCCGCCGTGATCGAGGAGGTCGCCCGTACGACCGGGCTGCCCCTCACCGAGGCCCGGAACCATTTCGAGGCGCAGGGCGCCCGGGACGGCATCGTCGAGACCAGCGGGCAGCTGCGGACCATCGCGGTCGGGCTGACGAAGATCGCCAACGACCTGCGGTGGATGTCCTCCGGGCCGCGCACCGGCCTCGCCGAGATCGCCCTGCCCGACCTCCAGCCCGGCTCCTCGATCATGCCGGGCAAGGTGAATCCGGTCATTCCGGAGGCCGTGCTCATGGTGTGCGCGCAGGTCGTCGGCAATGACGCCACCGTCGCCACCGCCGGCGCCGCCGGGAACTTCGAGCTCAACGTCATGCTGCCCGTCATCGCGAAGAACGTGCTGGAGTCCGTGCGGCTGCTCGCGGGCGCCACGCGGCTGCTCGCCGACCGGACCGTCGACGGCATCACCGCCGACCGCGAGCGGGCGCGGGAGTACGCCGAGTCCTCCCCGTCCGTCGTCACGCCGCTCAACAAGTACATCGGCTACGAGGAGGCCGCCAAGGTCGCCAAGAAGGCGCTGGCCGAGCGGAAGACGATCCGTCAGGTCGTCCTGGACAGCGGGTACGTGGAGCGCGGAGACCTGACCCTGGAGCAGCTCGACGAGGCGCTGGATGTCCTGCGGATGACGCACCCGTGACAGTTCGCCGAGCGAGGCGCCCGGCGCGTGAACCGTGACACGCGCCGCAGCGTCGTATGCCTATGGCACCTAATATCTGTGCATGGCAGACGGTGGAGCGGTGAGACGCGTGGAAACGGGTGGTGCGGCAGGCTTCTGGGAGCCCGGGAGCGAGATCCTGTGGCGGTACCGGGAGAACGGCGGCGCGCGTTTCCACATCGCGCGTCCCGTCACGGTCGTACGGGACGACGCGGAGCTGCTCGCCGTGTGGCTGGCGCCCGGCACGGAGTGCATGCGGCCCGTGCTCGCCGACGGCACCCCCGTGCACCTGGAACCGCTGGAGTCCCGCTACACCAAGCCGCGGACCGTGCAGCGCGACCGCTGGTTCGGCACGGGCGTGCTGAAGCTGGCGCGGCCCGGCGATCCCTGGTCGGTGTGGCTGTTCTGGGAGCCGGGCTGGCGGTTCAAGAACTGGTACGTGAACCTGGAGGAGCCGCTGGCCCGTTGGGAGGGCGGTGTGGACTCCGTCGACCACTTCCTGGACATCTCCGTGCACCCGGACCGCACGTGGCACTGGCGCGACGAGGACGAGTTCGCCCAGGCCATGCGGGACGGGCTGATGGACGACCAGCAGGCCGAAAAGGTACGGGCGGCCGGTCGCGCGGCCGTGGAGGTGATCCGCGCCTGGGGGCCGCCGTTCTCGGAAGGCTGGCAGCACTGGCGCCCGGATCCGTCCTGGACGGTACCGTCACTGCCGGAGGACTGGGATCGTACGCCCGCGCATGTGTCCTCATGAGACCCTTGCTGCGCCCCCGGGCAAGAAACGTAGGATCGTCCTCCGCAAGGGTGCGCGGCGGCAACTGACGGAGCACGCGCTGGGCTTGACCGATCGTCACCGAGGGGCGGCAGGATGTGAGCGAGGGGTACGAGGGCAACACCGGCAAGGCCTGCGCCACAGGCCGGAGGGCCCCTGAGGGCCGCAGACGGTCCGCCGGTGGCACAGCAACAACCTCTGACCACGCGGAAATTCCGTTCCTGGGGCACGTATTCCGGGTATCGGAGTTTCGGCGGGACCACCTGCACCTCTGGCGTGCAGCCCCGGACGGATGGATTCGACACGCGTGACGGAGCAGCCGACCTCCTTCGAACGCCCCCAGCCGGGCGTCGACCCCGCGGACCCCCGCGGGGCGCTCGTGCACACCTCGACACCGGCGCGTGCGCCCGGCGCGGGCCCCTTACCGGTACAGGGCCGCTGCGGCGGCGACGTCAGCGCTCCGCTCACGACGGCGCACACCACGCCGGGCACGTCGGAGCCGGGCACCTCCACGCCGTTCGGCAAGGGCAAGGACACCGTGAGCGACCCCGCCTCCGAGCATTCCCAGCCGGGCACCGAGCAGACCGCCGAGCGCGACACTCCTCGGCCGCGGCCCGCCCCCGAGGGCATTCCGGTCCAGCCGGCCGACGAACAGGATCGGCCGACGCCCGGCCCGGACGGGCAGGAGCGCCGCAGCGGCCAGAGCCTGCCGCCCGGCCGGCCCACGCCGATGCGGCGGGACGGCGACCGGCTGCGCTTCGTGGGTGCCGCCACCCGGCGGATCGCCCGCGGCATCGATCTCGACGAGATCGTGATGGGGCTGTGCCGGGCCACCGTGCCCACGTTCTCCGACGCGATCCTGGTCTATCTGCGCGACCCGCTGCCCGTCGGCGACGAGCGGCCCACCGGCCCGCTGGTGCTGCGGCTGCGCCGCACCGACCGGATACCGGCGGAGCGCGACACGGAGAACGGCTTCCTGCCGGCCACGCAGCCCGAGCCGAACGAACTGGACACGGTCGGCGCCGAGCTGTGCGAGGTGCGGCCCGGCAGCGCGCTGGCCGAGGTGCTGCGGGGCGTGCGACCGGTGTTCACCGACGCGCCCGCCGCCCGTGCCGCGCTGCCCGAACTGCTCGGTGAAGGCGGCGAGTTCGGCGTACCGGACGGACAGCGCGCGATCCTCGCGCCGCTGCGCGGCCGGCGCCGGGTGATCGGTGCCGCCCTGTTCCTGCGCCGTCCCGAGCGCATGGCCTTCGAGCCGGACGACCTGCTGGTGGCCGCCCAGCTCGCCACGCACAGCGCCCTGGGCATCGACAAGGCCGTGCTGTACGGCCGCGAGGCCTACATCGCGGACGAGCTCCAGCGCACGATGCTGCCCGAGACGCTGCCCCGCCCCACCGGCGTGCGCCTCGCCTCGCGCTACCTGCCGGCCGCGGAGACCGCCCGGGTCGGCGGCGACTGGTACGACGCCATCCCGCTGCCCGGCAGCCGGGTCGCCCTGGTCGTCGGCGACGTCATGGGCCACTCCATGACCTCGGCCGCCATCATGGGCCAGCTGCGCACCACCGCCCAGACCCTGGCCGGTCTCGACCTGCCGCCGCAGGAGGTCCTGCACCACCTCGACGAACAGGCCCAGCGCCTCGGCGTGGACCGCATGGCGACCTGCCTCTACGCGGTGTACGACCCGGTATCGCACCGCATCACCATCGCCAACGCCGGTCACCCGCCGCCCGTCCTGCTCCACCTGGGCGGCCGTGCCGAGGTGCTGCGCGTGCCGGCCGGTGCCCCCATCGGGGTCGGCGGCGTCGACTTCGAGGCCGTGGAGCTGGACGCGCCCGCCGGCGCGACCCTGCTGCTGTACACCGACGGCCTGGTCGAGTCCCGGCTGCGGGACGTGTGGACCGGCATCGAGCAGCTGCGGGAGAAGCTCGCCGCGACCGCGCAGCTCACCGGGCCGGACCATCCCCCGCCCCTGGAAGCGCTGTGCGACGAGGTGCTCGACATGCTCGGCCCGGGCGACCGGGACGACGACATCGCGCTGCTCGCCGCCCGCTTCGACGGCATCGCGCCCAGCGACGTGGCGTACTGGTTCCTGGAGCCGGAGGACGCCGCCCCCGGCCGGGCCCGCCGGCTGGCCCGGCGCGCACTGCAACGCTGGGGCCTGGAGGAACTCAGCGACTCCGTCGAGCTGCTGGTCAGCGAGGTCGTGACCAACGCCGTGCGGTACGCCTCCCGGCCGGTCACGCTCCGGCTGCTGCGGACGGACGTCCTGCGCTGCGAAGTGGGCGACGACGTCCCGCAGTTGCCGCGCCTGCGGCAGGCGCGCGCCACGGACGAGGGCGGACGCGGGCTGTACCTGGTGAACCGCCTGGCCCGGCGCTGGGGCGCGACCCGGCTCAGCACGGGCAAGGTCGTCTGGTTCGAGCTCAACCGCAGCTGAGCACAGCACACGGAGAAGGGGCGCCCGGTGTTCGCCGGGCGCCCCTTGCCGTGCCTCCTACTGTTCGCCCCGTCCGTCGCCCGGCTTGATCGGGTCGAACGGGTCGCCGCCGTCGTCCGGCGGTGTCGTCTCCGGGGCCGTCGGCGGGGTGAAGGTGGGCGGTGTCGTCGACGGGCTCGCCGGCGGCGAGCTGCTGGGCTCCTCCGTCGTCGGCGGCGGTGACGACGACGGTTCCTCGGTCGTCGGCTCCTGCGTGGGCTCCTTGGTCGGCTCCCGCGTCGGTGTCGGCGTCCACGTCGGCTGGACGGCCGCGCCCTGCTGGGTGTCCAGGTCGAACTTGCTGGTGTCGCCCATCACGCCGAACGTGTACGCCGCCCATATCTGCGCGGGGAAATCGCCGCCGTTGATCCGGGGCTCGCCGGCCGCCTTGTACATCGGGACGTGCTTGTACGGGGGCTTGTCGTCCTCTCCGAACAGGCCGACGGATGTGACCAGGCCGGGTGTGTAGCCGGTGAACCAGGCCGACAGGTTGTCGTCGGACGTACCCGTCTTGCCCGCGACCTGCTGGCCGTCGCGCTGGGGGTTGTTGCGCACGGACCGCTGGGCGGTGCCGTCGTCGACCACGCCCGTCAGCACCGAGGTCACCGAGTCGGCGGCCTCGCGGCTGATGACCTGGTCTCCGATCGCGTCCGGGATGGTGACCGCGCGGGTGTTGTGCTCGACGGACTTGAGGAGCGTCGGCGTGACCTTCCTGCCGTGGTTGTCGAGGGTCGCGTACACGCCGGCCATCTCGAGCGGGCTCGCACCCATGGTGCCCAGTGTCTGAGCGGGCACCGCCTCCAAGCCTTCGGTGTTCATGCCGAGTTCGCCCGCGACCTTCATCACCTCGGGCATACCGACGTCGACGCCCATCTGCGCGAAGACGGAGTTGATGGACTTGTTCATCGCCGTCTGGACGGTGACCTTGCCGTAGTTGGCGTCGTCTTCGTTCTCGGGCGCGAACCCGACCTTGGTGCCGTCTTCCACGACCGGACGCTTGCTCGTGCCGTCGTAGATCGTGTTCGCCCTGATCGGCGTGCCGTCCTGGGTCTTGGCGGCACCCTCCAGGGCGGCCGCCAGGATCACAGGCTTGAAGGTGGAGGCGGGCTGGTAGTCGGTGCGGGTCGCGTTGTTCACGTAGTGCTTGAGGTAGTCCCGACCGCCGTACATGGCGACGACCGCGCCGGTCTTCGGGTTCACGGACGCGGCACCGGCCTGGACGTCCGCGTCGACCTTGCGCTTGGCGGGGTCGAGCTTGCTGTTCAGCTGCTGCTCGACGGACTTCTCGAGCGCGGCCTGCTTCTTCTTGTCGATGTTGAGCGTGAGGGTCCAGCCGCCCTGGTCCACCAGCGCCCCCGCCTGCTTCGAGTCCTCGGCGGCTCCCTGGGCGACGAGCTGCTTCTCCAGCGCGGCGTTGGCGGCCTTCACCAGGTAGCCGGTCTGCCCTCCCATGCTCGGGTCGGCCTTCGGCTCCTTGGGCACGGCGAACTTCATGGCCTGACGCTCGGACTTGTTCAGCCAGCCTTCTTCGACCATGTTGTCCAAGACGTAGTTCCAGCGCGCCCTCACCAGCTTCTTACCGGTGTCGGAAGCTATCGCCCAGTCGTACTGGTTCGGTGCCTGGAGGAGCGCGGCGAGGTAGGCACCCTGCTCGACCGTGAGGTCCTCGGCGTCCACGTGGTAGTAGGCCTGCGCGGCGGCTTGGATGCCGTAGGCGCCACGGCCGTAGTAACTGGTGTTGATGTAGCCGGCGAGGATGTAGTCCTTGGACTTCTCCCGGTCCAGCTTCAGCGAGATGACCAGTTCCTTCAGCTTGCGCGTGACGGTCTGTTCCTGGGTCAGGTAGTAGTTCTTGACGTACTGCTGCGTGATCGTGGAACCGCCCTGCGCGCCCTTGCCGGTGACCGTGTTGAGCAGACCGCGGGCCGTGCCCTTCAGGTCTACGCCGGCGTCCTTGTAGAAGGTCTTGTTCTCGGCGGCGACGAAGGTCTTCTGGACGGGCTTGGGCACCTCGGCCAGGTCCACGATCTCGCGGTTGCGGTCACCCGCGCGGGCCAGCAGCGAGCCGTCACGGTACTTGTAGACGTTGCTCTGCAACTCGGCGTCGGCGTTCCCCTTCGGGATTCCGATCATCATGTACAGCACGATGAAAGCCCCCATGCCCAGCAGGCACAGGCCGAAGAAGGTGCCGAGGATCTTCTTCCAGGTGAAGAGCCTGCGTATGCCGCTCTTCCCGGGCGCGCCCGACGAACGGCGGCGCTTGGGTGCCGCCCGGCGCCCACCGCGCTGTCTGGCGCGTCTTTCTTCCGCTCGTCCCATGGGTCCGATCCGCTCCGCTTCGCTCGTGTGTGCTCACATGTCACACAGGTTCGCCGCTCAGGTCAGCTCAGAAAGCTAACACCGGGAGATAAGAGATAGGGCTGCCGATCCGGCCCTTTGCGGGCGTGACAATCAGCACCCATCCCAACGGAACCGACGTTCGAGACACGCGTAGGGTTGCCATGCCAGGGAAAAGTGATATCACTTAGCTAGATGGAAGCTATGCAGGAGTGGCTTCCCGGGAGGAACGGGGGATCACCCATGTCCATACACCAACCGCAGGTCACCGCCGACGTGCCCGAGATGCCGGCGCCCCGCGTACGGGAGTTCACCGCGCACAGCATCGGCGGCGGGCTCGCCCTGCTGCTCGGCCTGCTCGGTCTGCTGGCCGGCGCCGGGCTGATCGCGGCCGCCACGGCGGTCGACGGGGGCGGAGCCAAGGCCGCGCTGATCATCGGCGGCATCCTGGTCGGGCTCGCGGCGTTCCTGGCCATGTGCGGGCTGAACATGGTGGCACCCGGCGAGGCCCGGGTCGTCCAGCTCTTCGGCCGCTACCGCGGCACGATCCGGCAGGACGGCCTGCGCTGGGTGAACCCCCTCACCTCGCGCACCAAGATCTCGACGCGCGTCCGCAACCACGAGACCGCCGTCCTGAAGGTCAACGACGCCTACGGCAACCCGATCGAGCTCGCCGCGGTCGTGGTGTGGCGGGTCGAGGACACCGCCCAGGCCACCTTCGAGGTGGACGACTACGTCGAGTTCGTCTCCACGCAGACCGAGGCGGCCGTGCGACACATCGCCATCGAGTACCCCTACGACGCCCATGAGGAGGACGGCCTCTCGCTGCGCGGCAACGCCGAGGAGATCACCGAGAAGCTCGCCGTCGAACTCCACGCGCGTGTGGAGGCGGCCGGGGTGCAGATCATCGAGTCGCGCTTCACGCACCTCGCCTACGCCCCCGAGATCGCCTCGGCGATGCTCCAGCGGCAGCAGGCCGGAGCGGTCGTCGCGGCCCGGCGGCAGATCGTGGACGGGGCGGTGGGCATGGTCGAGGCCGCGATCGCCCGGATCACCGAGCGGGACATCGTGGAGCTGGACTCCGAGCGGAAGGCGGCGATGGTCTCCAATCTGATGGTGGTGCTGTGCGGCGACCGCGCCGCGCAGCCGGTCCTCAACACCGGGTCGCTGTACCAGTGACGGAGCCGTCCGAGGGTCCGGGTTCCCGGCGCCGGCCGCAGCAGCAGCGCAAGCAGGTGCTGCTGCGGCTGGACCCGGCGGTGTACGAGGCGCTGGCGCGGTGGGCCGGGGACGAACTGCGGTCGGCCAACGCGCAGATCGAGTTCCTGTTGCGGAAGGCGCTGGCCGAAGCGGGGCGGCTGCCGCGGGAGACCGGGCCACTGCCCCGGCGTGGCCGACCCCCCGGCGGCTCCGGGCAATAGCCTGTTGCGGAACCGTGACAACAGCCCCCGACCTGCGTACCCGTACCGCACGCCAGGGACTGCACACTCGGCGTATACACGTCGCGTATACACCCCGTGTACAGTCCTGGTCATGTCCATCGGTCACACTCTCCTGGGACTCCTGGAGTCCGGCCCGCGCCACGGTTACGACCTGAAGCGGGCCTTCGACGAGAAGTTCGGTCACGACCGGCCCCTGCACTACGGCCAGGTCTACTCGACGATGTCCCGGCTGCTGAAGAACGGGCTCGTCGAAGTCGACGGCATCGAGGCCGGCGGCGGGCCCGAGCGCAAGCGGTACGCGATCACCGAGGCCGGCATCACCGACGTCGCGCGCTGGCTGGCGACGCCGGAGAAGCCGGAGCCGTACCTCCAGTCGACCCTCTACACCAAGGTCGTCCTCGCGCTGCTCACCCACCGCGACGCCGCCGACATCCTCGACACGCAGCGCTCGGAACACCTGCGCAGCATGCGGATCCTCACCGACCGCAAGCGCAAGGGCGACCTGGCCGACCAGCTGATCTGCGACCACGCCCTGTTCCACCTGGAGGCGGACCTGCGCTGGCTGGAACTGACCGCTGCCCGCCTGGACAAGCTCCGTGAGGCGGTGACCCGGTGACGATTCCCGCTGGTTCGCTGCTCACCGCCCAGGACCTGCGCAAGGCGTACGGGCCGACCACCGCGCTCGACGGTGCCGAGTTCTCCATCCACCCGGGCGAGGTCGTCGCCGTGATGGGCCCGTCCGGGTCCGGCAAGTCGACGCTGCTGCACTGCCTCGCCGGGATCGTGCCGCCCGACTCGGGCTCGATCACGTACAACGGGCGTGAGGTGACGTCGATGAGCGACGCCGAGCGCAGTGCGCTCAGGCGCTCCGAGTTCGGTTTCGTGTTCCAGTTCGGCCAGCTCGTGCCCGAACTCACCTGTGTGGAGAACGTGGCCCTGCCGCTGCGCCTGAACGGGTCGTCCCGCAAGGAGGCCGAGCGGACCGCGCTGGCGTGGATGGAGCGGCTGGAGGTCGACGAGCTGCGCAAGAAGCGGCCCGGCGAGGTGTCCGGCGGCCAGGGCCAGCGGGTCGCCGTCGCCCGCGCGCTGGTGACGAACCCGCGTGTGGTGTTCGCCGACGAGCCGACCGGCGCGCTCGACTCCTTCAACGGTGAGCGCGTGATGGACCTGCTCACGGACGCCGCCCGGTCCGCCAACGCGGCCGTGGTGCTCGTCACGCACGAGGCCCGGGTGGCCGCCTACTCCGACCGCGAGATCGTCGTACGCGACGGCAAGTCCCGGGACATGGAGCGCGCCGTATGAGCGCCTCGCAGTGGGCGCGGGATCTCGGCATGGGGATCCGGTTCGCCTTCGGGGGCGGACGCGAGGGGTGGATCCGGGCGCTGCTGACGGCCGTCGGCGTCGGGCTCGGAGTGGCGCTGCTGCTGCTCACCACCGCCATCCCGAACGCGCTGGCGGAACGGGACCGGCGTGAGGAGGCACGCAGCGACCACACCTTCAGCCAGCAGGTGGTACCGAAGGCCGACAACACCCTGATCGTGCTGGACACGGACACCACGTTCCGCGACCGGGACGTGCGGGGGCGCATGCTGGAGCCGGAGGGCCCGCGGGCTCCGCTGCCGCCGGGGCTCTCGGAGTTCCCGGCCAAGGGCGAGATGGTCGTCTCCCCGGCGCTGAAGGAGCTGCTCGCCTCCGGCAGCGGGAAACTGCTGCGGGAGCGGCTGCCCTACCGGATCACGGGCACGATCGGCGAGCAGGGTCTCGTCGGCTCCCAGGAGCTCGCCTACTTCGCGGGCGGTAAGGGACTCGCGGACCGCCTCGACCACGTCAGCGGAGCCCGGATCGACAGCTTCGGCAATCCGGACCTGGCGCCGTCCGACCCGTGGGACCCGGTCCTGCTCCTGCTGGTCCTGGTCGTCTTCGTGGTGCTGCTGATGCCGGTCGCCGTGTTCATCGCAGCGGCCGTGCGGTTCGGCGGCGAGCGGCGCGACCGCAGGCTGGCGGCACTGCGGCTGGTCGGCTCCGACAGCCGGATGACCCGGCGGATCGCTGCCGGCGAGGCCCTCGCCGGATCCCTGCTGGGGCTCGTCCTCGGCACCGGGTTCTTCCTGCTCGGGCGCCAACTGGCGGCCACCTTCGAGGTGTACCACGTCAGTGTGTTCCCGAGCTATCTGGACCCCTCTCCGCTGCTGGCCGCCCTGGTCGCGCTGGCGGTCCCGACGGCCGCGGTGCTGGTGACCCTCCTCGCCCTGCGCGGGGTGGTCATCGAGCCGCTCGGCGTGGTGCGTACGGCCAGGCCCGCGCGGCGCCGGCTGTGGTGGCGGCTGCTGCTGCCGCTGGGCGGGCTCGCGATGCTCTTTCCGATGATCGGGCAGGGCGACGACGGCGGAGAGTTCAATCAGTACCTCGTCGTCGGCGGCGTCATGCTCCTGCTCGTCGGCGTCACCGCGCTGCTGCCCTGGATCGTGGAGAGGGTCGTCGCCCGGCTCGGCTCCGGCGGGATCGCCTGGCAACTTGCCGTGCGTCGACTCCAGTTGAGCAGTGGCGCGGCGGCTCGCATGGTCAACGGCATCGCGGTGGCGGTGGCCGGGGCGATCGCGCTCCAGATGCTGTTCGCCGGGGTGGAGGGCACCTACACCGCCGCGTCGCGGTACGACGTCTCGCGGGCCCAGATGCAGGTGCACGTGCCGGACGGCGTCGAACTCGCCTCCACCGCCGAGAAGTTCCGCGACACCCGGGGCGTCCGCAAGGTCACCGCCCTGGCCGAGACCTACCTCGCCGACAAGCGCACCGACGCCGACTCCCTCGTCCAGGTCACCATCGGCGACTGCGCCGCGCTCCGCGAGGTGGCCACGCTGCCTTCCTGCCGCGAGGGCGACGTCTTCGCCGTGCACGGGGCGAAGTACGACACCGACACGGCCAGGCTGGCCAAGCCGGGCAAGAAGCTGTGGTTCGACAGCGCGAACGAGGGCCGGCCCGGAGAGCAGTTCTCCTGGAGCGTGCCGCGGGACATCCGGCAGGCGCAGCCCCGCGAGGACCCGACCGGGACCGAGCGCGGCGGCATCCTGCTCACGCCGGGCGGGCCGCTCCCGAAGCTCGCGTCGTTCGCCGAGGGAGAGCTCTACCTGAGCCTCGCCCCCGCGGAGCCGGACGCGTACGAGTACGTGCGCAACGCGGCGGCGCGCATCGACCCCATGGTCGACCCCATGGTGTGGAACTCCGTCGAGAGCAACAGCCGCTACGCCACCATCCGCACCGGCCTGTTCGTCGGCGCCGCGTGCGTGCTGGCCCTGATCGGCGCGAGTCTGCTGGTCTCGCAGCTGGAGCAGTTGCGCGAGCGCCGCAAGCTGCTGTCGTCCCTGGTCGCCTTCGGCACCCGGCGCCGCACCCTCAGCCTGTCGGTGCTGTGGCAGACGGCGATCCCGATCGGACTGGGTCTGCTGCTCGCCGCGACGGTGGGCATGGCCCTGGGCGCGGTCCTGCTGCGGATGACCGACACGGCGGTCCGGGTCGACTGGCCGAGTGTGCTGTCGATGACCGGCATCGGCGCGGGTGTCGTCCTGGTGGTGACGCTGTTGAGCCTGCCGCCGCTGCTGAGGATGATGCGGCCGGACGGGCTGCGGACCGAGTAGGAGCCTCAGGCTCTTCCGCGCCAGGACCGTCAGGCGTCCCGGTCCAGGACCCGTACGGGCAACGGCCGCAGGGCCTCCCGCAGCGCCGCCGCCAGTTCCTCGTACTCCGCGCCGCGCGCGGCCCCCGCCCGCATCGCGAGAGCGACCCTGCGGGTGGGGGCCGGGTCGGTGAAGTACCCGGTGAGGAGCTGGCTGCTGCGGGAGATCTCGACCTTGAGGGCGGTGCGCGGCAGCAGCGTGACGCCGAGCCCGCCCGCGACGAGCTGCACCAGGGTGGACAGCCCGGCGGCGGTCGTGGTGACCGGCGCGTCCTCGCGGCCGGCCTCCCGGCAGATGTCGAGTGCCTGGTCGCGCAGGCAATGCCCCTCGTCCAGCAGCAGCAGGTTCAGCTCCCGCAGCGCCTCGCGCGGGATGCCCTCGCGTCCGCCGAGCGGGTGGTCGAGCGGCGTGACGAGCACGAAGTCCTCGTCGAACAGCGGCAGTTCGGCCACACCCGGCACGCCCAGCGGCACGGCGAGCAGCAGCAGGTCGAGCCGGCCGTCGGCGAGGCCGTCGACGAGAGAGGCGGTCTGCTCCTCGTGCACCTGGAGGTCGAGGTGCGGATACCGTTCGTGGACCAGCCGCAGGACGGTGGGCAGCAGATACGGCGCCACGGTCGGGATGACCCCCAGCCGCAGCACCCCCGTGAACGGGGCCCGGACCGCCTCGGCCTCCTCCATGAGGGCGCCCACCTCGGCCAGCACCGCCTTGGCCCGTACGGCGATCCGCTCGCCCTCGGGCGAGAGCAGCACCTTGCGCGTCGTACGCTCGAGGAGCGTCACTCCGAGTGTCTCCTCCAGCGCCGAGACGGCACCCGAGAGGGCGGGCTGGCTCATGCCGATCGCCCCGGCGGCGTCCCGGAAATGCAGGTGCTCGGCGACGGCTGCGAAGGCCCGCAGCTGGGCGAGGCTGGGCTGCCTGCGCTTATTACCCACAGTCACTGATAACTACCTCCGATCAACCCGACCGAGTGTAGCTATTTCCGTAATCAATCGACCCTGTGCCAACATCAATAACGTCCAACCCATGGGAAACACCCGCAATCCGGGTGTTTCTTCGCTGCAAGGAGAGCGTGTGCTCACTGTCGGTGACAAGTTCCCCGAGTTCGATCTGACCGCCTGCGTCTCGCTGGAGAAGGGCAAGGAGTTCCAGCAGATCAACCACAAGACCTACGAGGGTCAGTGGAAGGTCATCTTCGCGTGGCCCAAGGACTTCACCTTCGTGTGCCCGACCGAGATCGCCGCCTTCGGCAAGCTGAACGACGAGTTCGCCGACCGCGACGCCCAGGTCCTCGGCTTCTCCGGCGACTCCGAGTTCGTCCACCACGCCTGGCGCAAGGACCACGAGGACCTGCGCGACCTGCCGTTCCCGATGATGGCCGACCCCAAGCACGAGCTCATGCGCGACCTCGGCATCGAGGACGAGGACGGCTTCGCCAAGCGCGCGGTGTTCATCGTGGACCAGAACAACGAGATCCAGTTCTCGATGGTGACCGCGGGTTCGGTCGGCCGTAACCCGAAGGAGGTCCTGCGGGTCCTGGACGCGCTCCAGACGGACGAGCTGTGCCCCTGCAACTGGTCCAAGGGCGACGAGACCCTCGACCCCGTCAAGCTGCTGGCTGGTGAGTGAGGCATGTCCCTCGACTCCCTGAAGTCCTGCATACCGGACTACGCCAAGGACCTGAAGCTCAACCTGGGCTCGGTCATCGGCAACTCCGACCTCCCGGCCCAGCAGCTGTGGGGCACGGTCCTCGCGACCGCGATCGCCTCGCGCTCCCCGATCGTGCTGCGCGAGCTGGAGCCGGAGGCGAAGGCGAACCTGTCGCCCGAGGCGTACACGGCCGCCAAGTCCGCCGCCGCGGTGATGGCGATGAACAACGTCTTCTACCGCACGCGGCACCTCCTTACGGACCACGAGTACGGCAACCTGCGCGCGGGCCTGCGGATGAACGTCATCGGCAACCCCGGCGTCGACAAGGTCGACTTCGAGCTGTGGTCCTTCGCGGTCTCCGCCATCAACGGCTGCGGCATGTGCCTCGACTCCCACGAGCAGGTGCTCCGCAAGGCCGGGATCGACCGCGAGGTCGTCCAGGAGGCGTTCAAGATCGCGTCCGTGATCCAGGCGGTCGGCGTGACGCTGGACGCCGAGGCGGTGCTGTCCGAGTAACCCTCGGTTGCCTGCCGCACGTCGCGGGGCCCCGCCCACCTGACCGGTGGGCGGGGCCCTGTCTGCTTTTCGAGTTCTCCCCGGGCCGGGCTACTGCGACGGCGACTCGGAAGGGCCGGGCTGCCGCTCCACCGGCCCCATCGCTGTCGCCCCGCGGGGCCGTACCGAGTGCCGCAGCGCCGACTGCCGCGAATACGCCCGCAGATACCCCACCACCGTGTTGGTCACGGCCACCAGCGGTACGGCCACCACCGCACCCCCGATCCCGGCCACCATCCCCCCGCACGCCACGGAGAGCACCACCGCCAGCGGATGCACCCGCACCGCCCGTCCGAGAATGAACGGTTGCAGGATGTGGCCCTCGATCTGCTGCACCGCCAGCACCACGACCAGCGTCATGACAGCGGTGAACACCCCTTGGGTGACCAGCGCGACGACGACCGCCAGGGCCCCGGACATCACCGCGCCCACCAGCGGGATGAACGCGAACAGGAAGATGAACACCGCCAGCGGCACGGCCATCGGCACATCGAGGAAGTAGATGCCCAGCCCGATGAAGATCGCGTCGATCAGCGCGACGATCACCGTGCCCCGCACATACGCCGTCAGCGTCCGCCACGCCACCGGCCCGGCCCCGGCCACTCCCGGCCGCGCCGCCGCCGGCACCAGCTTCAGCGTCCACTCCCAGATCCGCTTGCCGTCGTAGAGCAGGAACAGCGTCGAGAAGACCGCCAGCAGAATCCCCGTCAGCGCCTCGACGACGACCGTCACGCCCTCCAGCCCCGCTGAGGTGATCTGGTCGGTGTTCGCGCCGACCGCCTCCCGCAGGTTCTTGGCGATTTCGTTGATCTGCTTGTCGGTGACGTGGAACGGGCTGTTGAGCAGCCAGTTCCGCAACTCGTCGATGCCGTCCTGGATCTGGCCCGAGAGGTCGTCGATGTTCTCCATGACCTGCCAGGTCACGAACCAGCCGATGAGCCCCATGACGACGAAGCCGAGGATCGCCGTCAGCGCCGTGGCCGGCCCACGCGGCACGCCCAGCCGCCGCAGCCGCGCCACGGTCGGCTGGAGGACCGCGGTGATGAGCAGTGCGCTCACGAACGCCAGCACCACCAGCTGGACGGCGCTGATGATCCGCGTCAGCACCCAGAGCGTGCCCGCGAGGACGAGCAGCCGCCAGCCGGCCTCCGCCGCGACCCGCACCCCCCACGGCACGGCCAGCGCGGGATCGGGCCGGGCGGGAACATCGGGCGCGTAGTCCGGGGGCGGCGGCACCTGTTCGTCGGACGACGTCCGGGGCTCGGATTCGTCCCGCTCCCGTTCGGCTTCGGCGCGGCGTTCGTTCCACCGCTCACTCATCTCGGTCAGCCCGGCACCGAGCCGGCCGAGCCACCCTGGCACTCGCGACATGATCCGTCCTTTTCCCCCGTCTCTCCACACCACTCCCCCCTGGAGAGTCGTCCGTCAAGACCGTACATGGCACGAGCCCCTCACCGGACGACGGTGAGGGGCTTGCGCTGAGGATGGCTGCGGCTCAGGGCCGCGGGCTCAGTACCAGTTGTTGGCCTGCCAGAACGACCAGGCATCACACGGGCTGCCGTAGCGTTCGTTCATGTAGTTCAGGCCCCACTTGATCTGGGTGGCCGGGTTGGTCTGCCAGTCGGCACCGGCGGACGACATCTTTGAACCGGGCAGGGCCTGGAACATGCCGTAGGCCCCGGAGGAAGGGTTGACCGCCTTGTAGTTCCAGTCGGACTCGTGGTCCACGATGTTGCTGAAGCACTGGAACTGACCCGCCGGCACCATCTGCCGCGCCATCGCCTGGAGCTGCGCGATGGAGTAGGAGGTCGCGACGGGGAAGTCGGAGACGTCCTTGGAGCGGCTGGCGGCAGCCTTGGCCTCCGCGCGCTCCTTGGCGGCCTTCTCGGCCGCGGCGGCCTTCTCGGCGGCTTCCTTCTTCTTGGCGACGGCCGTCTCGGCGGCAGCCTTGCGGGCGGCCTCCTCGGCGTCCTTCTTCGCGCTCGCGTCGGCGGCGATGGCCTGTGCGTCGGCCTGCTGGGTCAGCGACGCCGTCTGCACCTGGGCCTGCTGGCCCGCGGGAATGTCAGCGAGCAGCGTGGTGCCGCTTGCCGTCGCTTCTGCGTCGTTGTTCTGCGCGGTGCTACCAGAGGCAACACCGACGACGCTTCCGACAGCGGTGACCGCGGTGGCCGAAGCCACTGCGAATCCCCGGACCGAGATCCGGCTCACACGGTTTTCCTTCCAGCATCGCCCGCTTCGGTGACCCTCGCGGACGCAATCGTGCCCCTGGCACTGGCCTCCCCAACTGCGGGGTCACGGGAGGCTCGGGCCCGGTGGGCAACTCCCCCGTGGGGAGTGCCGCGTGGTGCTCGGGCGGCATACGACATCGCTATGCAGTTGACGCTGTGCTTTTAGTGGTGCCGTACCGCTGGGGGTACAGGTGTGTCGTATGCGGGGCCTGACAGGACTGAGACTCTGCCGCAACACGACGGGGCAAGGCAATTCCGAGTTGCGTGTGAAAGCTCACATCCCGTTTGACGCGGGAGATTCACAGAAACATCCACACGCGAAGGCGCCGCCCGGCTAGGCTCTTCGCCTTTCCGGACGGCGCCAACTACGGCGTAACCGCCACCGTTTGGTGCAGGACGGTCAGATCTGTCCGTCTTCGAGCATTTCGGTCACAAGCGCGGCGATCTGCGACCTCTCGGACCGCGTCAGGGTCACATGCGCGAACAGCGGATGCCCCTTCAGCTTCTCGACGACGGCGACGACACCGTCGTACCGGCCGACCCTCAGGTTGTCCCGCTGGGCCACGTCATGGGTGAGAACCACCCGTGAATTGGCCCCGATCCGGGACAGAACGGTGAGAAGTACGTTCCGCTCCAGCGACTGCGCCTCGTCGACGATCACGAACGCGTCGTGCAGCGAACGACCGCGGATGTGGGTGAGCGGCAGCACCTCCAGCATCCCGCGGGCGGTGACCTCCTCGATGACCTCCCGGCTGGTGACGGCCGACAGCGTGTCGAACACCGCCTGCGCCCAGGGGCTCATCTTCTCCGCCTCGGTGCCGGGCAGATAGCCGAGCTCCTGCCCGCCCACCGCGTAGAGCGGACGGAAGACCATCACCTTCTGGTGCTGACGGCGCTCGAGTACCGCCTCCAGACCCGCGCACAGCGCCAGCGCCGACTTTCCGGTGCCGGCCCGGCCGCCCATCGACACGATCCCGACGTCCGGGTCGAGCAGCAGGTCCAGCGCGATCCGCTGCTCGGCGCTGCGGCCCTTGATGCCGAACGCCTCACGATCCCCGGATACGACACGGACGTTGCCGTCGGGCATGACCCGCCCGAGCGCCTTGCCCCGCTCCGACTGGATCATCAGGCCCGTGTGCACCGGCAGGTCGGCGGCCTCGGGGACGTAGACGCGCCCCTCCTCGAAGAGGATGTCCACCTGTTCGCCGGGCAGGGTCAGTTCGGACATTCCGGTCCAGCCGGAGGAGTCCGTGATGGCGAGTTCCGCGCGGTACTCCTCGGCGAGGAGCCCGACGGAGGACGCCTTGATCCTGAGCGGGAGATCCTTCGACACGACGGTGACGTCGAACCCCTCGGCCTGAAGGTTTCGGGCGACCGCGAGGATGCGGGAGTCGTTGTCCCCCAGGCGATAGCCGCTGGGCAGCACGCTGGGGTCCGAGTGATTGAGCTCGACACGGACGGTTCCGCCGAGGTCCCCGGTCGGGATGGGGGCGTCGAGGCGGCCGTACCGCACCCGGTAGTCGTCGAGCAGGCGCAGGGCCTGCCGCGCGAAGTAGCCGAGTTCGGGATGGTTCCGCTTGGCCTCCAGTTCCGTCACCACGACGATGGGAAGCACGACCTCGTGCTCGTCGAAGCGGCTCAGGGCGTTCGGGTCGGCCAGCAGGACGCTGGTGTCGAGAACGTAGGTGCGCCGGTCGGGCTTGTGGCGCTTTGTGCTGGTCACCACGGAAGGACGTACCCCCTCGGATGAGGTCGGGGAGCGACGGAGTGGAGCTGGACCGGTCGTCGGCCGCCCTGCGCGGGCCGAGAACCGGCCCTCCGCCTCTTCGTCCGTGCTGTGACCGCACGATCGGGCTGGTGCAAAGGGCCTCCCGGGCGGACGGCCCCGTGCCGTCCGCTGAGATCCGACACCCGGGGATCGGGCGTCGACCTGACTGGCTTATGCCCTCGAACGAGCGTCGCCATGCCACGGCATATGACGGCGGTCCGGTGAACTCCGTGTTACGCGCGTCTTCGGAGGGGTACCGGGAAGGTTTGCGACCTGCGGTGACCGCGGTGCCGGGCGGCCTGCGGAGTCCCGCGAAGTCTCACGCCCGGCGTAGTGCGCCGGAGTGCGTTTCAGCCGCGGAAGCACCGGGGGGGGTGGGCGGTGTATCAGCCGCCGAAGCGCCGGTGGCGGGCGGCGTAGTCGCGCATGGCGCGCAGGAAGTCGACCTTGCGGAAGGCCGGCCAGAACACGTCACAGAAGTAGTACTCGGAGTGCGCGGTCTGCCAGAGCATGAATCCGGACAGCCGCTGCTCGCCGCTGGTGCGGATCACCAAGTCGGGGTCCGGCTGGTCGCTCGTGTAGAGGTGACGCCCGATCATGTCGGTGTCGACGGCCTCGGCGAGCTCCTCCATCGAGGTGCCCCGGTCCTGGGCGTCGAGCAGCATGGAGCGCACGGCGTCGGCGATCTCCTGGCGGCCGCCGTAGCCGATGGCGACGTTGACCACTATCCCGTCGATGTGCGCGGTGGTCTCCTCGGCCTCCTTCAGCACCGTCTGCATCCCGGAGGGCAGCAGATCGGGCGTGCCGACGTGGTGCACGCGCCAGCGGCCGTCGGCGGCCAGGGTCCGGACGACGTCCTCGATGATGCCGAGCAGCGGGACGAGCTCCTCCTGCGGCCGGTCGAAGTTGTCCGTGGACAGCAGCCAGAGGGTCACGACCTCGACGTCGGTCTCACTGCACCAGCCGAGGAACTCCTCGATCTTCTCGGCCCCGGCCCGGTGACCGTGGACGGTGCTGGAACCGGCGGCCTTCGCCCAGCGCCGGTTGCCGTCCATGATGACGCCGATGTGCTTGGGCACCTGAGCGTGGTCCAGGTGGCCTTCCACCCGGCGTGCGTACAGCCTGACCAGCAGGCCACGCAGCTTGTCGCGCAGGTTCACGTGATCGTCAGCCCCTCCGTACGGATCGGACAGGCCGCGGCGTGCGGCCCGGTCGTGGCCGCGGGCGGTCCCTGTCCGTGTGGCAGTCCCCGGAGGCGAAGCCTACCCTCGCTGCCGCCGTGGGCGGCCCACGGGTGCGGAACGGAGAATTCCGGCCGGTACTTCGGGCCGACTTCGGCGCACAAAAAAACGGGCCGGTCCGTGGGGGGGAGACGGACCGGCCCGAGGGGGGGTTTCCACCATAACCCTTCGTAAGTGATGCTGCGTGCATCGGCGTGCCACAACTACTCTCCGGAGCCATCCGGCGACGCCGCGATGCCCGCGGAACCTCTCGTTCGCGGCTTGCTCGTGGCCGAAACGCAGCCCCTACCCGGCCCGTACGCAGGGGAATCGTGCGCCCTGAGACAGGATCCGGCGGATTTGCCGCGGCTTGGGGCTCGCCAGACGACTTGTCCCCGTATCCCCCCGACGGGTGAACCCGGCCGCGAACGCCCGCTTGACTCCCGCAGGGCTTCCGCCCCGAGGCCCTGGCACCGCGCAGCCCCCTCCACTGCGCGGTACCGCCCGCGCAGTCATACTTTGCTGGCGCGAATCACCTTGGTCTGAACTTACGTGAGGCACGGCATGGAGGCGAGTCGTCGGCGATAACGATGTGGAGAACGGCGACTCGAGATGCGTAAGCGGGCTGAGTGAAGTGTGGGCCGGGAGGGTGAGCCGGGAGAGGTGAGCCGGGAGGCTCTCGGGTCAGTTAGATCATTCAGGTCATTGAGGTCAGTTTTTGACCTCTTTCCCCTCTAGCGTCGTGTCATGACGACGACCTCGATGATCACGTGGGACGCGGCGAGCGCACGGCGGGCCGAGCGGCAGTTCCTGACCGGGCCGACGGGCCCGAACGCGAGCGGGACGCCGGTCGCCGAGGTGGTCGGCGCGATGATGGGGGCGCACGCGCAGGTGCTGTCCGCGGCCGAGGTGTCGGTGGGCGTGCGGACGTCCACGCTGACACGGGCGGACGTACGGGCCGCACTCTGGGACGAGCGGTCGCTGATCAAGACGTACGGCCCGCGCGGAACGGTACATCTCCTCCCGGCGCGGGAACTCCCGCTCTGGTCGGCCGCGCTGACCGCGATCCCGAGCGGGCCGAGCCCTTTCCCGCCCGACGTACGGCTCAGCGAGGAACAGGCGGCCCAGGTCGTGGCCGCGATCGGGGAAGCACTCGAGGGCACGTGCCTGACGCTCGACGAGCTGACCGAGGAGATCGTCGCGCGGACGGGCCCCTGGGCCGGCGACCGCGTGATGCCGGCCTTCCAGGACCTGTGGCCGCGCTGGCGGCAGGTGCTGCACCTGGCGGGCTGGGCGGGCACGCTGTGCTTCGGCCCGAACCGCGGCCGAAAGGCGACGTACACGCGGCCGCCGGTTGCGGGTGTGGCGGGCGGGGGGACGGACGGAGCGTTGGGGGCGGACGGAGCGTTGGGGGCGTTCGTACGGCGTTATCTGGGTGCGTACGGACCGGCGACCCCGCAGCACTTCGCGAAGTGGCTGGCGGCGCCGACCGGCTGGGCCGGCACCGTGTTCCGGGAACTCGCCGTCGCGGGCGACATCGAGGAGGTCGACTTCGAGGGCACGCGGGCGTGGGTGGCCGCGGGTGACACGGAGTTCCCGGACGGCCCCCCGCGTGGCGTGCGGCTGCTGCCGTACTTCGACGCGTACGTCATCGCCGCGCAGCCCCGCGAACGGCTGTTCCCCGGTGCGGCCTACGAGCGTGCCCTGGCGGGCGGCCAGGCGGGCAACTACCCCGTGCTGCTGGTCGACGGCGTGGTCGCGGGCGTCTGGCACCAGCGGCGCCAGGGCCGTCGTACGACGGTCACGGTCGAGCCACTCGTCCGGCTGACGGCACGGCAGGAACGGGAGCTGGGTGAGCAGGTGGAGCGAGTGGGCGAGGTGCTGGAGGCGAAGGCGGAGTTGGTGGTGGGAGAGGTGAAGGTGGGCCCGCATGCGTGAGGGGCGGCTGCGGTGAGGCGCGGCGGAGTCAGGGGGGCGGGGCACTGGGACTGCCCGGCTTGCGGGCCTCGAAGAGGTGCCGGGTGCTGTGGGCGACGCAGGGCCCGTCGGACTGGATCCGCTCGTGCAGTGCACGGAGCTGCGGCTCGTACGCCTCGACGGTGAAGCCGGGCACCATCCACACCACCTTCCGCAGGAAGTGAACGACCGCGCCGATGTCGTAGAACTCCATGCGGAGCCGCTCCGCCCGCAGCTCGACGACGTCGAGCCCCGCGGCCTCGGCGTCGGCCCGCTCGCGCTCGGGGTACCGGCCGCTGTGCACCTCGTCCGGCTGGGGCCCGCGGAAGTGCTCGACGAGTTCGAAGACGCTGGCCGGTCCCACGTGCTGGGCGAAGTACGTCCCTCCGGGCTGGAGGACGCGGGCGATCTCGCCCCAGTGCGGACGGACGGGATGCCGGCTCACGACCAGGTCGAAGGCACCGTCGGCGAAGGGCAACGGGGCGTCCTCGGGCGCGGCGACGACCGCGACTCCGCGCGGACGGAGCAGGGCGGTCGCCTTGGCCGCGTTCGGCGGCCAGCCCTCGGTGGCGACGACGAGCAGGGGCCGCTTCGGGGCTCTGGCGAGAGCGAAGTCCAGCACTTCCCCGCCGCCGGTCTGGATGTCGAGCACGGCAGACGCCCGCCCCAGCCGCGCGGCCGCCGACGTCGCATACCCCCAGGAGGGCCGCGCCTCGGTGGCCCGCCCCTCGAACCAGGAGAAGTCCCAGCCTTCGGTGGGAACACAGGCGCCTTCGGCGACGAGGTCTTCGAAGGTGCGGTGAGGTCGGTGGGGTCGCTGCGTTCGGTGCGGTTCGTGATGCTCTGCCATAGGCCCCTTCTCACCTCTTCCTGTCACGTCTTCCTGTCACGCCAGAACGAACATGACGTGCTCCCGCTCTCCGTACCGGACAGTGCCGGCGGGACGGAAGCCGTGCTTCTCGAGAAGACGCACGGAACCGGTGTTACCGCTGAAGGGATCGGCGTGCAGAGGCCGGTTCTTCTCCCGCTCCAGGAAGAGTTCCAGAGCCCTGCTGCCGATGCCGCGCCCCCAGTACGCGCGCCCGAGCCAGTACCCCAGGAAGCGGCGGTCCCCGTCCCACCAGGCGACGATGTTGCCGGCGACGTCACCGTCCACGGTCACGGTCTGGACGAGACAGGTCTCGTCCCCGAGGACCCGCTCCTTCCAGTGCGACATGAAGGCTTCCCGCGGCCGGGGCGTGAACCTCGACCGCCGGGCTGCCTCGGGATCCTGCTCGTAAGCGCAGAACGCGTCGAGATCGTCTTCCACGACATCGCGCAGCCGCACGTCTTCGATTCTCATGCGGTGAGTGTGGCACCGGGCACTGACAATGCCGCCGCGGAAGCCGCGGCAGTTCGGCCCCTGCCTCGGCCGACCGCTCGACGGCACCACCCGTCGAACCGGAGCCGGTCAGCGGTTGACGGACTGGATCTCCTGTACGACGACGTCCTGGGTGGCGCCGAAGGTGCCGTCGGGAAGGTCGCCGCCCGCGCCGCCGGTGCCGGTCCACTCGATCTGCCAGGTGACGGTGGCCTGGAGCGGGTACGTGCCGTTGCCCGAGGAGCGCAGGTATTTCACTCCGCAGGGCGGGGTCTGGTCCGCCTTGCCCTTGGCGTAGGGCTCACCGATGCGGCCGTTGTTGATTTCGCAGACGCCGGAGGCCGGGTAGGTCACGGCGTCCTTGGTGCCCGGTTCGATCCTGAGCGACACCGGTTCCGCCGTCGCGGTCGCCTGGATGTCGAGCACCGGGACGGACGCCGTGACGGAGACCGGCTTGAACTGGGCGTCGTCCAGCCAGGACCAGGTCGGGAGGTTGACCTTGGTCTCCTCGGCGGGGGCCAGGGTCACCTTGGTGCTGGGGACGCGGATTTCCGCGTAGGCGAGTTCGGCGAGGATCTCGGGCGTGACGGCGTTCTCGATGTTCGCGGGCGGGGGGTCGCCCTGGTCCACCCAGAAGATTTCTTCGTCGCAGGAGTCCCAGCCCGCCGGGAAGTCCCTGTTGACGAAGGAGTCCCAGAAGTAGCCCTCGCCGGTCTTGTCCTTGTTGAAGTCCTTGTAGGGATGCCCGTTGACGTAACGGTCCCGCTGTTTGGCGTCCCACTCGTAGCCCGTCGAACCGGCCTCCCAGGTCGGTTCCAGGTACTTCTGGAGCTGTTCCGGGGTGTACTTCGGTGCGTACCAGCACGGCGGCGGCGTCCAGGACGTGGACGACGTCAGCGCGCCAGCGGAGTTGCCGCTGCCGTTCTTGGAACGGTCGAAGACGATGCCGCCCGCGGTGACGGAGAGGGTGCCGTCTGCGCCTACGTTGGCGCCCTGTTGCTCATCACCGTTGCTGCCATGCTCGTCTCGCTCGGCGAAGGCTGTCGGAGCCACGAGGAGGGAAGAACACACGAGTGCCAGAACCGTTGCGGCTCTAGCCGAGTTCCTTAGGGCTGGCACGTCTTGCTCCCCCTGTTCGACGCGATGTTCGTGGTCTGCCAGACGCCTTCGGCGTTCTTGCTGAGAACGGTGTTGTACAGCACGTAGGCGTTCGCGGTCGCCGGCGACCTGTCGACCGACCCGGTCTTCCGGTTCTTGATGAAGGACTTGCTCTCGTCTGAGCAGTAGGTGACGTAGGCCTTTTTGTCTCCGGAAAGAGTGATCTTGTAGTCGGAATAACGGGTCTGCCCGACCCACGTGTCGCCGTCGTCGATGTATCGCTGGACGTACGTGATGGACGATTGCAAGGCCTTGCCCGTGTTGTAGAAGCCGAGCGCCTTCGTGTCGGTGCTTCCCTCAAAAATCGCTTCGTCCACGGAGTCGACGCTCCGCATGCTGTCCGCGAGAGCCGCGTCCTTCACGCTGTCGCCTGTCTTCTGGTACTCGAAGACGTTCTTGGCGTCGGAGGGGAAGGTGATCTTCGGACGGTCGGCGGCGTCCGATGCGCTCGGGCTGGTCGAGGGCGAAGGCTTGTCGCCCGTGTCGGCTCCCGCGATCTTGTCATTGTCCTTGCTCTTGGAGCTGTCATCGCTCCCGCACGCGGACAGCGTCAGGGCCGCAGCGGCGGTCAGCGTGAGCGCTGCGAGGAAGGTGGGGCGGCGGTTCACGGTCGGCTCCCGGTAAGAGGCGAGGCTTCTCTTGAGCGAACCAAAGCTATCCAGCGGTGTGGGGCCGCACCAGAGTGAGCCTTGTCGACCGGTGGGGTGTATGGGGAGGAATCGGCGATACGCCGACCAGTTCCAGCCGTAACGGTTGCATAACGCGCCAACAGGTTCTTCAGGAGGCGGGCGTTCCAGTCCTGAACAAGCCAAGGGCCGTGGGGCATGGGCCCGTGGGCCTATGTGGGGCCTACTCGCCTATGGATACGTTCGGCTTCGACAACCGGTGGCCAAGGTGGCCGGTGGGACGGTCGGAGGTGGCCCGTATGGGGCGGCAGTGGTGGGACGGGCGTGGGGAGTTGGTCGTGCACGGGGGTGGTGGAGGGCCGGCCGTTCGGGTGCCGTTGGAGATCGCCACCTCCTATCGGGCCCGTACCAAAGGGTTGTTGGGGCGGGATTCCATCGAGGGGGCGATTCTGCTCTCCCCCGCCAACAGCGTGCACACCTTCCGGATGCGCATGCCGATCGATGTCGCCTACCTCGATCGTGACCTTCGCGTCATCGCCGTGCGGACCATGCGGCCGGGGCGGCTGGGGATGCCGCGGCTGCGGGCCCGGCATGTGGTGGAGGCGGAGGCTGGCGTAATGAGGGAGTACGGGCTGCGAGAGGGCGCGTGGGTGGAGGTGGTCGTGCACGGGAGCTAGGGGCCCGTCCAAGTGCCGGACAGCGGCGTTCGACGGCCGCCGGTCACGCCGGCACGACGAGTCGTCGCTCCCACCTCTCCCTCACCCCGGCTCACCAAGGCGTCCGGAGAGGAAGCCGGTTCCACCACCAACGGGCAGCTTTCCCCTCTCGCGTGGGTTTGGTGTCGGTGTAGTCGCTGAAAGTCCGGTCGAGTCGGGTCACCGTGTCCCGCAAAGCGTCCGCGTACGCCGCGTCCACCTCTGAGATGAGTAGCTCCAGTGCGTCGCGGGCCTCCAGGTCACGGCGGAAGAGGTCTTCTCGGTACCGGCCCGAAGGGACCCAGTCGGACTGAAGTCGGCGGGTCAGCCTTTCCCATACGCGCAATGCATAGTGCACACGGCCCTCGACGCTCGCCGCCGTGCCTGTGGGGAGTGTCGCGAGGAAGGCGTCGGAGACGGGGGTGGAGATGGGCTGTCTGTCGAGGATTTCCGGGAGCACCTCCACCCGCGCTCGGGGCAGGTCCGGGACCTCCTCCTCCACGGCGTCCACGCGGTAAGCCGTGTCCTCGTCGGTGTCGACGGCTTGCAGGCGGCACCTGACGGAGCGTCCGTCCTGCACGGCGACCCAGTAGGCGCTCGGTAGGTCGAGTTCCGAGGGGTGCAGGACGGAGCTTTTCAGCCTGCCCGCAAGGCCGAGTGCGAGCCGCCCCTCCGTGAGGGTGCCGGCGGTGGCGTCCTCCACGGTGATGTCCAGTTCCATTGCCAGGTCACCGGGGGGAAGCAAGCGGAAGGTGCAGAGCACGGGAGCGTCCCAGTGTCGGTCCTCCTGGTCCCCGTCCGCGTCGGCCACGTCGACGGCCCCGTCCGGCAGTGCCAGCATGTCCGCCAGGGCGCGTCGCAGACTCTCCGGGTCCAGCTCCGCGACGGTGAAGAGGTTCCCGATCACTGGCGCGCTCCGATCACTTGTACGTCCCGTCGTAGACGGCCTTGGCCTTCTCGACCTTCGCGGGGTTGCCGACGAACTTCGGATCGCGCTGGAGCTGCTTCGACTTGCCGACGTCACCCTGTTCCGCGGCGTTGGAAGCAGATCGTCCCCTCGCTCCACCGGTCGAAGAGCATGCTCCGTGCCGCGTCCGCGTTCTCCCAACTCGCCGGACCGTCCGGCTTCACCGACAGGCGCTCCAGTGCCGCCCCGGCCTCTGGACCGCCCATCGCGCCCAGCAGTTCGATGGCCGAGTCGGCACCGATGTTCTCGGTCACGCAGCGCTCGGCCAGGTCCACCACCCAGTCGGCGAAGCGGCCCGGGTCGGGATCTAGGGTCAGCCAGCGGAACACCGAGTCGGCGATGTCGTCCCGCAGTGACGGGATCATGGCCAGCATCGCGGCTTCGACGTGCCGCACGACATGCCGCTGCAGCGGATAGAGCTGCGGGCGGCTCTGCCACGCGCGGACCAGTTCGTCCACACCGGACCACGTCACCTGGCTCGTGCGGGGCATCTTCGTGCCAACGGCCTGATGGAATTCCTCCCACACGTGCCACAACAGGCCGGGCGACGGCGGCTGAGGGACACGCGGAGCCAGTTCCGGGGCGTCCAGGAGTATGGCCACCACCCGCCGGGCCTCCGTCAGTCGCTCGTCGGTGCGGGGCAGTTCCGCGATCCGGCTCCAGTCGCACGCGTCCCAGGGCTGTGGCAGGGACCGCAGAGCGTGCGGCAGGACGTAGTCACCCTCCGGGTCGCGCCACCGCGCGACCTGCGGGTCCCACATCTCCTCGGCATTCGGCTCCGTATCCGACTCGCTCATGCCTGCCGTCCCGTCACCGTCTCGTCTCCGTCGTCCGCTCAGTGGCTCGCGGCGTCGGTCACGTCCGCGAGGCCGTGGGCTCGCAGGATCGTACGGGTCGCGGCGCGGGCGATGGTTCAAGGCGGGGAAGGCCGATCACCTGCTGTAGTGACGTCCGAGGCCGGTCAGCCAGATGTCCGGGGTTCGGCCCACCCTGACACTCACCTCTTCCCCACCGGCGGAGCGGATGTCCACCCACGTACGCCCGCGTTCGTCCTGCTCGGCCGGTCTGACGCTGATCACGGACCTGCGGTCGATCGCCAGCGCTTCACAGGCGAGAGATTCCCTCTCCTCCAGGAAGAGCAGGCGTGCGTCGGTCAGGACGAGGCACCCGTAACGGCCCGACCCCGCCGGGTCGTACGGCGCGCGCACGGCGGAGCGTCGTACGTGTTCCACCACCTCGCCGTCGCGCAGCACCGCGACCACGAGAGGCGCGAAGACATCGGCGAAGCCGGGCATCGAGTGATCGGAGTCGCGCTCGACGTAGCCGGGTCCGTAATCGCGGGCCGCCTCGGCATCCGCCTCGTGCAGCTTCCGCGGGATGTCCAGATGTGCCCGGGCCGCCGCTGCTCCGACCGTGTCCCCGGAGTCCTGGAGGAGTTGCGCGAGGAGCGCGGACGGTCCCTTGTGGCTCAGCTCCGTGCCGAAGCGCAGCGCGGTGCGGCACAGTTCAATCGCCTCATCGGCGTCGTCGGTCACCTCGGCGAGTTCGTGGGCGGCCTTGCCCGACGTGCTGCCCTCCCGTTTGCCGATGACCGCCCGGTAGTCGCGGCGGGCGTCGGCGAGGTCGCCCCGTTCGCGGGACCGGCGGGCCCGGTCGAGAAGTGCCTGCGCCACGTCGGCCCGGGCGCGGGACAGATTCACCTGGGTCACGGCGGGCCGGGCGCAGTCATGGCTCGTTGCTTCCCGCAGGACACGGTGGGTCCCGTTGGCCGCCGTCAGCCGTAGATCCACCTGCTCGTAGCCGTAGGTGGCGGCGAGGTGGTAGCCGAAGAGGGCCCGATCAGGTTTCTGTCTGCTCTCCTGCCGGGCCGACCACTCCAGGATCCCCAGCAACTGGTCACGCTTCCCGTGGTCCACGGCAGCCCGGCCGAGGAGGGAGTACAACCGGAACACGCGTACGTTCGGCCGCCGGGCGGCCCAGACCAGCAGGGCCTTCAGCATGAAGCGCGGAAGCCGCACGGTCAGCGGCCCGACACGAGTTGGAGGACGGCCGTACCGTCCTCCCCGGCCGCCGCCTGGATCACCACCGCGTCCGGCTGCGGGCTCGGGCGACCAGCATCCCCGAGGCCGCCGCACGAGTTGCCGCTGCCGTTGCTGCGGAGGACGGTGATGCAGCCCTGCCCCGGGCCGCTCGCGCTGCCCTTGGACTGGCCGCTGCCCGACTTCACCGTGTACGCGATGCTGTTCGGGCCGACCTCGGTGACGGACAGGGTGGCCGAGCCGCGCGGACCCGTGAAGGGGATGTTCACCGACTCGGAGACAGCGATCTCGCAGTTGCCGTCCGCGCAGGCGGTGATGTCACGGCCGTCCGCGGCCGACACCGAGGGCTTGGGCTCGGGAGTGGGCTTGGGTTGCTTCGTGGAGTCGGCCTTCGAGGGCCGCTCACCGGGTGGGGACGACGCCTTCGCGGGCTCGTCCGAGTCGCTGCCGCAGCCGGCCGCCGCCGTCAGGGCGATCAATGCGACGAGGACAACTCCACTTCTGCGCAGTCCGCGTGCTGACGTCGCGGCCATGATCTTCCCCCGTGTGCTGTGCTCCGGCGTGCGTGCCTCGGCTCCGGTGTTCGGCAGGCAGTATTCCCTCGAGTCACTGTCGTCATGCGCCCGGCAGCCGCGGCTACCTCATCGGCAGCCTGGGCCAAGAACGGAGTCGTTCGGTGCGAGTCGGGGGAAAGACGGCGCCGAGTCCGGTCATGCGGCTTACCGTTAACGGTTGACGGACTGGTCCTGGACCACGACGTCCTGGTCAGACCCCCAGGCCTCCGAGCGCGCTCCGCTTCACTTCAGGCACTGTTTCGCTCCCGCGGTCGAAACGATGCGCGTGGTCTGCCAGACCCCGTCGCTGTTCTTCTCCAGCCGCGTGTTGTAAAGGATGTAGTCCTCATCGGAGGGCGTGGTGACCTTCGGCTTGTTCGTCTTGAGGTCCTTGGCGTAGCCCTTGCTCTCATCGGCGCAGAACACGACCGAGGCCGCCTTGCTGCCATCGAGTGTCACGGTCCGGTCGTAGTACCGGATGGCGCCCGTGATGCCGAGATCGGCCTTCTTGAACTTGTCCACCCAGATCGCGGCCGCCTCCAGCGCCCTGCCGGTGTTGTAGAAGTTCAGCGCCTGCGCCTCGGGGTCCGTTCCCGCAATCGCCGCGTTGACCGAGCGCATGCGCTCGGCGTTGTCAGCGAGTACGGCGTCCTTGACGGCGTCACCCGTCTTGCCGCTTTCGAAGGTCATGATCAGGTCGGACGGCAGCTTGATCTCGGGACGAGCGGCGGTCTGCTGGGCCGATGCGCTGGGCGAGGCGTTGCCGGCACCGGTAGCGGCTCCCGCGATCTTGTCGTTGTCCTTGCCCTTGGAGCTGTCATCGCTCCCGCACGCGGACAGCGTCAGGGCCGCGGCGGCGGTCAGCGTGAGCGCTGCGAGGAGGGTGGGGGGCGGTTCACGGTCGGCTCCCGGTAAGAGGCGAGGCTTGGCTTCGGCGAACGAACCAAAGCTATCCGGCGATGGGTGCAAGGCTGCGATGGAAATGCCCCGTGGGGGTCCTAGTCGGGGAACCCCTCGTCGGAACCGGTCACCCCGGCGAACAGCACGACCGGCTCCTCTTTGTCTTCATGGCCGACGCTCGCAGCGACCAGACGGTCGCCGACCCGCCAGTACAGGAGGTCGCCGAAGTATCCGCTCTCGCACAGTTCCCGGAAGAAGGGCGGGAGCTCGTCGTCGTCCGGGTCCAGGAAGGCGTTGGCGTAATCCTCCATGGACAGGGATCCGTGCGGACCCCACCGGGCGTCCAACGCCGCTGCCAGGTCTTGCAACTCCCCCTCGAACTCCTCGCTGGTCCGCATGAGTTCGTCCCAGTCGTCGTTCGGCGGGGCGAAGTCCCGGCTCTCGTGCAGGGTCACGAGGTGGTAGGCGTCGCCGCCGGTCAGGGGGCGGACCAGGAGGTCGTCGATGCGGGCGATGTACTGCTGCACGCTCATCGAGGGGCACTCACTGTTTCGTCGTTCACCGAGATCTTGAACCGCTCACCGACCCGCACCGTCACAGCTTCGCCTCCGTGGCCGGGACCGGCAGGGGGTCCAGAGCACCGGTGCCGGCAAGCGTCTTGTGAGCGGCGAGCACCGCCTGGGTGGACGGCGTTCCGCCGGAGCTGTCCGCGATCTCCAGAACAACTCCGCCGTGCCTGGCGGGCAGGCGCCGGAGAGCGGAGAAGTCCTCCGGGACGCGCGCGGCGCGGCTCTCCGACAGGTACACCGCCCACCCCGCGCGCGGGTGGGAGGCCCGCAGGCCATAGGCCGACCTGAGCTCGTTGTACAGCGGCCGGTCGTAAGTCAGCCCATGGTCCGCGTCCCACACGTCCGCCAGAAGCGCCAGCACCTCGGTGAACCGGCCCGTCAGGGGTACGGCCGCCGAACCGGACGCGGGGAACAGGTGCAGCACCGCCGTGAACGGGGAGTATTCGTTCGAGCCTCCCGCGATCACCCTGGCCCGCAGGTATGCGCCGTCCGGCCGGGTGGCCACGACGTTGGCCGTGTAGCCGAGGATGTCCCGGTCGTCCTGGGTATTAGCCGCCTCCAGTGCCGCCGCGAAACCCTCGGATTCCACGGGTACGGGCTGCCCCGGGCCGGAATCCTCCTCCCAGCGCCACTCGGCCGGCGCCCCCTCCGACAGGTCCGACAGCCCGGTCAGGAGCTCCAGCCACCGCTGAGCCAATTGCAGAGGTGTCTCCGGCCTGGGACCCCAGGAGACCTTCACGACCACTTCGCCCGACATGCGCGCTCCTCTTTCCTACTTCTCCGCCGGGATGTGCTTGACCACTACGTCCAGGTCGGCGTCGTCGAACGCCTTCTGTGCGGCCTCGGCCACCCGTTTGTTGGAGAAGTTCCATTCGACGGGCTTGCCGTTCGCAGCCCGCAGCTGGCGCTGCGCCTGCTCGATGAACTTGTCCGCCTGGGCCTTCTGAAGAGTCCCGTCCTTGCCGACCTTCTTGCCGTATCCGAACTTCGCCTCGATGTAAGTCTGCCGTGACGAGTCCCAGCCATCGAAGTCGACGTCCCTGCCTGTCCTCGGATCCTTGACAGCGTATTCCTTGCCCCGCTTCACATTGGTGACCTGCTCCTGGTAGCGCATCCAGCGCTCCATGCTCGGCCAGTACGCCACCGCCTTCTTGGCCTTCCACTGGCCGTCACCGCCATCCTTGGAGCCCTTTCGCGGGTTCTTCAGGTCGTTGTACCAGGACGGCTTCTTCCACTTGGCGACCTTCTTGCGGCTTTCTTCCTTCTTCGCCTCCTTCTCGGCCGCCTCGGCCTCCTCGGCCTGCTTGCGGGCTTCCTCCGCCTGTTTCCTGGCCTCCTCGTCGCAGCCGCCTTCGGCCAGTACGACATAGGGGGCGCGGGACCCGCCGGCGGCGAGGACCGTGGTGCCGCTGCCGGCGGACCCGGTCAGGCCCGGGATGTCGCCGTACGGGACACGGCGGCCGGGGGCAGAGGCAATGGTGCAGCCGGATTTCCTCGCCCTCTCCTCGGCCGCGTCCGCCGCCTCATCGGCCTCCTTCGCCGCCTTCGCCGCGGCGTCGGCGTCACCGGCCTTGGCCGCCTTCTTGGCGTCCTCCGCTGCCTTCGCGGCTTTCTCGGTGAGCTTGCCGACTTTGCCGAGCTTGCCCAGCTTGCCGAGTTTCTGAACGATCTTGGCTTCGCCGTAGCCTGGGATGAAGAGCGAGCCGACATTCCAGGCGACGTTGGTGACCGCGCGGGTTTTCTCGCCGTTGTTCCACTGGTCGCGGACCTCGTCGCCCACGAACGTGTCGTCCAGGACCTTGACACCCGTGTTCCACGACGCGCCGCCCCAGTCGGTGAGGGCGTCGAAGTAGTCGCCGTTCTCCCACTTCTCGCCTGCGTCCTTGGCGTCCTCGGACCACTGGTCGCCCAGCGAGCTGCCGTAGTCCTTCAGGCCTTCCCACGCCTCACCCGGGTTGGTGACCGTGTCCCAGATACCCGTGACGTCACCCCAGATGCCGTCGACGAACAGGCCCTGTCCCACCTGCTTGAACTGGTCCCCCACACAGCCGAAGAAGGCCCCGACGCCGGAGGTGCAGCCGTCGTCACCGCCGTCCCCAGCGGCCTGCTCGTCCTCCTCCCATCCAGGCTCGCCCTCAGCTGCGTCGTTCTTCTCTTCGTCGGTCTCCTCGGGGTACGAGACGGTGGTGTCCTCGCGGCCCTGCGAGGCGGAGCCGTTCTCGACACCCTCCTCACCGACCTGGCCGCCCGAGCCGGACCCGGGGGTGCCCTGGCCTCCGGAATCGGCTCCGCCGGGCCCGTTTCCGCCGGCGCCGTCGTTGCCTGTGCCGCCGTTGCCTGTGCCGTCGTTGCCGGCGCCGCCGTTGCCTGTGCCGCCGTTGCCTGTGCCGCCGCTCCCCGTGTCGCCGTCAGCGGATCCGCCGTTCTCGGCGCCTTGGCCGGCTGCGCCGTCACCGTCGGTCTCGTTCGCGCCGTCGCCGGCCTGAACCTCCTCCCCGCCGTTTCCTGTTTCCGCCGGGCACGCCGTGCCGGTGACCTTGCACACCGCCGACTGAATGCCGGTGAATATCTGCGTTCCCAGACCGCCGACCAGCAGAGCGACGATGATCGCCGCGACCACGGCCACCAGCCCCGCGTACTCCACCGCCGTCTGGCCCTCGTCCCGGCGCCAGCGGGTCATCCGGGCCAGGGAGAAGGGGCGGCGTTCCGCCCTGGCCGACTCGGGGAGGCGGTACCAGTCGCGGCTGTCCCCGCGGGTGAGGAAGTAGAGGATCAGCGCGGGGAGGAAGAGCTGGGTGTAGCCGCGCGGTGATCCGTCGGTGATGTTGGACATCGAGCCGAGGATCAGCCAGATCTGTACGGCGATCAGGCCGCCCCTGATCCTCGCTCCGCCCTCCCAGGTACGCCGGGCCAACCACCAGCCGACTGCTCCTGGGGCGGCGGCGTAGGCCGTCTGGGCGAGTACGCCGCCGTCCAGGGCGTCGTACGAGGCCGCGGTGAGCAGAAGGCCGAGGCCACCGACGACGGTGACCGCGAAGAGAGTGTGGACGAGCACCAGCGCCGCCGCGAGCGAACCCGGCATGTCCCTCCGCCGGCCAGGCCCCGACGGCCACCCGGCCCCGAACTCCGGCGCTCCCCCGATCAAGGCCATGTCCCCCCCCCACCTTCGCTCTACGACACGGCCCGAGCGTAGGAAGGGGACGGCGGGACGGGATGGGCCCGTGGCCCCAAAACGGGGCCTAAATGGCGGGGCCTATCACTCAAGTACGCCGCCGCCGCGTACGTACGCCCGTGCGCCGTGGTGCGGAAGCACGGCCCACATCCGCGTACCGCCGCCCGGCTCGCGCGCCTCGCCGAAACCCCAGTTGCCGCCGCACGACTTGACCACACAGGCGAGCACCCGCAGGGCCGCTCGGCGGCGGGTGTCGCAGGCCGCCGCCAGGTGGGGATTCGTGTGACGCGGGTGGCCGTCGTAGAGGATCACGCGCAGGGCGGACTCCCGGTAGCGCAGCGACATGTAGACCTCTGCGGAGGGTGTGAAGCGGCAGGCACAGGCCGCGAGTTCGCCGACCGCTTGCACCGCCGCGTCGGTGACGTCCTCCAGGCCGTGGGCTCGCAGGATCGTCCGCGTCGCCGTGCGGGCGATGGCCGGGCTTTGGAGTGCGGCAGGAAGCGTGAGGCTGTAGGCGAGGGTTTCGGGGGGCGGGGGTGTGGGGGCGGTGTCCGGGGACGAGCAGGTGGTCACGGACGCGGGCATGGCAACTCCCTTGGTCGTCGGGGGGGGATTGCGCTCCGCCGGGTGGCTCGTCTCCCTGACGCGGACCCACCCCTCCCAGGGCAGGAGTGTGTGGGTGGGCACGCGTGATGCGCTTCCGTTTTCGGCGGAGAGTTGTGTAGTCGATCTGTCACTGACGGTAGAGCAGTTGGCGGCACTAGTGCCACTTGTTCCTCAACATTGCCTCCTTTGAGTTGGCTCGGTTGCTCACCAGGGGCAAAATGAGTCGGACCACAGGGGAGGAAGGTGCCAATGCCGACACGGACCATGCCCACCGAACGTCAACGGCGTCTGGGTGCCGAGTTGCGGAAGATGCGGCTGGCCGCGGGCAGGACCACCGAGTACGCCGCCGGGCTGCTCGGGCTGGACCGGACGAAGGTCTCCAACATGGAGGCGGGGATCCGCGCCACCTCGCCCGAGCGCATCAGGGTCCTCGCCAGCAACTACGACTGCGCCGACCAGGCGTACGTCGAAGCTCTCGTCGCCATGGCCGACTCCCGCAAGCGGGGCTGGTGGGAGCAGTACCGCGGCATACTCCCCCAGGGTCTGCTGGACGTCGCCGAGTTGGAGTGGTTCGCCGAAAAGCTGCGGTCCTTGCAGACCGTGCACGTACCCGGACTGCTGCAACTGAGCGGGTACGCCCGCGCCGTCTTCGACTCCGCACTGCCACCGCTCCCCAAGTCGGAGGTGGAGCTGCGAGTTGCCCAGCGCATGCAGAGGCAGCAGGTTCTCGAGCGGGAAAGGCCTGTCGAATACGTCGCGTACGTCCACGAGTTGGCACTGCGCATGCAGTTCGGCGGGCGGCGCACGGCCAGGGAGCAGCTCCACCACCTGTGCGAAATGTCCGAGCACGACAACGTCGACGTACGGGTCCTGCCCGTCGAGGTTGGTGTGTTCCCAGGGGCGGGGCACGCGGTCCTGTACGCCAGCGCGGCTGTGCCCCAACTCGACACCGTGCAGCTCGACTCCGCACACGGCGGAGAGTTCACTCACGCCGAGGCCCAGTTGGCCAAGTACCGTGCACACATGGACTGGTGGCACGCCAAGTCGCTGGACCAGCAGGCATCACGGGACTTCATCCACCGCATCGCCCAAGCCCTCTGAGGAGCCGTCATCATGGCCGAGATCACCTGGGAAGAGCCCTACTGCGCCGAAGGCAACAACTGCTTCCGCATAGGCACTGACACCGAAGGCAACGCCTACATCGCCGTCGCCGGGCAGGAGGAGCGCCATCTGACCGACAGCCGCGATGCCCTCCGGGCACTCATCCAGGACATCAAGGCGGGCAAGGCCGACCATCTGCTGTAGGCCCCCACTGCAAGCCGGCCTCCGCTGCCTCGGTGAGCAGGCGCGTCGCATCGGTGACTGCGATATTCCGGTCGATTCGCGGGCCTCCTGCCGGTCGCTCTCGCACACCGACTCGTCCTGCACCAGGCGCGCCAGCGCCTGCTCACCGTGCGGGCGGCCGAGATCGCGGAGCAACCAGATGTTGTCGTAGCCGCCCAGACCGGCGTGTGCGCCCAGCTCGGCAAGCGCGACGGCCCGGGAGACGTCCCGGAGCTCACCTCGCCGCACGGCCTCCCGCAGCGACCACAGCAACCGTTGGGCCTCGGACGAAGCCTCCCAGCGTTCCCGCCGGGCCGCGAAATGCTGACGCTGCTCGTCGGTGAGCGGGAGACCGGGCTCCTCCTGGGCCCGATCCCAAAGGTCCTCCAGTTCCTCCGGCCAACCACTCGTTCTCGGCGGCGCAGCGGCGATCGCCGCCTCCAACTCTCCGAGGAGCGCAGCCGTGCGGTCGTCGGGAGCCTCCGCGTGATGCTCGTCGTATGCCACGGATTCAGGAGCCGCTCTCCGCCGCTGCCGCCTCGGAGAGCAGGCGCGTCGCCTCGGCCACGGCGACATTCCGGTCGATGTAGCGCCTGGCGAGGTCCTGGGCCCACGGGGAGAACTGGTCCTCTCGCCAAAGCCAGGACAGAGTGCCTTCCGCGGTCCAGGCACCAATGCGCGTGGCCCACCGGTCACCGAATTCCTCAGGCCCTTCACCTTGCAAATCCAGCCCCAGCTGCCTGCACTCGTACCAGCCCTCGGTCATGCGCTCTCGGGTAACCAGCCCGACATCCGGCATCAGATCTCGCAGCACCATGCGGATCTCCAGCCAATCGGGGCGCTCATCCTCGTCTTCGTCCCAGTCCCCCTCCCATTCCGGAATGGGCTCCGGAAACGGCAGCCTCGTGCTGGGCAAGAGCGCTTCGAGAATGGCGCGAGCCTGAGCGAAGCGCTCCTGCGTCGGTTCTTCCTCGATCTCCCAGCCGCTCTGCCAACCGACTGTCAGGTTCCGTACCAGCTCTGGCAGCAATGGCTCCTCACCTTCGACAGGACGGCTAGCCATCCCCCGGTACATCGGCTCCCGCAGACGCCTCAGCCACCAGCGGCCCCAGCGTCGAGCGCTGGCGCCCACATGCATGTCGGGCACCAGTCGTGCCAGCGCCTGCTCGCCATACGGCACACCCAGGCGGTAGAGGACGCTGATCGCATCGAACGCCGCAAGTCTGGCGCGCACACACGCCTCAGCAAGAACGGCGACCTCTGGGAGGGCGGTCACCCGGCCGTGCTCCACAGCCTTCTCCAGCGAGCGCAACAGACCATGGACACGTGACGACACCGCATTGCGGGCGCGTTGGGCCATGAAGAGCCGCCGCTGGCAGTCGGTGAGCGGCAGGTCAGGCTCCTTCTCAAACCGCTCGTAGAGGTCGTGCAATTCTTCGGACGTCCAGTAGCCGTCTGTGGTCGGCGGAGCGTCGGCCATCGCCGCCGCCAGTTCCCCGAGGATCTCGGGCACCTGCTGATCACCGGTCATGAGACCCCCAGAATTCCATCGCGGTCAACTCTGGAGGAGCCACTATGACCGACGGCATCACCTGAGAGGAGCCGCTGAACAGCGTTACCGATCCCTCGCCCCGTCGTACACCTTCGGCGGTCAGCAACGGGTGTAGCCGGCGTCATGGCGCCCACTCCTGCGCGGCGTTCCTCGTCGTGGCCGGCAGACTCGGATCGAAGGCCAGTCGCGCCAGGGCTTCCCGGCTGTCCGGCACGTCATCCGTGCGATGGAGGAACCAGATGGCCTCCTCTACCGCGCTGCCGCACCGGGCGCACCGCTCGGCGAGTTCCGCGGCCCAGAGGGTCGTTGCCGACAGAACAGCCGGTTCCTTGTCGCCTGCCGCTCCTCCGCCTTGCGGGAGGTCAGCGAGCCAGCGGAAGACGGCTGCGGTGACTCGGTCAGCGATCTCCTTGCACCAGACCTTGGCGAAGCACGCGGCGTCGATGCCTTCCAACTCGAACCCCAACGACTGGCACTCGCGCCACGCCTCGTTCATTCGCTCGCGAGTGACCAGCCGTGGGTACGGCATCAGGGCGCGCACCACCTCAGCGATGGCGCTGCAGTCCGCCGAAGCGTCACTGCACATCTGCGCGTCATCCGGCACCCGCTCGACAGTCAGACACGCCTCCAGTGCTGAACGCGCCTGGGCGAGACTGTGGGAGTCCGGCGCGGTCCCGCCCCAGCCGAAGTCGTTCTGCCAGGAATGCGGAAGACCCTGCAGCCCTTCGGGTAGCAGCGGCTCCTCGTCGCGGGTGACTTCCCGGGCCCGAACCTCGTACACCGAACGGCGCAGCCCGAGAAGCCGGGAACGCACATACGGGCGGAAGTCCCGGACCTGGTCGTCGTGTACGAGTTCTCTCAGGGCCTGCTCGCCGTGCGGACGACCGAGCGAGACAAGCAGGCGCACCGCCGCCTCGACCGCCATGCCGACCCGCACGAACGCCGCTGCGAGCAGCGCGGCGTTTTCAGCCTCCCCATCGTTCAGCAATCCGGCAGTGGTTGCACGCTCGATGAGAGCGAAGGCGTCGTACGCCAGCGCCTGCCGCACCGAGGCGGCCCACTCCGCCGCCACCCTGTCGACCCACTGTTCAGTCGGTGACTCAGGCACCGTGGGAATCCCCATGTCAGCCCAGGCTCCGACCACCTGCACCACCCGCTCCCGAGTGACCCGGGAAGTGCTCGGCATGATCCGGGTCAACCAGGTGTCTGCCTCGTCCAAGGTGTGGTCATCACGGTCGTCGTAGAAGTCCCGTAGTTCCTCGTCCCAGTCGTGCACACTCTGCCGTCGGTCGGGCAGGCACGCACGCAGCACCTGTCGGGCCTGCTCACGTCTCTCCTCCGTGGGAGCAAGTGCCTCCAGAACCTGAGACCTGCGGTATGTCAGATCCTGCCAAGGCGGTGGCAGCTCGCGTATGGCAGCGGGCAGCAGGTAGGTGTCCACAAGTCGCTCTCCGTCGCTGCCCCGGCAGCTTCCCGAGGCGCTGGCGTCATGAGACGTCCAGGTAATCCATCGTTTCCTTCGGGGTCTTCGTCCTGGACCATCCATGGTCCCAGCCTGCCTCAAGGGAACTCGCGCGCTGGGCGTCTTCAAGCATGCCGTGCTCGTGTTGCGCTGTACGCAACCATTAGAACACTCAGCAGCGGCAGCATTGGATACAGTCGCTTTTATGAGTACCGACATGTATGGATGGCTGGAATGCAGGCCCCAGCCTGGGCGCTATGGCACTGAACACGTGCTGTGGGAGGCCTTCTCCGAACTCCGGTACCTTCATTGGACCCGCGATTACATGTCGTGGTCAGCACTCTTCGACGTCCGGAGTGAGGAGCCTGTCAGAGCTCTCTTCCCTGAGCGCGGAGCCCCTGTAGATATGTCGGACACGGTACAAAGGGATGCGGACGATTTCCCTGGCCACAGTCATTCGTGGTTCTCGTGGCGTGAGCTGTCGGCTGTCGACTGGAATGCCCCCTGCATCGACGGTCCGTCTCGGTACTGGGTCCGGCGCTGGTCCCGCACCCATGAAGGATCCTTCGTACCCGACGGATTGGCCGCACTCCCGGATGAGCTGTACGACTCGGCCGCCGCCAAGTTCGGAGAAGGCAACATCGCTCCCTCCCGGTGGCCCGCCGACGGAGAGCTCTTGCTCGGCGACGCGGTGTACCGACCTGTCGTGCCTGCCTATCGCGACTTGGTACCGCCCGACGGACCATGGCGACCTGTGTGGAATGTGATGGGCACGCTGGCCGAACTCCATGGTGAGGACAACGTCCGCCTCGTCGTCTGGTTCGGCGGCTGAACGGAAACCTGGCGGCATCAGTCGTGCGTCACGGTGTGACGGCTATCCATTTATCAGGCTTGTCGATCTCAACTCGAGCCGTGCTCGGATTCACCTTCTTCCACTCGGAGAGTGTGTTGATCTCCCCGATGATTGTCCGGCTGACACGTCGAGTTCACCGTGTTCTTCACTTCGCCGTGATGCCCTCCGGGCGCTCATCCGGGACATCAAGACGGGCCAGGCCGACCATCTGCCGTAGGCCCCCACTGCGAGCCGGCCTCCGCCGCCTCGGAGAGCAGGCGGGTCGCTTCGGCCACCGCGACGTTCCGGTCGATGTAGCGCATGGCGAGGTCTTGGGCCCAGGGGGCGAAGCAGTCCTCGCGCCATAGCCATTCGAGCATGCCCTGTGCCAGAAACGCGGCGATGCGGGCGGCCCACCGTTCGGCGAAGGCCTCGGGGCTCGCGTCCTCCAAGTCGATGCCCAGTCGCTCACACTCGTACCAGGCCCAGATCAGACGCTCCCGCGTGACCAACCGTGCGTCGGGCATCAGGGGGATGAGGACCATGTGGACTTCCAGCCACGCCGGCCGGTCCTCCGCATCCTCCAGCCACTCTCCCTCCCATTCGGGAGGTTCCCCCGGCGCAAGCCGTTGGTCAGGCAGCAGCGCTTCGAGAACGGCCCGGGCCTGGGCAAAGCGTTCCGGTGCCGGTTCGTCCTCGATCTCCCAGCCGCCGGCCCAGCCGGATGTCAGATCGCGTACCACCTTGGGCAGGAGCAGCTCCTCGCCGTCGGTGGGACGAGCCGCCCGTGCCCTGTACTCCGGTCTCCTCAGCTTCGCGAGCCACTCGCGGGCGTCCTGTCGATCGCCTTCGCCTACGGACTCGTCCTTCACCAGGCGCGCCAGCGCCTGCTCGCCGTGCGGGCGGCCGAGGTCGCGGAGCAGGGCGATGTCCTGACGGACACCGAGACCGCGGCGCGCGGATGTTTCGGCCAGCGCAACGGCTCGTAGGACGTCCAGGACCTCGCCACGTTCCACGGCTTCTTGCAGGGAACGCAGCAGCCGTTGGACCTTGAACGACGCCTCCCAATCTTCCCGACGGGCCGCGAAGTGCTGACGCTGCTCGTCAGTGAGCGGGAGACCGGGCTCCTCCTGGGCCCGATCCCAGAGGTCCTCCAGCTCGTCCGGCCAGCCGCTCGTTCCCGGCGGGGCTGCGGCGATCGCCGCCTCCAACTCTTCGAGGAGCGCAGTTGCACGGTCCTCCTGACCCTCCGCGTGCTCCTCGTCGTACGTCATGAGACCCCCAGGTACTCCATCGCGGTCTTAGGGTCCTTCATCCTGCCGGAGCGCAGAGCGTCGTACCTGTCGGCCTCGCTCTTGGCGTTCCAAGCGTCGTTCATCGCCCTGAGCTGCGCGGGAGTCACCTCCTGGCCGGCGATGCGGGCGCCGACCTCGTTCTCGGCCATGCGGGAGGCCGGGGTTCCTTCGGGAGCACGCTCGCCCCGCCTGATGGGCTTGAACCCGTCGAAGATCTTCTGCCACCCCTTGGTGGAGGCGATCTCATAGCGAGCAACGCGGCCAGGCTCCCTCTTCTGCCACTTGCCCAACCTGCCGATCTGTTCGCTGATGGAGCCCTTGGTCGTCGCATTCCCCGTGTTCTTGACCTCCACGACATGCACCTTGCCGTCCTTGCCACGGTAGGCCACGTCGGCGTCCGGGATGCCCCTGACGTCGATCTCGCCTCCCAGGCCGTCCGGTCGTACCGGCAGGTCGCCTTTCTTCCGATCGGCGCCGTCACCAATGTCCGAGTACACCGTGCTGCCGTCAGCCGCCTCGTCCTGCGCCACGCGCTTCGTAGCGTTGGCCTCGGCCAGGTTCTCGGCGAGCTGGTCTTTGGTCTTGGAGTTCAGCACCTTGGTGGCGAGCTTCTCCCGGCTCTTGTTGTGGATGTTCTTCTGGTTCAGCAGCTCCGAGACGTCGGCGATGGCGTCCGCCGCCTCCTTCTTGCTGATGTCCTTGGAGTTCGGGTCGACGTCGTCCTTGGCCCGCCTGAGCAGGTTCTCGAGCTGGGGCTCCTGCAGGTTGACCTTCTCGTCCCCCGGGAGCCGCTTGGACGCCTTGATCTGCTCCCGCAGCAGATCAGCCCGCGCGTCCAGCGCCTCCTGCTGGGCCTGGCGCGCGTCGTCGGCGTCGTCGCCTGTGCACTCCTTGCCGCCTCCTGCGGCGACGACGATCCGGCCGCCCTGCGGGGCCGCCAGGACGCCGGTGCCGTTGCCCGGGACTCCGCGCAGGCTGCTCCCACCCCCGTACGGGACGCGCCCGAACGCGATGGTGCAGCTGCCGTTCTTCTCGGCCCTCTTCTTGGTCTCGTCGGCGTGCTTCTGGGCCTCGTCCGCAGCCTTCTTCGCGCCGTCGAAGTCGCCCGCCTTCGCCGCCTTGCGGGCCTTCTCGGCCGCGTCGGCCGCCTTGTCGAGGGATTCACCGACCTCGGCCAGCTTCTTGAACTTGGTGAACTTCGTGATGGTCTTCGGGCTGAAGATGCCGATGACGCCGACGACGGTGTTGCCGATGGAGGCGCCGTAGTTGCCCTTCTCCCAGTTCTCCTTGTCCACGAACGTGTCGGTCGCAAGGTCGGACACGAAGTCCTCGGGCGAGTTGACCCAGCCCCATACGGAGGAGACGTAGTTCCCCTTGTCCCACTCCTTGCCCAGTTCGTCGGCCTTGTCGCCCCACCAGTTGGTGGTGTAGCCCTTCAGGCCGTTCCAGCTGTCCTTGATCGAGCCGACGGGGTCGCTGACGACGTCCATGGTGCTGGCCAGGAAGCTCTTGGTCGGGGCCACGAAGAAGCCACGGACGTGGTCCATGAACGTCCTGTCGTGGCGTTCCTGGTCGTGTACGTCGTCCCAGAGCGACCTCTCGTCGAACGGCCCCGGAGCGAGGGGGACCGTGTCGTTCGTCCCCGCGCCCTCGTAGGTGATGATCCGAGTCGACCAGGCCGGACCGCCGTCGGTGTTGTTGCCGCCTGTAGCACCGCCGGTGCTCGTGCCTTCCTGGCCACCGGGACCGGCCTGGGTGCCCGAGTCGCCTTCTGTGCCTGTCTCGCCGTTCGCGGCCCCAGCGCCATCTGCCCCCGCGCCATCGTCCGCGTTCGCGCCGCCGTCCGCGTTCCCGCCGCCGTTCGGATCCGCGCCGTTGCCGCCGTCGGTGCCGGTGCCGGTGTCCGAACCGTCTTGCTGCGCGCCCTCGTTGTTGTCCCCGGCCGCACCCGTCTCCGTACCATCGCCCTGCGGAGCGGGGCAGGCCGTGCCCGTCACCGAGCAGACCGCCGACTGGATGCCGTCGGCGATACGCCCGCCGAGGCCGCCCACCGACAGCGCGACGATGATCGCCGCGACCACCGCGATGAGCCCTGCGTACTCCACCGCGGTCTGGCCCTCGTCCCGCCGCCAGCGGATCATCCTCGCCAGGTTGAACGCCCGGCGCTCCTCCCTGTCCTGGGGAGGGATCTCGAACCACTCTCGCGACCGGGCCCGACGCAACAGCACGATGACCGCAATCGGCATCGCCGCCTGCGTGAAGCCCCGCAGATCACCGTGTAACAGCGTGCCGAGCGACAGCCACACGATCCACGCCTGTACGGCGATCAGTGCGCGGCTCGTCCACACGCCGCCCCGCCACAGGCGCCGGGCCAGGTAGACCCCGGCCACGCTGGGCAGGGAGTCGTAGACCAGGATCCCGAAGATCTCCCCGGAGTAGTACGTCACCACCGACAGCACGGTGACCACGTACAGGACTGTCAGCGCGAACTGCACCCACAGGAGTACCTGCGCCCAGCCCAGCTGCCGCGGCAACGGCGAACGCCGGTCCCAGGAGGGAGTGTTCTGCGCACCCCAGATCCCGGTCGGGGGTATCGAGTTACCGGCACCGGACATGTGTGACCTCAGTTCAGCGGGCTGGCATTCAAGGCGGGCACCCGGCTGAGGCTATGGAGAATCGAACACTGACACATGGGCCCCCGGGCCCACCCTTGGCCCAACTTGAACCGCAGGGCCCGGGCCCGTCCCTGCCTGCCGTGGCACGAGACGGGCCCCGGTGAGGGCTTGCTGGTGACTCAGCTCTCCGTGCGCGGGAAGGAGACCTCGACGCGGCGGTTCTTCTTGCGGCCGGCCTCCGTGGAGTTGTCCGCGATCGGGTACTGCTCGCCGTAGCCGCGTACCTCGTAGGTGACGTTGGAGTCGTTCAGCTCCTGGTCCAGGACCTCCTGTACGGCGTTGGCGCGCTGCTTGGACAGGACGTCGCCGTGGGCGGAGGAGCCGAGGTTGTCGGTGAAGCCGAAGACGCGGATCTTCGTCGCGTTCTGAGTCTTGATCTCCTCGGCGATGGCGGAGATGCGGGCCTTCGCCTGGGCGCTGAGCTTCGCGCTGTCCTTGCCGAAGAGGACCTCGGCCTGGAGGGCGAACTTGACGTCGGCGTTGGTGTCTTCCCGGCGTTCGTCGCCGCTTTGGTCTTCTACGACCTGTTTGATGTCGAGGACCTTGGCGGCGGCCAGGGTGGCGCCCTCAGGGAGTTTGAGGTCGGGGTCGTTCGGGTCGACCTTGACGGGGGCGGAGGCCGAGGCCTCGGTTCCCGGGGGCACGCTGGGGCTTTCGTCGGCATGGGCCGACACGGCGCCGTAGAGGTTCGTGGCGACCATGACCGAGGCGGCGGTGAGGACCAGGGCGAGGCGTGGTGTCGCCTTCCGGGTGTGTGTACGGGTCATGACCGGCCTCACCCGGAGATCTTGATGGTGCCGCTGGAGAACGTCGGCAGTTGCAGAGCCACGTCAGTCGTGCTGGCCGGCGGGGCAGGGAACTGCATGAACACGGGGAGCGTCTGTCCGGTGTCGAGCGTAGTGAGGCCCGTCGTCGTCAGCGGACGTCCGTCGGTGTCACGAAGGACGTAGTAGCGCTTCTTCCCCTTGGAGTCCACGAGAGTCGCACCGCCGAGCGACTGGCCGTGTTTGATGACCTCGGTCTCGTCACCACTCGTCTGAGCGGGGATGGCCACCGACTCCGCTCCGTCGTTCTTCAAGTTGCCGCTCACCGTGACGAAGCCGCCAGCGTCCCTTTGAGCGGAGGTGACCTGCAGGAGCAGCCCGTCTGTGCCCTTGAGTTCGGCCAGAGGAGTCTCCGCCTGCCCCTCCTGAGCACTCGGCTTGGATCCACTGTCCTTGGAAGCGGACGCCGACGGGCTCGCCTTGTCGTCGTCCCCGCCTCCGCCGCCGCAGCCGGCCGCGCTGAGGGCCAGTCCGGCCGCAAGGGTCAGCGCGACCATCCCCCTGCGGGCGCCGGCAGTGAACCGAATGCTCATCTCTCTGCTTCCTTCATCACTCGTCGTTCGCTTGTCAGTCGGCCAGGTGGACGTCGAAGAGGTCCTCGGGTTTCGGCAGAGCATCGAGATCGAGATCGTCCGGATCCAGGTCCCAGTTCCGGTCGCCGTCGCACAAAAGCCGCGGGAGTACCTCGGGCCCGGCGTCCGCAGCCGGGGGGTCGAAGTCGCAGCGAGGCTCGATCACGGCTGTGGCGGACGCGTTCGATTTCCGGTTCGCCTCGCCGGGGACAACGGAGTCTCCCATGGGCTTGTTGGTCTCGACTTCGACCGTGAAGCGCAGCGGCCCCTCCGGATCGGGGCAGCTGGTCACTCGGGCATCGTTCTGTGCGGCGAGCTGATGTGCCCGCCAGCACGACGGTCCGATCCCTTCGGCCATCCCGTTGAAGATGCCCTGCCACTTGCTCGGGTCGAGTACGTCCTTCACCCACGCGCCCGCGAGTTGATCCCGCCTGTCCTGGGCAGCAGCGAGGGCCGCCGCGTCGGCTGCGGTCTGGGCGCCGTTCCTATTCGCCGCGGCCTGGCCGACCGCAAAGTAGGCAAACGCGAGGAAGAGCAGGCCCCCCACCACCGTGATGTAGATGGGGAAGGCCTGCCCTGCGTCGCCGTACCGGCGAGGTCGCATCAAGGAGCGACCTTGGCGATCTGAGCCTGGATCTTGGTGAGGATCGTCTGACCGATGTTCGTACCCGTGATCGCCAGCACGATCGCCACGACCACCGCGATGATGCCCAGGTACTCGACCGCGGTCTGCCCCTTGTCGCCGGACCGGCGCTGCATGGCCTCGACCGTGGTGTTCTTCCAGCCGTTCACGCGGACCTTGGTCGCAACAGCCGTCTTCAGCATCAGGTCGCTCATGATGTTCCCCTCCGGTTTCGGCGGTGCCGCTTTCGACACCAGAAACGTACGGCGGAACACCCCGTCCCCCAGAGGGTCCCAGGGCCCAATCCAGGGCCCAATCGAGCGGGCCCAACGAACTCTCCCCCCATACCGTCACCGAAGGTCACCCCAGTCCTCGGTGTGAGCCCGGTGCCGTGCCGAGCCACTTCGCCGCGGCCTCGGAGCGGCTGGTGCTGTGGAGCTTGGCGAAGATGCGGTTGATGTGGTTCTTGACCGTCTTCTCGCTGATGAAGCAGGTGGCGGCGATCTGCTGGTTGTTCATGCCGGACGCGATGAGGTCCATGATCTCCGCCTCCCTCGTACTCAGTTGGAACCGCGACCTGTCGGGAGCGGCCGGACGGCCACTCGTCCACCCAGACGAAGACTGTCCCACATCCGGTTGCACTTGCGAAAGGTTTTCTGGGGAAGTGGGTGGGGCGGGGACATGCGGGAGGCTCATATCTGCTGGTTGAGCGGGGTGTTGGGATTGATTATGCGGCCATGCGGAAGTGGAATTTCCGTATGCATTCGCATTCGCCTGTCCCAGTCCATCCGGTAGCGGCGAGTTCCCCGGAGCCTGGCCCTGGCCCTGGCCCTGACGGAGCTGGGCCAGCAGCGCTCCCGCCGCCGTGGGCGTGAAGTGGGCCCTGCCCTGCTTGATGTCCCTGACCGCGTCGACCAGCTGACCGGCCGTGAACTCGCCGTGGACCAGGTAGCCGCCCGCCCCTCGGCGGAGGGCCTCCTGGACGATCTCCGACTCCCTGCTGTAGGTCAGCATGACGACCGGGGCGATCCGCACCAGGTACGGGAGCGCCGAGATGCCGTCCACGCCGGGCATGCGCACGTCGAGGAGGACGACGTCCGGGCGGTGCTGTTGGGCGGCCTCGTAGGCCTCGCGGCCGTCGGCCGCCTCCGCCACGACCGTGATGTCCTCGCGGCCGGAGAGCAGGGCGGTGAGGCCGGCGCGGACCACCGGGTTGTCGTCGGCCACGACGACCCTGAGGCGGCTCGGCCGTGCGGGCTGCGGGAAGCCGAACGGGTTCTGTGGCGGTGGCGGCTGTGAGGCGCCGGGGTGAGGGGTCGTCTGGTCCGGCATCGGCTGCCTCCTCTCGTGTCGTGGGGGGGACGTGTGCGGCGTGGTTCATGGATGGTCGTGGGTGGTCAGCCGTGGGGTGCGGTCAGGGCCGCCAGTGGTAGCTCCAGGCGGACTTCCGTTCCCTTGGGGTGGCCGCCCCGGCCGATGCGGATGCGGGCGCCCACCGAAGCGGCCCGCTCGACCATGCCGACCAGGCCGAAGTGCCCGGCTCGGCGCAGTTGTTCGAGGGTGGTTCCGGGCGGGAGTCCGCGGCCGTCGTCGTAGACGCTGATGCGGAGCAGGTCGCCGTGGACGCCCGCGCGGACGTCGACCCGGGTCGGGCCCGCGTGGCGGTGGGCGTTCTCCATGGCCTCCGAGGCGATGGTGAGGAGCTGGCGGGCCACGGCGGGAGGGACAGGGGGCACGGAGTGGTCACCGGTGGGGTGGTAGACCGCCGGGAGGCCCGTGCGGGCGCTGAAGTCCCGGGTGCGCGCGGCCAGTTCGACCAGTACGTCCGTGCCCTGGCCGGGGTCCGATTCGCGGCGCAGGTCCGCCAGGAGTTCGCGGGATTCGGCGGCGGCTCGGCGGGCTGACCGGGCCACCAGGTCGGCCTGCTGCTTCACCAGGGCCACGTCCATGTGGGCGGCGCCCGCCGAGCCCGCCAGACCGTCCGCGGCCAGGGCCACGCCGTGCAGGGTCTTGGCGACCGAGTCGTGCATCTCGCGGGCCAGTCGGGCCCGTTCCGCGCCGACCGCCTCCGTGACGGCCAGGCGGGCCTGAACCGTCGTCAGGGCCTGGGTGGCCGCGCCGAAGCGGAGCATGAGGTTGCGGAGACTGGAGCCGACGGCTCCGGCGATGACACAGAGGCCGGGGAGGAGGGACGACTCGGCGATGCCGGGCTGGGGGTCCTCCATCGCCGCCTGGATCAGGAGGAGCAGCAGGGCCTGGAGGGACGCGAACGCGGCTGCTCCGCGCCAGCCGTAGACCAGGCCGGCGAGGAGAGGGGTGCAGACACTGACGTAGGCGAGGGTGCTGCCCGGGCCCGCCGAGATGAGCAGGAGGGCGCCGAAGAGGGTGTCCGCGGCCAGGAGAGTGGGATGGCGCAGCAGGAGGGGGCCGAAGCGTTCCCAGTCCCTGAACAGGACGTAGGAGGTCATGAAGGTGACGACCACGGCCGCGCCCACCAGGCGGGTGGGGAGGCCTTCGTTGGCGTTGATGAGGGCGGTGGGGGTGGCCAGGGCGATCATGGCCAGCCGAAAGCCGAAGACCTGCCGGCACATGGCCTGCAGGGCGTTGATCTGGATGGGTATCGCCGGGTGTTCGGGGGCGGGTTTCGTCCGGCCTTCGACCGGGATCGACTTCCCAGTGGAACCATCAGCACCGGCAGCACCACCAGCACCAGCACCAGGGGCACCGGCGGCACCAGCCGCACCACCGGTGCGGCTTTCGTCGCCGGGTGCGGGGGGCCCCGGTGGGAGCTGAGCACCGTCGGCGGCCGGACCGCCGTTCACACGTACCGGCATGGCCGTGTCCGCCCTGCCCCCCGGCGCGTCCGCCCGCTCCCACCCCGGCGGCAGCGCCGGTGTCGCCGACGTCACCGGGATGTCGGGGGCGCCCGTGCGGACGTGGGCCGGCAGGACGGTGCCTGCCGGTGGGGTGGTGATCTCCGGTGTTCTCGGGCGGCGGCGCAGCCGCCCGGTGCGTTCTCCCGTCATCGACATGGTGTCGCCCCCCTACTCGCCCGTGACAACGCCGAAGTCGGTGCCCGAGCCGAGGATCAGCCCGGCGCCGAGCAGGAGCATCGTGGCCGGAACCATGAAGGTCGTGATCATCATCGTGGCCTTGGGCACGGCACGCGCGGCCTTGCGGCGGGCGTTCTGCGCATCCGTACGGCGCATGTCCTTGGCGAGGGCCACCAGCGTGTCGACGATCGGGGCGCCCAGTTCCTCGCCCTGCTGCAACGCCGTGACGAACATGGCGACCTGTTCGGAGTCGTTGCGGCGGCGCAGTTCCGCGAAGGCCTGGCGGCGGCTCATGCCCAGGTCCATCTGGCGCAGGGTGATGCGCAGTTCGTCGGCCCAGGGGCCCTCGTACTTCGAGGCGACGCGGTCCAGGGCCTGGCGGAAGCCCAGGCCCGCGCTCACCACGACCGCCAGCACGTCCAGGAAGTCCGGCAGGGTCCGCTCGATCACGTCCTTGCGGATGCGGATCGCCGCCCAGATGCCGACCTCCGTCCAGAACGCCCCGAAGGCGAGCAGGAGCAGCGCCACGACGAGCTGGCCGCGCATCAGGAAGACCAGGAAGCCGACGCCACCGAGGAAGCCGTAGACCGCTCGGCGGGCGGCGTAGCGGTCGATGGTCAGGCCGCCGGGGTTGCCCGCGAGGTCGATCTTGCGTCGGTACTTGGCGACCTGCTTGGGGCCCATCAGGCGCAGGACCGCGGGGGCGTAGCGCATGCCCAGGCGATCGATGAGCGAGTCCACCGCGCCGGTGCGGGTGGAGCCGACCTCCAGGGCGAGCGCCAGGTCGCCGGGGAGTTTGGCCTCGGCCCGGTACATGCGGATGCCGGCGAAGGCGCCCCAGACGCTGAGGCCCATGACCAGTGCGAGAAGAAGTCCCATAATTCTGCTCCGGCCTTCTCAGACGTCGATGCGGGACAGGCGGCGGATGAGGATGAAGCCGACGGCGTAGAGGGAGAAGGCGATGATGACCGCCCCCTGGCCGAACGGTGAGCCCGTCATGCGTTCCAGCGCCCCGTCCTTCACGCCGTTCATCAGGAACAGGGAGCCCACGCCCAGCACCGGCACCGCGTACGAGGTCATGTTCACCTGCGACAGCTGGGTGCGGACCTCCCGTCGCGTCTCCTTGCGTTCCTCCAGCGTCTCCGTCAGGTTCCGCAGCGCGCTGACCACCTGGCCGCCCGCGCGGTTGGACAGCACCAGCGTGGTGACCAGGACGACCAGTTCCCGGGAGGGGAGGCGGTCCGCCAGTTCGCCCAGGGCGTCGTCCATCGACGCGCCGATCGCCAGTTGGTCGGCCACCTTGCCGAGTTCCTCGCCCGCCGGGGCCTCCAGTTCCTCCGCGGCCATGCCGATCGCCGTGCGCAGCGCGAGTCCCGCCTGGGTCGCGTTGGCGAGGATGCGGGCTAGTTCCGGGAGCTGGTTGATGAACTTCTCGATGCGTTTCTGCCGCTGCCAGTTGAGGAACTGCAGGGCCGCCCAGATGCCCAGCAGACCGGCCAGCGGGCCGAAGAACGGGGCCAGGGCCGCCTGGCCGATCAGCCACAGGCCGGCGACCGTGGCGAGTATGTAGACGAAGAACTCGCCCGGGGTGATGTCCAGGCCGGTTGCCGCCAGGCGCAGTTCCAGTTTCTTGCCGAGCTTGGTGCGCCGCAGGCGGCGGTCGATCCCGCGGAAGTTCCGGCGCCGGCCGCCGACCTGGATCTGGCCGGTGGCCGACAGGCGGTCGACGAGCGCCTGCCGCTGCGCCTTGCCCATGGCGTAGGAGTGCAGGCCCATGACCGTCAGGACGCAGGTCAGCAAGGTGATGCCGGTCGTGAGCGTGATGAGCGTGTGCAGTTCCATGGGGACGGTTCCTACCTGGCTTCTCGGGTGGCTAGCTGGTCCGCGGACTGGGCGATGCCGAAGGCCTGGGGAATGGGCTGGCTCGCCATGTAGAGGCGGTCGGCGGTGCGGCGCGGGAGGGGGTGGTACTCGAAGGCGCCGTGGATACGGCCGTCCGCCGCCATGGGCCGGGCGTTGAAGCGGGCGACCGTGACCAGTCGGTACGGCTCGCTGCCGTGGCTCTCCAGCAGCGCGATCTCGGTGATGCGGCGGGCGCCGTCCGCGAAGCGGGTCAGCTGGACGATGACGTCGACCGCGCTGTTGATCTGGTCGTGCAGCGCCACGAAGGGGATCTCCACCTCCGACATGGAGGCGAGGGTCTGCAGGCGCATCAGCGCGTCCTCCGCGCTGTTGGCGTGGACGGTGGCCAGCGAGCCGTCGTGGCCCGTCGACATCGCCTGGAGCATGTCCAGCGACTCGCCGCCGCGGACCTCACCGACGACGATGCGGTCGGGGCGCATACGGAGGGAGTTGCGGACCAGGTCGCGGATCGTGATCTGGCCCTTGCCCTCCACGTTCGCCGGGCGGGACTCCAGGCGGATCACGTGCGCCTGCTGGAGCTGGAGTTCGGCCGAGTCCTCGATGGTGATGATGCGCTCGCCCTCCGGGATCAGGCCCGACAGAGCGTTCAGCAGCGTCGTCTTGCCGGTGCCCGTCGCGCCCGAGACGATGACGTTGAACTTCGCCTGCACCAGGCCCGCCAGCAGGTACAGCATGTGCTCGTCCAGCGAGCCCAGGCCGATCAGCTCCTGGAGTGTGAAGGAACGCGGGAAGCGGCGGATCGTGAGCGTGGCGCCCGTCAGGGACAGGGGCGGGATGATGACGTTGACGCGCTCGCCGGAGGGGAGGCGGGCGTCGACCATCGGGTTCGACTCGTCCACGCGGCGGTTGACCGTCGAGACGATCCGCTCGATCGTCTGCATCAGCTGGTCGTTCGAGGCGAAGCGCATCGGCAGCTGCTCCACGCGGCCGCCGCGCTCCACGAAGATCGCGTCCGGGCCGTTGACCATGATCTCCGTGATGGAGGCGTCCTCCAGCAGCGGCTCCAGGATGCCGAGGCCCAGCGCCTCGTCCACCACCCTGCGGATCAGCTGCGAACGCTCCACCGTCGACAGCACCGGGCCCTCACGGCTGATGATGTGCCCGAGCACCCGCTCCAGCCGCGCCCTGCGCTCGGCGGCGGCCAGCGAACCCATCTCCGCGAGGTCGATCTCCTCCAGGAGCTTGGCCCGGTAGGAGGCGACCATGTGGCCGTCCTCGCCCCGGTTGCCGTTGTCCTCCGGGGAGTTGATGCGTGCTCGCAGGCTCATGGTCTCCCGTGCTCCTCGTTCGTTGCCGACAGCCTCAGTGGTCGTTGCCGACGGCCTCAGTGGTCGAGCGGCATGGTGGCGGTCTTCCGTGCCGGGTCGAAGTCCCAGCCGGGGACGATGGACGGGATGTCGACGGTGGCGGTGACCGTGACCTCGTCACCTCCCGGCGCCTCGGGACAGTCGGTTCCGTCGGCCAGCCAGCTGCTGACCGCGGTCGTGCAGGCCTGTTGGGCGCTGCCCTGCTGGAGCGACGCGCTGCGCGCCCCCGCCCGTGCCGCCGTCCCCGCCTGCTGCGCCGTGTACGCGATCAGCCCGAGCTGTACGGCCGCCATGCCGACGAGCAGCAGGATCGGGAGGAACCCGAGGTATTCGATGGCGACCTGGCCGCGGTCGCGCTCTCTACGGACGTACGCCATTTCACTTCGCCTCCTCGACCGCACCCGCGTGGCCCTCGACCGTGAACGGGAAGGCGATCGTGCCCGGGAAGAGGACGGGGACCTCGAGCTCGACGTCGGAGGTGACAAAGCCGCCCCCGGTGGTGCAGCCCACCTGGGCGCCGGCCCGCCACGCGTCCGACAGCTTGTCCAGGCCCGCCTGCTCGCACTTGCCCGGACGGTCGTACTCGGCCGCCGTCCCCGCCCGCACCGCCTCGTCCGCGGCATTCCCCGCGAGCGTGTAGGTGTAGCCCACCAGCACGAGCTGCCACAGCACCACCAGCGTCACGATGATCGTCGGCATCATGCCGAGGAACTCGATGGTGACCTGGCCGTCGTCCCGCCGTCTCGCGGACCTGGGCATTCTCATCCCCCTCCCTCCTTCCGCCGCCGGAAGTTCACCGACCCCCGGTCCCCCCGCAACCGGCCCGCCTTCTGGGCGCCCTCGGGGACCTTGACCAGCCCCAGTTCCCCGGCCAGGCCCCACAGGGCCTGCTTGACCGAGCTCTTGCTCTCCAGTTCGTGGATGCGGCCCGCGTCCACGACGCTCTGGAGTTCCTTGAAGTTGGCGGGGACCGCGGTGGCCGCGACGGCCGTGCCGGTGATCTTCTGGATCAGCGGCGGTTGGATCTCCGTAGCGCGCGAGTACCGGTTGACGACGACGGTCGTCTCCTCGGCCTTGCGGATCTGGAGCCGGTCCCACATCCGCACCGCCCGCTTGGCGCCCCGTACCGCGACCACGTCCGGCGTCGTGATCAGCAGGGCCCTGTCGGCCATCTCCACGGCGGCCGCGCCCGCCCCGTTCAGCTGGGCGCCGCAGTCGATGACGACGACCTCGTAGCGGGAGCGCAGGGCGCTGACGATCTGGCGGGCGGCGCGGTCGGTGACGTCCTCGCCGCGTTCCCCTTCGGCCGGGGCGAGGAGGAGGGCGAGTCCGGTGTCGTGGCGGAAGACCGCGTCGGCCAGGACACGCGGGGAGATGTCCGTGATGGCGGCCAGGTCGACGACGGACCGGCGGAACTGGACGTCCAGGTAGGAGGCCACATCACCGGTCTGCAGGTCCATGTCGACCAGCGCCGTGCTGCGTCCGGAGGCCTGGGCGGCGAGGGCCAGTTGGATCGCTGTCAGGGTCGTGCCCACGCCGCCCTTGGCTCCGCTCACCGTGACCACCGTGCCTCCGACACCGGTGAACACGTCGGCGCCGGCGCCCAGGTGCCGGCGTACGCCGACGGACCACTGGGCGACCGCCTGGACGCGGCTGGCGAGTTCCTCGTAGCTCAGGGGCAGGGCGACCATGCCGCGGGCGCCGTAGTCCATGGCGGCCTGCATGAGGCCGGGGCTCGCGTCCGAGGTGACGAGGATGACGCCGACGGCCGGGAAGCGCAGGGCGACTTCGCGGATCAGTTCCAGCGCGGGGACCGGGCCGATGCGCTCGTGCACGACCACGACCTCGGGCAGTTCGTCGACGGACTCGGCGGCCAGCCGCGCGAGGGTGTCGATGAGCTGGGTGGAGTCGACCACCGGGGCGACCGGCTCGGCGTCCGGGAGCTGGCTGAGGAGCGTCGTGATCGACCGGACCGCGTCCGCGTCACCGACTGCCGGGAGGATCCTCGTGGGCATGCGGGCCTCTCACTTGTCCTTCGCGAGTTCGTACGTCCGGTCCTGCTCGGGGACGGTGGTGTCGCTGCCGGGCGCGACCAGGGCGAGCCGGACCCGCTGGGCGAACGACTCGGCGTAGGTGAGGCGCTGGGCGTCCAGGGCGGACAGCGCGAAGGTGATGGGGACGGCGTCGGTGGGCTGCTGGGTGCGGTTGTTCTCGTCCGGTTTCAGCGCGGTGAGTTCGCCGACGTCGAGGACCTTGGCGTTGGTCACGATGATCTTCGACTGGTCGGGGTCGCCCTCGCGCTTGCCCTCGAAGGTGGCGTAGACGTTGACCGAGGCGCCCGGCGTGATCTTGCCCGCCACACCGGTCGCCGCGTCGATCATGATGGCGACCTCCTGCTGCCCGGGCTGGAGGGCCGGCTGGCGGACGATCATGTCGGACTGGAGCAGCGAGCCCGCTTGCAGCGTGGTCACGGCGATCTTGCCCTGGATCTCGCGCAGGTCGGTGACGGCGTTGTCCGACAGCCACCGTTCGGGCATCTTGATCTTCTCGAACTGGCCCGTGCTGAGGGTGGTGTAGGGCGGTACGTCCGACTTGAGCCGGTAGGCGGTGACCTCGGGACCGACCTTGGACTTCACGTCGCTGATGACGGACAGCACGCCGGTGAAGGCGCCGAGGGCGCAGACGACCGACAGGAGCAGGAGAATCACGCCGCGGCGCTGACGGGAGTTCATGAACCGTACAACCTCATTGGGGATATCGGTCGAGCGGAAACGAATGGGTGTGAGCGGTGGTCCGTGCGGGCCGGGACCAGGACCCTGGGACGCGAGTCCCGTGGCGCGCCCTGTGGTTCAGGACTCACCCGACGGGTGTTTGGTTCTCGTGCGGGTTCTGGCGGGTTTGGTCGTGAACGGGCGGCGTGGCCGAGCAGAACACGCAGCGGTCGCCGATGACGTCGATGCCGCACCAGTGGCAGCGGGTCCGCCGTACGGAGGTGACCAGCTGGTAGAGGACCGACAGGTCGGGCAGGTAACTGCAGAACTCGATCAGCTTGCCGGTGCCCCACCAGCCGGGGGACTCGGCCGGGAGCGGGGTCTCGCGCAGGCCCTGGACCTTCCAGGCCGGGGCGAGGGTGCCGGTGACCCAGTCGGACTGGAGCTGCCCCTTGGCGACCAGCATCCAGGTGCCGAACTCAGGGCCGGGCAGGGCGGCTTCGGGGGTGATCCTGACGAGCTGCGGCTCGGGGTGGGCGAGGACGCCGAACTGGCTTCCGGGTACCCAGGACTTGGCGTGCGACTTCAGGCCGACGGGGACCCGGTCGAGCCGGGCGACGGAGTTGAGCAGCGCGCCGGCGTGGATGTAGTGCACGAGCAGCCGCCCCGCCGAGGCGAGCACGCCGGGGCTGATGTCGCAGGACGCGAGCTGCCGTAACTGGCGGGCCAGGACGGCGAGTCCGAGCGGGGGCAGATCGGGCTGGAAGAGGGCGATCCGGTCGGTCTCCATGAGGGAGCGCAGGGTGTACAGCCGTCGCTGCACGGCGAGGGGCGCGGCCTGGGAGCAGACCACGATCACATGCCCGTGGTGCTCGACCAGGGTCTGCATGTCGGCGAGGGCCTGCTCGAGCGGGCGCCGGTCGACGTCCCGCAGCACGACGGCGGGCAGGGTGCGTTCGTCCTGTGGCGGCAGCGCCATGTCGGCACTGGTCACGGCAATGGCAGTTGGCACGCGCAGCTCCCCGTTTCCCCATGCCCGTCGGCGCGCCGCCTTGTCACGGCGGCCCACCTCGGTGACTTCACTGCGTGACTACCTCAGCACTGTATCCACGGCTCTGTGACCGGAGAACAGCGTTTGTGTAGCTGGAGAGCAACTGTCGTTGCACAAGATGCGCCAAAACGGGGCAGGTTGAGCATCTTGCCGGTCGTCGGCGGGGGCTCGGGTGGTCCCGGCCGGTGGTCCCGGAGGGCCCAGTGTTGACGGTGGGCCTCCGTTTGGGCCCTGAGGCCCACGCCTTCCGCCGGGACGCGTCCCTACTCTCACCGTCCACGGGCACGTGGTTCGGGCAAGGAGGGGTGCCGTATGGCTGGCGGGGGTGGCATACGGACGTACGGACGCAGACCGGTCTTCGACGATCGCGGCGCGACCGGCACCGAGTACCTCGGCATGGTCGTCGTCAGCGCCGCGATCGTCCTGGCGGTCTCGGCCACCGGCGTCGGTCAGCTCGTCTACGACAAGATCGCCGCGCAGATCTGCAAGGTGGCCGGTGACGGCGACTGCGCCCCGGGCGGGCCCGGGCCGGGCAAGCCCCTCACCGACGCCGACTTCGAGCCGGCGCTGTGCCAGGTCTCCTCCGTCACCGACAAGGCGGGCTCCAAGGCGAAGGTCTTCTTCTGGGAGATCGGCAAGGAGTACGGCTTCCAGGAGCAGCACATCAAGGCGAACACGGACGTCAACGGTGACGGCACGGTGGACGGCAAGGACCAGCTGGTCTATCTGACCTTCACCGCCGCCGCGTCCGTCGCCGCCAAGAAGGACTTCAAACCGGGTATGAAGGTCGGCAAGTTCGGCACCGACAAGGTGGAGCTCGGGCTCGGCATCAAGGTCACCAACGGCGACACCTGGGTCTTCGAGAGCCCGGAGGAGGCCCAGCGGTTCCGGGACGACGTGGAGAAGCTCCAGATGTACGAGATGCGGCGGACGATGCCGGGCGGCGCGGAGGCGAGCCTCGGCGACAGCATCGCCTACCTCTTCGGAACGGGTCCGCTCAAGGACGAGGAGGACACCCGGAACCGGATCGAGGAGCATCTCGGCGGCAACCGGCAGATCACCTACGGCAAGGTGGGTCTGGAGGCCTCGGCATCGGCCGGCCTGAAGATCTCGGCGGGCGACGAGAAGAAGCTGAGCGCCGCGCTCGGCGGCACCTTCAAGTACTCCCCCGAGGTCACCTGGACGGACAACGCCTACAAGAACACCAAGTCGTACACGTACTCCTCGTCCATCGAGTACGGCTCCAAGGTGGGCTACGAGGCGGGCCCGCTCAGCGGCGAGTACGCGGCGAACACGACGCAGACCGGCACCATCACGGTCACCTACGACAAGGGGACCGGCAAGCTGGTCCGCGTCGACATGACCCGGACCGTCGAGGAGGGCGGACAGAAGGACGGCGCCAAGGCCGGCGGTGACAACGGCAAGCAGGGCGGCGACAGGCGGGGCGGGAACGCCGGCGTGAAGGGCACGGACTCGCAGACCGGCATCGAGATCGTCACCAACTCCGTCAGTTTCGACCCCGGACCCGAGGGCGACGCGGACCGGGCGGTCGCCGAGCGGTGGCTGGACAGCAACAACGAGCAGGTCGCCACGCCCTTCCAGTACATGTTCGACGACCACGCGCCGACCTCCCGGCCGGGCGCCGACGACCCCTTCGGGCGGCTGATGTTCGACAAGGGCAGGTCGAGCCGGATGACGTACACCGGCGAGGTGAACGCGGCCGAGTACGGCTTCGAGTTGAATCTCGGGCTCAGTCTGGGCATGACGATCAGCACGGAGAAGAAGTCGGAGACGCTGACCGACGCACAGTTCCTGGGGGCGCCCCGCGGGGACGGTCGCTCCTATCTTCCCTACAGCTACTGTGCGAACTGACGAGACGGAGCCCAAGCCGATGAAGACCCGCCGTGCCCTCCTGGCCGCCGCCCTGCTGACGGCCTCCGTGGCCCTGACCGGCTGCGGGAGCTCCGACGCCGGCTCGGCGCCCGACGGCTGGGGCACCTTGAAGACCAAGGGCGTCGACGTCTCGTATCCGAAGGGGTACGAGGAGCAGAGCGCCGGTGAGCGCGGCAAGCACAACGCGGCCGCGGCGGTGCGCACGGAGGGCGGCAGGAAGGTCTCGGTCATCACCGTGCAGCTCGGCTTCACCGAGGCGAACTCCGCCGAGCAGGCCGCGATCGCCGCCGAGGCGGGCATCCAGCTGGGCGCGGACGTCAAGGGCCACAAGGACGTGGAGCTGGCCGGGGCGGACGAGGCGAAGCGGATCGACTTCACCTTCAAGGCGACCGGCGAGGACGGCGGCCCGCCGAAGGGCACCCCGGTCCAGGGCGTGATCCTGGCCGGGCTGGACTCGGCCGACACCGCCTTCGCGGTCCGGGTCGACGCGCAGCGCGGGTCCCTGCCGGACGGGGACCTGGACCGGATCATCGACTCGGTCGAGGTGCACTAGCGATGGAGGTGCCGGGCGCCGGTTACGTCGTACTCGCGCTGCTCGTGGCGCTGTTCGGCGGGCTGTCGTGGAAGTACGCGCGGCGGCTGGTGACGGTGACGCGCGTGCTGCGGCGCGGGATGCGGGCGGAGGGCGAATGCGTCCGGGTGGAGACGGAGCCGTACCACCGCTCGGACGCCAGGCGGCACTTCTTCGCCTTCCGGACGGCCGACGGCACGCCGGTCGAGTTCGAGGACCTGGCGGGCTGGTCGACGACGCGGGGCACCCGGGTCACCGTCACCTACGACCCGCGCGATCCGCAGGACACGGCGACGGTGGCGGGCCGGGGCAGCTGGTCCCCGGTGCTCCAGGCGCTCGCCCTGGTCGCGGGCTGCGGCATGGCCGCGCTGGGCTTCGCGGTCCTCCTCTACTTCGAGATCTTCGGGAGCGGTTGATGGCGCTCGTCCGCTGCTGGGCCGTCGGCATCGTCGTCCTGGTCGTCAGCGAGTACGTCCAGATGACGCTGGTGTACGGCCCGCTCGTCGGCCCGCGGGGTGTCGGCTCCTTCGGTGCCGCGCTGGCGCTGGTGCACCTGCCGAACCTGGTGTGTGTCGTGCTCGCCACCTGGGCGGCGGCGCGGGTGCATCCGGAGCCGTGGCGCCAGGTGCCGGGGCGGCATCTGGCGGCGGCCTGCGCGGCTCCGGCGGCGGCGCAGGTGCTGTTGCTGTCACTGCGGCCGGGTGTGCTGGACCCGGCCGGGCCGGCGCTGTGGATGTCGACGGGCGTGCTGCTGGCGGGGTGTGCGGTCGGGCTGCTGCTGGACAGGTTGGTCTGGACCTCTTGACAGTGTCGTTGGTCTGGACCATTTTCTTGTCATGTCCATACACAGACGATCCCTGCGGCTGTGGTCGGGCGCCCTCACGGCGGCCCTGGCCCTCACTGTCACGACCGTCGGCCAGGCGTCCGCCGCCGACGTCAACAACGCCAGGAACGCCGGCTTCGAGTCGGGCCTGAGCGACTGGACCTGCTCGGCGGGCAGCGGTACGACCGTCTCCTCCCCGGTGCACGCCGGCACGGCGGCGCTGAAGGCGACCCCGGCGGGACAGGACAACGCCCGGTGCAGCCAGACGGTCAGGGTGAAGCCCGGCTCGACGTACACGCTGGGCGCCTGGGTCCGGGGCGGCTACGCCTACCTCGGTGTCTCGGGCACGGGCACGACGGACGTGTCCGCCTGGACGCCGGACTCCGCCTCATGGAAGCAGCTGTCGACGACCTTCACCACGGGTTCGTCGACGACGTCGGTGACGGTGTACACACACGGCTGGTACGGGCAGGCGGCGTACTACGCGGACGACGTGTCGGTGTTCGGTCCCGACGGGGGCGGCGGCACGGACCCGGGCCCGGCGATCCCGGCCGCGCCGAGCGGCCTGAACATCTCGGGTACGACGTCCTCGTCGGTGTCCCTCGCCTGGAACGCGGTCTCCGGCGCGACGGGTTACACCGTCTACCGCGACGGCACGAAGGTCACAGCGGTCACCGGCACGTCGGCGACGGTGACCGGCCTCGCGGCCTCGACGTCGTACCGCTTCCAGGTCACGGCGGTGAACGCGGCGGGCGAGTCGCCGAAGTCGACGGCGGTGACCGGGACCACGAACAAGCCGAACGGGCCGGGCCCCGCGCTCCCGAAGCACGCGGTGACGGGCTACTGGCAGAACTTCAACAACGGCGCGACGGTACAGAAGCTGTCCGACGTGCCCTCCCACTACGACATCATCGCCGTCTCGTTCGCGGACGCGACCTCCACGCCGGGCGCGGTGACCTTCACCCTGGACTCGGCCGGGCTGAACGGCTACACGGTCGACCAGTTCAAGGCGGACCTCAGGGCGAAGCAGGCGGCCGGCAAGAAGGTCGTCATCTCGGTCGGCGGTGAACGCGGCACGGTCACCGTCAACGACGCTGCGTCGGCGGCGAACTTCGCGAACAGCGTCTACGCCGTCATGCAGGAGTACGGCTTCGACGGCGTCGACATCGACCTGGAGAACGGCCTGAACGCGACGTACATGACGCAGGCGCTGAGGTCGCTCTCGGCGAAGGCCGGACCGTCCCTCGTCCTCACGATGGCGCCGCAGACGATCGACATGCAGTCCACGTCCAACGCGTACTTCCAGACGGCGCTGAACGTGAAGGACATCCTCACGGTCGTCAACATGCAGTACTACAACAGCGGTTCCATGCTCGGCTGCGACGGCAAGGTCTACAGCCAGGGCACGGTCGACTTCCTCACCGCCCTGGCCTGCATCCAGCTGGAGAACGGCCTCGCCCCGTCCCAGGTCGGCCTGGGTGTGCCGGCCTCCACCCGCGCGGCGGGCGGCGGCTACGTCCCGCCGTCCGTGGTGAACAGCGCCCTGGACTGCCTGACCAAGGGCTCGGGCTGCGGCTCCTTCAAGCCGCCCCGGACCTATCCGGACCTCCGGGGCGCGATGACCTGGTCGACCAACTGGGACGCTACGGCCGGCAACGCGTGGTCCAGCGCGGTGGGCCCGCACGTGCACGGCCTGCCGTAACCGGCCGCCGTCCGCCTCGCCGGCCCCCTAGAAGAACTCCCCCCACGGCTGGTCCCAGACCTGCTTCACGCACAGGACCAGGAAGAGCAGGCCCGCGACGGCGAGCATCGCGTTGCTGAGCGGGCCGTTGCGCCACTCCCGGGGTGTCCGGGGTGAGTTCAGGAGCCAGATCAGCGTGCCGGCGAGGAAGGGCAGGAAGGCCGCGCCGAGGACGCCGTAGATGATGATCAGCCGGAAGGGCTGGTCTTCGAAGAGGAGGATCATGGGCGGGAAGGTCAGCCAGAGCAGGTAGGCGCGGAAGGGCCAGGAGCGTTCGCGTGCGCCCGAGGCGACCTCCTCGCCCTTGGCCTGGCCCTTGCCCGACAGCCGGGCCACGAAGTCGGCGAACATCAGGCTCACGCCGTGCCAGACGCCGATCAGGGAGGTGAAGGACGTGGCGAAGAAGCCGATCAGGAAGAACTTCGCCGTCGCGGCGCCGTACTCGTCCTCCAGGATGTCGCCCAGCTGGATCAGGCCCTTGTCGCCGCTCGCGATCGCGACGTTCGCCGAGTGCAGCAGCTCCGCGCCGACGAAGAGCATGGCGACCACGAAGATGCCGGTCGTGGCGTAGGCGACGCGGTTGTCCAGGCGCATGACCTTCATCCAGCCGGTGTCGGTCCAGCCCTTGGCGTTGACCCAGTAGCCGTAGGCGGCGAGGGTGATCGTGCCGCCGACGCCGCCGATCAGGCCCAGGGTGTTGAGGATCGAGTCCTTCTCGTCCGGGAGGACCGGGAGAAGGCCCGCGAAGGCGTCGGGGATGTTGGGCGTGACGCGGATCGCCAGGTACACCGTCACCACGAACATGACGCCCACCAGGACCGTCATGACCTTCTCGAACACCGCGTACTTGTTGAACCAGACGAAGACCAGACCGACCAGACCGCAGGCGATGCCCCACCACTTCAGGTCCATCACGTCGGGGAACAGCGCCTGGAGCGGCAGCGCGCTCGACGACATCGCCGCCGCGCCGTAGACGAAGCCCCAGACCACGACGTACACGGCGAAGAACCAGGTGGTCCAGCGGCCGAGACTGGCCCAGCCGTCGAACAGGGTGCGGCCCGTGGACAGATGCCAGCGGCCCGCCGCCTCCGCCAGGGAGATCTTCACCAGACAGCCGATGATCGCGGCCCACAGGAGGGTGTAGCCGAAGTTGCTGCCCGCGATCAGCGTGGCGACCAGGTCGCCGGCGCCGACGCCGGTCGCCGCGACGACGATGCCGGGGCCGATGTACTTCCAACTCGCCTTACGGGGCTGAGGCTGGTGCGACGCCTCGTGGTCCGTGGTGTTTCCCGTGGTGTCCGCCATGCAGGTCAACAAACCGCAAAGAGCCCGGCCCGACAAGAGGGCCTGAGCGGAAACCCCTTAGGGGCGCGGGGCTGTATCGATATGCGGCTCCGCCGCGTGGGCGCGCCCAGCCCCCACGAACCCGCGGACGGGAACGGCCCCCCGGCGGCTGGGCGAGCCCCGGGGACGGCCGAACCCAGCGGAGCGTCACGGCTGTCGCCGACCACAGCCGTCCGATCCGCATGTGCCGAGCTCGAACCACACGATCTTGCCCGGCCCGTCCCGGTGGCAGCCCCAGCGCTGGGCCAGCGCGTCCACCAGGAACATCCCACGGCCGTTCTCCCCGGTGCCCGCCGCCAGCACCCGGGGCACGCGGCGTTCCCCGTCGGCGACCTCGCAGCGCAGGACGCCGTGCGCGGCGAAGAGTGTGAGCCGGAAGCGGCTGTCGGCGTGCACCAGGGCGTTGGTGGCCAGTTCGCCGACGAGCAGTTCCGCGACGTCCGCCACCTCACCGCGCTCCGCCAGCCCCCATCCCTCCAGGTGCCTGCGCACCTGAGCGCGGGCTTCGCGGACGGCGGAGGGCTCGGGGGCGAACTCGACGCTCAGGTGGCCTGCTCCCAGCGGCGGTTGCGGGAACGGGCCGTACCCGGCGTCGGGGTCCGGGAGGTGGGGCCCGGAGAGTTGCAGCATGCCTCCAGGGTGGCCCGGGGGCCGGTCGGGCACAGGGGGAGGACTACCCGATCCCCTACCTGCTTGTGCAGGTGGGCGGGTTATGCGTACTGGAGGCGGACGGTCGTTCCCCCGGCGTCGTCGCGGATGTCCACGTACGCGCAGACCTGGCGCGCGTACCACAGGCCCGGGCCGGGTTCCGCGCCGGTGGGCGGGGGCGGGACGAAGCCGGCGAGCGGGTCGCCGACGGGGCGGGCCGAGCGCAGTTCGCAGACGCAGGCGGGCGCCTCGCCCCACAGCAGGGCGGTGCCGTCGAGGGGCGCCAGGGCCGCCGCCGTTTCCGCGACGGCCGTGGCGAACAACTCGGCGTCGGCGGCGGGAAGCCCCCGGGCTTCTGCCCAGGCCTGCACGGCCGCGGCGTGCGTCTCCGCCAGGGGCTGGGCGCCCGCCGGGGGCAGGGGCAGTGGTACGGCGTCGAGTTCGGCCGTGAGCCGCAGCGGGTCCTGGTACACGTCCGTGCCGGGGTGGGCGCGGCGGGCCGCGGCGACGACGGCGGGGCCGGCGGTGCGGGTGTCGTAGGCACACAGGGCGGTCGTGGCCATGGGCGCGAAGAGGAGGTTGGCGAGGGCCTCGTAGCGGATCCACTCGGTGGTCTCGCGGGTCGAGCGGCCGGCGCGGCCGCTCCAGACGGGTTCCATGAGGAGGTGGATCCGGCCGCCGGGACCGGCGTGGGCGGTGAGGTAGGAGGCCGCCTGGGCGACGGCGTTGGCGGCGGAGCCGGTGTACCAGTCGGTGTGCGGGATGCAGGTGACGTCCTTGGCGTCCCCGCCGAGGGCGTCCCGCAGGAGGTCCAGGTTGCGGGGGTCGGCGATGGCCACGGGGGGTGGTTCGCCGGGCGCGGCGAGGCCTTCGCCGAGGAAGGACAGGGCGGCGGCCACGAAGTCGCCGTCGGTGTCGAAGACCGCCATGCGGTGGTCGAACGCGGCGGGCGTGGGGGGCTGTCGGGTGCTCATGGGCTTCCCTCGGGGTCTGTGGTGCGGGTGGGGGTCTGCGGTGCGGCGGTCAGCGCTGGGCCGTCATCCAGGCGGCGATCTGGCTGCGGTTGCTGAAGCCGAGCTTGCTGAGGATGCGTTCGACATGGCCTTCGGCGGTGCGGCGGGCGATCACCAGCCGGTCGGCGATCTGCTGGTTGGCGAGCCCTTCGGCGACGAGCCGGGCGACCTGGGTCTCACGGGGGGTGAGCCGGACCGGGGTGTCGTCGTGCGGGGCCGGGAACTCGCCGGGGTGCGGGCGGGCCGGTTCCTGGAGGGCGTGGCCGACGAGTTCGGCGAGGCCGAGGCTCCCGCCGCGCCGGTGGGCCTGTTCGAACGCGTCCCGTCCCAGGGCCCGGCAGGCCCGCTCCTCGCTGTCCCGGCGTGCGGAGTTGAGGGTGCGCGCGCCCCAGCGGGCGGCGTCGATGTCGGCCCAGACGCGGTCGGCGCCGCCCAGCAGCACGGCCGCGTGCCGGTGGGCGCCGCGTTCGGTGGCGATCGACGCGAGCAGGTCGAGGGTGAGGGCGATGCCGATGACGTCGTGGACGGCGAGCTTGAGGCGCAGGGCCTCGCGGGCGTGCCGCTCGGCCGGGGCCCAGTCGCGGCGCACGGTGTGCGCGAGGGCGAGCATGCGCAGCACGTACGACCGTACCCACTGCTCGCCGTACCGCTCGCACAGCCCGAGGGCCCGCTCGCACACCTCGACGGCCCGGTCGGCCTCGCCCAGGAAGCCCAGCGCGCAGGCGAGTTCGACCTGGCCGAGGCCTACGACGCTGAGGTGCTGGCCGGGCACGGGGCCGCGGGCGACGGTCGTCTCGAAGTGCCGCAGCGCGCCGGGCAGGTCGTCGCCGAACAGCCGCAGGACGCCGATGACGTACTCGGCGTGGGCGGCCTCGGCGGTGTCGCCCAGGACCCGGGCGAGGGCGAGGGCGTCCCTGGCGTCGCGGCGGCCGCGGGGGAAGTCCTGGGTGGCGGCGGCGAGCAGCCCGGCGACCCAGAGGCCGCGGGCCCGTTCCGGGGTCGGCTCGGGGTTGGCGGCCAGGGCCCGGTCGAGCCAGTACAGGCCCTCGCGCGGGGCGCCGCAGGCGTGCCAGTAGAACCAGAGGGTGCCGGCGAGCCGCAGCCCGGCGAGCGCCTCGCCCGGGGTGGAGAGGCTGAAGTCGAGGGCGGCGCGCAGGTTGTCCCGGTCGGCGCGCAGCCGGGCGACGGTCTCCGGCTGCCCGGGCCCGAACCAGCCGCGCTCGCACTCCCCGACCCACCGCAGCATCCAGTCCCGCTGCCGCCGCCGGACAGCGCCCTCCTCCCCGGCGGTCCGGCGCAACTGCTCCAGCCCGTACTGCCGCAGCGTGTCGAGCATCCGGTACCGCACCCCACCGGGCCCCGGCTCCCGGCACAGCACGGACTTGTCCACCAGCCCGGCGACGGCGTCGAGCACGTCGTCGGCACGGAGGCCCTGGCCGGGCCGGGCAGGCCAGGTACCGGCGGCGTCCGCGGCGGGCGGGGGCGCGGCGGGGTCTGCCGGGTCGGGCAGGGGCGGCGGCAGCATCGGGCCGCCGGAGTGGGCCGGAGCTGGGAACGAGGTCATGGCCCCGGGGCCGGGCACGGACGGGGGCCGCGTCAGGCCGCCGAGCCGGGACAGCGGCATGTCTCCCGGGCTCTGCGCGGGCGGGGGCAGGTGCGGGAACGAGGTCATGGCCTCGGGCCCCTGCACGAACGGGGGCCGCGTCAGGCCGCCGCCCGGGCCGGTCCCGGGGCTCGGGACGATCAGGGGCTCGGGGCGCATCACGGGCAACGGCACGGGCCCGGCTGCCGGAGCCGGCATGGGCGGCACCGCGCTGCCCGAACCGCCGTCGAGCGGGGGCAGCGTCACCGTCCCCGCGAGCGCCGGTGCGGGCCGGGTACGTTCACCGGAGCCGTCCGTGAACCGGGCGCCGCCCGACGGCACGTCGGGACGTGCCCCGCCCGGGACACCACCCGTGCACGCCCCGCCCGGCGGGAGCGCCTCCGCCGGCGCCGGGCCCCTTCCCCGCCGGGCGCCGGGCTCCCCCGTGTCGTCCGCGCACACCGCCTCCGCCGTCTCCAGGTCGAAGCTGCCCGCGAGGACCGACAGCCGGGCCCACACCAGTTGCTCGGGGGCGGTGCACAGGTCGTGGCTCCAGGCGACCGCCGCTCGCAGGGTCTGGTGGCGGGGCAGGGCGGCGGGGCTGCCGGTGGTGAGGAAGCGGTAGCGGTCGTCGAGGCGGTCCAGGAGCTGGTCGACGTCGAGGACGCGCATGCGCACGGCGGCGAGTTCGATGGCGAGGGGAAGGCCGTCCAGGCGGCGGCACAGGCGGGCCACGGAGGCGCGGTTGTCCGGGGTGAGGCGGAAGCCGGGGACGACGGCGGCGGCCCGGTCGGCGAAGAGCGTGAGGGCCGGGTAGCCCTCGGCGGCGGAGAGGTCGCCGTCCGGGTCGGGCACCGGCAGGGGCCGCACCTCCAGCAGATGCTCCTCGGTGAGCCCGAGCCGGTGCCGGCTGGTGGCGAGAACGCGGACGCCCTCGGTGCCGTGCAGCAGGGCCGCCGCGAGTCGCGCGCACGCACCCGCCAGGTGCTCGCAGTTGTCGACGACGAGCAGCAGCCGCCGGTCCCGCACCTGCTCGACGAGGGCGTCCAGCGGCGGCTGGGCGGAGTGGTCGTGCAGGCCCAGCGCGTCGGCGGCGGCGAGCGGCACGAGCGCCGGGTCGTGCAGCCCGGAGAGGTGCACGAAGCGCACGCCGTCCGGGAAGGCCCGCTGCACCCGGGCCGCGACGCGCGCGGCGAGCCGGGTCTTGCCGACGCCGCCCGGCCCGGTCAGCGTCACCAGCCGTGCGCGGGCCAGCAGCTCGCGGCCCTGGGTCAGTTCGCCCCGCCGGTCGACGAAGCTGGTCGTCTCGACCGGCAGTTGGTGGTCCCGTCGTGGCGCTGATCCGCCCATGATCAGCCAGTCCTCTGGGGGTGTGGTCCGAGGGCCGACAGGCCCTAGCGCGGGCCCTCACTCTCCCCCTTCGCGTACATATATGCACGCTCGGGTCACACCCGTGGGTGTACTTCGGCCGGGACAGCTCGACCGCAGGGCCGCACGCGTACACTGCGCGTCCGCTTTCAGTCTTGACCTGCTCATGCCATTAGCAGAACGATGTGCGCCACCCGCACCACGTACGTCGCACGGAACAACCCCACCTCCCACAAGGAGATTTCATGCGACTCCGCATACGAGGCTCCGGTGCCCGCACCGGCAGACGCACCGCCGCCCTCGCCGCCCTCCTCGCACTCGCCCTCGCGGCGCCCCTCTCCGCGACGACGACCGACGCCACCGCCGACAGCGTCCGCAAGGCGGCCCCCTCCGCCGACGACGTCCGGCAGTACGAGATCCACATGCACTCGACGGCCGGGGACCGCACGGCACTTCAGCGCACCGGAGTGACCGTGGACGAGGCCCACGGCCACGGTGTCGTCGTCTCCGGACGCGCGGACCAGATCAAGAAGCTGCGCACGCTGGGCTACGAGGTCACCCCGCTCGGCGCGGTCCCCGACCGGTCCGCCGGCGAGGACGACATCCGGATCTCCGACTTCCCGTCGGGCGACTCGAAGTACCACAACTACGCGGAGATGACGAGCGAGATCAACTCGATCGTCTCGGCCAACCCGTCCATCGCGAGCCAGCGCGTGATCGGCAAGTCGTACCAGGGCCGGAACATCGTCGCCGTCAAGATCAGCGACAACGTCGGCAGCGACGAGTCCGAGCCGGAGGTGCTGTTCACGCACCACCAGCACGCCCGCGAGCACCTCACCGTCGAGATGGCGCTCTACCTGCTGCGCGAGCTGACCTCCGACCACGGCTCCGACTCGCGCGTCACCAGCCTGGTGAACAACCGTGAGATCTGGATCGTCCCGGACATCAACCCGGACGGCGGCGAGTACGACATCGCCACCGGGTCGTACCGCTCGTGGCGCAAGAACCGCCAGCCCAACAGCGGCAGTTCGTACGTCGGTACGGACCTCAACCGCAACTGGAACTACCGCTGGGGCTGCTGCGGCGGCTCCTCCGGCTCGACGTCCTCCGACACCTACCGGGGCTCCGCGCCCGAGTCCGCGCCCGAGGTGAAGGTCGTCGCCGACTTCGTGCGCAGCCGGGTCGTCGGCGGGGTGCAGCAGATCAAGGCCGGCATCGACTTCCACACGTACAGCGAGCTGGTGCTGTGGCCGTTCGGCTACACGTACTCCGACACGACCACCGGGATGACCGCGGACGACCACGCGGCGTTCAAGACCGTCGGGCAGAAGATGGCCGCGAGCAACGGGTACACGGCGGAGCAGTCCAGCGACCTGTACATCACGGACGGGTCGATCGACGACTACCTCTGGGGCGCGCACAAGATCTTCGGGTACACGTTCGAGATGTATCCGAGGTCCGGCGGTGGCGGGTTCTACCCGCCCGACGAGGTGATCGAGCGGGAGACCTCCCGTAACCGGGACGCGGTGTTGCAGTTGCTGGAGAACGCCGACTGCATGTACCGGTCGATCGGCAAGGAAACCCAGTACTGCCGATAGTCGCCCGGCCGGCTACTCGGCGTCTTCCTCGAAGTAGGCGTCCAGTACCGCGTCCAACTGCTCGTCCCACTCCGTGAAACGGCTCCTGGCCGGCGCTTCGATCTCGATCGGGTACCAGCGCCGGTCAGGGGTGTGGACGGTGACGGTGTAGCGCTTGCCGAACCGGGCGGTCTCCGTTTCGACCGCCCCGATCTCGTCCCAGCGGAACTCGCATTCCTGGTCGTCAAGGGACAGGCGTACGCCTCTGCTGTCGGCGACTATCCTCGCCCGGCGGTCGGAGGCCTCGAAGACGGGGCCGTCGGCATCGGCCTCCTCCGGCTCGGAGGGCGACGTCTGAGCCGTCTCCGTCGTCTCCTCCTGCTCGGGGGCGGCCTCCTCGGCTTCCTCGGCCTCGGCGACCTCAGGATCCTTCTCCGGCCCGTCGTCCTCCGTCCTTCCGGACGCGGGTGACGTGAGCCCGGGGATGAAGGCCGGGTCGAATCCGGCGCCCTTCACGGGCTCGGCCTTAAGGGGCTGGCTGCTCGAACCTATGCGCTGCTCCACAGCGGAGCAGTATGGTCGACGAACCTGTGCCGCACACAGTCGGCCCCCGCATCGTTACACGAAGATGCTCAACACCGCGGCCACCACGAACCCGGCCACCGACAGGACACTCTCCAGCACGGTCCACGACTTCAGCGTGTCCCGCTCGCTGATGCCGAAGTACTTGGCGACCATCCAGAAGCCGCCGTCGTTGACGTGCGAGGCGAAGATGGAGCCCGCCGAGATGGCCATGATGACGAGGGCGACGAACGCCTGGGAGTGGTCGCCCTCGGAGAGCAGGGGCGCCACGATGCCCGCCGTCGTCACGATGGCCACCGTCGCGGAGCCCTGGGCGACGCGCAGCACCACGGAGATCAGATAGGCGAGGACGAGCACCGGCAGGCCCACGTCGTTGAACGTGTCCGAGAGGGCCTGGGCGACGCCGCTGGCCTTGAGGACGGCGCCGAAGATGCCGCCCGCGCCGACCACGAGCAGGATGTTGCCGACCGGCTTCAGGGACGCCGTGGACACCGTCTCAAGGGACTTGCGGGACCAGCCGCGCCGGATGCCGAGCAGGTAGTACGCGAGGAACAGGGCGAGGGTGAGCGCCACGAAGGGGTTGCCGAAGAACTCGATCACCGAGCGGAGCGTGGAGGGGTCCAGGGCGATCGAGGAGAAGGTCGCGGCGAGGATGAGGACCAGCGGGGTGCCGATGATGCCGAGGACCGTGCCGAGGGAGACCGGCTGCTCGCGCGGCTCCGTACCTGCCGCCCGCTGCTCGTCGACGACGGCCTGCTTGGCTTCCTGGGCCGCCTCGACCATGTCCTGCGGCACGGCGACGAAGATGCGGCGGCCGATCCACGCCGAGTACGCCCACGCGGCCACGACGGCCGGCAGACCGCAGACGATGCCCATGAGGATGACCCAGCCGAGGTCCACGTGCAGGAGGCCGGCCGCGGCGACCGGGCCGGGGTGCGGCGGCAGGAAGGCGTGCGTGACCGACAGGCCCGCGAGCAGGGGCAGGCAGTAGAGCAGGATCGACTTGCCCGAGCGCTTGGCGGCGGCGTAGACGATCGGCGCCAGGACGAAGATGCCGACGTCGAAGAAGACGGGGATGCCGAAGATCAGGCCCGTCAGGCCCATGGCGAGCGGGGCGCGCTTCTCGCCGAACATGCCGAGGAGCCGGCCGGCCAGCACCTCCGCGCCGCCGCTGACTTCGAGGATCGCGCCGAGCATGGTGCCCAGGCCGATGATGATGGCGACATGGCCGAGGATGCCGCCCATGCCGGACTCGATGGTGGAGACGGCGTCCGACTTCTGGACGGTGCCGAAGAGTTCGGTGACCGAAAGTCCGGCCGCGAGGCCGACGGCTATGGAGACCGCGAGCAGGGCGACGAACGGCTGGAGTCTCATCCTGATGATGAGGAACAGCAGCAGTGCGATGCCGAGCGCGGCGGTGAGCAGGAGTCCGGCCGTACCGTCGACCAGGAGGAGCAGGCCTCCGGTGTGGGGTGGGGTCTCGGCAGGGGCGGACGCGGCGAGCGGATGGGACATTTGGGGGTCCTCTGGGTAAATGCATACAGCTTCGGGGTAGGGGGGAGCGCGGCGCGGCGCATCGGTGGCGCCGCGCCTCACGGGCGTGCGGGAGTGGGAGTGTCAGCCGAGAACGGCCAGCGCGTCGATCTCGACGAGGAGACCCGCGGGCAGGCCGACGTAGACCGTCGTGCGCGCGGCGGGCGGCTGGGTCAGGCCCTGCTCCTCGAAGTACGCGTTGTAGATCTCGTTGAACTCGGCGAAGTGGGCCACGTCGGTGAGGTAGACGCGGATCATCATCGCGTCGTCCCAGCCGGCGCCGCCCTCTTCGAGGACGGCCTTGACGTTGGCCAGGGTCTGGAGGGTCTGCTCGCGCAGGGTCGGCCCGGCGGGCGTGGGCGGCTTGCCCTCCTCGGCGGGCAGGAAGCCGACCTGGCCGGCGACCTGGAGGATGTTGCCCTTCCTCACACCGTGCGAGAACTTCGCCGGCGGGGTGGTGTGGGTCTCGGGGATGAGCGCGGTCTTGTCCGTCATTCGGTGCCCTTCACTGGTGTTCTGCCGGAGTACTCGCCGCTGATGGCGTCCGCCGTACGGCGCACCAGCGGCAGCAGGGTGAGGAGTTCGTCGGCGGTGACGACGACGTTCGGCGCGGAGACCGACATCGCGGCGACGACCCGGCCATCGGCGCCGCGGATGGGCGCCGCGACGCAGTTGATGGACTCCTCGTGGCCGCCGAGGTCGGTGGCCCAGCCCTGTTCGCGCACCTTCTCCAGCTCACGCAGGAACGCGGTGGCGCTGGGTGTCGAACGGGCCGTGTACGCGGGGTAGTCGAGCTTCTCCGCCACCGCCCGCCGCTCGTGCTCGGGCAGGTCGGCCAGCAGCAGCTTCGCGACCGCGGCGACGGTGATGGCGACGGGCTTGCCGATGCGGGAGTACATCCGCACCGGGTAGCGGCTCTCGACCTTGTCGATGTAGAGGACCTCGTTCTCCTCGTACACGGCGAGGTGCACGGTGTGTCCGCAGCTCTCGTTGAGGCGGACCAGGTGGGGATGGGCGATCTCGCGGACGTCGAGGTTCTCCATCGCCTCCTGGGCGAGGGCGAAGAGGCGGGCGCCGAGGCGGTAGCGCTGGTCGGACTGGCGGTAGACGAGGCCGTGCTCGTGGAGGGTGCGCAGCAGGCGCAGGGCCGTGGACTTGTGCACGCCGAGGCGGTCGGCGACCTGCCCCAGGTCGGCGGGGCCCTCGGCGAGCAGCGGCAGGATGCTGAGCGCGCGGTCGACGGTCTGGCTCATGGCGTACGTACCTCCTCGGGGGCCCGCTGTGTGTCATCGGTCCAGCCCGGGCCGAGTCGCAGTCTCCCCCATGCGGCGTCGTCCAGGGCGGCGAGGCGGTCGGCGTGCTTCCGCGCGGGCGGCGCGGCGAGGTCGCCGGGGGCGGTGAGGGCGGCGGCGGCCAGCAGGTGCCCGTGCCGCAGCCGGTCCCGGACGGGCAGTCCGCGCAGGGTGGCGGAGAGGAACCCGGCGGCGAAGGCGTCCCCGGCGCCGACGGCGGCGACGACGTCGACCCGCGGGGCGGGCACGAAGGTGACGTCCCGCTTCTCGAAGACGGTGGCTCCCGCGGCGCCCTGCTTCACGACCAGCACCTCGGGTTCGGGGAGGGCGGCGCGGACGGCCTCGGCGCCGCGCAGCCCCCAGGCCTCGTCCTGCCCGACGAACACGAGGTCCGCGCCCCGCGCGAGGTCCCGCAGCACCTCCGGGGCGTCCGTGTCGCGCCACAGTCCGGGCCGGTGGTTGACGTCGAAGGAGACCAGGGGGCGGCCGGGCCGGCGCGCGGTCAGCTCGCGCATCAGGTCCAGGCAGGTCCCGGACAGCGCGGCCGTGATCCCGGACAGGTGCAGCACGCGGCCGGCGCGGACCGCGTCCAGGTCCACGTTGCCGGACGACATGGCCGAGGCCGCCGATCCGGCCCGGTAGTACGCCACCTCGTGCGCGTCGGTGGCCCGGTCCCCGGCGGTGCGGAAGTAGATGCCGGTGGGGCGGGCTGGGTCGCGCCGGACGTGTGCCACGTCCACTCCGTACCCGCCGATGGCCTCGACCAGGTGGTCGCCGAACGGGTCGTCCCCCACCCGGCTGACCCACCGCACGGAGTGCCCGGCGGCGGCCAGCACGCACGCCGTGTTGGACTCGGCGCCGCCGATGCCCCGGTCGAAGGAGGGGACGTCGGCGAGCCGTCCCGGCCGGGACGGCAGGAACGTGACCATGGACTCGCCGAGCGCGACGACGTCCACGACGTCGGGGGCGTTGCAGGGTCCGGTGGGGGTCACGATGCTCGTAGCTCCTGGTTGCTCGGCGGGGGCGGCGGGTGCGGCCGCTTTCGTTGACCCCGGGTGGCCGAGATGTTAGACAGCGTTGAGCGATATACGCAATGAATGTTGCAGTCAGTGCAACACCCCTGATCAGGGAGGCTTCATGACAGCCGATACCGCCGCCGAGTCCCTCGCCCGGCTCGCCGCCGAGCGCGTCGACCACCGCTTCAAGGGCCTCCCGCCGGACGCCGACGGCCTGACCGTGGGCGAGCTGGCCGCCCAGCGCCGGAACCTGTTCACCGGCGGCTTCGCCACGCCCGTGCTCGCGCTGTCCGCCGAGCGCCTGGAGCACAACCTGAGACTCATGGAGACCTACGCGGACCGGCACGGCCTGGCCTTCGCTCCGCACGGCAAGACCTCCATGGCGCCGCAGCTGTTCCAGAGGCAGATCGAGCACGGTGCGTGGGGCATCACGCTGGCGGTGCCGCATCAGGTGCGGGTGGCGCGCGCGTTCGGCACCCGGCGCGTGTTCCTGGCGAACGAGCTGGTCGACGCGGCGGCCCTGCGCTGGATTTCCGCCGAGCTCGACGCCGACCCGGAGTTCCGCTTCGTCTGTTACGTGGACTCGGTGCGCGGGGTGGAGCTGATGGACGCCGCGCTGAGCGGTGCCCGGCGCCCGCTGGACGTCGTCGTCGAACTCGCCGCCGGGGAGGGCGCCCGTACCGGGGTGCGTACGGAGGCGGAGTGCGCGGCGGTCGCGGACGCGGTGGCGGGGACGCGGACCCTGCGGCTGGTCGGCGTCGCGGGCTACGAGGGCGAGGTGCCGAAGGCCGACCCGGAGCGGGTCACGGCGTGGCTGCGGCGACTGGTCGCGCTGGCCGCCGACTTCGACAAGGCCGGACGGTTCTCCGGTGCCGACGAGATCGTCGTCAGCGCGGGCGGCAGCGCCTGGTTCGACGCGGTCGCCGACGTCTTCGCGGCGATCCCCCAACTCTCCCTGCCGGTCCTGAAGCTGCTGCGCTCGGGCGCCTACGTCTCGCACGACGACGGCCACTACCGCAAGCTGACCCCGTTCAACCGGGTGCCCGAGGAGGGCGCCCTGGAGCCGGCGTTCCGGCTGTGGACGCAGGTGGTGTCACGGCCCTGTGCCGAGCAGGCCTTCGTCAACGCGGGCAAGCGGGACGCGGCCTACGACCTCGACCTGCCCTTCGCCCAGGTGATCCGCCGGGACGGCGCCGAGCGCCCGGCCACCGGCGTGTCGGTGACGGCCCTGTCCGACCAGCACGCCTGGCTGAGCACCACACCGGAGGCGGACCTGGAGGTGGGCGACTGGGTCGGTCTGGGGCTGTCCCATCCGTGCACGTCGTTCGACAAGTGGCCGCTGATCCCGGTCGCCGAGGCCGACGGCACGGTCGTCGACTACGTCCGTACGTTCTTCTAGGAGGCCGGGAGCGATGGAAGAGCTCGTCATCCGGGACGCGGACGTCGTCGACGGCTCCGGCGCGGACTCCTACCGGGCCGATGTCGTGGTCGACGGCGGCCGGATCGTGTCCATCGTCAAGGAGGCCGCCGCGGCCGGCTGCCAGCGGCCGAAGGCACGCCGGGAGCTGGACGCCGAGGGCCTCGTGCTGTCCCCCGGCTTCGTCGACATGCACGCCCACAGCGACCTGGCCCTGCTGCGCGACCCCGACCACAGCGCCAAGGCCGCGCAGGGCGTCACCCTGGAGGTCATCGGCCAGGACGGGCTGTCGTACGCGCCGGTCGACGACCGCACGCTCGGCGAGGTGCGCCGGGCGATCGCCGGATGGAACGGCTCCGGCGACGACATCGACTTCGACTGGCGGACCGTGGGCGAATACCTCGACCGCCTGGACCGCGGGATCGCCGTGAACGCGGCCTACCTCATCCCCCAGGGCACGGTGCGCGCGCTCGCCGTCGGCTGGGAGGGCCGGGAGGCGACCCCGCGGGAGCTGGACCGGATGCGGCAGTTGGTCGCCGAGGGCATGGAACAGGGCGCCGTCGGCATGTCGTCGGGGCTGACGTACACCCCCGGCATGTACGCGCAGGACGCCGAACTGACCGAGCTGTGCCGGGTGGTGGCGTCGTACGGCGGCTACTACTGCCCGCACCACCGCTCCTACGGCGCGGGCGCCCTGGAGGCGTACCGGGAGATGGTCGCGGTGACCCGTCAGGCGGGCTGCTCCCTGCATCTCGCCCACGCCACCATGAACTTCGGCGTGAACAAGGGCCGGGCGCCCGAGCTGCTGGCCCTGCTGGACGAGGCGCTGGCGGAAGGGGCGGACATCAGCCTCGACACGTACCCGTACACGCCGGGCTGTACGACGCTGGCGGCCATGCTGCCGAGCTGGGCGAGCGAGGGCGGCCCCGAGCGGGTCGTCGAGCGGCTGGCGGACGAGGAGACGGCCGAGCGGATCCGCCACGACCTGGAGGTCACCGGCTCGGACGGCTGCCACGGCGTGCCCATCGAGTGGGACACGATCGAGATCTCCGGCGTGGGCGACCCGGCGCTGGCCGATTACGTCGGCCGGACCGTCCAGGAGTCGGCCGACCGGCGGGGCGAGGCCCCCTGGGTGACCGCGCGCGGACTGCTGCTGGCCGACCGGCTGGCGCCGACGATCCTCCAGCACGTCGGCCATGAGGAGAACGTCCGGGCGATCATGCGCCACCGCGTGCACACCGGCGGGTCGGACGGCATCCTCCAGGGCGCCAAGCCGCACCCGCGCGCCTACGGCACGTTCCCGCACTACCTCGGCCACTACGTGCGGGAGTTGGGGGTGCTGTCGCTGGAGGAGTGCGTCGCGCACCTCACCTCGCGCCCGGCGGCCCGGCTCCGGCTGCCGGACCGGGGCCTGGTGCGCGAGGGGTACGTCGCCGACCTGGTGCTCTTCGACCCGGCGACGGTCGCGGCGGGGTCGAGCTTCGCCGAGCCGCGCGTGCTCCCGACGGGCATCCCGTACGTGCTGGTCGACGGACGGTTCGTGATCGAGGACGGGCGCCGCACGGACGCCCTGGCGGGCCGGGCGGTCCGCAGGACTCCCGCGTGACCGCCCGCCCCGAGGGGACCTGCCCTGGCCTTACGGCTTGGGCAGGGTGCAGCCGCTCGCGCTCAGGTCGAGCTTGTTGTCGATGCCGAAGCAGGCCGGGATCTGGTAGGTCTCCTGGCCGTAGTTGATGCCCTTGCGGACCGTCACGTTGCCGCTCGCGTCGACTTCACACGGGTTGTTCACGGTGCAGCGCTCGCCGTCCGTGTTGCCGGTGTTGTTGACGGCGACGACCTTGCCGGTGGCCTCATCGACGACGGGCGAGCCGGACGTGCCGCCGATGGTGTTGCAGGCGGAGGTGTAACGGACCGAGTCCTTCCAGGTCCAGTCGCCTTCCTTGAGGGTGTGCGCGAACCCGTCGATGTCGCAGCTGTAGACCCGCTTCCAGTAGCCGGAGGGGATGCTGATGGCGGTGCCGGCGACCGGGTGCTTGTCGTTCAGCGTCAGCGGGTTGATGCCGTACGAGCTCTTGATCTGCCCGTAGGTGGTGGTGAGTTGGTAGAACGCGACGTCCGTGTCGGTCATCGTGCCGTAGGCGAGCTTGGCGGCGCGCAGGGTGGCGACGCGCGAGCCGGAGGCGTTGAGCAGGCTGAAGGTGCGGCTGGACGCCTTGTCGACGAGGACCTCGCCGGGGCCGGGGAAGCCGGACTCCAGACAGTGGCCGTTGGTCATCACCAGCGCCGGGTCGTCGGCCTCGGAGTCCGGCATGCGCACGACGGAACCGGAGCAGTTGCTGAGCGCGACGGTGCCGGCGAGGTTCACGGCCTTGGCCGACGGGTTGAGCCCGGACAGCGCCCGCTCCACGGACGTGACCACGTCCGGGACGGCGGACGTGGCCGAGCCCGTGTCCGCGACCTTGCCGACGCCCGTGGGGGCGGCCTCGGCAGCGGTCGCGGGAGCCGCGCCGGCCCCGGCTATCGCCAGGGCGCAGAACGCGGCTGCGAGAGGTTTTCTCATGGGGGGTCCCCTCTTGCGACGGAGGCGGCCGGAAATCTTCCGGCCGCCCGCAGTGTTGTCATGCGCATTGTGATCGTCGCAAGGCGGGTGGGGCAAGGAGTTGTTCCGCACGTGGAACCTGTCCGTCCGGTTTGACCCTACCCAACGGCCTTTCCCGGCGGATCACTTGGGGCCCTTGGCGCCGCCGGGACGTGTCGGTGGACGGACTCGCGGGCGCCGGGCCGGACAGCTCGCCACGACCGTTCGCCGGCCGAAGGGCGGGGCCTCGGGCGGCGATGCCGTCGGCCGCCACCGGCCCCGGCCGGCCCGCCCTCGCTCAACGCGGCCCCTGCTCAACGCCGCCCGAGAACCGACTACTTGGGGCCCTTGGTGCCGCCGGGACCATGCCCGGGCTTTCCCTCGGTCCGGCCCGGGGGCGCGGCGGTGGCGGTGGGAGCGGAGGTCGTCGGGGTGACGGCCGTGGGGCTGTCGGCCGAGGGGCCCGGGGTGTCGGGCCCGGACTCGGACGGGGTGGGGCTCTCCGCGGTGGACGGGTTCGCGGACGCGGCGCCGGACGCCTCGCCGCTGTCCGCCGGCGGGGCGACGAGGGGGGTCCCGGGGGTCGGAGTCCGACCGGTGCCGGTGGACGGCGCCGTCGGCGACTCCCCCGCCGCCGGTCCCGTACGGCCGCCTCCGCCCTCGCGCGACCCGCCGGAGGGCGCGTCCGAGAAGCCGAGACCGGCGATCAGCGCGGCGGCCGACACGGCACCCACGGCTCCGGCGGCGACCGCCACGCGGCGTGCACGCCAGGACCGCCGTCCCCGCCGGGAGTGGCGGCCCGCACCGGACCGGCCATGCGCCGGCATCGACACAGGCACAGGCACAGGCACCGGCACCGGCGGCAGCTCGCGTGTGTCGTCCATGCCGCGCGCGGCGTCCCGGGCGTTCCGGGTGTCCTGGGTGTTCCGGGGGTCCCGGGTGTCCTGGGTGTTCCGGGTGTCCTGGGTGTCCTGGATGTTCCGGGCATCCGTCGGGTCGTACACGTCCTGCCACCCGTGCGCCGCCGCCGGATCGGCGTACGCGTCGTACGCCGGGGGCGGGTCGGTCTGCGGCAGGTACACGTTCGGCGGGCCCTGGGGCTCGCCGCCCGTCGCTCCGTCGGCGTATTCGGATGGCCTGAACATGGCCGCGAATTCTAGGCATCGATGGTGCTGGTGGGACAGCGAACGGCGTTATCCGCACAAACCGACGCGTCTCACGTGGCGGAAAACACGGCCCATGGCGCAATACCGGGCCGTAAGCTCCCAGACATGCAGGTGATCCAGTCGACCAAGCTCGCCAACGTCTGTTACGAGATCCGGGGCCCGGTGCTCGAGGAGGCGATGCGGCTGGAAGCCGCCGGTCACCGCATCCTCAAGCTGAACACCGGCAACCCGGCCGCCTTCGGCTTCGAGTGTCCGCCCGAGATCCTGGAGGATGTCCTCCGGAACGTGTCCTCGGCGCACGGATACGGAGACGCCAAGGGCCTGCTGGCCGCCCGCCGCGCGGTCGTGATGCACAACCAGACCCTCGGCATCGAGACGGACGTCGAGCACGTCTTCATCGGCAACGGCGTCTCCGAGCTGATCGTGATGGCGATGCAGGCGCTGCTGGACGACGGGGACGAGGTCCTCGTGCCGGCCCCGGACTATCCGCTGTGGACCGCCGCCGTGTCCCTGTCCGGCGGCACCGCCGTGCACTACCGGTGCGACGAGCAGGCCGACTGGATGCCGGACCTGGCCGACGTCGAGCGCAAGGTCACCGACCGCACCAAGGCGATCGTGATCATCAACCCCAACAACCCGACCGGAGCCGTCTACGACGAGGCGATGGTCAAGGGGCTCACCGACATCGCCCGCCGCCACAACCTGCTGGTCTGCTCGGACGAGATCTACGACAAGATCCTCTACGACGGCGCCACGCACACCCCGACCGCCGCCGTCGCCCCCGACCTGCTGACCCTCACCTTCAACGGCATGTCGAAGGCCTACCGGGTGGCCGGCTACCGGGTCGGCTGGATGTCGATCTCCGGGCCCCGCGCGCACGCCGACTCCTACATCGAGGGCCTGACGATCCTGGCGAACATGCGACTGTGCGCGAACATGCCGGGTCAGCACGGCGTCGTCGCGGCGCTCAGCGGACGCCAGACGATCAACGACCTGGTGCTGCCGGGCGGCCGGCTGCGCGAGCAGCGGGACGTCGCCTACGAGCTGCTGACCCAGATCCCGGGCGTGACCTGTGTGAAACCGAAGGGGGCGCTGTACCTCTTCCCGCGCCTCGACCCCAAGGTCTTCAAGATCAAGGACGACCGGCGGATGGTCCTGGACCTGCTCCGGCGCGAGAAGATCATGGTCGTCCAGGGCACCGGCTTCAACTGGCCGGAGCCGGACCACTTCCGGGTGGTGACCCTGCCGACGGTCGGGGACCTGCGGGACGCGGTGGGCCGGATCGGGCACTTCCTGGACGGCTACAGCCAGGCCTGACGGGGCGCCTCGCTCACGTTATGTGTGCGGTCAGTCCGGCTTTGTGAACAACTCAACTTTAGACGAAATCTAAGCTAGGATGGCTTCCTGAAAGCACTCAGGAGGCCCTCCCATGTACGAACCGATCCGCACCAAGTCGGTCCACAGCACGGTGGACGGCCCCAACCCCGACTTTCCCCACCGTTCCCGCGAGGAAGAGCTGGACATCCAGCTCGCGGGCCATCTCGCCGCCCTGCTCGCCGTCACGGACGAGCTGCGCGCGACGAAGGCCTCGGCCGATCTGGACACCGCGGCGGAGCGGCTCGCGGAGCAGGTGGGCCGACTGCGCGGAGGGCGCGCACCGGTCCGCGCGTCGATGAGCGGCTCCCGCCGTGAGCGCGGCGGGACGGCCCTGCACCGGCGGGCACACGCCCTGGCCGGTCGCGCGCTGGTGGTGGCCGCCTCCCGCGCCGACACGGCGGCCGCGATCCTGGCCGCCGAGCGGATGGACGCGCACGCCGCGGCTCTCGAGCCGCGCGAACTCGCGTCCCGCTGAGCCCCACGGGGGCTCCCCCGACGGCCCCGGTCCGCGCGCACCCGCAGCGACGCGCGGACCGGGCGCCACAACAGCACCGCATCGGCTTGAGCCGGTTGTCGCCGTTGTGGTTCTCGGGTGGGTTGGTGCGGGGTTGAGTGCGGCTGGTCGCGCCCACGCGGCGGAGCCGCACATCGATACAGCCCCGCGCCCCTGAGGACGTGCCCCTCAGCGCCTCACGTAGACCTCCGCCGAGGCCGTTGAGCCCTCGTGCAGACCGTCGCCCGGCCAGCTGACCGTGTAGGTCACCTCGCGGCGGGTGCGCGGCACGTCGTTGATCGTGAACGTGCCGTCGGCGGCGACGGTCACCGACGACAGGGCGCCCGTACCGAGCCGGTCCTCGCGCACGACCTTGAGCACGGCCCGCTCGGGCAGCGCCTTGCCCTGGGCGGTGAACGTGCCGGTGATCTCGATGCCGCCGGACATGCTCGCCTCCTCGGGCGCGGTGAGCGCGATCGAGGTGGGCGCCTTGCCGACCGTCACGGTGTGGGTGACGTCGGTGGCCGGCCGGTGGGTCAGATCCCCGAGATACGACACCGTGTACGTGGCCTCGCCGACCAGGTCGGGCTCGTCGAGGACGGTGAAGGTGCCGTCCGCCTTGACGGTGGCGGTCCCCAGGTCGTGGGTGCCGCCCGCGTCGGTGCGCGTCGCCCTGACCTTCAGCGGCTCGGCGGGCGCGGGTCCGTCGTGCTCCAGCCTGCCGCGCACGGCCAGCGGCTCGCCCGCCACGGCCTGGCCGGGGCTGTGGGTGAGGCCGCCGGTGAAGCGGGCGTCGTACTGGACGGCGGGCGGCTTGATGATGTGCAGCCAGTACTGGCCGCCGGCCGCGTTGGTGGTGACCGCGAACAGCCGGGAGCCGTCCGCCGACCACTCCATGCCGCGCGGCACGACACGGTCGCCGTCGAGGCTGCCCTCGAAGACGAACTCCAGCGGGGTGGTCGAGTCGCCCGGGTCGGCCGGCTGCACCAGCAGGTCGGGGACGGAACCGGTGGCGGCGGATCCGCGTGCGATGTACGTGCCGTCACCGCTGAAGGCGACCGCGCTGGCGGTGGCACCGTCGGGCAGGGCCTGGTAGCCGGTCGCCGCGTCCGACAGGTCGCCGGTGTTCAGCAGCCGGGTGCCCGCGGTGGCGTCGGCGACGGCGACCTTGCCGCCGTCGGCGGACAGCGCCAGGTCCTTGAGGTTCAGGGCGCCGTCGCCCGCGTCGTCGGCGAAGCGGCGCGCGGCGTTACGGACCAGGGCGCCGTTGCCGGTGTCGTACACGGCGAGGAAGGGGTCGGCCGCCTTCGCGTTGAGCGGCTGACCCATGAGCATGCGGTCCCCGGCGCCGGACTCCAGCAGCAGATCGCCGTAGTCGTTCCAGCCGGTGTACGTGTACGCGCCGTTCACGATCCCCGCGAGGTGGGTCTCCGAGGTGGCGCACTGGGAGACCGAGGACGCGTTGGGCGTCGTGAAGTAGAGCTGGCCGCTGGACTGGGCGACCTCGCGGCCGCAGTAGTCGGTGCCGACGGCGACGGCGGCGGTGCGCTGGAAGGTGGTGGTGTCGTAGGTCTCGACGCGGTCGCGCAGACCGGCGTAGAGCTTGCTGCCGTCGGCGCTGACCGCGAGGCCCGAGACGTGGGCCTGGTTGGTGGTGAGGGTCGTGAGGCGCTCGCCCTCGAAGTTGTAGACGGCGATGGTGCCGGAGTTGAGGTAGTAGCCGACGTTGCTGTCCGCCACGAAGACACGCTGGTGGACGTTGTCGACGGCCAGTGCCGAGTACGACGAGATCGGCAGCTTGGCGACGGCGTCGGAGGCCGCCGCGTGTGCCGCGGGCGCGGCGGCGACGGTGAGCCCGGTCCCCGCGAGTAACGCGGCGGACAGCGTGGCCACGAGCCGTCTGGAACGGTGTGCAGTCTTCAACTGTGCCCCCCACAGGCTTGTCTGCGGCCTCACCGGGACCGGTGAGACACCTGGAGAGAGCATGAAACAGGCGTGAAGATCCTGTGAGCAAGGGGGCGCGACGGAAACGGCGGAGGCAGGGGCCCGCACGCCGTTGTGCGGGCCCCTGCCTCCCCTGGTGCTGTCACCGCGGCCGGCCGTGACGATGTTGCTGGTCAGGGCACGATCGGAGCCGGCCGCGGCGTCGGTGGAGGGCTGTCTCAGCCCAGGCGCTGCACCAGCGCGCGGTACTCGTCCCACAGCTCCTTGGGCGTGTGCTCGCCGAAGGTGTTGAGGTGCTCGGGGACCAGGGCGGCCTCCTCGCGCCAGACCTCCTTGTCGACGGTGAGCAGGAAGTCCAGGTCGGAGTCGGCCAGTTCCAGGCCGTCGGTGTCCAGGGCCTCCTTGGTCGGCAGGATGCCGATCGGGGTCTCGACGCCCTCCGCCTTGCCCTCCAGACGCTCCACGATCCACTTCAGGACGCGGCTGTTCTCACCGAAGCCGGGCCAGACGAACTTGCCCTCGTCGTCCTTGCGGAACCAGTTGACGTAGTAGATCTTCGGCAGCTTCGACTGGTCCTTGCCCTTGGCGACGTCGACCCAGTGGCCCATGTAGTCGCCCATGTTGTAGCCGCAGAACGGCAGCATCGCGAACGGGTCGCGGCGCAGCTCGCCGACCTTGCCCTCGGCGGCGGCGGTCTTCTCTGAGGCCACGTTGGCACCGAGGAAGACGCCGTGGTTCCAGTCGAAGGACTCCGTCACCAGCGGTACGGCGGTGGCGCGGCGGCCGCCGAAGAGGATCGCCGAGATCGGCACGCCCTTCGGGTCCTCCCACTCCGGCGCGATGATCGGGCACTGGGCGGCGGGGACGGTGAAGCGGGCGTTCGGGTGGGCCGACGGGGTCTCCGACTCCGGGGTCCAGTCGTTGCCCTTCCAGTCGGTGAGGTGGGCGGGCGGCTCCTCGGTCATGCCCTCCCACCAGACGTCGCCGTCGTCCGTCAGCGCCACGTTGGTGAAGACCGCGTTGCCCCAGAGCGTCTTCATCGCGTTGGCGTTGGTGTGCTCGCCGGTGCCGGGCGCGACGCCGAAGAAGCCCGCCTCGGGGTTGATGGCGTACAGCCGGCCGTCCTCGCCGAAGCGCATCCAGGCGATGTCGTCGCCGATGGTCTCGACCGTCCAGCCGGGGATGGTCGGCTCCAGCATGGCGAGGTTGGTCTTGCCGCAGGCGCTCGGGAAGGCCGCCGCCACGTACTTGGACTCGCCGCGCGGCGGGGTGAGCTTGAGGACGAGCATGTGCTCGGCCAGCCAGCCCTCGTCACGCGCCATCACGGAGGCGATGCGCAGGGCGTAGCACTTCTTGCCGAGCAGGGCGTTGCCGCCGTAGCCCGAGCCGTAGGACCAGATCTCGCGGTCCTCGGGGAAGTGCGAGATGTACTTGGTCGTGTTGCAGGGCCAGGGGACGTCCTCCTGGCCGGGCTCCAGCGGGGCGCCCAGGGTGTGCACGGCCTTGACGAAGAAGCCGTCGGAGCCGAGCTCGTCGAGCACCGCCTGGCCCATGCGCGTCATCGTGCGCATGGAGACCGCGACGTAGGCCGAGTCGGTGATCTCCACACCGAGCGCGGACAGCGGCGAGCCGAGCGGGCCCATGCAGAAGGGCACGACGTACATGGTCCGGCCGCGCATCGAGCCGCGGAACAGGCCGCCCTGGCCTCCGGAGCCCTGGAAGATCTCCCGCATCTCGGCGGGGGCCTTCCAGTGGTTGGTCGGGCCCGCGTCCTCCTCCTTCTCGGAGCAGATGAACGTCCGGTCCTCCACGCGGGCGACGTCGATGGGGTCGGAGGCCGCGTAGTAGGAGTGGGGGCGCTTGATCGGGTCGAGTTTCCGGAAGGTGCCCTTCTGGACGAGCTCCTCGCACAGTCGCTCGTACTCGGCCTCGGATCCGTCACACCAGACCACGTTGTCCGGCTGCGTCAGCTCGGCGATCTCGTTCACCCACGAGATCAGGCCCTGATGGGTGGTGGGGACGGTGGGAGCCGCGATGTCGCGCGCCACGATTGCTCCTAAATGAGGGATTTTTTTGATGTGGAGGAGGCCCCGTGGGGGCTGCGACCCGGATGCTTCACGGTGAAACTTGGGCGCTCATCCGGTGCCGACTGCACTCATTTGATCATCCGACGCCTGCGCCCATCTGTCCAGAGGAGCGCACAGGTGAGCAACGTGAGGATCGCCACGGTTTCTCGCGCCCCTTTACATGCACGTTGGGTTCACCTGACCATCCGTTTGCGTAACCATCGTTCGACCCCGGTGAGAGGATGGCCACTCTTCATCGGCCGATCGACGGGACCGATAGGTCACTTACGGTTCCGTAGCTAACATTTGGCCATGACTGCGTTCGCCCCCGACGCGCCTTCGGACACGCCGGCCGACGGCCGTGGTCCCACGGCGCTCTCCCTGCCGCACCCGGTGAAACCCAAGCTGCGCGGTTGGATTCACCTCGGCATGTTCCCGGCCGTCCTCGTCGCGGGCCTGGTTCTGACCGCCCTCGCGGACTCCACCAGAGGACGCATCGCCTGCGGAATCTTCGCTCTGACGGCGTGCCTGCTGTTCGGTGTGAGCGCGCTGTACCACCGGGGCGACTGGAGTCCGCGCATGGACGGCGTGCTGCGCCGTCTGGATCACGCCAACATCTTCCTGATCATCGCGGGCACCTACACACCGCTGACCATGCTGCTCCTGCCGGGCTCCAAGGGTCAGTGGCTGCTGTGGAGCATCTGGGCCGCGGCGGCGGCCGGCATCCTCTTCCGCGTCTTCTGGGTCGGCGCCCCGCGCTGGCTCTACACGCCCTGCTACATCGCCATGGGCTGGGCGGCCGTCTTCTTCCTGCCGGACTTCATGCGGACCGGGGGCGTCGCCGTCCTCGTCCTGGTCGTCGTCGGCGGCCTGCTCTACAGCGCGGGCGGCGTGATCTACGGGATCCAGCGGCCCAACCCGTCACCACGCTGGTTCGGCTTCCACGAGGTGTTCCACTCCCTCACACTGGCGGCCTTCATCGCGCACTACGTGGGGATCTCGCTGGTGGCGTACCAGCACGGCTAGAAGCCCGCTCCACCCTCCCGGCCACGGCTTTCGAGCCGTGGCCGTTTGCGTTGCCCTCGGGTTTCGTTGCACTCGGGGTGAAATTGACAGTGGATGGTGATTGAGAGTTACTGTCGATTCATGGCCAGTGTCACCCCCGCCGACCAGCCCCCATTGGGACTCCGGGAGCGGAAGAAGATCAAGACCCGCAAGGCTATCCGCGCCGCGACCTACGCGCTGATCGAGGAGCAGGGTTACGACGCCACGACGATCGAGCAGATCGCCGACCGGGCCGAGGTGTCGCCGTCGACCGTCTTCCGCTACTTCCCGACCAAGGAGGACATCGTCATCACCGACGAGTGGGACCCGGTGATACTGGCGGAGCTGCGGGCCCGGCCGGACGACGAGTCGTGGGCCGAGGTCCTGCGGCACGTGATGCGCGCGGCCCTCGATCCGAGCCTCGCCGAGGAACCCGAGGTGACCCGGCTGCGCAGCCGGCTAGGGGTCGAGGTCCCCGCCGTCCGCGCCCGCATGATGGAGAGCATGGCGGCGACCGGCCGACTGCTCCGGGAGGCCCTCGCCGAGCGCTCGGGGCTGGCCCCCGACAGCCTGGAGCTACGGGTCTTCGCCATGTCCGTGATGGGCGGGCTGATGGAGGTCTCCCACTACTGGGCCGAGACCGGCCACCGGGACGACGTCCGGGAACTCGTCGACCGGGCCCTGGACGTCCTGGAACACGGCCTGGCGACCGGAAAACACCGAGGCCGGCGCCCGTCGCCGTGACATCCTGACCGGGTGAACGGTCCCGAGATCCACGTCGAGTTCGCCCCCGAGCTGCACGTGTTCGTCCCCCAGGCCCGGCGCGCGGGCACCCTGCTCGCCACCACGGACGGCGTCTCCAGTCTGGGCCATGTCGTCGAGTCGCTGGGGGTGCCGCTGACCGAGGTGGGCGCCCTGGTCGTGGACGGCCGCGAGGTGCCCGTCTCGCACGTCCCGGCGGCCGGCGAGTCGGTGACCGTGCGGACCGTCGCCCGCCCCCAGCGGGTGCCCGGCGCTCCCCTGTGCTTCCTCCTCGACGTGCACCTCGGCACGCTGGCCCGCCGCCTGCGGCTCCTCGGTGTCGACACGGCCTACGAGTCGACCGACATCGGCGACCCCGCGCTCGCGGCGCGTTCGGCGGCCGAGCAGCGCGTCATGCTCAGCCGCGACCGGGGGTTGCTGCGGCGCCGCGAGCTGTGGGCGGGGGCGTTCGTCTACAGCACCCGGCCGCAGGAGCAGCTCCGGGACGTCCTGGACCGGTTCCAGCCCGAACTGCGGCCCTGGACGCGGTGCACGGCCTGCAACGGGCTGCTCCGCAAGGCGACCAAGGACGAAGTCGCCGACCAGCTCAAGCACGGCACGCACGCGACGTACGACGTGTTCGCGCAGTGCACGGAGTGCGGCCGGGCCTACTGGAAGGGCGCGCACCACGAGCAGCTCGAGGCCATCGTGGAGCGCGCCCTCGCCGAGTTCGGAAGCTAGCTCTTCCTCATGTCTCCCTTACCGCAGGCGATCCCGTCCCCGTTGCGGTCCAGGCGCAGCGGGTCGTCCTTGCCGTTGACCTTCAGGCGGCCGTAGTCGTTCGCCTTGAGCCACGCGCAGCGGGCTGCCGTCGTCTTCTGCACCTGCGCCGGGAAGTCGGTCGGCACGCAGACGTTGATCGAGCCGTAGTGGCGGTCGCAGCCGGAGATCGTCGGGCTGACCTTCTGGGACGTGCGCTTCTTGCCGGGCCCCGCGACCTTGCCCTCGGGCGAGTCCGCGAAGTCGTGGACGTGCGCCGAGGCGTCGGTCGCCTTGAGGGCCTGCGGGCCCTTCAGGTGCACCCACTTCGCCACCGACGGCACCCCGTTCGCGTCCACCGCGAAGAGCATGTACCAGCCGGGCGGGGCCAGGTTGGGGTTGCTCGTCACGTTCAGGTCGACGTTGTTCCCGTCGACGGACAGCGGCAGGTCCACGAACCGCTGGTTCGGGTCGGAGGAGTGCGTGACGGCGGCCGGGCGGATCAGCTCGGCCTTGGCGATGGGCCGGTCGACGGTGATCCGCTGGGTGTCGCCGTAGTTCCACTCGGTGTCGATCACCGAGGTGATCGCCGGTCGCGGTCCCTTGAACAGGTAGGGCGGGCTGTAGACCGACACGTCGTGGTTCCAGGAGCCGTTGCCCGGGTTGTCGCCGGTGGTCATCACGCGGCCGTCGGGGAGCAGGAACGCCGAGGCGTGGTAGCCGCGCGCCTCGGGGTCGACGGCCACCGGGTCGAAGGTCTCCGACTCGGGGTCGAAGACCGACGTCTCGTAGACCGGGTTGGCGCGGTTGTGCAGCGCGCCGCCCGTCTCCAGCACCTTGCCGTCCGGCAGGAGCACCGCGGAGACGTACATCTTGCCCTGGTTCCCGGTCTGCGGGACGGGCCCGTTGCCCAGGTCGACCGTGCCCTGCGGGATCGGCGGCCCGGCCACGTAGGACGGGTTCGGCTGCTTGAGGTCGATGATGTCGGTCAGGCGGTTCGCCTCGGGGTTGGAGTCGATGTTGCCGCCGCCGAGGGTGAGGACCTTCTGGTCCTGCGCCGGGGGCAGCAGCACGCTGGCCGACTGGTCGCGCTCGTCCTTCCTCTGGAGGCCCGGGACCTGGGTGGTGGTGTTGGCGCCGTAGTCGTAGATCGCCGAGCCGGTGCCGGGGATGTTGTTGCCGAAGACGTGGCTGCCCGAGTAGAAGAGGCGGCCGTCCTGCATGAGGATCATCGACGGGTACAGGCCCCAGTACGACCAGGTCTGGTTGACCTTCCACAGCGGCTGCCACCGCTGCTCGGCCTCGGAGAACAGCTCGGCGGTGACCGAGCCGGTGGAGTCCTCCTTCAGGCCGCCGAAGGAGATGACGTCGCCGTTGCCGAGGATCGTGGCCGACGGGTACCAGTGGCCGTCGTTCATGTCGTTGGTCTTCATGTAGGTCTCGGTCTCCGGGTCGAAGATGTACGAGTCCTTGTAGCCCTGGTAGCCGACGCGGCCGTCCGCCGACGGGTAGCCCTTGTTGCCGCTCATCACCAGCACGCGCCCGTCCTGGAGCTGCACGTGGCCGGCGCAGAACATGTCCTTCGGCGTGGGGACTACCTTGTAGGAGCCGTTCGCCGGGTCGTAGACCGCGGAGGTGAACGTGCCCGCCTTGAACATCGACTCGTCGTTGCCGGAGCCCGCGATGAGCAGCACCTTGCCGTTGTTGAGGACGACGGAGTGCATGGAACGGACCGGGTTCTTCGTGGGCAGCACGTCCCACTTGCCGTTCGCGCACTGCTCGGCCGTGCCGGTGCACTTCGGCGGCAGGACCGGGTCGGGGACCTGGTCCATCCGGTAGTCGTCGGTGGTGGCGGAGCCGGTGCCGTAGACGGAGACGCCCCAGGAGATGCGGTCGGTGCCGGCCGGGACCTCGGGGGTGCGGACCGTGGCCTCGGTCCAGTCGCCCGCCAGGTCCAGCGTCTTGAGGTCGGTCCAGTACTGCCAGCCGGCCGTCGCGTCGTGCCGGAACAGCGTGATCGACGCATCGGGCGTGGTCGTCTTGTACCAGAGGCCGAGGTCGTACTGCTTGCCCGGCGTCACCACCGGCGCGCACTCGGCGGACTCGGTGATCAGCGCCTTGCGGTCGCCGCCGGCGCGGCGGGTCAGCTCGACCTTCATGGCCTTGCCGCCCGTGTGCGCGTCGTTCGTGGTGGTGAAGGTGAAGTCGTTGTCGCCCCAGCCGGACTTCTCCCAGCAGTACGGCATGTCGCCGGTGCCGGCGGTCTCGAAGCCCGGGTTCCTGATGAGGTTGGCGGCGGAGGCGGGCTGGGGCGCGCTCAGCAGGAGGCCGGCCGTGAGGGCGCCCACCCCGGCGAGTGCGGTTCTTCTCCGGTACTTGTCCAGGTACTTGTTCACGCGGCTCTCCTCGCGGTGCGGCTCTCGCTCACGGGCTTCTCCGGGCCCCGGCGCGGCAGATAGACCAGCGCTTCGGTCGCCGCGAAGCGCAGGACGAACGTCGTCACCAGCGCGAGCGCGGTGGCGGACAGCACACCCAGGTGGAACTGGTGCACGAACAGCGCGATCAGCGGGATCCGCAGCACCAGATCGGCGTTGGCGAGCAGCGCGAACCGCCCGGCCCGGTCCCACCACCGTCGGTGCCGGCGCCGCTCGCGGAACAGCAGGTGCTCGATGAGCACGAAGTTCCAGGCGACGCCGAGCTGGTTGGCGAGGATCTCCGCCGGTACGTAGTGCATGCCGGCGGCGGTCAGCGCCCACAGGCCCAGCAGGTTCGGCACGAAGCCGGTGAGCCCTATCAGGCCGAAGCCGACCATGCGCGCGACCGGCGAGGCGGCGCGCAGCCCGGCCAGGTGGCGCAGGAAGCGCAGACCCTCCTGGGCGGTGGACTTGGACTCCCCGGCGAACCGGTCCCGGAAGACGAAGGGCACCTCGGTGACCGTGCGGGGGCGGCTGCGCACGGCGAGTTCGAGGAGGATCTTGTAGCCGAGCGGCTGGAGGACCTCGGCCGTGACCGCGCTGCGGCGGATCGCGAAGAAGCCGCTCATCGGGTCGCTGATGCCGTGCAGCCGGCGCGGGAACAGCGCCTTGGTCAGCCAGGTCGCCCCGCGCGAGACGGCCACGCGGTAGCTGCCCGCGAGCCCGGCCCGGCTGCCGCCCTTGATGTACCGGGAGGCGACGACGAGCCCGGCGTTGGCCCGCTCGCCGGTGGCGACCAGGTCGGGCACGAGGGACGGCGGGTGCTGGCAGTCGCCGTCCATGACGACGATCCAGTCGGACGTGGCCGCCTTCAGCCCCTCGACGACCGCGCCGCCGAGCCCTCCCACCGGTTCCTGGCGGTGCAGCACGGTCACCGGGAAGGGGCAGTCCTGCGCCGCCTTCTGGATCACCTCGGGCGTGTCGTCGGTGGAGTCGTCCACGAAGACGACCTCGCAGGGCAGCCGGGCCGGCACGGCCTCGGTGATCTGCCGCAGCAGCTGCCGTACGTTCGCCGACTCGTTGAACGTCGGTACGACGATGGTGACGGCGCCCGGTTCGGGGATCTCGGCGGTCTCGACGACCTCACCGGGGACGGTGGACTCCTGGCTCATCGCGCGCCTCCGGCGGTGGTCTGGATCTGGCGGATCTCGATGCGGTCGGGACCGGTGCCGAAGGTGGCGACCGGGGCCGAGTGCTCCATGGCGGCCTTGACGTTGGGCAGGTCGGCCGCGTCACGCCGCACGGTCGGCGAGGCGACGACGTAGTCGAGGTCCTTCCAGCCGCGCGGCATCGTCTTCGTCACCGCAGGGTCGAGGTCGGCCTTGTAGAACCAGATGACGCCGAGCCCCGGCCGGTAGCCCTGGTGCACGAGGTCGAGCCAGAGGGCGTCGTCGACCAGCACGCGGGTGCGCTCCGGGTTCTCGACCTCGGTGGCCAGCCACTTGGAGGCGGCCTTGTAGGGGGCGTTGGCGTCGGTGGTGACGGCGGTGCGGGCGCCGTCGTACCAGTGCGGTACGACGTAGGCGCCGGCGGCGAGGGCGAGGACCGCGGCGAGCGCGTACCGGCCCACGGCGACGTGCCGTTTCTCCGCCTCGGAGCGCCAGCGGCTCAGCACGGCGTGCGCGACGGAGGCGGTTCCTCCGGCGAGGACGAGCGCGAGGAACGGCAGGGCCTGGATGACGTACATCGCGGGCAGGTAGCCGTTGGGGCGCAGGGCCAGCGCGGCGAAGATCGCGACGGCGAGGGCCGGTCCGGCCAGGGCGCGGGCGGTGACCGACCAGCGCCAGGTGACGAGGAGCAGCAGGGCGCCCGCGAGGCCGCCGAGGGGCAGGATCTTGTCGTAGTACAGCCACGACTGGAGCACGCCCCAGGAGCCGGAGCCCTGGTCCAGGACGAAGCCCGAACCGGGTCTGGTCATCTGGTACTTGACGCCGTCCCAGAGGGAGACGTGCCCGGCACCCGGCAGCAGCTCGCCCTTGAGCAGGGCGAACAGCGGATACGAGAAGCCGATCAGGGCGCAGGCCGTGACGGCTCCGGTGAGGGCGAACTTGCGGGTGTCCTTGTGGCTGTGCCGCCACATGGTGAGGAACAGGGCGGGCAGGACGATGAGCATCGTCTCCTTGGTGAGGACGGCCGTGGCGGCCGCCATTCCCGCGCCGAAGTGGTGCCAGAGGTGGCGGCTCGGGGACGCTGCCAGGGTGAAGGCCAGCAGCGTCCACATCACCGCGAGGTTGTCGAGGAAGATCTCCCGCTGGAGGACGACCGACAGCGGCGAGAGACCGAAGAACACCATGCCGAGTGCGGCCGCCCAGCGGGGCAGGGCGAGGCGGCGGCCCAGTACGTAGACGAGGACCGCGCTGATGCCGCTGATCACGAGCATCGCGGCCCGCATGGTGCCCACCGTCATCGACTCGGGGCTGATCAGCGCCGGGATCCAGGTCAGCACGGCGATCTGGATCCAGCCGAGCGGCGGGTGGTCGTACCAGTAGGTGTAGTGGGCGAGGCCGTTGCCCTGCTGGACCGACCAGGCCTGGGCGAGGTAGGTGCCCTCGTCGTCGCTGAGGGCCGGGTAGTCGGCGATGTTCCAGCCCTGCACGACGAGGATCGCCACGAGGAGGACACCGCACAGGAGCAGGTCGGGCCGGGAGGAGCGCAGCCGCTTCGGCGGCTCCGCCCGCCGTTGCGCACCGGTGCCGGGCACAGGCCGGCGCTGCGCGGGGACCTTCGCTGTGGTCACCGCGGGAAGGGTGGAGGTCACGCGGGAACGTCCTCTCGGGTCATGGGAACGTCCTGCCGGGTCACGGCCGTCTCGTCGAGATGCGCGCCGACGTGGGTCGTCAGCTCCCAGTCGTTGCGGCCGCGCTGCTCACGCCACACGGCACGGACGGCCGCCCCGGCGAGCAGGACCTGGTAGAAGGGGCCGCCCACGACCAGTTTCAGGTAGTGCGCGAACCGCACGCGCAACCCGTACTGCTTGCCGAAGTCGTGAAGGCCGACGATCTCGAAGACGAAGGTGACCAGGGCGGTGACGGCCGGCAGGAAGGTGATGAAGGCGATGCCGACGGGCACGTCCAGGAACAGCGCGATCGCCACGTTCAGCGGGATGATCAGGCCGGTGAAGGCCTGCATGAACGGCGTCATCAGGGTGTAGCGGGCGAGCAGCCGCTGCCCGAGGGTGGGCAGTTGCTTCCAGTCCTTCTTCCGGTACACCTGGAGGAATCCCTGGTTCCAGCGGGTGCGCTGCTTCAGCAGGGACATCAGCGAGCCCGGGGTCTCCTCCCGGGTCACCATGTCGGAGTCGTAGGCGACGACGACCTTCTTGCCGACGCTGGAGAGCCTCACGCCCAGGTCGCAGTCCTCGGCGAGGCAGTTCGGGTCCCAGCCGTCGGCGTCCCTGAGGACGTCCGTACGGACGAAGACGGTGTTGCCGCCGAGCGGGATGAAACCTTTCTGCGCGTGCAGGTGGAGCCGCGAGCGGAACCAGAAGAAGTACTCCAGGCAGTTGCGCAGGCTGTACCAGCTGGAGTGGAAGTTGATCAGCTGCACGCCGCCCTGGACGACGTCCGCGCCGGTGGTGCGGAAGGCGTGGTCGACGTGCGCGAGGAGCTCGGGGTGGACCTGGTCCTCCGCGTCGAACACGCCGACCACGTCACCGCGGCAGTGCGGCAGGGCCGTGTTCATGGCCTTCGGCTTGTTCTTCTTCTCGTGGCGGTCGACGACGACACGGACCCGTGGATCACGTGCCGCGGCCTGCTCGGCCACGGCGGTGGTCTCCGGGTCGTCGTGTCCGACGATCACGATGATCTCGAAGTCGGTGTGGCTCGACTCCAGCAGCCGCTGGATCGTGTGGTCCAGCACCGCCTGTTCGTGCCGGGCGGGCAGCAACAGCGAGAACGAGACGTGCTCGTCCCCGTCCGGACTGCTGAACCGCGTGGAGGCGAGCACTTCCGGCGTGCGCCAGGCGTGCATCTGCCACCACAGAGTGAAGGCCGCCATCCAGAACAGGGCCAGTGAAACGGCAGCGATGAAGACAGACGTCAGCAAACAGATCCCCCCAGATCCCAGAACCCCCACGAGTGACGGTGTGCCGGTGCAGCCCCATCCGTCACGTCGCTGTGCAGAGATTAGGGGGGAACTGTGAAGCCTGGGGGCTGTTCAGATAAAGAGCATGTTTCCGTTGATTCCCGACTTCAGTCGCCCAACACCGCACGCAACCGCTCAACTTCCGTTGTCGGCGCGTCACATGTGAAGTTACGGCAGACGTACGCGGCCGGTTCACCGCCGACCAGCGGACGGTCCGCGAGCAGCGGAAACTCGTCGCTCTCCGGGGCCCCCACCGCGACGACCGCGCCGGGCGCGGTACCCAGAAGTGCCGTGCGGTGCAGGGTCCTTGTCCCCTCGTGATCGAGGGACGGTCCCACGATCGCGACCTCGCGCGGCCCGTCCAGCGCCGCCTCGGCGGCGGCGAGCCCCCAGCCGATGAAGCGGGGCACGCGCGGCCCGAGCGCCTTGACGACGCCGAGGGACCGCTCGGCGGCGGTGCGGTGGGGCCCGGACCCGGTGTGCGCGGCGTAGCTCAGCAGGGCGTTCGCCGCCGCGGTCCAGCCGGACGGGGCGGCGTTGTCGGTCGGGTCCTGCGGGCGCCGGATCAGCCGCTCGGCATCGGCGGCCGTGTCGAACAGGGCGCCCGACTCCTCGTCGGTGAAGCGGGCCAGGACGTGGTCGAGGAGGAACCCGGCGAACTCCAGCCAGACGCCCTCCCCGGTGACGGACGCCAGCGCGAGGAAGCCCTCCGCCACGTCGGCGTAGTCCTCCAGGACACCGGCGTTGGCGCCGGCGTGGCCGTCCTTGCTGGTGCGGGTGAGGCGGGCCTGCTCGTCGAGGTGCAGCCGGACGAGGAGGTCGGCGGCGGCGAGGGCGGCTTCGACGAGGTCGGGCCGGTCGAAGTAGGCGCCGGTCTCGGCGAGCGCGGCGATCGCGAGCCCGTTCCATGCGGCGACGACCTTGTCGTCCCGGCCGGGGGCGGGACGCCCGGTTCGCGCCGCCAGCAGCCGCTCGCGGATCGAGGCGATCTTCCCGGCGTCGAACAGGCCGTCCTGCTGCGGCAGCTGGAGCACGGACTGGCCGTGCTCGAAGGTGCCCTCCTCGGTCACGCCGAAGTACTGGGCGGCGAGTTCGGCGTCCTGCTCGCCGAGGACCTCGCGCAGTTGCTCCGGCGTCCAGACGTAGTACGCGCCCTCGACGTGCTTGCCGGTCCCGTCGTCGCTGTCGGCGTCCAGCGCGGAGGCGAACCCGCCCTCGGCGGTGCGTAGTTCGCGCACCATGAAGTCGGCGGTCTCCAGGGCGACCCGGCGGGCGAGTTCGGAGCCGGTGGCACGCCAGAGGTGGGCGTAGACCCGGCACAGCAGGGCGTTGTCGTACAGCATCTTCTCGAAGTGCGGCACGATCCAGTCACGGTCGACCGAGTAGCGGGCGAAGCCGCCGCCGAGCTGGTCGTAGATGCCGCCGCGGGCCATGCGCTCGCAGGTGTCCTGCGCCATCTGGAGGGCGCCCTCGGCGCCGGTGCGGGCGTGGTGGCGCAGCAGGAACTCCAGCACCATGGACGGCGGGAACTTCGGCGCCCCGCCGAATCCGCCGCGCTGCGGGTCGTACTCGCGGGTGAGCGCGAGCAGCGCCTGCGCGAGCTCCTGCTCGCCGGGCATCCGCGCGTCCCCGTAGGAGATCTCCCGCCCGGCCAGGTCCCGGACGATCTTCCCGGCGACCTCGGTGACCTCGTCCCGGCGTTCCTCCCACGCCCGGTGGACGCCCTGGAGCACCTGCCGGAAGGAGGGCATGCCCTGGCGCGGGGCGGGCGGGAAGTACGTGCCGAAGTAGAACGGCTCGGCGTCCGGCGTGAGGAAGACGGTCATGGGCCAGCCGCCGTGGCCGGTCGCGGCCTGCACGGCCTCCATGTAGACGGCGTCGACGTCCGGGCGCTCCTCGCGGTCCACCTTCACGCTCACGTAGTGCGCGTTGAGGTACTCGGCGGTCTCCTGGTCCTCGAAGGACTCGTGTGCCATCACGTGACACCAGTGACAGCTGCTGTATCCGATGCTGAGCAGCACGGGCACGTTCCGCTTGCGGGCCTCCTCGAAGGCCTCCGCCGACCAGGGCCACCAGTCGACGGGGTTGTCGGCGTGCTGAAGGAGGTAGGGGGACGTCTCGTGCGCCAGTCGGTTCGGCATGGTTCCCATCCTGCCGCAGTACCCGGCCCGGCACGCGTCAGGCGCCGCGCGGGCGCCGCGCGGGGCGCACGCCCGACGGACGCGCGCTGCCTCAACCCGCCCGTGTCTTCACACAATCGGGCCGGTCACGCCCCCTCGCCCCGATGCGCCGTCGGCAGCACACTTGACCAAGGAAACGACCGAGGGAACGACCGAGGTGACAAGCGAGCACGCCGTCGCCGCCGGAGGGGGACGTGACATGCGGGACAGTCATCGGGCGGATGCCGAGCGGCTGTTGGCACGGGCCGTGGAGGAGGAGGTACGCCGGACGGGCGGGCGCACCGACGGGAAGGTGCTGCTCGCGCGGGCGCGCGGGGCGCTCGACGCCATGGCGCAGAGCGCGGCCGAGGAGTACGAGGCCTACACGCGCGCCCTGGACGAGGCGGCGGCCGGGCAGCTCACCTTCGGGCAGCGCTACGCCCGGGAGGGCGCCGGGACACCGCTGCTGGTCGCCGGGGTCGCGGCGGTCGCGGCAGTCGTCGCCGACATGGCCCTGGGCACGAGTACCGGTACGGCGCTGGGCGCGGGCGTCACCGTGGGTGTGGTGGGCGCCGCGGCGACCGTCGTGAAGGTCGTCGGCTCGCATCTGCCGGCCGCACACCACCGGGCCGGGGCCGTGAGCCAGCCGGGCGGGCCCGAACAGCTGCGGCTCCAGTGGCTGACGGCGCTGGAGGTGCGGGGCATCCGGCCGTTCCTGGACCAGCAGCGGGTGCTCGCCGCCTCCACGGGGCCGAAGAAGACGGGGCCGCGGCTGCGGGGCGCCGACAAGAGCGCGGCGGCGCGCGGGCGCAACGTGCTGGAGCAGTCCTTCGCGCAGCTCCCGGAACCGGCGGAGCCGTTCGCGGGGCGGCGGCACGAGCTGGCCCAGATCCGGCAGTGGGTGCAGGCGGCCCGGGCGAGCACCGAGACCCAGCCGACGGTGGTCGTCCTGCACGGCACGCCCGGCAGCGGCCGTACGACCCTCGCGGTGCACGCCACGCACGATCTGAAGGACTACTTCCGCGGCGCCTGCGTCGTCGACCTGCGCTCCGACGGCCCGGGCGAGTCGCCGCTGTCCACCCGCGACGCCCTGCTGCACCTGCTCAACCGGCTCGGCGCGCCCCGCGAGCAACTGCTGTTCCGCGAGCGCTCCTCCCCCGATCAGCAGGTCAAGCGGCTGAGCGAGCTGTACCACCAGCATCTGACCGGCCTGCCGGTCACGGTCGTCCTGGACGACGCCTCGGACGCCGAGCAGGTCCGCGCCCTGGTTCCGGAGCGGTCCGACAGTCTCGTGCTGGTGACCGCGCGCAAACCCCTGGAGCCGGCGGAGCTGCCCGCGCGGGTGCACCAGCTGGCCGTGGAGCCGCTGGACGCCGCCGGTGCGGAGGAACTGCTGGGCGCGGCGGCGCAGGACCGTTCCTCTCCGTACGACGCCGAGTCCGCCGACCGGGTCCGGGAGCTGTGCGGCGGGCTGCCGCTGGCGCTGCGCATCGCCGGCTCGTGTCTCGGCCCGCGCTCGCCGCGCGCACTGGCCACGGACCTCGCCGCCTACGGCCCGGTCGAGCCGGTCGAACGCGCCCTGTGGCTGCGCTACACCGACCAGCCGGAGCCCGTACGGCGGCTGCTGCGCCGCCTGGCCCTGGCCGGCCGGGCCTCGCTGGGCGCCGCCGCGGCCGCCGCGCTGCTGGCCACCGACGAGGCGGAGGCGAAACGCCACCTCCAGGCCCTGACCCGGGCGGGCCTGATCGACCACGTCCGGGGCGACCGCTACCGGCTGCACGACCTGGTCCGCGCCTTCGCCCAGGCCCGGCTCCTCGACGAGGAGGAACCGGCCGAGCGCACGGCGGCGCAGGAACGGCTGATCGTGAACTACGCCGAGCTGGCCGACTCGGTGCTGCGCATGGTCGACGGCAACATGTCGACCCGCACGAACCGCTTCAGCCCGTACGGATTCACCTCCCTCGACGAGGCGCTGCGCTGGCTGGACGACGAGTCGAGCTTCATCACCGCGGCGCTGCGGCACGCCGAGGGCGTGAACCAGGCGGCGGTCCTGAACCTCCTGGGCGCCCTGTGCGACTACTGCCTGCTGCGCGGCGACCTCTACCGCCTGGGCGAGATCAGCGAGCTGGCCCAGGCGGTGGACGAGGGCCTGCTGGTCCGCTCGGTGCAGTGGCGCACCGGCATCGCGGCACGGCAGCTGGGCGAGCTGGACAAGGCCCGTACGACTCTCACCTCGGTCGTCGACCTGTACCGGGAGGCCCACCACGACGCGGGTGCCGCCCGGGCCCTGTGCTCCCTCGGCATCACCCTGCACCACCAGGGCAATCTGACGGAGGCGTCGGCGAAGCTCCGCGAGGCCCTGGCCCTGCAGTCCTCCCCCGAGCTGGCGACGGACCGGGCGTGGACGATGCACGCCCTGGCGGCCGTGGAGCGCGACCGCGCCCGGGTGGCCGAGGCGCTGGACCTGCTCACCGAGTCGCTGGTGCTGCACCGCGCCGGCGAGTCCGTGCACGGCCAGGCGTGGGCCCACTTCCAGCTCGGCCAGCTCGGCCTGCGCATGGGCGACGTCCCGCGCGCCGAGTCCGAGCTGCGCGCGGCCCTGGAGCTGTACGGCCGCACCCGCGACGCCCGCGGTGAGGCGTGGGCCCTGACCCAGCTGGCCCGCGCCCGGCTGGTCGCCGGTGACGCCTCCCCGGCCGTGGAGGAACTGCGCGGAGCGGCCGCCCGGCACCGCGACAACGAGGACGCGCGCGGCGAGGCGTGGACGCTGTACTACCTCGGCCAGGCCCTGGAGGAGACGGGCAGCCTGGACCAGGCGGTCCGCGAACTGGAACGCTCCCGCACGATGTTCTCCCGCATGCGGGACGTCTACGGCCTGGCCTGCGCCCGCCACCACTCGGCGCGCGTCACCCGCGACCAGCGCGCGGCCCAGACGGGCTCACTGCGCAACTCGGGCTTCGCCCGCCAACTCCTGGTGGACGCCCGCGCCGACTTCCAGCGCATCGGCGTCGCCCACGGCGAGGCGTGGACCTGCCTGGAGCTGGCGGTCGTGGACGCGGGCAACGCCCGCACGCAGCAGGCCCTGGCACTGTGCGACGAGGCGGCGGCCCTGTTCACGTCGTACGGCGACCGCCGGGGCGAGGACTGGGCCCGCTTCCTGCGCTGCACGCTCCTGCCGTACGCGGCCCCCGGCGGCATCGAGGTCGGCACGGCCGTGGCCGAGGAGGAACTGGCCCAGCTGTCCCGCGCGAGCCATCCGCTGCGCGACCAGAAACTGGACGACTACCTCGACGCGTACGCCTTGCTGCTGGAACGCGGCGTCACCCTGGAGGCCGGCTGGCAGGCCTGGCGCCTGGGCATGGTGCCGAACCGGCACGCGCGGGAGGTGATGGGGGTGGCCGTGGAGTAGAAGACGTAGAGGGTGTCCGCGAAATCCCGCCCGCTCCGCGAGGCCCGGCACGCGAGGCCCGGCGCGCGCGGCACCCGTCGGCGGCGAACGGCCACCGACGGGTGTCTCCCGGGGAAAGACGGCCGCCCCGGAAGGGGCGTCAGCCCTGCTTCTGCTTGCCCTGGCCGGAGGTCTCCGCGTCCGCGGTCCCCGGCTCTGCCTGCTCGGCCTCGGGGTCCGGGGCCTGGGTGAAGTCGACCTTGTTCATGTGGCGGCTCATCGACTTCATCAGGGCCCACACCGCCAGGGCCATCGCCGCGAAGACGATGAAGCCGAGGACGCCGGGGGTGACCTTGTCCTCGTCGACCTCCTTGGCGAAGGAGACGAGGTGCGTCATTGCCAGGCTTGCGCTTGCGCTCATGTCAGGCATTGTCGCGGACGCCCGCGAAGAGGTCGTCCTCGGGGAGGGAGGTATCGACGAGGGACTTCGCCAGCTCGTACTCCTCCGTCGGCCAGACCTCCTGCTGGATGTCCATCGGGACCTTGAACCAGCCGCCGTCGGGGTCGATCTGCGTGGCGTGCGCGATCAGCGCCTTGTCGCGGATCTCGTAGAAGTCGCCGCAGGGGACGTGCGTGGTGAGCGTGCGCTCCTTCATGCCGAACTCGTCCCAGCGCTTGAGCCATTCCCCGTAGGGCGACTCCAGGCCCCGGTCGAGCATCGCCTGGTGCAGCGCCTCGGTGCGGGGGCGGTTGAAGCCCTGGTTGTAGTAGAGCTTCTGCGGCTGGTACGCGGGGCCGTACTCGGCCTCCGGGTACTTCTCGGTGTCCGCCGCCCCCTCGAACGCCACCATCGAGATCTTGTGGGTCATGATGTGGTCGGGGTGCGGATAGCCGCCGTTCTCGTCGTAGGTGGTGATCACCTGGGGACGGAAGTCACGGATCTTGCGCACCAGCTCACCGGCCGCGTGGTCGACGTCCTCCAGGGCGAAGCAGCCCTCCGGCAGCGGCGGCAGCGGGTCGCCCTCGGGCAGGCCCGAGTCGACGAAGCCGAGCCACTCCTGCTTGACGCCCAGGATCTCCCGGGCCTCGTCCATCTCCTTCTTGCGTACCTCGTGGATGTGCTCCTCGACGTACTTGTCCCCCTGGAGCTTCGGATTGAGGATGGAACCGCGTTCCCCGCCCGTGCAGGTCACGACCAGCACGTCCACCCCCTCGGACACGTACTTGGCCATGGTCGCCGCGCCCTTGCTCGACTCGTCGTCGGGGTGGGCATGAACGGCCATCAGTCGCAACTGGTCAGTCAAGACTCAATCCTCAGTAAGTCGGCGCCCTGTGTGCCTCGGCGCAATCAGCGGCTTCTATAGTGACCGAAACGGGGGGCGAATAATTCCGGGACCGGGTCCCGGGCCCCTCACGGGACCTTCGTCCCGGCCCTGCCTGGAGGACGATCATGAGTACGGCGAGCACGCGACTGCCCGAGGGACGTTACGGCCGTTCCTCGGACGAGCGCGCCGACCGCACGCTCAAGGCCGTCGGCGCCGTCCTCGCGGCAGCACTGCTGGGGCTCGTCGGCTGGTTCGGCTACCACTACGTCGCCCAGAGCGAGATCAGCGCCGAGGTGATCAGCTTCGAGCCGGGCAAGGAGTCCGTGCAGGTGCACCTGGAGGTCCGCAAGGACGCCGGTACCGACGGCTACTGCACCGTGCGCTCGCAGGCCGAGAACGGTGCCGAGGTCGGCCGGGCCGATTTCCGCTTCGACGGGGACGCCACCCGCATCGACAAGGTCGTCACGCTCCGTACGACCTCCCCGGGGACGACGGCCGAGCTGCTGGGCTGCCACACCGGCTGAGACCTCGCCGGGGTCACCCGCAATACGTAGCGCCTGACCTGCGCCGACGTGAAACTGGTGGCTTATGTCCTCCCCCTTCCGGCCCTGAATTGTTAGGCTCGTGGTTTCGCCCATCCGTGAAGGAACATGCTTCTGGGTAGGGCGATGCTTTGTATTCCCAGTACCTACGAGGAGCACCTGTGACCCAGACCAGCGAGAACGTCACCTGGCTGACCCAGGAGGCGTACAACAAGCTCAAGGCTGAGCTTGAGTACCTTACTGGTCCCGCGCGGGCGGAGATCTCCGCGAAGATCGCCGCGGCGCGCGAGGAGGGCGACCTGCGTGAGAACGGCGGGTACCACGCAGCCAAGGAGGAGCAGGGCAAGCAGGAACTCCGTGTGCGCCAGCTCACCCAGCTCCTCGAGAGCGCCAAGGTCGGCGAGGCGCCCGCGGCGGACGGCGCCGTGGCGCCCGGCATGGTCGTCACGATCGCGTTCGACGGTGACGAGGACGACACGCTGACGTTCCTGCTCGCCTCGCGCGAGTACGCGAGCGCCGACATCGAGACGTACTCCCCGCAGTCCCCGCTGGGCACCGGAGTGATCGGCCACAAGGTCGGCGAGGACGCGCAGTACGAGCTCCCGAACGGCAAGAAGGCCACGGTGAAGATCCTCAAGGCCGAGCCGTACGAGGGCTGAACCACCCCGGCCGATGTCTTGGTCCGCCCCCGGTGCCCTCGCGGTACCGGGGGCGCTGTCATGCCGTCGCGGAGCGGTACTTGCGCACCGCCAGCGTCCTGAAGACGACCAGGATCAGGATCGAGTAGATCAGCGAGGCCCAGACGGGGTGCTGCATGGGCCAGGCGTCCGACTGCGACTGGCCCGGATTGCCGAACAGCACGCGGCAGGCCTGGACCGTGGCGCTGAAGGGGTTCCACTCGGCGATGTGACGCAGCCACGGGGTCATGTGGCTGGTGTCCACGAACGCGTTGGAGATGAACGTGACCGGGAAGAGCCAGATCAGCCCGCTGGACGTGGCCGCCTCCGGGGTCCGGACGGACATGCCGATCAGGGCGCCGATCCAGGTGAACGCGTAGCCGAGCAGGAGCAGCAGGCCGAAGGCCCCGAGCACCTTGCCGGCGTTGGTGTCGCCGTCCGACCCGACGCGCCAGCCGACCATTAGGGCGACGACCGCGAGGACGACCAGGGTGAGGGCCGTCTGCACGGAGTCGGCGAGGGTGCGCCCGGTGAGGACCGCGCCGCGTGCCATGGGCAGGGAGCGGAAGCGGTCGATGAGGCCCTTGTGCATGTCGTCGGCGATACCGGCGCCGGAGCTGGCGGTGGCGAATGTGACGGTCTGCGCGAAGATGCCCGCCATCAGGAAGTTCTTGTAGTCGACGGCGCTGGTGCTGCTGCCGATCTGCATGGAACCGCCGAAGACGTAGGTGAACAGCACCACGAACATGATCGGCTGGATCAGCCCGTAGATGATCATCTCCGGGATCCGGGACATGCGGATCAGGTTGCGTTTCGCGACGACCAACGAGTCGCGGATGGACTGGCTGACCGGGTTCGCGGCCGGCGCGACCCGCACGGTGTCGGTGACGGCGCTCACTTCGCGGCCTCCTTGTCGTTCTCCTCGTTCTTCGCCTCGGCCACGTGACCCGTCAGCGACAGGAAGACGTCGTCGAGGGTCGGCCGGCGCAGGCCGATGTCGTCGATCTCGATGCCCCGGGTGTCCAGTTCGCGGATGACCTCGGCGAGGAGTTTGGCGCCGCCGGTCACCGGCGCGGTGAGCTTGCGCATGTGGTCCTCGACCGTGGTGTCGCCCTTGCCGAAGCCGGCGAGCACCTCGGCGGCGGCCTGGATGTGTTCGCGCTCGTGCACCACGACCTCGACGCGCTCGCCGCCGGTGCGGGCCTTGAGCTGGTCGGAGGTGCCCTTGGCGATGACCCGGCCGTGGTCGACCACCGCGATGTCGTGCGCCAGGTGGTCGGCCTCTTCCAGGTACTGCGTGGTCAGCAGCAGCGTCGTGCCGCCGGAGACCAGTTGCTTGATGACCTCCCACAGCTGCTGGCGGTTGCGGGGGTCGAGGCCGGTCGTCGGCTCGTCCATGAACATCACGGGCGGCGAGACGACGAGGGCCGCCGCGAGGTCGAGCCGGCGGCGCATGCCTCCGGAGTAGGTCTTGGTGGGGCGGTCGGCCGCGTCCGCGAGGTGGAACTGCTCCAGCAGTTCGGCCGCGCGCTCCTTCGCCGCCTTGGCCCTCATCTGGTAGAGCTGGCCGACCATCTGGAGGTTCTCGCGGCCGGTCAGGTACTCGTCGACGGCCGCGAACTGGCCGGACAGGCCGATGGAGCGGCGGACGGCGTCGGGCTGTTCGAGCACGTCGATGCCCGCGACGACCGCCCGCCCGCTGTCGGGGCGCAGCAGGGTGGTCAGGCAGCGGACGGTGGTCGTCTTCCCCGCGCCGTTCGGCCCGAGCAGGCCCAGGACCGTGCCCTCGGGCACGTCGAGGTCGACGCCGTCCAAGGCCCTTACGTCACCGAAGGTCTTGACGAGACCTTCGGCATAGATGGCGCCTGGCATATGAGTCTCCACGTCTTCGGGGATCACCGGACAGGTGGGTCACGCTTCGCACGAACACACCATAACGCGATGTATCGCGTCTCACAACGAGATTTCCCGCGCTGGGTTCATGCGCCGAAGGGATCTTGAACCAGGCTCCGGAGGCGGTCAGCCCATGACCGTGTAACCCGCCTCGCGCAGCGCCTGGCCCACCTCGGCGCAGTGCGCCGGGCCCTTCGTCTCCAGGTGCAGCTCGACCTCCGCCTCCGTGAGCCCGAGCCGTGGGTCGGTTCGTACGTGGCTCACATCGAGGACGTTAGCGTCGACCACTGACAACACGCCCAGAAGTGTGGCAAGAGCGCCGGGACGGTCCGTCAGCCGCAGCCGGACGGCCAGGTAGCGGCCCTGCGCGGCCATGCCGTGCCGCAGCACCCGCTGCATCAGCACCGGGTCGACGTTGCCGCCGGACAGCACCGCGACGACCGGCCCCTCGAAGGAGCCGGGCCGGCTCAGCAGCGCCGCGACCGGGCTCGCCCCGGCCGGCTCCACGACCAGCTTGGCCCGCTCCAGGCACAGCAGCAGCGCGGCGGACAGCTCGTCCTCGCTGACCGTCCGCACTTCGTCGACCAGCTCGCCGACGATCCCGAACGGCACGTCGCCGGGCCGCCCGACCTTGATGCCGTCTGCCATCGTCGCCGGATTCTCGACCGAGACGGGCCGGCCCGCCGCCAGCGAGGGCGGATAGGCCGCCGCGCCCTCCGCCTGGACGCCGATGATCTTCAGGTCGGGCCGCAGGGCCTTCACCGACACCGCGATCCCGGCGGCCAGCCCGCCCCCGCCGATGCCGACGACGATCGTGCGCGCCTCCGGGCACTGCTCCAGGATCTCCAGGCCGACCGTGCCCTGGCCCGCGATGATGTCGGAGTGGTCGAAGGGGTGGATGAACACCGCGCCCGTCTCGGCCGCGTACTCCTGTGCGGCGGCCAGCGTCTCGTCGACCACCTGGCCGTGCAGCCGCACCTCGGCCCCGTAGTCCCGGGTGGCGCTGACCTTGGGCAGCGGGGCGCCCTGCGGCATGAACACCGTCGAGCGCACGCCGAGCAGCGCGGACGCCAGGGCGACGCCCTGCGCGTGGTTGCCGGCGCTCGCGGCGACGACACCGGCGGCGCGCTCCTCGGGCAGCAGACCCGCGATCCGGACGTAGGCGCCGCGCAGCTTGAACGAACCCGTCCGCTGGAGGTTCTCGCACTTGAGGTGCACCGGCGCGCCGACCAGCTGGGACAGGTGCCTGCTGCCCTCCATCGCGGTCACCCGCGCCACGCCCGAGAGCATCTTCTGGGCGCCGCGCACGTCGTCGAGGGTGACGGGTCGCAAGGAGTCAGCCGTGCTGTAGCTCATGACACCAGCATCGCAGTTCACGGGCGGGAACGGCCGTTGTGACCAACCTCCGAGACCCGCTTTGCGCAGCGCCGGTACGGCCCGCGCCCCGGCCGCGTACCCTGTCCCCCAATCAGCCAGCCCTCCACGAAGTGAGCCCCCGGCCATGCCCACAACACCTGAAATGTCGATGGACATGACGACCGTCGGTGACACCGGTCTTCTCGAAACCCTCCAGCACGAGGTGGCGGTGTTCGCCCGCCGTGCCGAACAGACCCGGCTCGGCGGGGTCGGGCAGGTGCGCAACTCCATGGACCGCGCCGCGTACCTGCTGCTCAACCGTCTCGACAAGGAAGGCCCGATGGGCGTCAAGGCGCTCGCCGCGAGCATGGGGATCGACTCCTCGACGGTCACCCGGCAGGTGGCTCCGCTCGTCGACACCGGTCTGGTCAAGCGCACGTCGCACCCCGAGGACGGGCGTGCGGTGGTGCTCCAGCTGTCCCCGCGCGGGCAGGCGCGGCTGGAGGAAGTGCGCTCGTCCCGGCGGCAGTTGATGGCCGAGCTGACCGGGGACTGGGAGCCGGAGGAGCGCGAGGCGTTCTGCTCGCTGCTCACGCGCTTCAACAGCGCGCTGTCCGCCCGGATGGCGGTGTCGGGGCTGCCGGGGCCGGAGGCGCAGTCGCCGTCGTAAGACAGGCACGACAGCACAGTCGCACGACATCACAGACTCACGGCATCGCGGACGCACGACGTCACAAACACACGACGGGCCGTTCGCTCTCCGGGGGCGCCGGAACGACGCGTGCCCGCCACGCGCGCGTGGTGGAGGGAAGGGCGGGCGCGAGCTCGTGTGGTGATGGTGGCGGCCGGCCGGGCCCGAGCGGGGCTCCTGACCGCGGGGCCGCCCGCGCCGTCCGGGTCATCCGCCGTCCCGAGCCTGTGCGCGGCTCTTGACCGCGGGGCCACCCCTGGCCTGATATGAGACCGGGTCTCCGTCGTACGCGGCCGTCGCGCCCGTACCCGGCCGGGCCCGCATCTTCGGGTCGCCGTCGGGCGGGAGGCGCGGTGCGACAACGGCATGCGTCCCAGGCGACCCGGCGAGACCGGGAGTTCGAGGCGTTCGTCGCGGGCGCGGCCGGGCGGCTGCTGCACGCCGCGACCCTGCTCACCGCGGAGGCCCCGGACGACAACCCCCGCGCGCGACGCCTGCTGACCCTGTCGCTGGCGCACACGTACGCGTGCTGGGACCGGCTGCGCGGCGAGGACCCGTACGACCGCACGCGGCAGTACCTGGCCACCCGCTTCGCACGCGGCGCGTGGCACCACCACGGCGGTCTCGGCCGCTCCCGGCCGCACCCGGCGAGTCCCCTGGCCCCGCTCACCCCGCAGGAGCGGCTGATCCTGGTGCTCAGGCTCTACGAAGGCGTCGCCGAGGAGCAGACGGCGGCCCTGCTCGGCCTGTCCGCGGAGCGCGTACGGGTCATCTGCCACCGGGCTACGACGACCCTGCTGCACCGCTCGCGAGGACCGGCACCGGCACCGGTGGCTCCGAAGGCGGTGCCGTCATGAGCGCTGCGGACCGGAAGCCTCCCGGCGAGCCCGGTCACGGCGAGCGCCCTTCCGGCGAACGGAGGCGGGTATGAGCGGGAAGAACCGCGAGGCGGCCGCCCGGCGGCTGCTGGAGCAGGCGTCGTCGCGGTCGGTGCCGCCCGAGATCCACGCGGAGGCGGTGCGCCGGGGCGCCCGGATGCTGCGGCGCAGGCTGGTCGCGCGACGCCTGGTGTGGCTGCTGATGTTCGCGGCGGCCGTGGCGTTCGCGGTGTGGGCGCTGACGGCCCGCCCGTGGGTGGAGCCGCCGTCGGACACGACTCCACCCCTCACCAGCTGGTGACCCCGCCGGGTTCCTAGCCGAGCGCCTGCTGAAGGTCTTCCAGCAGATCGTCGGCGTTCTCGATGCCGACGGACAGCCGCACCAGGTCGCCGGGCACCTCAAGGAGCGAGCCCGCCACGGAGGCGTGCGTCATCCGGCCGGGGTGCTCGATCAGCGATTCGACGCCGCCCAGGGACTCGCCCAGCGTGAACACCTTGGCGCGGTTGCAGACCTCGACGGCAGCCTCCTCGCCGCCCGTCACGCGGAAGGAGACCATGCCGCCGAACGACTTCATCTGCTTGGCGGCGACCTCGTGACCGGGGTGCTCCGGCAGGCCCGGGTACAGGACGCTCGTCACGCGCGCGTGCCGGGTGAGCATGTCGGCGACCTTGGCGGCGTTCTCGCTGTGCCGGTCCATGCGCACCGCGAGCGTCTTGGTGCCGCGCAGCACCAGCCAGGAGTCGAAGGGCCCGGCGACCGCGCCCATCGCGTTCTGGTGGAAGGCCAGTTCCTCGCCCAGGTCCGGGTCGTCGGTGATCAGCGCGCCGCCGACGACGTCCGAGTGACCGCCCATGTACTTGGTCAGCGAGTGCACGACGACGTCCGCGCCGAGCGAGAGCGGCTGCTGGAGGTAGGGCGTGGCGAAGGTGTTGTCGACGACGAGGCGGGCGCCCGCGTCCCGGGCGACCTGAGCGACGGCGGCGATGTCCGTGATGCCGAGGAGCGGGTTGGAAGGGGTCTCCACCCAGACGACCTTGGTCTTCGGGGTGATGGCGGCCCGTACGGCGGCCGGGTCGCTGGTGTCGGCGACCGACCACTCCACGCCCCAGCGGGCGACGACCTTGGCGAACAGTCGGAAGGTGCCGCCGTAGGCGTCGTTGGGGATGACCACGTGGTCGCCGGGGCTGAGCAGCGTGCGCAGCAGGCAGTCCTCGGCCGCCAGCCCGGACGCGAACGCGAGACCGCGGCGGCCGCCCTCCAGGGCGGCGAGGTTCTCCTCCAGCGCCGTCCTGGTCGGGTTGGCGCTGCGGCTGTACTCGTAGCCGCCGCGCAGGCCGCCGACGCCGTCCTGCTTGTAGGTCGACACCTGGTAGATCGGCGGGACGACCGCGCCGGTCAGGGGGTCGGCGGTGTTGCCCGCGTGGATCGCGAGCGTCTCGAAGTGCTGACTGATATGCCTGTCGCTCATGGGCACCGAGGGTAGTGCGCCGACGCGCTGAGTGCCGGGCGAGGAGGCGGCGGGCCCCGGGGCGGGGTTTTCCACAGGGTGACGGGGGCGGCTCGGCCGGGTTTTCCACAGAGTCGGGGACCAGGTTGGCCAATTGTCGGCGCGGTCTGGTTCGCTTGTTGCATGGAGATTCTCTGGGTCCTGATCGCACTGGTCATGCTGGGCTTCGTGCTGCTTCCCTTCCTGCGGCGCAGGCGCGGGGCCGCGATCGGGCTGGTCTCGCCCGACCACCCGGACGCCGCGGACCCGGCGAACTACGGCTTCGTCCGCGAGGAGGAGCTGGACATCCGTATGCCCGGCCCCGACCAGGACCTGCTGGACGTCCTGGACGTGGTGCAGCGCACGCAGGACTACCGCGCGGCGCAGCAGCTCCTCGCGGGCACGGAGGCGGAGGGCGAGCAGCGCTGGCAGCGTGTGCAGGCCTTCGCGGGTGCCGCCTCGCTGGAGCTCTCCCAGCGGCCCGGCGGGGTGGGCGAGGCGCCGGGCGGGCAGTGGCTGCGGGTGTGGCGGGCCGAGGCGCCCAAGGACGCGGGCGGGGCCGCGGTGCACGCCGAGTTCCTGGTGCAGCAGGCGTGGCGTACGGCGACGCCCGGGACGGACGAGTTCCGGATCATCATGGAGGAGGCGAAGGCGGCGTGCGGCGAGGCGGCGCTGCTGGCCCCCGGGGACCCGATCCCGTACATCGTCGAGCTGTCGGTGGCCCGCGGGCTGAACTACTCCCAGAAGGAGTTCGAGCAGGTCTGGCTGAGGATCCTGGACCGGGCCCCGGCCCACATGGGAGCGCACCTGGCCGCGCTGCACTACTGGTGCGAGAAGTGGCACGGCTCGCGTGAGCTGGCGTACGAGTTCGCGGAGGCCGCGGCGGCCCGCGCGCCCCGGGGCTCCCTCCTGGCGGCGATGCCCCTCTTCGCGGTGTTCGAGCACCTCCCCGAGGTGACCCTGGTCAGCAGCTTCTGGCAGACCGAGGTCGTCTCGAAGGCGGTCCACGGCGCGCTGCACGCGGTGCACTCGGCCCGCCCCGACGACCCGATGCTGGCGCACGTACGGCACATGCTGGTCTTCTTCCTGGTCCGCAGCGAGCGCTGGTCGGAGGCCATGAACCAGCTGGTGCACATCGACGGCCATGTCGGCGCCCTGCCCTGGACCCTGTCCGCCGACCCGGCCGCGGAGTTCGCGGTGTACCGGGCCCTGGCCGTAGCAGGCTACGAGGCGAACGGCGGCAGCCCGGCGAGCCTGCCGCACTGAGACGCGGCCCCACCCGAAACACCCGCCCCCTCCGCGCGAGACACCCGCTCCGCCGCCACCGCCCGAGGCGCGGCCCCCCGCCGATCCGAAGTGCGGCCCCGGCCGGAATTCCCTCCGGCCCCGGCACGTTGAACGTGGCGTCGCCCCGCGTGGGTGTCGCGCCGATTGGAGACCGCATGTTCCTGCACAGCCGTACGTCCCAGCTGCCGACCCCCGAGCAGGCGCTGCCCGGCCGCTCGGAGCCGGCGTTCACGGTCCCCGACCGCCACACCGTCCTCGGCAACCCGCTGCTCGGCCCGTACCCGGAGGGTCTGGAGAGCGCCGACTTCGGCCTGGGCTGTTTCTGGGGCGCCGAGCGCAAGTTCTGGCAGCTGCCGGCAGGGGTGTGGACGACCCTGGTCGGTTACCAGGGCGGCTACACGGAGAACCCCACGTACGAGGAGGTCTGCTCGGGCCTGACGGGTCACACGGAAGTCGTCCGCGTGGTCTACGACCCGAAGCTGATCTCGTACGAGCGCCTTCTGAAGACCTTCTGGGAGTCCCACGACCCCACGCAGGGCTTCCGCCAGGGCAACGACGCGGGCACGCAGTACCGCTCGGCGATCTACACCCACACCCCCGAGCAGGCGGCCACCGCCAAGTCCTCCCGCGAGTCCTACCAGAAGGTCCTCGCCGCCTCCGGCTACGGCGACATCACCACGGAGATCGTCCCGGCGGAGGACCGCCCGTTCTACCCGGCGGAGGGCTACCACCAGCAGTACCTGGACAAGAACCCGGCGGGTTACTGCGGCATCGGCGGGACGGGCGTGTCCTGCCCGATCGGCGTGGCCAAGGCCGACGGGTGAGCGCCGGCCACTGACTGCGCGACACGAGTGAACAGCGGCACCACTGGAACCCATGGGGCGCGCTGGCAATAGGGTGCCTCCGTGACTGCGCCCTTGAGTTCCACGAAGACCCGTGACGCGCTCCGGATATCGGCCCGAGTGTCCGCAGAGTTGCTGCTGGTGCTGGTGATGCTGGCAGTGGCCCTGTGGCTGCTTGGTCGTATGTGGTCGGTTGTCTGGCCGCTCGTCGTCGGATTGCTGCTGACCACGCTGACCTGGCCCGCGGCCCGTGTCCTGCGTCGCCGCGGGTGGCCTCCCGCGCTCGCCGCGTCGGTCGTGACCGTGCTGTTCCTGCTGGTCTCCGCGGGTGTCGTGGCGTTGATCGCCGTGCCCGTGGCGTCCCAGTCCGGTCAGCTGACCGACGGCGTGGTCGAGGGCATCCAGAAGATGCGCGAGTGGGCCGCCGGGCCACCGCTGAACATCGGTGACGCCCAGATCAACAAGGCCTTCGACACCGCGGTCGCCCGCGCCCAGGAGGGTCTCGGCAGCATGGTCGGCGCTGTCGTCACAGGCGTGAGCACCGTGGTGAACGGCCTGGTCACCGCCGTTCTCGCCCTCTTCCTGATGTTCTTCTTCCTCAAGGACGGCCCGCGCTTCCTGCCGTGGCTCTCCCGTCAGCTGCCCGGTCGGCTCGCCGCCGACGTCCCGACCGTGTTCGAGCGCGGCTGGAACACGCTGGGCGCCTTCGTGCGCTCCCAGGCGGCCGTCGGCCTGCTGGACGCCGTCCTGATCGGCCTGGGCCTGTGGATCCTCGGCGTACCGCTGGTGCTCCCGCTGGCGGTGCTGACCTTCGTGTCGGCGTTCGTGCCGATCATCGGCGCCCTGTTCGCGGGTTTCGTCGCGGTCCTCATCGCGCTCGTCTCCAACGGTCTGACGGACGCGCTGATCGTGCTGGCCATCATCGTCGTGGTGCAGCAGCTCGAGGGCAATGTGTTCCAGCCCATGATCCAGAGCCGGGGGCTCGGCCTGCACGCGGCCGTGGTGCTGCTGGCGGTGACGCTGGGCGGCAGCCTGGCCGGCATCGTGGGCAGTCTGCTGGCCGTCCCGGTCGCCGCGCTGATCGCGGTGGTCTGGAACTACGTGCGCGAACAGCTCACCGACCCGCCTCAGGAACCGGACGGCACCGACGAAGCGGACAGCGCCGCCCCCGTAGCGTCGTAACGGGCCCGGACGCGCGAACGGTCGCGGACGTCCGGGCGGCCCCGGACGCCCGGACTGCCCCGGACGCGCGAACGGCCCCGCCCAGGTCGCGGGGCTCCTTCTCGCTTGCGAGCCTGCAAGCGAAGGGAGTTCCGCCCCATGATTCCTGTCACCGCGTCGCCCGTACGTCTGGAGGCGTCCCTCGACGCCCGGTTGTCCCGCTGGCTGTGGCTGGTGAAGTGGCTGCTCGCCATCCCGCACTACATCGTGCTGTGCTTCCTCTGGATCGCGTTCGTCCTCGTCAGCTTCGTCGCGTTCTTCGCCATCCTCTTCACCGCCCGGTACCCCCGTGCCCTCTTCGACTTCAACGTCGGCGTGCTGCGGTGGAACTGGCGGGTCACCTACTACGCCCACACCGCGCTCGGCACCGACCGGTACCCGCCGTTCACCCTGTCCGACGTGCCCGATTATCCGGCCCGCTTCGACGTCGCCCACCCCGAGCGGCTCTCGCGCGGACTGGTGCTGGTGAAGTGGTGGCTGCTGGCGATCCCGCAGTACATCGTCGTCGCGATGTTCGTGGGCGGTGGCTGGGGGTGGGGCTGGGGCGACGGGGACGGCGACGGCTGGCGGGGCAGCGGACTGATGCCGTTCCTCTCGCTGGTCGCGGTGGTCGTCCTGCTGTTCACCGCCCGCTATCCGCGGCACCTGTTCGACTTCCTGATCGGCCTCGCCCGCTGGTGCGCCCGGGTGACCGCGTACGCCGCGCTGATGACCGACCGGTACCCCCCGTTCCGCCTCGACATGGGCGGACAGGAGCCCCCTGGCCAGGAGTCCCCCGCCCAGGAGCCCCCCGCCCAGGGGCCACTCACCAAGAGCCCCTGACCAAGAGCCAGGGGTCCCCGACCAGGAGCTCCCGACAAAGGCCGCGATCCCCAGCGGAAGCGCTTCCTCCCGCTCTACGCTCCTGCGCATGACGGTCAGACGAGCATTACAGATGATCATGGTCATCGCCCTGGCCCTCGCGGGGGCGGTCCAGGGCGGGGTGAGCTCCGCGCAGGCCGAGGACGGCGGGCGGCAGCTCCTCTTCTACAACCACGCCTACGGCGTGCTCGACCGGGAGACCGCGGACGCCATCGAGCACTCCGCCTTCCTGAGGGACTTCGCCAACTTCCAGGTCCGCACCACGACCGGTGCCGGCGGGCAGACCTGGACCGGCCGCTATCTGATGGGCCGCGAGACGTACATCGAGCTGTTCGGGACCGGTGACCTCCCCGGCAAGGACGGCACCCTCGGCTCCACCGGCATGGGCGTCTCGACCGAGAGGGAGGGCGACCTGGCGAAGGTCGTCACGCGGCTGCGCGAACTGGGGATCAGCGACCCCGTCGAGTTCCGGCAGACCCGGGACTTCGGCGACGGCGTCCCGGTGCCCTGGTTCGACGCCGTCTTCACCACCGACCAGTACGACCTCTTCGGCACCTGGGGCATGGAGTACCGGCCGGAGTACTTCGCCGACCCGCGCGGCAACACCGAGCCCGCCGCGCACCCCGGTGACGTGGGCCGGGAGCGCTACCTGTCCGACGGCTACCGCGACCACCTGATGCGGGACGTGACCGGCATCCGGCTCGCGGTGACCGCCCGGGACCTCGCCAACACGGTGCCGCTGCTGAAGGCCGGCGGGTACACCGTACGGTCCCTGCCCGGCGGGGGCGCCCTCGCGCAGGGCGGCGGCACCACCCTGCGGTTCGACGCCGTGCCGCTCGACCAGGTGGGTCTGCGGCAGGTCGAGATGTCGCTGAACAGGCCGGTGTCCTACCGGCACGAGGAGCGGATCGGCCACTCGGCCCTCGTCGTCGGCCCGGGGTCCCGTGCCGTGTGGACCTTCGGCGACCAGGACCGGCCGAGCCGCTCCGGGTGACGCAGTGCTCCCGCAGGAACTAGCCGAGCCTCTCCCGTAGAAACTCCTCCCAGGTCCGCTTCCCCGCCTCCGCCCCCTCCAGCGTCAGGTTCGCCCCCGCCCGGTACGCCCGCCCCGCCTTCCCGGGGATCCGCACCGGCAGCATCGGGCGGCGCCGGCCGCGCAGGCGGAGGTAGGGGCGGGCCAGGGACGCGAGGTCGTGGACGTCCGGTCCCGTCATGTCCGCGACGAGGCCGGACGGAGCGCCGAGGGTCAGTTCCGCGAGACGGGCGGCGACCTCCCGCGAGTCCACCGGCTGGAGCCGGAGGCCACCGGGCACCGGGAAGACCGGCAGCTTCGCCATCTTCTCGACCATGGTCAGCGCCAGATCGTGGAACTGGGCCGCGCGCAGCGTCGTCCAGGGGATGCCGGAATCGGAGACGGCCCGCTCCGACTCCAGCTTCGTCCGCATCCAGGCCAGGGGGACCCGGTCCGCGCCGATGACCGAGATGTAGAGAAAGTGCCGTACGCCGGCCCGGGACGCGGCGCGCACCAGGGTGCGGGTGGCCTCGTCGTCACCCTTGGGGCCGCCCGCCAGGTGCAGCACGGTCGCCACGCCGTCGACGGCGGCCTCGACGCCCTCGCCCTCCAGCAGGTCGCCGGTGACGTACTCGACGCCGTCCGTGGCGGGACGGGCCTGCCGGGTGAGGACCCGCACGTCGTGGCCGGACGCGCGCAGCAGCGGCAGGACGTGGCCGCCCAGAGTGCCCGTGCCGCCAGTGACCAGGATCGGTGATGTCATGACTGCTCCCAGCTCTTCGCCTTCTGATGTCGCCTTCGCCGGTATGACGCGGGGCGACGCGAAGATGTGACGAGCCGGGGGCGAGGGCTCAGCCGCCGCTGCCGTACGGCCGCGTGATGATCTCCAGACGGTGGCCGTCGGGGTCGTCGAAATACGCGCCGCGGCCGCCGTCGTTGTGGTTGATCTCGCCGGGACGGCTGTGGAACGGATCCGCCCAGTACCTCAGACCGGCCTCCTGGATCCGGGCGAAGATCTGGTCGAACTCGTCCTCCGAGACGAGGAAGGCGTAGTGCTGCGACGTGATGGCGCCGGGGCTGTCCATGTAGTCGAGCGTCACGCCGTTGGAGATCTCGACAGGGAGGAACGGGCCGTAGGGCGGACTCACGTCCAGCCCCAGGATGTCGGCGAGGAACCGGGCCGAGACGCGCTTGTCGCGCGCGGCGACGATGGTGTGGTTCAGCTGCACGGTCATGGCGGGCCTCCCCTGAGGTACCTGGCGAACCCCCTGGTGCACTCCCCCACGGGTACCCCGCGGGCACCTCCTCGTGCATGACGAACGCCCTGAGGGCCCCGGCGCGCTGCCGTGGCCCTCGGGGCGGGTGTGAAGCCGTCGGTCTCGGCGAAAGCCGTCGGTGTCAGATGGTGGCGGTGTCGATCACGAACCGGTAGCGCACGTCGCTGGCGACCACCCGGTCGTACGCCTCGTTGATCTGGTCACCGCGGATCAGCTCGATCTCGGCACCGAGGCCGTGCTCGGCGCAGAAGTCCAGCATCTCCTGGGTCTCCGCGATGCCGCCGATCATGGAGCCGGCGAGGGTCTTGCCGCCGCCGATCACCGAGAAGAGGTTGAGGGCGATGGGCTCCTCGGGGGCGCCGACGTTGGCCAGCGTGCCCTCGGTCTTCAGCAGCGAGAGGTAGGCGTTGAAGTCCAGCGGCGCCGAGACCGTGGAGACGATCAGGTCGAAGGTGCCGGCCAGCTCCTCGAAGGTCTTCGGGTCGCTGGTGGCGTAGTAGTGGTCCGCGCCCAGCTTCAGGCCGTCCTCCCGCTTGCGCAGGGACTGCGACAGCACGGTCACCTCGGCGCCCAGCGCGTGCGCGATCTTCACACCCATGTGGCCGAGGCCGCCCAGGCCGACGATCGCGACCTTCTTGCCGGGACCGGCGCCGAAGCGCTTGAGCGGGGAGTAGAGCGTGATGCCGGCGCACAGCAGCGGCGCGGCGACGTCGAGGGAGAGACGGTCGGGGATGCGGACGGTGAAGTTCTCGTCGACGACGACCTTCTGCGAGTAGCCGCCGTAGGTGGGCTCGCCGTCCTTGCCTATGCCGTTGTACGTCGGGATGTTGCCCTTGACGCAGTACTGCTCGCGTCCGGCCTTGCAGTTCTCGCACTCGCGGCAGGAGTCGACCATGCAGCCGACGCCCACGCGGTCGCCGACGGCGAACTTCGTGACGCCCGGGCCGACCTCGGAGACGACACCGGCGATCTCGTGGCCGGGGACCATCGGGAAGATGCCCTCACCCCAGCCCTCCTGGGCCTGGTGGATGTCGGAGTGGCAGATTCCGGCGAACTTGATGTCGATCAGGACGTCGTACTCGCCGACCTCGCGGCGCTCGATGGTGGTGCGCTCCAGCGGAGCCTTGGGCGCGGGGACGGCGTACGCAGCAACAGTGGTCATGCCGGGGGTTCTCCTAGCAGGGTTCCGTGCCCGGCTGCCTTCTGATGTTCCGACCGGGCACGATCACCACCGTGCCAGACCCGCGAGGGTCTACCCAGACCACGGTTTTGCGTACGCACAGCGTGCGTACCACTGGCGGGGTCAGGCTCGTGTGCGTACGACCGTGAATACTGGAGGGCATGGACGAACAGCCCGAACCCGTACAGGAGCCCGCACCTGAGACCGGCGGGGGCCTGGACCGGCGTGCCGAGCTCAGTGAGTTCCTGCGCACCCGGCGCGCCCGGCTGAAGCCGGAGGACGTGGGGCTGCCCGACTTCGGACGGCGTCGGGTTCCGGGGCTGCGTCGTGAGGAGCTGGCACAGCTGGCCGGGGTGTCCGTGGCGTACTACACACGGCTGGAGCAGGGCAACGGGCGCAACGTCTCGGCGGAGGTGCTGGACGCGATCGCGCGCGCCCTGCGGCTGACCGGAGCCGAGCACGCCCACCTGACGCACCTGGCCAAGCCGAAGCAGCACAAGAAGAAGCAGACGGCGCGGGCCCAGCAGGTACGGCCGGCGCTGCGGCATCTGCTGGGCTCGATCGACACCGTCCCGGCGTACGTCGTCGGGCGCCGCTCGGACATCCTGGCCTGGAACCGGATGGCCGCTGCCCTCTTCGGCGACTGGGCGGAGCTGCCGGCGCCGGAGCGGAACTGGGCGCGGCTGGTGTTCCTCAGGCCCGACTACCGCGAGCTGTTCGTCGAGTGGGACCAGAAGGCCTCCGACATCGTCGGCTATCTGCGCCTGGACGCGGGCTGCCATCCGGACGACCCGAAGCTGTCCGCCCTGGTGGGCGAGCTCTCCGTGAAGAGCGAGGAGTTCCGCCGGCTGTGGGCCGCGCACGACGTCAAGGAGAAGAGCTACGGCGTCAAGCGGATGCGGCACCCGCTCGTCGGCGACCTGGCCCTGTCCTTCGAGACGTTCCGCCTGGTCGACGAGCCCGAGCAGTCCCTGATCACGTACCACGCGGAACCGGGCTCGCCGTCGGCGGAGGCGCTGCGGCTGCTGGCGAGCTGGGGCGCGGACGCGACCCGGGCGGGGACCGGTACACCGGCTCAGTGAACGGGAACGGCCCGCCGGAAGCCGAGGCTTCCGACGGGCCGCTCACTGACAAGCGCTACAGCTCACCCTGCGGCGCAGGGCGGTGGCTCACTTGCCGTAGTACGCGTTGTAGATCGAGATCGTCGACTTGTTGCCCTTCCTGTCGGCGATCTTGGCGTGGAAGGAGATGGCCTTCCCCTTCGCCGGGTTCTTGAAGCTGACCTTGCCCTTCTTGACGGTGAGCTTCTTCCAGGTCTTGCCGTAGTCGTACGACACGTACACCGACAGCGACTTCAGGTTGCTGCCCTTGGCCGCGCCCTCGACGGTGACCGGGATGCTGACCGTCTTGCCCGCCGGGACCTTGCTGTCCAGGCCCGTGGCCGCGTTGAAGCGGGCCGTGGAGGCGGGCAGCTGCTTGAGGTCGGTGGTCTTCTTGGAGCGGAACGTCCAGCTCGCGTCGATGCGGGTGGAGGCCGCCGCGACCTTGACGCTGCGCTTGACCGACGTCGTCAGCTTGTACTCGGCGTCGCCCGCCGGGACCTTGAACTGCTTCTCGCCGAACAGCGGGTCGTCGTTGCTGCCGACCTTCTTGCCGTTGCGGTACAGCGTCGTGTCGACCGCGGAGAAGGTCGAGTAACCCACGTTGCGCTTGCCGTCCGCGAACAGCGGCAGGGAGCCGAAGAGCTGGTCGCCCTCACGGAAGATGCCGAAGTCGCCGTCGAGGCGCGGTCCGAAGACGGCCGTGTTGACGGTCTCCGAGTAGGTCTTGCCGGCGGCGTACTTCTGCGTGCCCAGCGAGTAGGCGGCCTCGTCGACCGGGAAGCCCTCCTCGTCCACACCGCCGTACTGGTTGAAGTCGAGCCCCCACTGCACGCCGCCCGTGGTGGACAGGTGCAGCGTCCGCGTGCCGGGCAGGGACTGCTCGATGCCGATCGAGGAGGCGCCGCTGCTCCCCGGCAGCCAGCCCACGGCGCTGATCGCGCCCTTCTTGCCCTTCGCCGCGGCGCCGAGGCCCGCCTTCACCGTGGCGAGCTCGCTCGCCTTGTAGTGCTTGGTGTAGCCGGTGGCGAGCTGCTTGACCTTGCCGCCGCCGGTGACGTCGTACTGCTCCTTGGCACCCTTGGACCAGTGGCCGTCCCACTGCTGGGTCACCGAACCGTCGGTGATCTGCGGGCCGACGTGCGCGGTGCGGATGTCGGCGAAGGAGTCGAGCATCCAGCCGAAGCCGTAGCTGGAGTCCTTCGTCTCCACCGTGTAGTCGGAGTAGGCGAACTCCGACTTGACGGCCTTGTCCGGCACGGTGATGTTCACCGGCTTGGCCTTGCGGGCGTCCAGCGTGACCGTCGTCTTCTTGGTGACGTTCAGCTTGGGCTGGGCCAGCCAGTCGGCGCCCTGGAACTTCTCCGGGTCGTCGCCCACGAAGACGTTCGTGTTGAGGACGTAACCGCCCTTGGGCACACGGGTGGTGACGGTGCCGTCCTCGTCGTACGGCATGAAGAACTTGCCCTCGCCCAGGCCCGAGACGGCGGCCAGGTCGGCGCTGTAGTTCTTGGTGGGCTTGCCGTCACGGCCGACGAACTTCAGCGTGACGTCGTACGACTCGACCTCGCGCTGCACGGCGGCGGCCGTGCGGACGGTCTGACCGCCGCCCGTCGCCGTCACGTACGACGCGTAGGCGCCGTCGACCGTGCCGCCCAGCTTGGTGTTCACGGTGAACGGGACGGTGGCCTTGCCGCCGGCCGGGACGGTCACCGAGGTGGCGCCGAGCTTGAAGAAGCCGGCCGGGGCGGCCTGGCCCTTCGGGTTGGTGGCGGTCGACGTCAGCTTCAGCGTGACGGGCTTGGTACCGAGGTTGCGGTACGTCAGTTCCTTGGTGACCGGCTTGTCGTCGGTGTGCGGCCACTGCTGGACGCCGAAGCTCACCGAGGACGGGTTGGCGATCACGGACTGCTTGATGGCCTTGTCGACCTGGATACGGCCCGAACCCTGCTGGAACGGCGTGTACTTGCCGCCCTTCGTGGAGCCGGTGAGGGCGCCCTTCAGCTCGGGGTACTTCCACTCCGGGTGCTGCTGCTTCAGCAGCGCCGCGGCGCCCGCGACGTGCGGGGTGGCCATCGACGTACCGGAGATCGTCATATAGCCGGCCGGCTTCTCGCCGACCTCGGCGGCTATCTGGTTGCCGGGGGCGGAGGCCGCGGTGATGTCCACGCCGGGCGCGGTCACGTCGGGCTTGAGGGCGCCGTCCATGCCGGGGCCACGGCTGGAGAAGTCGGCCAGCACGTCCTTGTCGTCGACGGCGCCGACGGTCAGGGCCGCGGCGGCGCTGCCCGGGGAGCCGATGGTCTGCTCGCCGAAGTCGCCCTCGTTGCCGGCCGCGATGGCGAACAGGATGCCCTTCTCCTCGGACAGCTTGTTCACCGCCGCTTCCAGCGGGTCGATCGCGGGCGTGTCGCCGCCGCCCAGGCTCATGTTGACGACGTCGGCGCCCTCGGCGGCGGCCCACTCGATGCCGGCGAGGACCTCGGAGTCGCTGCCGAATCCGCCGTCGTCGAGCACCTTGCCGTTGATGATCTTCGCGCCGGGGGCGACGCCCTTGTACTTGCCGCCGGACTTCGCGCCGGTACCGGCCGCGATGGAGGCGACGTGCGTGCCGTGGCCGACCTTGTCGCTCGTGTCGGGCGAGGTGGTGAAGTTCTTGGCGCCGATCACCTGGCCCTTGAGGTCGGGGTGGGTGGCGTCCACACCGGTGTCCAGGACGGCGATCTTCACGCCCTTGCCGTCGTAGCCGGCCGCCCATGCCTTGGGGGCGCCGATCTGCGGGACGGACTTGTCGAGGCTGGCCTTGCGGACGCCGTCGAGCCAGACGTGCGCGATGCCGGAGGCGGTCTTGTCGCCGTTGGTGACCGCGTCCCACAGCTCGGGCGCGTCCTCCTTCGGCGTCTGCACCGCGTCCGCGTTCACGGTCTTCAGGGAGTGGCTCAGCCGGCCCGCGTCGCGCACGTCGGCCTTGGTGGCCGCGGCGCTGCCCTGATAGCCGACGATGACCTTCAGGCCCCTCTTCTGGGCCTTGCGCGTCGCGGACTTGTTGAGCTCGGTGACGTCGAAGAGCCGCTGGTCGAGCTTGCCGGTGGCGACCAGGCGGGCCGCGTCGGCCGGGATCACCAGCGTGTGGCCGTCGAGCTTGCGGATCTGGACGGGAATGTCCTCGCGTCCCTTGGCCCGCTCCAGGCCGACGACACGGCCCTTGGCGTCCAGGACGACCCGGTCACCCGTGATCAGTGTGATGCGGTGCTTGGCGGTGACCGACGCCTGCTTGGCGGCTGCGGTCGTCTGCTCGCCGTTCGCCGACGCCGGGCTGGTCATACCCGCCGCCAGGGCCACGGCTGCTGCTGTGGCGACCGTGGCCGCGCACGCCCTTTTCACTTGTCTGCGCAAGTTTCCCCCTTGCAGAAGTACCGGGCGAATTCCCCGTTCACCCGGCCGGGGGTGGTCTCGTACGCATGGGCGTACACCCCCCGGAATACGCAGTATGCCGACGGGTGATCAGGCACTCAATAGTTGAGAGAGAGGTAAGAGATCCGTGGGCCGGCTGTTACACGGCTGCCGGAACTCCGTTACAGGGCATGACGATTGCGCACGCGTGTTCTCCTTGACACCAGCGCCGGGGGAACAAACGGAAGCCGCCGCTCGCCCCGAACCGGGACAGAGCGGCGGCTCTCTCGTGAGCTACGGAGTCGTCAGACCGCCGAACCGGCCTTCCAGTCGGCCCAGTTCATGTTCCAGCCGTTGAGCCCGTTGTCCGGCGCGATGGTCTTGTCGCCGGTGTTCTCGACGACGACCACGTCACCGAGGATCGAGTTGTTGAAGAACCAGGCGCCCGGCGTGTTCGGGTCGTCCGCGCCCTTGGCGTCCTGGAGACCGACGCAGCCGTGGCTCGTGTTCGCGTTGCCGAAGATGGACTTCGCGCCCCAGTAGTTGCCGTGGATGAAGGTGCCGGAGCTGGACAAGCGGATGGCGTGCGGCACGTCCTTGATGTCGTACTCGCCCTTGCCGTCGTCGTCCGTGAAGCCCACGGTCGCGCCGTTCATGCGCGTCTCCTTGAACTTCTCGGACATCACCATGACGCCCTCGTAGGTCTTGTTCTCCGGCGAGCCGGCGGAGATCGGGATCGTCCGGACGACCTTGCCGTCCTGCGTGATCTTCATCTGCTTGGTCTTCGCGTCGACGTACGAGACCTGGTTGCGGCCGACCTTGAACGTGACCGTCTTCTGCTGGACGCCGTAGACGCCCTCGGCACCCTGGACACCGTCGAGCGCGAGCTTCAGCGTGACGGTGGAGCCTTCCTTCCAGTAGTCCTCGGGGCGGCAGTCCATGCGGTTGGCGTTGAACCAGTGGCAGGCGACCTCCTGGCCGCTGGTCGTGCTGACCTTGACGCCCTTCTGGACGTCGGCCTTGTTGGTGATCGCCTTGTCGAAGTTGATCGAGACCGGCATGCCGACGCCCACGGTCTGGCCGTCGTCCGGAGTGAAGTTGCCGATGAAGCTGTTGGCCGGGGAGACCGTGGTGAACGAGGCGTTCTCGTGGGCGACGCGGCCCTCGGAGTCCTTCGCCTCCGCCGCCAGCTTGTAGGTGGTGGAGCGCTCCAGCTGTGTGCTGGGCTTCCAGCTGGTCTTGTCGGCGGATATCTCGCCGCTGACCTCCGCGCCGTCGGACGTCGTCATCTTGACGCTCGTGAGCGTGCCCTTGCTCACGGTGACGGCGGCGGAGTTGTTGATGGAGGCGTTGTCGGAGCCGTCCTCGGGCGTGATCTTGATCTGGGCCTCGGACGCCTTCTTGGCTGCGGCCTCGTCGACCTTCGACTGGGAGCTGTCGCCGCCGTCGCCCCCGGAGGCGCTGTCATCGCCGCCGGAACAGGCCGAGAGCATCAGCACTCCGCCGAGCAGTGCGGACGCGACCGTCAGGCCCTTGCGCCGCTTACTGACCGTCATCACACGCTTCTCCATCGTTGCCGATTTCCCCAAAACCCCGAGCGTCCCCGTCAAAGTCCCAAGTGCCCCCGTCAGGACTCGCGAGTCCTCGTCGAGAACTTTCAACGCTACGACCGGATCGTCCGGTTCCCCATGTCGCGCACGTGTGGGGATCACCACGTCCCCGCCGTCCCCGCCGTCCGCGGCGAACGGGCGCGGACGGTGCGATGAGGCCGGTGCTCCGCTTGAGACGCGAAGACCCCGGACGACGGTTGCCGTCCGGGGTCACTATTTTCCCAAGCGCCTCAGCTGTCACTGTCGTCGTCGACATCATCCTCGTCGAGGTCCCACTCCGGCGAATCGGGGTCGTAGTCGATCCGCTCGCTGCTCCACGAGGCCTGCTGGAGCTCCACCCCCGGCACCTGGCTGACCAGGTCGAATGGATCCACGAGGTAGGCGAGGGCCTCGGCAGTGTCTTCCGTCACAGCGCCCTCGGCGTGGGCCCGCTCCGCCGCCGGCATCCCACCGTCGTCGGCGATCCGGCGCAGCGCGGCCTTGGTGATCCCGTCCGCGTCCTCGACCTCGAGAACGAGTTCTACTCGAAGCCGGACAAAACGTGATGTCTCTGGAGTGCTCATGGCGCGAGCGTACGTCGAAGACCTCCCGTGACTTTCCCGTGACCCGCGACTTTCACTAACATCGCCCCACACGGCCAATTCGCCAGCGCCACAAGGGGATCGATATTCCGTGTCATCCGCTCGCCGTCCGTTGCTGACCGCCACTGCCGCGGCGTCCCTGCTGGGCGCCCTGTGGTTCGTCCCGTCCGCCAACGCGACGTCGGACTCCCCGGTGAGAGACGCGGTCGCGGCAAGCCCGTCGCCGCAGGTCGCGGAGCAGGCGCGGGTCGCGGCCACGACCGCGGGCGACTCCGTCACCGGCACCGGCGCCCGCCTCGCCGACACGGGCAGCTTCGACAGCACGCCGTACGTCCTCGGCGGCACGCTCTTCCTCACGCTGGGCGCGGGCTTCGTCGCGTACTCGGTGCGCCGGGAACGGCTCGGCTTCTGACGCCGCGCGGCCGGGGCCCTGCCGCGCGGCGGGTCCCGGCCGGCCTTCCCCTGACCGGAGCGCCGTCTACAGAAGCGGGCCGGTGACCGTCTCCACCGCGGCCAGCAGCCGCCCGTCGCGCACGAACGCGTCCGCCGCGGCCAGGTCGGGAGCCAGGAACCGGTCCGGTCCCGGACCCTGGACTCCCGCTTCCCGCAGGGCGTCGATGACCGCCCGCGTCGCGGGCGCCGGGGTCAGCCCCTCGCGCAGCTCGACCGCGCGCGTGGCGGCGTACAGCTCGACGGCCAGGACCCGGGTGAGGTTGTCGACGGCCGTGCGCAGCTTGCGCGCCGCCGACCAGCCCATCGAGACGTGGTCCTCCTGCATGGCGGAGGACGGGATCGAGTCGGCGGACGCCGGTACGGCGAGCCGCTTCAGCTCGCTCACCAGCGCGGCCTGGGTGTACTGAGCGATCATCAGGCCCGAGTCCACACCGGCGTCGTCGGCGAGGAACGGCGGCAGGCCGTGACTGCGGTTCTTGTCGAGCAGCCGGTCGGTGCGCCGCTCGGCGATGGAGCCGAGGTCGGCGACGGCGACGGCGAGGAAGTCCAGGACGTAGGCCACGGGCGCCCCGTGGAAGTTGCCGTTGGACTCCACACGCCCGTCGGGCAGCACCACCGGGTTGTCCACCGCGGAGGCCAGCTCGCGGTCGGCGACCAGCCGGGCGTGCGCCATGGTGTCCCGCCCGGCACCGGCGACCTGCGGGGCGCAGCGCACCGAGTAGGCGTCCTGGACGCGCGGCGCGTCGTCCTGGTGATGGCCGGTCAGCCCCGAACCCTTCAGCACGGCCGCCATGTTGGCGGCACTGGCGGCCTGCCCCGGGTGCGGCCGGATGGCGTGCAGCTCGGGGGCGAGGACCCTGTCGGTGCCGAGCAGGGCCTCCAGCGACAGGGCGGCCGTGACGTCGGCGGACCGGTAGAGCATCTCCAGGTCGGCCAGGGCCATGATCAGCATCCCGAGCATGCCGTCGGTGCCGTTGAGGAGGGCGAGGCCTTCCTTCTCGCGCAGCTCGACCGGCTGGATGCCGTGCGCGGCGAGGAGTTCGGCGGCCGGGCGTACGGCACCGTCGGGACCCTCGGCGTCCCCCTCCCCCATGAGCGCGAGCGCGCAGTGGGACAGCGGGGCGAGGTCGCCGGAGCAACCGAGGGAGCCGTACTCGTGCACGACCGGGGTGATACCGGCGTTCAGGAGGTCGGCCATGGTCTGCGCGACTTCGGGCCGTACGCCGGTGTGCCCGGAGCAGACGGTCTTCAGCCGCAGGAACATCAGGGCGCGTACGACGTCCCGCTCCACCCTCGGCCCCATGCCGGCGGCGTGCGAGCGGACGATGTTGCGCTGGAGCTGTGCGCGCAGCTCCGGGCTGATGTGCCGGGTCGCCAGGGCACCGAAGCCGGTGCTCACGCCGTACACGGGGTCGGGCTTGGCCGCCAGCGCGTCCACGATCTCGCGGGCCGCGGCGAGGGCGGCCACCGCCTCCCCGGAGAGCTGGACGCGGGCACCGCCGCGCGCCACGGCGAGCACGTCGGACGCGGTCACCCCGGACGTCCCCACCACCACAGTGTGCATATCCATATTCAGGAGCGTACGCAGTGAATTCGACGATGTCACCACTGGGGACCCGGTTCACCCCTTACCGATACGTCACACGCCCGGCCTGGTGCCTCTACGGCGCGTGCCGCCCCCGGAACCGCCGGCGCTCACCGTCGGCCTCCTTCGACGGCTCGTCCGCGAGCCGTATGACGGGATCGTCGGGCCCGGCCCGCCCGGCGACGACCGGCCGCGTGGCACGCTCGGCCTTCGCCCGGTACTGGGCGGCGTCGGCGAGCCGGAACAGCCGCCGGGCCGAGGGCACGGGCCCGATCGGGTCCTCGGTGGAGGCGACCCCGCAGGCCACACCGTCCCCGAGCTCCAACTCCGCCGCCCGGCGGCACAGTTCACCGGCCGCCTTCACGACCTGGTCGGCGGGCGGCCCGACCGCGAGCAGACAGAACTCGTCCCCGCCGAGCCGTGCCGCCAGAGCCCCGGGCAGCATGGCCCCGCACAGCGACAGCACGGAGCCGAACCGCTCCAGGAGCCGGTCGCCGGCGGCGTGCCCGTGGGTGTCGTTGACCCGCTTGAGCCCGTTCAGATCGCAGACGACGAGGCTGACGACGGCTCCGTCCCTGCGGTGCCGCTCGATCGCCCGCTCCAGGCGTACGTCCACGGCACGGCGGTTGGCCAGCCCCGTCAGCGCGTCGGTGAACGCCAGGCGCCGGGCCTCCTCCAGCCGCTCGGCCTGGGCGATACCGGCGGCGACGACGGCGGCCAGCACGGTGGCGAAGTCGGCGTCGGCCCGCTCGAAGACGGGCTCCCCGGCCGGCCGGGCGACGTACAGCTCCCCCCAGGCCCGGCCGTGCAGCACGAGGGGCGCGACCACGCAGCAGCCGCGGCCACGGCGGCGCAGGGCGGCGACGCGCTGATGGCAGTACCCGGGACGCCGCCCGGCGGCGGGCCCCTCGGCGGTCTCCACCCAGGCGTCCGGCTCCCCGCCACCGGCCCACTGCTCGTGCAGGAACTCCGTGATCTCCGCGAACTGGTGCACCGGATAGGACTCGTCCTCCGGGAACTCCTCCTCCCCCTCGGCCAGCTCACCGACGTTCACGAGGACCTTCAGCCGTCCGAGCTCCCGCTCCCACACCGACAGCGCGGCAAAGCTCCCGCCCAGCGCCCGGCACGCCCCGACGGCCGCCGCGCGCCACGCCTCACGCGACCCGTGCGCGGCCGCCATCCCCTGAGCCAACGCGACGACAGCCACGAGCCGTCTGTCCTCACCCATCACCCCAGGCTAGGCAGTTTCCAGCCATTTGGTTCTGTTGACGGCGCGAACGGGGAGACCCGGCTGCGGGCGCTCGTGCCTCCCCAGTGCCTTCAGCTCACTCCCCAGGCCACTCCGGCCGCCGCTTCTCGTTGAACGCGGCCACCCCCTCCGCCCGATCCCCCGAGAACGCCACGGCCCGCCAGGCCGCGTCCTCCACCTCGAGCCCGGCCCGCAGATCCAGCCCCTGCCCCAGCCGCAACGCCCGCTTCGCCGCCCGCAACCCCACCGGCGAATTCCCGGCGATCCGAGCGGCCAGCGCCAACGCCGACTCCCGGTCCCGCCCCTCCTCCACCACCTGATCGACGAGTCCCAACTCCCCCGCCTCGACGGCCTCCACCCGCCGCGCCGAGAAGATCAGCTCAGCCGCCCGCGCGGCCCCCACCCGCCGCGGCAGCAACTGCGTACCCCCACCTCCGGGAATCACCCCCACCGACACCTCCGGCAACCCCACCACCGCCGTCCGGTCCGCCACGATCACGTCACACGCCAGCGCCAGCTCGAACCCCCCGCCCAGCGCGAACCCGTGCACCGCCGCCACCGTCGGCACCGGCAGCTCCAGCACTCCGGTGTACGCCCCCCGCGCCACCGGCCGCTGCCGCACCAGCTCCGCATCGCTGAGCGAATTGCGCTCCTTCAGGTCGGCCCCGACACAGAACGCCCGCTCATGCGTCGAGGTCAGCACGACCACCCGTACGTCCCGGTCCTTCCCCAGCGCCGCACACGCCCCGGCGATGGAGCGCGCCATCTCCGTCGACACCGCGTTCATGGCCTTGGGCCGGTCGAGGACGAGCTCCGCGACGTGCCCCTGCTCGTGCCGCCGCACCAGCACGAACTCCCCGAACCGTTCCTCACTCATGACACCCTCCGGTTAACGTGTGTTAACAACATCGCCGCTCCGATCATCGCAGCCCCGCCCCACCCGCGAAAGAGCGGACGCGTCCGCTTCCCGCACCACCACCCCGCCCACCCGTTCGAGTGACATCACCCCAACTCCGGCCCGATCGCCCATGGCAGCGCATAGCGTGCATCCGCCGCGGCGCACTGGGGGCGCGTGCGTACCGGGGAGGAACCATGACGACGAGGAACACGCCGGCGAATCCGCAGCGGGGCGCCGGAGCACCGGCACCCCGCCGGCCGGAACCGGCCATGCCCTGTCAGCCGGGCGCCCCCTACGAACCGGCCCCGGCGGAAACCGATCCCTTCTCTTCCCGCGCCCGGGGCCGGCACCGCAAACCACGCCCCCGCAAGGCCCTGCTCGCCGCCGGCGGCCTCGCCCTGGCAGCCGGCGCCCTGAGCCTCGTGCGCCTGACCTCCGGCCCCGGCACCGACAGCGTCGGCAGCGTCGAGGCCGAGCCCCGCCCGGACCCGGTCACGACCGGCACGAACGAGGCCACCCACACCGCCGCCACCGGTCCCGCCGCCCCGGAGGCGAGCCCCTCGTCGCCCACCGCCCTGGGCGGCCTGCCCGCGTCGCCGGGCACCCGCGGCCCGGCCGCCGCCTCGCGCACCCCGTCCTCCACCTACACGGCCACGTCCGCCGACACCCGGGGGGCACACACGACCGCGGCTCCCCGGCCCGCGGCCGTCCCCGACACGACGAACCCCCCGGCCCCGTCGGCCAGGGACAACGACAAGGCCCCGCGCCCGGCCCGGACCCCGCCCTCACCGCCGAACCGGACCGCGCCCAGCCCGGCCCCCGAGCCCGAGAAGCAGAAGGAACCGGAGGACCCGCGCCTGTGCGTGCCGGTCATCGGCCTGTGCGTGGACGCACCTGGCTGAGAGCCCGGCCGGAAAGCCCCGGCCGTCGTCCCCGTCAGCCGTCGTTCCGCCGCGTGAGCAGCCATGGCTCCACGACGCCCAGCCCACGCACCGGCCGCTGCCACATCGGCTGAAGCCCGAACCGGTACACCGGGGGCTCCTCGCCCTCCTTCTCCGCCGCCGCGGCCTCCTCGGCCGCCTCCGCCTCCGAGGTTGGGGCGTCCTGCGTGCGGATCAGCTCCTCGGCGAAGGCGGTGTCGACGAGCACGGCGTCCTTCGGAGCTATCGAGGTGAGCCGGGAGGCCAGGTTCACGGTCGTACCGAAGACATCACCCATACGGGTGGTCACCGTGCCGAACGCCATGCCGACGCGCAGTTCCGGCATCGTCTCGTCGTGCGCCATGGTCTCGATCAGGCGCAGGGCGATCTCGGCGGCCGTGCCCGCGTCGTCGGCCGCGTAGAGCACCTCGTCGCCGAGGGTCTTGATCAGCCGGCCGCCGTTCGCGGCGACCAGGTCGGCGGCGGTGGTCTCGAAGGCCTCGACCAGCTCGCCGAGCTCCTCCTCCTCCATCCGGCGCGTCAGCCGCGTGAACCCGACCAGGTCGGCGAAGCCGACCGCGAGCCGCCGGTCCACCATCTCCTCGTCGTCCGCGGCCTGCACGACCCGTCCGGCCGAGGCGGCGAGCTGCCGCCGCCAGACGTAGACCAGGAACTCCTCCAGCTCGGGCAGGAGCAGCTCGACGATCGGGTACGTCACCTCGGTGCGCGTCATGCCCGGCTCGGGCGGCTCGGTCAGCCCCTCCAGGAAGGAGTCGATCTGCCATTCGGCGAGCCGCGCGGTGGTCTGGCCGGTGGACCGGGCCACCTGCACGGCCATCGCCTCGCTCAGCAGCCCCGCCTCGACGAGACCGGCGAGGCGCCGCAGCGCCAGTACGTCCGCCTCGGTGAGCGCTTTGGCCTGCCCGATGTCGGCGAAACCCATCGCCCGCCAGAAGCGGGAGGCCAGTTCCATGGAGACGCCGGCGCTGCGGGCCGCCTGGAACGGGGTATAGCGGCGCTCGGCGCCCAGGATGAGCCCTTCGAGGCGCAGGGCGAGCGGATCCTCGCCGGAGTCGGCGCCCTGCGCGTCCTCGCCGGAACCCGAGTCGTCGACGGTCACGCGTGCTGCCCTTCCGATCTGTCACGGTCATGTATCGACCGGCCTCAACTCTACGGCAGGTGTGCGCCAGCTCACTCCGTTAGGTTCAGCCGGGGGGTGAGGTGAGGCACCCGGCGTGTCCGAGGCACCCGGCGTGCACCCGGCGTGTCCGAGGCACCCGGCGTTGCCCCACCGTCCCCAGGGGGGCTCCGCCCCCGGGACCCCCGATCGGCCTGAACGGCCTCGGGCCCCCT
>NZ_JARVKU010000016.1:0-220362 GCF_029813805.1 Streptomyces sp. DH10
GGGGGGCGGGGGCGGCGGGGGGTGGGACGGGGCGCCCGGGGGCTGCTGGGGCGCCGGGGCGGTGCTCTGGCCCGCGACCATGGTGGGCAGATGGTTCAGCGGCGGCCCCTCGCCCGGGCGGCCCGGCGGGGGCGGACCCGGGGGTGCGGCGGGCACCGTCGCGGGGGCCGGGGCCGGCGCGGGGCTCGGGGACGATTCGTCGGCGGCGGGGGCGTGTTCGGGTGTCGGGCCGGGGCCGGGGCTCCCGCTCCCGTGGCTCTCGCCGGAACCGGAATCCTGCCGCTGGACAGGGAGGCCGGCGGCACCGGCCCGCTCCCCCGCGGCCTCACGCTCCCCCGCGGCCTCCCCTTCCGGGTCCTCCGCGTCCAGCAACCGCACCGCGTGCCGCCCGAGTTGGGCGACCAGGGCGCTCGGGAGCCAGGGGTCGAGGGCGCGGCCGTCGGCGACGGTGTCGTCCGCGCCGCTGCGTTCCAGGACGCGGTCGAGGGACGGGCGGGCGGCGGGGTCCTTGCGCAGGCAGTCGCGGACCAGGTCGGCGATGCCCTCGGGGACGCCCTCCAGGTCGGGTTCCTCCTGGGCGATGCGGAACATCAGGGCGTGCACGCCGCTGTTGGCGGTGCCGAAGGGCAGGGCGCCGGTGGCGGCGTAGGCGAGGACCGAGCCGAGGCAGAAGACGTCGCACGCCGGGGTGATGCGGTCGCCCCGCACCTGCTCGGGCGCCATGAAACCGGGCGATCCGACGAGCGCGCCGGTGCGGGTGAGTCCGCCGTCCGTCACGGTCTGGAGGGCCCGGGCGATACCGAAGTCGATGACGCGCGGGCCGTCGATGGTGACCAGGACGTTGGACGGCTTGAGGTCGCGGTGGACGATGCCCGCGGCGTGGATGTCCTTCAGCGCGTGCGCGAGCCCGGCCGCGAGGATGCGGACCGTCCGCTCGGGCAGGGCACCGTGGTCGTGTCCGACGACCTGCTGGAGACTGGGCCCGGCGACGTAACCGGTCGCCACCCACGGCACGGCCGCCTCGGTGTCCGCGTCCAGCACCGGCGCCGTCCAGTACCCGCCGACCCGCCGCGCGGCCCGCACCTCCTGCCGGAACCGCTCCCGGAACTCCTCCTGCGCGGCCAGTTCCTCGCGCACGAGTTTCACGGCGACCGTACGGCCCCGTTCCGAGCGGGCCAGATACACGTGCCCCATGCCGCCCGCCCCGAGCCGGGCCAACAACCGGTAGGCACCGATGCGCTGCGGATCCCCAGGTCCCAGCTTCTCCATCGCTCAGCCGCCTTCCCCCCACACGCGAGCAACAGACCGAGGATAGTGCGGGGTCCGGGCGGGGTGAGCCGAGCGAGCTCTACGGTTCCGTAACAGGCGCAGGCGGAGTGCCGGGCGGAGGTTCCGTGACGGGCAGCCCCTCCTGGTCGAGCACCTTCGACAGCCGTTCCAGCACCCGCACCGCCTCCGCCAGCTCCGCCTCCCCGAACGCCTCCGCCAGCCGGTCGGCGAACGCCGCGTGTCCGGGGCCGATACGGGCGATCGCCGCACGCCCCTCCCCGGTCGGCGCGAGGAGCTTGGCGCGGCGGTGCGCGGGGTTCGGCCGGTACTCGGCGAGCCCGCGCTCCACCAGCAGGTCGGCGATGCGCTGCACGCTCTGCCGTGTGATGCCCATGGAGCGGGCGATGCCGGAGACGGGCAGCGGCTCGCCGAGAACCGCGCCGAGCACCTGCCACCAGGCGGCCGTGAGTCCGGCGGGCCGGGCCAGTTCCTCCGCCACGGCGAGGAACTGGCCGTTCAGCCGGAACACCCCGAGGGCGCTGCGGCTGAACAGGTCCTGCCGCTCCCGGCTCATGCCGCCCCGGCCTTCTCCAGCACGGCGTACGCCGCCGCGTCGGAGTCGTGGAACAGCCGGTACCAGGCGTCGAGCACCTCGCCCTCGTACACCCCGAGCAGCCGGAAGATCTCCCGGGCGAAGGCGACGGGCTCGGTCGGGCCGGCGGTGACGAGGTTTCCGTCGGTGACGGCGTCGGTCTCGACGTAGCGCTCGCCGCCCGCGTAGCCGGTCGCGGCCAGGTAGAAGGAGACCGCGCTGGTGTGGGACCGGTCGTCGAGCAGGCCCTCCCGGGCGAGCCCGGCGGTGGCACCGCAGATCGCGGCGACCGGCACGCCGGCCTCCAGGAACGCCCGGGCCTTGCGGGCGAAGGGCGCCAGGTCGCCGGACCCCGCCGCGGTAGCGGCTGATGTCTCAGTCCAGAGGTCGGCGCCCGGGAGGATCAGCAGGGAGCTGTCCTCGGGCCGTACGTCGTCCAGGGCCGCACCGGGCTGGATGCGCAGTCCGCCGATGGTGGTGACCGGGTCGGTGGACGGGCCGACGGTCCGGATCTCGTATCCGGCGCGGGCGAGATGGGCCGTGGCGTGGCCCGTCTCCCAGTCGGCGAGGGTGTCGTAGACGGCGAGATGGACGGGCTTGCGGTCTGCGCTGGCGTTCATGGCTCCTCCTGGGACCCGAGCTCCAACCCGATGGGGTATGACAGCATCCTGACATTTAGACAGAGTGCTGTCAATGCGCGGAGCCCCGTCTGGACAACCTGTCGCGGAATGCCGCCGACGGCAGACAGGCCGCCGATTTCACCGCCCTGTCCCCCGCGCCTACCCTCGCCCGCATGACCCCTCAGCCGAACCCCGAAGCCGGTGCCGCCGTCAAGGCCGCCGACCGTGACCATGTGTTCCACTCCTGGTCCGCTCAGGAGCTCATCGACCCGCTCGCCGTCGCCGGGGCGGAGGGGTCGTACTTCTGGGACTACGACGGCCGGCGCTACCTCGACTTCTCCAGCGGGCTCGTCTACACGAACATCGGCTACCAGCACCCCAAGGTCGTCGCCGCGATCCAGGAGCAGGCGGCGAGGATGACGACCTTCGCGCCCGCGTTCGCGATCGAGGCCCGGTCGGAGGCGGCCCGGCTGATCGCCGAGCGGACACCGGGCGACCTGGACAAGATCTTCTTCACCAACGGCGGCGCCGACGCCGTCGAGCACGCGATCCGGATGGCCCGGCTGCACACGGGCCGCCCGAAGGTGCTCTCGGCGTACCGCTCGTACCACGGCGGTACGCAGCAGGCCGTGAACATCACCGGCGACCCGCGCCGCTGGGCCTCCGACAGCGGCACCGCCGGTGTCGTGCACTTCTGGGCGCCCTACCTCTACCGCTCCCGCTTCTACGCGGAGACCGAGGAGCAGGAGTGCGCGCGGGCGCTGGAGCACCTGGAGACCACGATCGCCTTCGAGGGGCCCTCGACCGTCGCGGCGATCATCCTGGAGACGATCCCCGGGACGGCCGGGATCATGGTCCCGCCGCCCGGCTATCTCGCCGGGGTGCGGGAGCTGTGCGACAAGTACGGGATCGTCTTCGTCCTGGACGAGGTCATGGCCGGGTTCGGGCGGACCGGTGAGTGGTTCGCGGCGGACCTGTTCGACGTGACGCCCGACCTGCTGACCTTCGCCAAGGGCGTGAACAGCGGGTATGTGCCGCTGGGCGGTGTGGCGATCTCCGGCGCGATCGCGGCGACGTTCGGGAAGCGGCCGTACCCCGGTGGTCTGACGTACTCCGGGCACCCGCTGGCGTGCGCCGCCGCCGTCGCGACGATCGACGTCATGGCGGAGGAGGGCGTCGTGGAGAACGCGGCCCGGCTGGGCGCGTCCGTCCTCGGGCCGGAGCTGCGGGAGCTGGCCGCGCGGCACCCGAGCGTGGGCGAGGTGCGCGGTGTCGGCATGTTCTGGGCGCTGGAGCTGGTCCGGAGCCGTGAGACGCGGGAGCCGCTGGTGCCCTACAACGCGGCCGGGGAGGCGAACGCGCCGATGGCCGCCTTCGCCGCCGCCGCGAAGGGCGGCGGGCTGTGGCCGTTCGTGAACATGAACCGGACGCACGTGGTGCCGCCCTGCAACATCACCGAGGCGGAACTCAAGGAGGGTCTCGCGGCCCTGGACGCGGCGCTCTCGGTGGCGGACGAGTACACGGAGTAAACAGCCGTCATCCGGCCAGTAGCCGACCACAACCCGTCAGTATCCGACCCTCTGGCCCCTCATTCGAACGCGTAAGGTGGCGTGCCCGTAGACATATACGTGCACGCCGACATATACGTGCACGCCACCCGAACGCGACGAGGGAGACGCCCTGACCATGCCCCGCAGCTCCGGCAACGGCGCCGTGACGCGCAGCACCCTGAGGCAGCAGATCGCCGACGCGCTCCGTGACGAGGTGCTGGCGGGGCGGCTCCAGCCGGGGCAGGAGTTCACGGTCAAGGAGATCGCCGAGCAGTACGGGGTGTCCGCCACGCCGGTCCGCGAGGCGCTGGTCGACCTCTCAGCGCAGGGGCTCCTCGACGCCGACCAGCACCGCGGCTTCCGCGTCCACGAGTACTCGGTCGAGGACTTCCGCGGCATGATCGAGGCGCGCGGCTTGGTCATCGAGGGGATGTTCCTCGCGCTGACCGAGGGGCACCCCGGCGCCGTGCGGCCCGACGATCCCCGGGCCGCCCCCGTCGTCGCCGGGGTCCGCAGGCGCGGCGAGGAGGCGCAGCGGGCCGCCGCCGCCGGTGATCTCACCGTCCTCATCGGCTACGACCTGCGTTTCTGGCGCGAGCTCGGCGCCTGTTTCGGCAACCCTTACCTCGCCGACTTCCTGAACCGGCTGCGGCTTCAGACCTGGGTGTGCGCGGTGCAGTACCTGCGCCGGCTCCCCGACCTGCGCGGCGAGCTGTGGGCCGGGCATACCGAGCTGGTCGACGCCCTGATCGCCCGCGACAACGAAACCGCCCGGTCGATCATCGCCGGCTACAACGCCCACTCCGTCGCCCTGATCGAGCGCCTCGCCTCGGGATGACCTGCGTCGCATCTGTCCGTGTGGGTATGGGACATGCACGGCGGGATCCGCTTTCCGTGCCGCACCGATACCCTTCCCTGACCACCGTGCCACCTGACCCACCGAGCTGAGCGAGGAGCCTTCTTTGGCCTGTGACCTGTGGCTGGTACCGCTCGTCGACGTGTTGTGCCACACGCCGGACAACCCGTTCGCCGAGGAACTCGCGCAATACAACAAGGTGCTCGCCGAGGCGGGGCTGCCGCCGGTGCCGGTGTACCAGTACATGCCGGGCCTGTCGGGCGACGTCGCCCCGGTGGCGGGCTTCGACTACGACGCGCTGCACTTCCTGCGCCGCGCCTATCTGCTCCAGGTGTGCGGCCTGCCGGTGACGCCAGTGGACGAACTCGGCGGCGACTACGAGCAGTTGCTGGAGATGTTCGAGTCGACGGCCCAGCAGTCGCACCTCGTCTGGCACTACGACCACGCGGGTGCGTACGTCCCCGTCGACTTCCCCAGCCCGCTCGCCGACGACGAGCTCCTCGCGGGCGGCGGTCCGCTGGGCTCCTCGCACGCCCTGCTGCGGGAGCTGGAGGTGGTCGCCCCCGTCATCGGGATCGACCCGGCCAACCCGCCGGCCGCGCCGCAACCGCCGCTCGTGCCCACGGAACTGGAGGAACCCGCCGTCCCGGCCCCCTACGATCCGAGCCCGTTCGCCCGGGAACGCCACGTCTGGCTGGGCCTGCACGCGGCCGTGACGCGGAGTCTGGCCCAGGGGTCGATGATCGTGTTCAGCTGACCTACTTCAGCTGGGACAGGCCCTTCTGCAGGTCCTCGAGGTTCATCACCGGCGTGTAGTCCACCTTCGCGCCGAAGACCTGGAAGAGCTGCTCGGTGAGCGGTGGCAGCTGTGCGGATTCCTGCATGTCGAAGACCAGGAACATGGTGCGGACCCCGTTGTCGGGGCCGAAGTAGGAGACCTCCGGCTTGAACCCCTCCATGATCTCCTGCATCACCTGCGGCATCCTGCCGCTGCGGATGACCTCGTTCGCCTTCTCCGTGTCCATATGAGCCTGCAGCAGCACGCGCATGCCACTCACCTTCTTCCAGTCGCCGTTGAGCTGTACGAGCTCACGCTATGGGCGATATGCGCACTTTGCCCGCCCAGTACTCCAGCGGGGGCAACGTGAAGCGCCCCGGCGGTCGCTCGACCACCGGGGCGCCATGCCTGTGCGTCCTACAGGAACGAGTTGATCTGAATCGTCTCGTCCCGGCCCGGGCCCACGCCGATCGCGGAGATCGGGGCGCCGGACATCTCCTCCAGCGCCTTGACGTAGCTCTGGGCGTTCTTCGGAAGGTCGGAGAAGGACTTGGCCTTGCTGAGGTCCTCGCTCCAGCCCGGCAGCATCTCGTAGACGGGCTTCGCGTGGTGGAAGTCGGTCTGGGAGTACGGGAGCTCCTCGACCCGCTTGCCGTCGATCTCGTACGCCACGCAGACCGGGATCTGCTCCCAGCCGGTGAGGACGTCGAGCTTGGTGAGGAAGAAGTCGGTCAGGCCGTTCACGCGGGTCGCGTAGCGGGCGATGACCGCGTCGAACCAGCCGCAGCGGCGGTCACGGCCGGTGGTGACCCCGCGCTCGCCGCCGATACGGCGCAGCGCCTCGCCGTCCTCGTCGAAGAGCTCCGTCGGGAACGGGCCCGCGCCGACACGGGTGGTGTAGGCCTTGAGGATGCCGATGACGCGGCTGATCTTCGTCGGGCCGACGCCCGCGCCCGTGCAGGCGCCACCCGCGGTCGGGTTCGAGGAGGTGACGAAGGGATACGTGCCGTGGTCGATGTCGAGGAGCGTGCCCTGGCCGCCCTCGAACAGGACGACCTTGTCCTCCTCCAGCGCCTGGTTGATGACCAGGACGGTGTCGGCGACGTACGGCGCGAGCTTGTCGGCGTAGCCCAGCAGCTCCTCGACGGCCTGGTCGACGGCCATCGCGCGCCGGTTGTAGAGCTTGGTGAGGATCTGGTTCTTGACGTCGAGGGCCGCCTCGACCTTCTGCGTGAGGATCGACTCGTCGTACAGGTCCTGCACGCGGATGCCGACACGGTTGATCTTGTCGGCGTAGGTCGGGCCGATGCCGCGCCCGGTCGTGCCGATCTTCCGCTTGCCGAGGAAACGCTCCGTCACCTTGTCGACCGTGACGTTGTACGGCGTGATGATGTGCGCGTTACCGCTGAGGAGGAGCTTGGAGGTGTCGACACCACGCTCGTTCAGACCGCTCAGCTCGGAGAGCAGGACCGACGGGTCGACGACGACACCGTTACCGATGACCGGCGTGCAGCCGGGGGACAGGATTCCGGAAGGGAGGAGGTGCAGTGCGTACTTCTGGTCTCCGACGACCACCGTGTGGCCGGCGTTGTTGCCGCCCTGGTAGCGCACTACATAGTCCACGGATCCACCGAGCAGGTCGGTGGCCTTTCCCTTGCCTTCGTCACCCCACTGAGCACCGAGCAGCACAAGTGCGGGCACGCGCGTACACCCCTTCCGGGTGGGGCATGTCCATGGTCGAGGGCGAACGCGGAGGTATGAAGCCGCGTACACCGCGACCGCCGTTGGCCGCCAACCGTCGGACCGGATGCCCCGGAATAGACGAAGCCCCTGGCGCAATAGCGCAAGGGGCTCTTGCACAAAGATGCTACCCGAGGAAGCGAGGCATGGCCGAGGTGGTGACTTCCGCGACATCCGAGCAGCTGCTGGTGGTCATCGACCCGGTCGCCCGCCGGTCCGACGGCGAGTCCGTACGGATCGCGAAAGACGTGCTCCGAGCGGGTGCGGCCGTGAAGCTGTGCCTGCCGGAGGGGCCGGAGGAGTTCGCCCGGGCGCTGGCCCGGCGGGGCTCCCGGCGCCCGGTCGTGATCGGCGACGACCGGGCCCTGATCCGCGCGGTGTCGCTCCTGCACCGGCATCGGGAGCTGACCGGATGCGCGCTGTCGGTGGTACCGGTCGGGAGCGTGCTGTCTCTCGCCCGGTCGCTGGGGGTGCCGACGGGGACGGTGGCGGCGGCCCGGGCGGTGCTCGACGGGGTCGAGCGGCGGATGGACCTGATGGTCGACGACAGCGACGGGGTGGTGCTCGGCGCGCTGCGGATACCGCCGTTGCAGGCCGGCACGGAGGCGCCGGACCCCGAAGCCGTGCCGGGCCGCCCCTGGCTGCGGACCTGCCAGTCCCTGGTGCGCACCCTGGTCCCGGCCGCCCGCCCGTCCCGGCTCGCCTCCGCTCCCGAGCCCGGCCCGTCCCGGCTGCGCGTCGAGGTCGACGGCGAAACGCTCGTCGATCTGAACCAGCCGGTCGAGGCGGTGTCGGTGTCGCCCTCGGCCTCCGGCGTGGCCGCGGTGGAGGTCCGCCCGGTGTCGGTGGGCGCCGAGGCCTCACCCCTGCTCGCGGAGGGCCGGACGGTGACGGTGTCGGGTGCCCACTTCCGCTACCGGGCGGACACGGTGGTGTCGGGGCCGGTACGGACCCGGACGTGGGTGGTCCGGGAGGGGGCCTGGGGGCTGACGGTGCCGGCGGCGCCGTGAACCGTACCCGCCCATCATTCCTGGCCGAACGTCTTCTCCCGGTGCACGCGCCAGCGTTCCATCAGCTCCGCGAGTTCCCTCTCCAGGAACTCGAAGAAGGCGAGCGTCTCGGACATGCGGCGGCCGGCCGGGGTGTCGGCGCCGAGGCTGGTGACACCCTCGCGCAGGGCCGCCTCCCAGCGCTTGAGGATTGCGTCGCGGTTGGTCAGGGCCTCGAACCACTGGTCGCCGCGCACCCGGTAGCGCTCACGGCGGGAGCCCGGCTCGCGTTCGCGCGAGACCATGTGCGCCTGGGCCAGATAGCGCACCGCCCCGGAGACCGCCGCGGGGCTGACGCGCAGTTGCTCTCCCAGTCCGGCGGAGGTCATCGAGCCCTCGTCGGAGGAGAGGATCGCGGCGAAGACCCGGGCGGGCATCCGCGGCATCCCGGCTTCGACCAGGTGCGCCGCGAAGGACTCCACGAACCTCGACACTGCCTCCGCGTTCCGCGCGTTCCCGGCTGATCCCGTCATGTGGGGCATCCTATTCGGGATTCATACGCTTCCTTAACTTCACAAATTTCTGAACTCTCCGTACCTTCTGAAGCATGATGAAGGCCATCACCGTCTCCGGACTGCACAAGTCCTTCGGGCGGACCCACGCGCTGGACGGGCTCGACCTCGACGTCGCCTCCGGCGAGGTCCACGGCTTCCTCGGCCCCAACGGCTCGGGCAAGTCCACGACCATCCGGGTCCTGCTCGGCCTGCTGCGCGCCGACTCCGGTTCCGCACAGGTCCTCGGCCACGACCCCTGGACGGACGCCGTGGAGGTGCACCGCCGTATCGCCTACGTCCCCGGGGACGTGACGCTGTGGCGCAACCTCTCCGGCGGCGAGGTCATCGACCTGTACGGCAGGCTGCGCGGAGGGCTCGACCCCCGGCGCCGCGCGGAGCTCATCGAGCGGTTCGAACTCGACCCCACCAAGAAGGGCCGCACCTACTCCAAGGGCAACCGGCAGAAGGTCGCCCTGGTCGCCGCCTTCGCCTCCGACGTCGACCTGCTGATCCTGGACGAGCCGACCTCGGGCCTGGACCCGCTGATGGAGGAGGTCTTCCAGCGCTGTGTGGCGGAAGAGCGCGACCGGGGCCGCACGATCCTGCTCTCCTCCCACATCCTGAGCGAGGTCGAGGAGCTGTGCGACCGGGTGAGCATCATCCGCAAGGGCCGCACGGTCGAAAGCGGTTCGCTCGCCGACCTGCGCCACCTGACCCGCACCAGTGTCGTCGCCGAACTCGCGGGTCCGCCCGACGGGCTGGCGGACCTGCCCGGCGTCCACGACCTCGACGTGCAGGGGCGCCGGGTCCGGCTCCAGGTCGACACCGACGGGCTGGACGCCGTCCTGCGGTCCCTGAGCGAGTCGGGCGTACGGTCGCTGACCTCGACGCCGCCCACGCTGGAGGAGCTGTTCCTGCGCCACTACCAGGAGGAGGCGGCCCGATGACGGCCTTCGCGGTGCGGCCCGGCAGCTCACAACAGCTGGCCGGGACCGGCACGCTGCTGCGGTTCGCCCTGCGCCGGGACCGGCTGATGATCCCGGTGTGGATCGCGGTGAACGCCCTGATGGTCCTGTCCATGCCGAACACCCTGGAGGGCCTCTACGGCACCCCGGCCGAACGCGCCGACCTGATCCGGCAGATGGAGACCAACTCCTCGCTGCGCGCGATGGTCGGCCCGGTCTTCGGCGACTCGCTGGGCGCGCTGACGGCCTGGCGGGCCGGCGTCTACGCGGGCGCCCTGGCCGCCGTGATGAGCCTGCTGGTCGTCGTACGGCACACCCGGGACGAGGAGGAGAGCGGCCGTCAGGAGCTGGTGGCCTCCGGCATGGTGGGCCGCCGAGCCTCCCTGACGGCGGCCCTGCTGGCGGCGGCGGTCGCGAACGGGGTGCTGGCGCTGCTGCTGGCGGCCGGCCTGTCCGGCCAGGGCACGACCGGGGCGCTGGCCCTGGGCCTCGGCATCGCCGGAGTCGGGATGGTCTTCGCCACGATGGCGGCGATCGTCGCCCAGCTGACGGAGAGCGCGCGGCTGGCGCGTGGCCTGACGGCGGCGGTGCTGGGCGCCGCGTTCGTGCTGCGCGCGGCGGGCGACTCGGCGACGGACGACGGTTCGTCGGTGCTGACGTGGGTGTCGCCGCTCGGCTGGCTGGAGAATTTGCGCCCGTACGCGGAGGAACGCTGGTGGGTGCTGGCGCTGCTCGCCGGTGCGGCCCTCGTCCAGGGCGCGGTGGCGTACGGGCTGGCCGGCCGGCGTGATCTGGGCATGAGCTTCCTGCCCACCCGGCCGGGCCCGGCGACCGGGCGCCTGGGCAGCGCGGGGGCGCTGGCCTGGCGGTTGCAGCGGGGTGGCGTCCTGGGCTGGAGCATCGGTTTCCTCCTGGCCGGGGTCGTCTACGGCGGCATGACCGAGGGCGCGGCCGACCTGGTCGGCGACAACGACAACGCCCGGCGGATCTTCGAGCGGATGGGCGGCCGGTCCGGGCTGACGGACGCGTTCCTGGCGTCGATGACCGGCATGCTCGGACTGGTCGCGGCGCTGTACATCGTGGCGTCGGTGCTCCGCCTCAACGGCGAGGAGACCTCCGGCCGGGCGGAACCGGTCCTGGCGAACGCGGTCGGGCGCCTGCGCTGGGCGGCGGGCCACCTGGTGATCGCCTTCGGCGGCTCGGCGCTCATCATGCTCCTGGCCGGCCTCGGCCTGGCCGCCGGCTACGGCAAGGAGACCGGTCCGATCGTGGCGGCGTGCCTGGTGCAGCTGCCGGCGATCTGGGTGATCGGCGGCCTCGCCGTCCTGCTGCACGGCCTGCTGCCCCGGGCGGCAGCGGCGGCCTGGGGCGTGGCCGGGGCGGTCCTGCTGATCGGCTGGGTCGGCCCCGCGCTCGACGTACCGCAGGCGGTGCTGGACCTGTCGCCGTTCGGGCATCTGCCGAAGCTGCCGGGAGGATCCATGGAGTGGGGGCCGGTGGTGGTGCTGACCGGGCTGGCAGTGGTGCTGGTGGCCGGGGGGCTGGCGGGGTTGCGGAGGCGGGACATGACCACGTGATCGGTCGACGTACTGCTCGACAAGCCACCTGCACCGGTCACCCCACCTCGACGGCCAGCCCCTCCAGCCCCCTGATCACGAAGTTCGGCTTCCGCTCGGGCTCGGCGGCCAGTCGCAGCGTCGGTGCCCTCTCCAGCAGCGCCCCCATAGACGCCGCCAGTTCGATGCGGGCCAGGGGTGCGCCGATGCAGTAGTGGATGCCGGCGCTGAAGGAGATGTGGGGGTTGTCCTGGCGGGTCAGGTCGAGGGCGGACGGATTCTCGAACACCGCCGGGTCATGGTTGGCGGAGCCGAAGAGCATGGCGATCTCCGCGCCGCGGGGGATCGTCGTGCCGGCGACCTCGATCTCGTCCAGGACCCAGCGCTCGAACAGCTGGAGCGGGGTGTCGTAGCGCATCAGCTCCTCCACGGCGGAGGGGATGAGTGTGTGGTCCGCGCGCAGCAGCTCAAGCTGGGACGGGTTGCGGAACAGGGCGTACCAGCCGTTGACCGTGGAGTTCACCGTGGCCTCGTGGCCGGCGTTCAGGAGGAGGACACAGGTGGAGATCATCTCCTGTTCGGTGAGGCGGTCGCCCTCGTCGTGGGCCGCGATCAGGCCCGAGACGAGGTCCTCGCCCGGCTCCTTGCGGCGGGCCGCGATCAGTTCGCGCAGGTAGTCGGAGAACTCCACCGACGCCCTGACCGCCCTCGCCGCCGTCTCCTCGGACGGGTTCAGCTCGTACATCCCGCAGATGTCCGCCGACCAGGGGCGCAGCGGGGCCCGGTCGGACTCCGGGATGCCCAGCATCTCGGCGATCACCGCCACCGGGAGAGGCTCGGCGACGTCCTTCAGCAGGTCGCCGCCGCCCGCCTCGGCCAGGGCCGAGGCGAGCTCGTCCGCCAGGCCCCGCACGTACGGCTTCAGCCGCTCCACCGTGCGTGGCGTGAACGCCTTCGACACCAGGCGCCGGATCCGGGTGTGGTCCGGCGGCTCCAGGTCGAGCATTCCGTGGTCGTTGAGCGTGTGGAACGGCTCCTGCTCCGGCGGGGGCGCCGTGCGGCCGAACTCCTCATGCGTGAACCGGTGCTGGTACGTCCGGCCCAGGCGCCGGTCCCGCAGCAGCGCCGAGACGTCCGCGTGGTGCGGTACGAGCCACTGGTTCGTGGGCTCGAAGTAGTGCACGCGGCCCCCGGCACGCAGCTCGGCGTAGGCGGGGTACGGGTCGGCGAGGAACGCCGGGTCCCACGGGTCGAACGCGAGGTCAAAAGCAGCTGCCATGGACGGACGCTAGCTCCACACCCCCCTGTCTGACCAGGGGTGTTCGCGACGGACCCCCCGGTTAGCCGGGCGTCACCAGCCGCGCCTCGTACGCGAACACCGCCGCCTGCGTCCGGTCCCTGAGCCCCAGCTTCACCAGGATCCGGCTGACGTGCGTCTTGATCGTCGACTCGGCGACCACCAGCCGCTCGGCGATCTCCGCGTTCGACAGGCCCTGCGCGATGAGGACCAGCACCTCCGTCTCCCGGTCGGTCAGGTCGCCGTACGCCGCCTGCGCCGAGGGCATGAGGCGGGGGGTCTCGGAGAGCTTGGAGAACTCGGTGATCAGGCGCCTGGTCACCGAGGGGGCCAGGAGGGCCTCACCGGCGGCCACGACCCGCACGCCGTCGGCGAGCTGGCGGGCCGAGGCGTCCTTGAGGAGGAACCCGGAGGCTCCCGCGCGCAGCGCCTGGTAGACGTACTCGTCGAGGTCGAAGGTGGTGAGCACCAGCACCTTCGCCGCGCCGTCGGCGGCGACGATCTCGCGGGTCGCCTCGATGCCGTTCAGCTCGGGCATGCGGATGTCCATCAGCACGATGTCCGGGGCGAGCTCGCGGACCTTCGCGACGGCCTCCCGGCCGTTCACCGCCTCGCCGACGACCTCGATGTCCGGCATCGCGTTCAGCAGGACCGAGAAGCCCTCGCGCACCATCATCTGGTCGTCCGCGATCAGCACGCGAATGGTCATGCGTCGTCCTCGTCCGGCAGGGCGACCGGCAGGAACACCGCCACCTCATAGCCTCCGTCGTCCGTCTGGCCCGCCGTCATCTCGCCGTTCAGCATCGTCACGCGCTCCCGCATGCCCGTGATGCCGTGCCCGGCGCCCGGCGAGGGCTTGATCAGGCCGGGGTTCGGCGGCGGGCCGTTGACTATGCGCAGGCCCAGGCCGCCGAGAACGTACCCGATCTCGACGCGGGCACTCGCACCGGGCGCGTGCCGCAGGGTGTTGCTCAGGGCCTCCTGCACGATCCGGTACGCCGACAGCTCCACGCCCTGCGGCAGCTCGCGGACCGCGCCGGTCACCACCTTCTCGACACCCAGTCCGGCCTCCCGCACATTGGCCAGCAGCCCTTCCAGGTCGGCGAGCGTGGGCTGCGGGGCGTCCGGGGCCTCGTAGTCCTCGGCGCGGACGACGCCCAGGACGCGGCGCAGCTCGGTCAGGGCCGCCACCGCGTTCTCCCGGATGGTGGCGAAGGCCTTCTCCAGCTCCGGCGGCGGGTTCTCCACCCGGTAGGGCGCGGCCTCCGCCTGGATGGCGACCACCGACATGTGGTGGGCGACCACGTCGTGCAGCTCGCGGGCGATCGTCGTGCGTTCCTCCAGCAGGGTGCGGCGGGAGCGCTCGTGCGCGGTGACCGTCTGCTGGGCGGTGACCTCCTGCTCCGCGTGGCGGCGGATGTGCCAGACGGTGACGGCGAGGAGGACGAACGCGGAGACGACCAGCATGGGGCCGGTGTTGGTGCCGTAACGGCCCGCCGTGCCGAAGAGCGTCTCCGCGAGGATGCCGTAGGCCGCGGTCAGCGCCCACATCCAGGCGGCCGTGCGCGGCCTGGTGCGTATGGCCACGATCGTCAGCACCGTCAGGTGACAGGCGAAGCTGCCCGGCAGCCAGGGCCAGTCGCCCCAGTCGTCGCCGAACGGGAGAGCCAGGGGGGTGGCCGCCATGGACACCCAGAACGCGCCGACCGGCCGGACCAGGGTCAGCAGGACCGGGGCCGCGGCGAGCAGGCCCAGCACCAGGGCCATGCCCTGGTCGACCGTGGCGATGGACAGGGCGATCAGGGCGGCCGCGCAGATCACGGCGTGCGTCGTCCAGGCCGCGAGCTCTCGCAGACGGCCGGGCAGCCTCCTGGTCAGGGGGCCGTCGACGCGCATGCGCGGCAGCTGGCGGTAGGCGAACGCGTCGTGGATGAGGTCCTGCCGCAGCCCGCGCAGGGCGTCCACGGCCAGCCGGTACTCCGGGCTGCGTGGCTTGGCCCCGCCCCCCGGTGGCACGGTCTGCGAGTGAGTCGTCTCGGTCACGTACAGAACGGTATGCGCACCCCGGGGCCCGGTCGTCCCCAGTGAGAGGGGTTCCACAGCGTCCCTCTCAGGTACTACGGAGCCCCCGGGGCCCGGCCTCAGTACCCCGACGGACGGACCAGCCCCGACTCGTAGGCGAACACCGCCGCCTGCGTCCGGTCTCTCAGACCGAGCTTCACCAGGATCCGGCCCACGTGGGTCTTCACCGTCTGCTCGGCGACGAAGAGGTGCTTGGAGATCTCCGCGTTCGACAGGCCCTGCGCGATCAGGGCGAGCACCTCCGTCTCGCGCTCGGTCAGGTCGCCGATCCGTTCCTTGAGCGGGGCGCGGGGCCGGTCGTCCAGCCGGGAGAACTCGGCGATCAGCTTGCGGGTGATGACCGGGGCGAGCAGCGCGTCGCCGGCCGCGATCACCCGGACCGCCTCGGCGAGCTGCTCCGACGAGGCGTCCTTCAGCAGGAACCCGGAGGCTCCGGCGCGCAGCGCGTCGTACACGTACTCGTCGAGGTCGAAGGTGGTGAGCACCAGCACCCTGATGTCCGGGTTGGCGGTCGTGATGCGCTCGGTGGCCTCGATGCCGCCGATCCCGGGCATGCGGATGTCCATGAGGACGACGTCCGGGGCGGTCTCGGCGGCCTTCGCGACACCGCCCTCTCCGTCCTTCGCGTCGCCGACGACCTCTATGTCGGGCTGGGTGCCGAGCAGCACGGTGAAGCCCTGCCGGACCATCGCCTGGTCGTCGACGATGAGAACCCGGATGGGTCGGCCGGAGCTGCTCGTCATGAAGTCCCTCCCCGGGGATCGGTGGCGTTTTCGGTGGAGCGGGCGGTGGCCGGGGCGTCGGCGGGCGGGACGTCCGGGAGGAACGCGGTGACCTTGAAGCCGTCCCAGTGCCAGGGGTGCGCCGTCATGGTGCCGCCGAGCATCGCGACCCGCTCCCGCATGCCGAGCAGCCCGTGTCCCGCTCCCGTCGAGGGCGGCGCGGGCCCGGTCGGCCGGCCGTTGACGACCTCCACCTCCAGCCCGTCCGGCTGATACGTGAGACGGACCGTGGCTCTGGCGCCGGGCGCGTGCCGCAGGACGTTGCTCAGCGCCTCCTGCACGATCCGGTACGCGGACAGCTCCACGCCGGGCGGCAGTGGCCGCCGCTCGCCGTTGATCTCGGTGATGACCTCGCGGCCGGCGGCCCGGGTGTTCTCCACCAGCGCGTCGAGCCGGTCGAGGGTGGGCTGCGGGGCATGGCCGGCGATGTCGCCGTCCGGGCCGGCGGGCTCCCCCGGCCCGGGGTGCTCCGAGCGCAGCACGCCCAGCACGCGGCGCAGCTCGGTCAGCGCCTCCAGGGCGTTCTGCCGGATGCCGGCGAGGTTCTCCTTGAGCTCGTCGGGCGGGTTCTCCACCAGGTGCGGGGCGACCTGCGCCTGGATGGAGATGACCGACATGTGGTGGGCCACGACGTCGTGCAGCTCCCGGGCTATGCGGCTGCGCTCCTCCAGCAGCGTGCGCCGGGTGCGCTCCTCGGCGGTGAGCGTGGTCTGCTCGACGAGTTGCGCGCGGGCCTCGCGGCGGCCGCGCAGGGCGGTGCCGACGACCACGACGACGGCGAACAGGGTGACCGCGAGCACCCCGGTGGACGAATAGCCGCCCGCGCCCAGCAGCCCTTGGACGACGTAGGTGAGGAGCGCGGTCAGCGCGAGCGCCTCGACGGACACCCGGGTCCGCACCCGCAGGGCGAGCAGCAGCAGCACCGCCATGTGTCCGATGATCCCCGCCGACGTCCAGGGCCAGGTGAAGTCGGAAGCGCCACCGGCCAGCAACTGGCGGCGCACCTCGAGAGCGCACAGCAGCATGGCCGCCGTCGAGAGCCACCACGCCGGGATGGGCCGCCACAGCGCGAGCACCATGGCACTGCCCTGCGCCAGTCCGAGCGGGAAGGCGATCTGCGTACCCACCCCGCCGTTGTCGACGAGCTGCCCCACCGCGCCGACGATGACACCGAACGCGACCAGGCACACCAGCCCGTGCGGCAGCCAGCGCAGCCAGGTGGAGGGCGGCATCGGATCCGCCCGGGCGGTCCACAGGTCCTCGCGCAGCACCCGCAGCCAGCCCTCGACGCGCGCCCGCAGCGCGCGGCCCACCCCCGTGTCCGTCACGCGCCCCAGCCTAGACATGGCGCGCCTTCGCCGCTGTGCCCCGGTCGGACGGACGGTGCGCCCGCACCACCCGCGACCTGCGGCCCCGGCCGCCCGCGCCCTGCTCGAAGGACCGGAAGGCGGCCCAGCAGACCGCGAGGACCAGGGCGAACACGGGCAGCCAGAGCAGCCGGGCCCCGACCCAGCCGAGGCTGTCGGGCACCGTGTGCAGGCCGGGGAGGTGCCCGACGAGGAGGCCGGTGGCCGTCGTGGCCATCAGGGCCGTCTGGTGCCACAGGAAGACGGTCATCGCGGAGAGGTTGACGAGGGCCACCGCCGCCCACGCCACGGGCCGGCGCATCGCCCGCCGCAGCCGCTCGCGCAGCAGCAGGGCGAGACCGCACTGGGCCAGCCCGAAGGTGACGACGGCCAGCGTCGGCGGGTCCAGGTTGGACATGCCCTCGCCCGGGACGCCGACCATCGACGCCGGATAGCCCGCCCACACGACGAGCCCCGCGGTCACCACGGCACCGCCAACGAGCAGGATCCAGCCCGCGTGGCGGCGCTCCAGCTCGCCCCGGGTCCAGGCCGCGCCCAGCGTGTAGGGCACCAGCCAGCCCGCCGCCACGTTCACCCAGCCCAGCCAGGAGGGGCCGCCGAGGCCGAAGCGCAGCAGATCCACATGGAGTACGACGGCCAGCGGCCACAGAGGGTTGAGCCGGGTCAGCAGCGGGGTCGCCGCCGTCAGGCCCGCGAACACCACCAGGAACCACAGCGGGGACAGCGCCAGCTTCACCAGCGTCCGGACCGTCCCGAACTCCGCGCCCGACAGCAGCAGGGCGAGCGCGGCGATCGTCCACAGGGTGAGGACGGCGGCGACCGGTGCGAACAGCCGGGTCAGCCGGGCCGTCAGCCAGTGGCGGTACGGGATGCCACGGGCCCGGGACGAGGCCAGGCTGCGGGTCGCGACATGCCCGCCGACCAGGAAGAACACGGCGAGCGTCTGGAACATCCAGGAGACGGGCGTCAGCCAGGGCATGTGCTGGAGGGGACTCGCCGTGCGCAGGGTGCCGCTGTCGGCGACCAGGGCCGTGACCAGCCAGTGCCCGAGGACGACACCGAGGACCGCGGCGGCGCGCAGGGCGTCCACGGCCCGGTCGCGGCCGGCCGGGGTGGCGGCGCCGACCCGTTCGGCGCCGCGGCGCACCGCATGCCGGACACCTCGTACGCCGAGTCCTCCGAGTACTCCGACGTCAGTCATGCGTCACCGCCTTGGTCTCGCCCAGGACGATCCGGGCCAGGTTGGTCAGGGAGGTCGAGCCGGGCCTGAAGTAGTCGCTGTGGCCGCCGTCGCCGGCCGCGAAGACCCGGGCGCCGAAGGCCGGGGAGACGGGGTCGGTGCCGAAGCCGACGGTGGTGCCGAACAGGTCCGCGCTGAGGTGCGGGATGTTCTCCACCCAGTCGTCGCCACCGCGGGCCGCCCAGACGCGGGCGCGGGTGTGCAGGGCGGCAGCGGAGTCGGCGCCGGTGCCGGGGCTGCCGACCAGTGCGATGTCGTCGACGGCGAGCCCGGCGGCGGCACGGCCGCAGACGACCGAGCCGTACGAGTGGCACAGCAGCGAGATGCGCGGTCCGCCGCCCGCTGGGGCGTGTCCCGAAAGTCCCGTCGCCCGCCCGGAGGGCGGGCCCTGGCGTCGCGGGGCAGGCGGGACTTTGCGGACACGCCCCAGGGCACGCAGGTCGGTGACGAGCGCGCGCAGCCGCGGGGCCGCCTGCTCCGCCCTGCCGGTCGTCGTGACCGTCGCGCTGACCGTGCCCGGCGTCTCGTAGCCCAGCCAGGCCACGACCGCCGTGCGCGTGCCCGCGGGGGCCTGCCGGACGAGCTGCCCGTACAGGGCGGTGGCGGCCGCGTGGAACCGGCCGTAGGTGTCGAGGCTGGTGTCGGAGCCGGGGACCAGGACGGCGATGCGGTCGGCGCGGGCGAGGTCGCCCAGGACCTCCGTCAGGCGGCCGGAGCCGCGGCCGTCGAACCCGAGGAGACGCCGGGCCGGGGCGGCCAGCGCACGGTCCGTCGCGGCACGGTCCCGGTCCTGGTGGGCGGCGGCCATCCGGGCCGCTTCGGCGGCGTTGGCACGGTTGGCCGCGTACGCCTCGTCGAGTGTCGAAACGCTGAGGGGTGCGAGGGAGGCGGGGGCCGGCGCGGGGATCTCCGGGCGCCCGGCCGCGGAGAGAGGGAACACCACCGCGCCGGTGATGAGAACGGCGAGCGCGGCTCGACGCCATCGGCCGCCGCGGTGCCGACCGCCGTCCTCACGGCGGTACTTCGCTGCGAACCCCATGGTCGTCCCCCTCCGGCGCACCCGGCCATCGGGTCCGCACGGAAGGGAAGTTACGGATCAGGACTCGTCGTTCGCGTCACACCGGGGAGCTCACCTGCGGCCTGGCTCTCAGGTACTACGGGTATGACCTAAGGGGGAGGCCCGCTCACCACGCCAGTTGGGCGATCTCCTCCACCACCACGGCACACGCGTCCGCCGCCGGGTCGATGAGCGGGAAGTGCCCCACGTCCTCCAGCAGCGTCACTCCCACCATCTCCCCGGCCTTCGCCGCCGCGTCCGCGTACGACTCGGCGACCACCTGCGGCACGTCGAGGTCCGTGCGGCCCTGGACGAGGGTGGTGGCGATGCCGGTGGGCAGCAGCAGCGCCGGGTCCGCGTACGGCTGCCGCTCGGCGAAGTGCTCGTCCTCGCCCAGGAGTTGCCGTACCGCACCGCCGCACACGTCCAGCTTGTCGGCGACCGCGAGGTCCGCGATCGGCGCGAGGGCGACCACACCGCGCAGAGCCGCCGGGCTGTCGGCGCGCCAGGGCGAGCCGGCCGGCAGGACGTGCCGGGCAGCGGCCCACAGGGCGAGGTGCCCGCCCGCCGAGTGCCCGGTGAGGACCGTACGGCGCGGGTCGGCCTGCGGCAGCAGTTCCCGGACGAGCGCCGGAAGGGCGTCCAGCGCGGCCGCGACGTCGTCGAAGGTGTCGGGCCAGCGGCCCGCGACGGCGTCGTCGTCACCACCGCGCCGGTACTCGGCACTGGCCACGGCGAACCCGCGGCGGGCGAGGAAGTCCGCGAACGGGCTGATGTGACGCCGGTCGTAGGGCGCCCGCCAGGCACCGCCGTGCAGCACGAGGACGACCGGGGCTGGCCCGCCTGGGCCGCCCTGCCGGCGCGGGGCGTAGAAGTCGATCACCTGGTCGGGGTGGTCGCCGTAGGCGGCGGTGGCGTCGGGGGCGACGGGCGCGTGGGAGAACGCCGACTTCTCCTCGGCGGCGGCCCGTGCTGCTGCGACGTCGTCCGTCATGCTCCAACCTCTCAGCGATCAAACGTATTTGGCGGATCAGGTGGGGATCCGGCCGTTGGCCGGGACGGTATCAGGCAGGTGACGTGGACGGACACGCGGATGTCACGCTGGGTGAAGGCCGAACGGCCCCCGCGGCGGCAGGGGCCGTTCGGCCCGGGAGCTCACCCCAGCGTCCGAGCCAGCACCCGCGCCGCCCGCTCCACGTCGGCGAAGCCCACGTACAGCGGTGTGAAGCCGAAGCGCAGCACGTCCGGCGCCCGGAAGTCGCCGACCACACCCCGCTCGACGAGCCGTTTCATCACGTCACCGGCGTCGTCGCAGCGCAAGGCGATCTGGCTGCCCCGCTCCGCGTGCGGCACCGGCGTCAGGCACTCGACCCTGCCCTCGGGCACATACGCGGCCACGCACTCCAGGAAGAAGTCCGTCAGCGCGAGCGACTTGGCTCGCACCGCCTCGACCGGCACCCCGTCCCACACCTCCAGGGCCGCCTCCAGGGCGAGCATGGAGAGGATGTCCGGTGTGCCGACCCGGCCGCGCAGGGCGCCCGGGGCCGGCTCGTAACCGCTCCGCATGCCGAACGGCTCGGCGTGGGAGTTCCAGCCGGGCAGCGGGGAGTCGAAGCGGTCCTGGAGCTCCCGGCGCACGTACAGGTACGCCGGTGAACCCGGCCCGCCGTTCAGGTACTTGTAGGTGCAGCCGACCGCGAGATCCACGCCGTGCCCGTCCAGCCCCACCGGCAGCGCGCCCGCGCTGTGGCACAGGTCCCACACGGCGTACGCGCCCGCCCCGTGCACGGCGGCCGTCAGCGCCGGCAGGTCGTGCAGCCGGCCGGTGCGGTAGTCGACGTGGTTGAGGAGGACGGCGGCGGTACGGTCGCCCAGCGCGCCCGGCACGTCCGCCGGTGTCACCGGCCGCAGCGTGCAGCCGGTCATCCGGGCGGCGGACTCGGCGATGTACCCGTCGGTGGGGAAGGTCGTGGCGTCGACGAGGATCTCGTCCCGGCCTTCCCCGGCCAGCCGCACCGCACCCACAAGTGCCTTGAAGACGTTGACACTGGTCGAGTCGCCCACCACGATCTGCCCGGGCGCCGCCCCGACCAGCGGGCCGATCCGGTCACCGATCCGCTCGGGCGCGGTCCACCAGCCGCTCTCCTCCCAGGACCGGATGCGCAGCTCGCCCCACTGGCGGCGTACGACGTCCTCGATCCGCCCGGGGACGGCGGCCGGCAGCGCGCCGAGCGAGTTGCCGTCGAGGTAGGTCACGTCATCGAGGACGAACGCCTCCCGCTTGCCGCGCAGGTCGTCGGCGGCGTCCAGCTTCTCCGCGCGCATCTCCAGCTCAGACATGGGACCGCGCCGTCCACAGCTCGGGGAACACCTGCTTCTGCGCCCGCTTCTCCAGCCAGGCCACTCCGGCGGAGCCGCCCGTGCCGGTCTTGGCGCCCATCGCGCGCCGGGTTGCGACGAGGTGGTCGTTGCGCCAGCGCCACACCAGCTCGGCGACATCGCTCAACGCCTCGCCGAGCCGGGCGAGCTCGTCGCTCTCGTCACCCGAGTAGACGGCCGTCCAGGCGGCCTCCACCGCCGGGGACGGCTCGTAGCGCTGCGACACGTCACGCCCCAGCACGGCCTGCGGGATGTCGTACCCGCGCCGCGCGAGCAGCCGCACCACCTCGTCGTACAGGCTCGGCTCGTGCAGCGCCTTCTCCAGCTCGGCGTGCACGCGCGGCGCGCCCCGGTGCGGGACCAGCATGGACGCGGACTTGTCGCCGAGCAGGAACTCCATCCGCCGGTACATCGCCGACTGGAACCCGGAGCCCTCGCCGAGGGCGGACCGGTACGAGTTGAACTGGGCCGGCGTGAGCTGGCCGAGCGGCTTCCAGGACGCGTTGAGCGCCTCCAGCTCGCGTACGGACCTCTTCAGCGCGGCGGTCGCGGTGGGTACGTCGTCGCCGCGCAGCGCGTGTGCCGCCGTCTCCCACTCGTGGACGATGACGGTGAACCACAGCTCCATCACCTGGGTCGTGACCAGGAAGACCATCTCTCCGGGGTCGTCGGAGAGGGTGTGCTGGAGGTGGGTGAGGACGTCCGCCCTGACGTAGTCCTCGTACGGCGTCGTGCCGTGGAAATCGAGATGCGGGGTCTCGGGCTCGTGAGCCTCGTGGGACATCGCTGTCTCCTGCTGTGTAACTCCGGGTAGCGGTCCGCCCCTGCCGATGCCGGCACGGGGGCCCCGGTCCCCACGGGCATACTCCGCAATCGTCCCCCGAAACCGCAAGGCCCGCCCGCTCGGCGGACGGGCCCGGGCGGTGTCCGCCGTCAGCCCAGGACCTGCGCCGCCTCCGGCGAGGAGTCCTTCAGGAACTGGGAGCAGCGCTCGTACTCCTCCTGCTCGCCGATCGCCTGTGCGGCACGGGCGAGGGCGTGCAGGGCACGCAGGAAGCCGCGGTTCGGCTCGTGCTCCCACGGGACCGGGCCGTGGCCCTTCCAGCCGTTGCGGCGCAGCGCGTCGAGGCCGCGGTGGTAGCCCGTACGGGCGTAGGCGTACGACTCGACGGTCGCGCCCCGCTCGTACGCCTCGTCGGCGAGCTGCGCCCAGGCGAGCGAGGAGGTGGGGTGTGCGGCGGCGACGTCGACCGGCGCGGTACCCGACGCGAGCATTTCCCGTGGCCCGGGGTCGTCGGGGAGGTGGGTCGGGGGCGGGCCCCCGAGGAGGTTCTCGTGAATGGACATGAGGTCAAGTCTGCGCCATGAGGACGGCTGCGGTGCAGTGCCGGGGTGGACAACGCCGTGCTTCGGGGTGCACGGGCGACTGCCCGCGGCTCGGCCGGTCCTACGACAACCGCTTCCGCACCGGCTCCCCCTCCAGCGGCGGTGCCGTCACACCGCCCTGTCTCAGGCACTCCGGCCGCTTGCAGCCCGGCGGCGGCCTCCGTACCGTCGCGGCCGCGACGACCGACCCCACCACCAGCACCCCCGCACACCACGCCATCGACTTCCCGAAGGCGACGTCGAACGCAGCCGGCTCCCGGTACGCCTCCTCCCCCATCCCCGCCAGCAACGGCAACGCCGCCACCGCCACCAGCCCCGCCGCCCGGGCCGCCGCGTTGTTGATCCCGCTGGCCAGCCCCGCCCGGGACACGTCCACCGACCCCAGCACGGTCGCCGTCAGCGGCGCCACCAGCGTGACCATGCCCAGCCCGAGCACCAGGAGCGCCGGCAGCACGTCAGCCACGTACGACGCCCCCGGCCCGACCCGCAGCATCAGCAGCATCCCCGCGGCGCACAGCAGCGGCCCCACCGTGAGCGGCAGCCGCGGTCCGATCCGGTCGGCCAGCTCGCCGGACCGCGCCGACAGCAGCAGCATCAGCGCGGTCGTCGGCAGCAGCGCCGTACCGGCCGCGAGGGCCGAATAGCCCACCACCACCTGGAGCTGAAGCGCGGCGAGGAAGAAGAACCCGCCGAGGGCCGCGTACACGCACAGCGTGACGAGGTTGACCGCGGTGAACTGGCGGGAGGCGAAGATGTCCGGCGGCATCATCGGCTCGGACCGCCGCCGCTCGACGACCACGAACGCCACGGCCGCGCCCGCCCCCGCCACCGCCGTGACCGCCACCACCAGGCCGTCCGCACCGGCCGCCTCGATCAACGCGTACGTCAGCAGCGCGAGCGCCGACGCGCCCAGCACCGCCCCCAGCACGTCGAACCGGCCCCGGGCCCCCTCGCCGCCCGACTCGGGCACGTGCCGCAGCGCCACGGGGACGCACAGCAGCGCCAGGGGAACGTTCAGCAGGAACACCCACCGCCAGCCCGGCCCGTCCACCAGCCAGCCGCCGACGAAGGGCCCGACCGCCGCCCCGACCCCGCCGAAGCCGGACCACAGGCCCACCGCGCGGCCCCGGTCGTCGGGATGGAAGGAGGCCTGGATCAGCGCCAGCGAACCGGGGGTGAGCAGAGCACCGCCCACCCCTTGCAGGGCGCGCGCGGCGATCAGCACCCCGGCGTTCGGCGCGATCCCGCACAGCAGGGAGGCCACCGCGAACCACACCACACCGACGACGAACACCTTCCGGCGCCCGAAACGGTCACCGAGCGCCCCGCCCAGCAGGATCAGCCCGGCCAGCGTGACCATGTACGCGTTGACGGTCCACTGGAGGGCCGCCATGTCCGCGTCGAGGTCACGGCCGATGCGGGGCAGCGCCACGTTGACGACGGTCGAGTCCAGCAGGGCCATGCTGGAGCCGAGGACGGTGGTGAGCAGGATCCACCGGCCCTGGGGTGAGGTCAGCCGCACATCGGGCATGCAGGGAGCATACGGAAGAGCCCGGCACCACAGGAGGTGCCGGGCTCCACGCGAGCGGACCGGGACTTACTTGATCTTGGTGCCGGTCGAGCGCAGGTGGCCGCAGGCCTCGACGACACGCGCGGACATGGAGGCCTCGGCCAGCTTGCCCCAGGTGCGCGGGTCGTAGGTCTTCTTGTTGCCGACCTCGCCGTCGACCTTCAGGACGCCGTCGTAGTTGCGGAACATGTGGTCCGCGACCGGGCGCGTGAAGGCGTACTGCGTGTCCGTGTCGATGTTCATCTTGACCACGCCGTTCTCCAGCGCGGTGCGGATCTCCTCCTCCGAGGAGCCGGAGCCGCCGTGGAAGACGAAGTCGAACGGGGAGGCCGTGCCGAACTTGGCGGCGACGCCCTCGTTCAGCTCCTTCAGCAGCTCGGGACGCAGGACGACGTTGCCCGGCTTGTACACGCCGTGCACGTTGCCGAAGGAGGCGGCGAGCAGGTAGCGGCCCTTCTCGCCCAGGCCCAGGGCCTCGGCGGTGCGGATCGCGTCGTCGACGGTGGTGTAGAGGGAGTCGTTGATCTCGTGGGAGACGCCGTCCTCCTCGCCACCGGTCGGGGTGATCTCCACCTCGAGGATGATCTTCGCGGCGCGGGCCTGCTCCAGCAGCTCCTGCGCGATGGAGAGGTTGTCGGCGAGGGTCTCGGCGGAGCCGTCCCACATGTGCGACTGGAACAGCGGGGCCAGGCCGGCCTCGACGCGCTTCTTGGACAGCGCCAGCAGCGGGCGTACGTACCCGTCGAGCTTGTCCTTCGGGCAGTGGTCCGTGTGCAGCGCGATGTTCACCGGGTACTTCTCGGCGACGATGTGCGCGAACTCGGCCAGGGCGACCGCGCCGGTCACCATGTCCTTGCTGTACTGACCGCCCAGGAACTCGGCGCCACCCGTGGAGATCTGGACGATGCCGTCGCTCTCCGCCTCAGCGAAACCGCGCAGGGCCGCGTGCAGGGTCTGGGTGGAGGTCACGTTGATGGCCGGGTAGGCGAACTTTCCTGCCTTCGCCCGGTCCAGCATTTCGTTGTAGACCTCGGGAGTTGCGATGGGCATGCGTCCGCTCCTTGTATCTGCGGGTTGGCGTTCTGCGTTCTCGGCCCTGACCTAGACCTTGGGGTGCGACGTCATCGTCGGCCCCATCCTTCCAGACTTGGCCGGAAGGTCCAGGCCACCGTCCACGCCCTGGTCGTTCCGGGCTCAGTCCAGGCCAAGCTCGTCCTTGGAGAACGCGAAGAGGTACGGCACCCCGGCGCCCTCCTGGATCTTCTCCGCGGCACCGGTGGCCCGGTCGACGATGGTCGCGACGGCGACGACCTCGGCCCCGGCCTCGCGCACGGCCTCGACGGCGGTGAGCGGGGAGCCGCCGGTGGTGGAGGTGTCCTCGACGACCAGCACACGGCGGCCCGCGATGTCCGGGCCCTCGACGCGGCGCTGGAGGCCGTGCGCCTTGGCGGCCTTCCGCACGACGAAGGCGTCCAGACGCTTCCCGCGCGCGGCGGCGGCGTGCAGCATGGCGGCGGCGACGGGGTCGGCGCCCATGGTGAGGCCGCCCACCGCGTCGAACTCCAGGTCGGCGGTCAGGTCGAGCAGCACCTGCCCGACCAGCGGCGCTGCCTCGCCGTCGAGGGTGACGCGGCGCAGGTCGACGTAGTAGTCGGCCTCCAGACCCGACGACAGCGTCACCTTGCCGTGCACCACGGCCTTGTCCTTGATCTGCTGCAGCAGCGCGCCGCGTGTGTCCGTCATGCCGCCCAGCTTAGAGGCGGCGCCAGCTCCAGGTCGTGGTGGCCTCCAGCGGCTCCAGGGGCGTGACCAGGCGCGGCATGCTGTTGAGCCCGTTGGGCGGGCCGGTCTGCGGCTCCACGCACACGGCCGCCTCCTGCTCGTCGTAGACGACGACCCACTCCTGCCTGCTGGCCACCTTCAGCTCCAGCTGGCCGGGCCAGGTGAGGGTCACGTCGACGCCGCCGGGCATGCCGAAGCAGTCGTCCCAGGGGCCGGGCTTCGGCTCGACGCGGTTGCCGGTGGGCAGGTGGTCGTCGCCGCGCTCCTCCTGCCAGGCCGGGTCGAAGTCGATGCGCACGTCCTCGCCGCCGAGGTTCCGGTTGAACCACGGGTGCCAGCCGATCTGCGCCGGGAACGACGACTCGTACGTCTCCACGGACATGGTCAGCGTCAGCGCGTCCTCGGTGAGGGCGACGACCTGGGTGACGCGGCCCGGGTGGGGCCAGGGGTCGACGAGCTCGTGGGTGAGGACGGCCTCGGCCGTGCTCGTGCGGGCGGTGCGCCAGGCGCCGTCGCGGGCGGTGCCGTGGATGGCGTGGGGCGGGGCGTTGAGGGGCATCTGCCGTACGGCGGCCCCGTCCAGGAAACGCCCGTCGCGGATCCGCCCGCACCACGGCACCATCGGGAAGGAGCCGAACCGCTCCCCCTGCCGGAGCACCTCGACGCCGCCGATCCGCAGCCCTCCGATCCGGCCGCCGTTGCCCGGCTGCACGGTCACCTCCGCGTCGCCCGCGGTCAGCGTGATGTCTTCGTCACTCACGGGACGACCCTACTGGGGGATCAAGAGGGCATCACCCGGTGCGGGGCTTTTCAGCGGCGCCTGCGCAGGGCCCGGACCGCCACGATGGCCGACGCCAGCGCGAGCGCCGCCGCGGGGGCCGCCCAGCGCAGCGGGGCGGCGGGCATCACGGTCTGCGGCGCGGGCACCGGCGCGTACCGGCCTCGCGGCGGGGCGTGATCGACTTCCTCGGCACTGCGCCCGATCATCGTCCGCCGCGCGTGCGCCGCCTCGGCGATGTCCTCGTCGTCCTCGTCTTCCTCGTCTTCCTCGTCTTCCTCGTGCGAGGGACCGAGAGAGGACGGCGGAATATCGCTCCCGAAGACGGCGGGGGGCTCGGGGGCCGGGGTGGCGGGCTCGGAGGCGGGGGCGGGAGCGTCGTCGTCGGCTGCGGGGGCGGGGGGCTCGTCGGCGTCACCCGGCGCGGAGGACTCGTCTCCGGCTCCAGGGGCGCGAGCGTCGTCGGCGTGACCACGAGCCGACGCCTCGCCGACGTGTCCCGGGGCCGACGAAACCCCGGCCTCCTCGTCGGCCTCGGCCATCACGCCCCCCTCGGCCCCCGCCGGAGGCGGAGGCGGCGGAGCCGCGTCGTCCGCGTCCGGGGTCGTCTCGTGGTCGGTCGTGGCGCGGGGCTCGAAGTCCTGGGTGGCGAGGGGCGCGGTCGTTTCCGGGGCTGCCGCGGCCAGGTGTTCCGCGAAACGGTTCAGCAGGCGGGTGACGGCGCCCTCCACCGCGTCGGACGGGAGGTCCTTGATCCGTCCGTCCGCGGCGGCCGTACCGCCGAACACGACCGTCGTGCCGTCCTCCGCGTCCCGCAGGGCGATCCGCAGCGCGAGTTTCACCGAGCCGCTGCCGCGGGCCTCCGTGGCGTCGCCCTCGACGGCGTACGCCCCGTCCTCCGCCCGGGACACCCGTACGGCACCCCGGTACGTGACGGAGTGGCTGCCGACCCGGATCTTCAGCCGCCCGGTGACGGGCTCGGCGCCGGCGTCCTGCTGGAGCCCCGGAACCGCCCGGGCGACCCGCGCGGGGTCGTCCAGCACCTCCCTGAGCCGCTCGGCCGGAACCGGAACGAACACCTCGTGCTCCATGTGGACGGACTCTACCCAGCACGCGCCGAAACGCACCCCCGCCTTCGGGATTAGCCCCCGATCCGCCCCCACCAGGCGTATCCTCACCGCCCCCACCAGGCAGCCCCGGGCCCGGTCAGCAGCGCGGATGCGCCCGCTCAGTAGCGCGGATGCACCAGCGTCGACGCGGGCAGCCCCGCGATCCGCGTGCCCCGCGCCGCCCGCTCCCCCGCCGCGAGGGACGCGTCCGTGAGGACGTGCGGGCGTGGACCGTCCGGGCCGAGGCGGGGCCGCGGTTCCGTTCGGGCGGCCAGGACGAAGCCCCAGTCCCGGGGTGCCCGGGAGCGGTCGTCGGGGGTGCGGTCGGGGCCGGCGGCGAAACCGTCATGGCGGCCGCCCGTGCGGTACTGGGCGGTGCGGAAACCGGCCGCGCGGAGGGTGGCGTCCACCGTCCAGTACACCCGCGGGCTGGGCACGACGGGCCCGGCGTGCACCACGAGCCGGCCGCCGGGGGCGAGCACCCGCCGCGCGAGCCCGTAGAACTCCTGCGAGTACAGCTTCGTACTGGCCGTGATGCCCGGGTCCGGCAGATCCGAGAGGACCACGTCGTACGACGCCGGGGGCGCTCCGCGCAGCCAGCCGAAGGCGTCCTGGATGGTCACCCGCACGCGCGGGTCGCCGAACGCGTGCTCGTTCAGCGCGGACAGGGCCGGGTCGGTGCGGGCCAGCCGCACCACCTCCTCGTCGAGTTCGACGACGTCGACGCGGTCCACCCCGGGATGCCGCAGCACCTCGCGGGCCGCCAGTCCGTCACCGCCGCCGAGGATCAGCACGCGCGCGTGCGGCCCGGTCATGGCCGGGTGGACGAGTGCCTCGTGGTAGCGCGGCTCGTCCCGCCCGCTGACCCGCAGCCGGCCGTCGAGGAACAGTTCGAGGGGCCGTCCGCGCGTGCCCCCGGTGAGGACCACTTCCTGCACGCCGGTCCGGAGCGCCACCCGTACGTCCCCGCCGTACACCGCCTGCCGGGCGGCCCGCTCGAAGTCGTCGACGAGGACGGCGGCCGAGGCGAGGATCGCCAGCACGAGCGCGTTGGCGAGCAGCAGCAGCCAGCGGGCGCGCCGGGTCAGGTCCCGGCGGAACAGGCCGAGCACCAGCGCGCCCCCGACGACCGCGTTGACGGCGCCGGTGATCAGCGCGCCGGTCAGCTGGCCGAGGAACGGCAGCAGGAGGAAGGGGAAGGCGAGTCCGCCGACGAGCGCACCGACGTAGTCCGCGGCGAACAGGTCGGCCACCGCGCCGCCCGCGTCCTGGCGGCGGATGCGCTGGATCAGCTCCATCAGCAGCGGGACCTCGGCGCCGATGAGCAGCCCGGTCGCGAGGGAGAAGGCGACCAGGAGGCAGCGCGGCCCGCTGGCCCACATCCCGCCCCAGTCGCCGGTCCAGGCGAAGACGGCGTACAGGGCCATCGCGCTGCACCCGCCGACGAGGGCGAGCGTCGCCTCGACCGCGCCGAAGCCGGCCGCGGCGAGCCCGCGCAGCCGCTTCGCGGCGAGGGAGCCGATGCCCATCGCGAAGACCATGACGGACAGCACGACGGACGCCTGGGTGACGGAGTCGCCCATCAAGTACGAGGCGAGGGCGACCAGTTCGAGTTCGTACACCAGTCCGCAGGCCGCGCAGACGAACACGCCCGTCAGGACCAGGAACCGTCCGGTGCCCGGCCGGACGGGCAGCCGCGCCGGGCCGCCGGGGCCGCCCGGAGCGCTCCAGGGCGGCGGGGAACCGGGCGGGGCGGGCGCGTGCGGCTCGATCACGCTGCGACGTTACGTCACGCCTCCACTGCGGTTCGTCACCCACACGTGTGGTGCTGGTTTACAGCGGCCCGGCAACGGTATGAGATCCGGTTCGCCGAGTGGGTGAGGTGCCGGGGGGATTCAGGTGGCGGCGGCCGGCGCCGGCACCCGTACCCCCACCTTCGAGCGGGTCGCCACCAACTGTCCGTCCTGCGGGTACGCGTGCCAGGTGCGCCAGTGCACCTGTCCCTCGTGGTGCTGGGCCAGCAGTGCCGTGAAGGCGTGCGGGCTGCCGGGGAAGACGCCGACCAGGCCGTGCGGATGGTCGGAGACGAGGGCCAGCAACTCCTGGGCGCGGCCCGCGAAGGAGCCGGGCGAGAGGACCTCGACCCGGGCCGCGAACTCGTACTCCCAGTCGCCCACCCGCTTGGCGACGCCCAGCGGAAGCGGCGTGCTGCTGCCGGGAATGCACGCCACCGTCTCCGAGCAGACGCCCCCCTCTCCCTCCAGCAGAACCTGGTGGGACGCGCCGAGAAGTCGCAACTGCACTTTGATGCCGGTCAGTTCGAGGTCGAGCGTGGCCAGTGCGGGAAGCGGCTCGCGCCCCAGGGCCCAGGCGAGATCGGCCGCACGCGTGTCGGTGTAGGAGGTGTTCAGGGTCGTGAGCATGGATCGGCTCCGCAAGCGCACAAGGAGAGGTAGATGGGACCGCTGCACCCCGGTCGCACCGGGCGATTCGGCCCGGGGCAAAACCGGTCGGCCGGTTTCGGGAAGTCGTCCGCAGAACGTCCGAGGGGCTGCGTCGGTGTTTTAGAGGGAATCATGAACTGTGACGCCGCAACAGCGTCTTTACCCAAGTTCGTAGGGTTTCCATCCCTCAGAGGGCTCCACAGCTCAACTGTTCAACTACGGCGTGCGCCGGTGCGCCGTGACTCACGCCGTGATCCAGAACGGGCGGGCACCCGGGCTTTCGCCGCCCTCCTGAAGTACCCGATTGACGGACGCAGTTGCCGGAGTCACGCCTCGTTCCGTCACTTCCCGGCGGCAGTTGTCCTACAGGCATGCGAACTTGCCGGAACACCCTCCGAGTTGCCCGACAGAGGTCGATTACATCCTCCGGACGGGAACCCCGGGCCCCCTCCGGCCGGCACGCGAACGCGGGGCCCGCTCCAGTGCGGACCCCGCGTTCAGCGGTTGCGGCTCCCCCGTCGGGAGTGCGGACGACGTACGTCAGCTGCCTCCGCCGCCGCAGCCGCCTCCTCCTCCACCGCCGCAGGAGGACCCGCCGCCGCAGGAGTGCCCCCCGCTGTCTCCGCCGGACGAGCCGGAGTCTCCGCCCCCGGCCCACCAGCTACCGCCACCGGCGCCCGATCCGCTGGACGCCCCCGCCCCGCGACGGGCCGTCCTTCCGGATCCGCCGCTGCGGGCCTTGGACACCAGCGCCCCGACCAGGACGACTCCGATCACCGCCAGGATGATGCCGACGATCATGGCGTCACCCTCCTTCCGTTCCCCCGAAGCGGCCCCCCGTGGGCGCCTCGCTCTTGCGTGACCGGGAGATGCCCGCCTCGCGTGCGGCCCAAAGCAGAGTTGAGGAAGTCCAGAGCTTCGGCGGAGGATGACCCGCATGACCTCCAGCGCGCGCCCCCTCCTCAATCGCCGGCTCGCCGAGTTCGGGACGACGATCTTCGCCGAGATGTCCGCCCTGGCCCTGAGCACCGGTGCCATCAACCTCGGGCAGGGCTTCCCCGACACCGACGGCCCCGAGGAGGTCAGGGAGGCCGCCGTGCGGGCGCTGCGGGACGGACTCGGCAACCAGTACCCGCCGGGGCCCGGCGTCCCCGAGCTGCGTACCGCGGTCGCCGCCCACCAGCAGCGGCGCTACGGCCTGTCCTGCGACCCCGACAGGGAGGTCCTGGTCACCGCCGGGGCCACCGAGGCCATCGCCGCCTCGCTGCTGGCCCTGGTGGAGCCGGGTGACGAGGTGATCGCATTCGAGCCGTACTACGACTCGTACGCGGCGTGCATCGCGATGGCGGGCGGGCGCCGGGTGCCGGTCACGCTCCGGCCGCACGAGGGCAGCTTCCGCCTCGACCTCGACGAACTGCGCGACGCCGTCACCGACCGCACCCGCCTGCTGCTGATCAACACGCCGCACAACCCGACCGGCACGGTCCTCACCCGGGCGGAACTGGCCGCGATCGCCGAGCTGGCGGTGGAGCGGGACCTGCTCGTGGTGACGGACGAGGTGTACGAGCACCTGGTCTTCGACGACGCCGAGCACGTGCCGCTGGCGACGTTCCCGGGGATGCGCGAACGCACGGTCACCATCGGGTCGGCCGGCAAGACGTTCTCGTTCACCGGCTGGAAGGTCGGCTGGGTGACGGCGGCGCCGGAGCTGGTCACGGCGGTGCGCTCGGCGAAGCAGTACCTGACGTACGTGGCGTCGGGGCCGTTCCAGTACGCGATCGCGGAGGCCCTGGCACTGCCCGAGTCGTACTTCACGGCCTTCCGGGACGACATGCTGGCCAAGCGGAACCTGCTGGCGGCGGGCCTGGAGGAGGCCGGTTTCCGGGTCTTCCGGCCGTCGGGGACCTACTTCGTCACCACCGACATCCGCCCCCTCGGCGAGACGGACGGCTTCGCCTTCTGCCGTGCCCTGCCGGAACGCGCCGGTGTCGTCGCGATCCCCAACGCGGTCTTCTACGACCACCGCGAGGAGGGCGCCCCGTTCGTACGGTTCGCGTTCTGCAAGCGGACGGGCGTGCTGGAGGAGGCCGTACGCCGCCTGAAGGACGTCGGCGGGGCCTGAAAAGGCGTACGGCGCGTACAGCACGTACCTCTCTGCTCGTACGCGCCGACGCGCCGCTGGGGCGGGGCCTGCTGCGGCCTACTCCTCGTCCTCGGGCTTCTCCGCCTCGTTGATCTCCTCCTCGAGACCGAGCTGTTCGATGAGCCACTTGTCGAACTCGATCGCGGCCCGCACCCAGCTGACCGTCGAGGAGACGAAGTGCTCCAGGCTCACGCCCATGCCGATCAGCATCTGGGCCTCGCCGATCAGGCGGACCGTACCGTCGTCGTGGGTGTGGCTGTAGACCTTGGGCCACAGGGTGCGGCGGTTCCAGTCGTCGATGGACTCCAGGATCTGCGGCTTGGCCTCGATCTCGTGAGGCCGGTCGTAGAACGTCCGCACGGAGAAGACCTGCTGGTCTCCCTCACCCCGGAACATGAAGTAGGTGCGGAACTGCTCCCACGGCGCCGCGAGGTCTCCCTCGTCGTCGACGACATACTTGAGCTCCATCTGGTCGAGGAGCTGCTTCACGAGGTCCTGATCCGGGACGACGGGGCCCGCCGGTCCTTGCGGCTGCGGCTCGGGCTGGCCCCCGAAGTTCGGAATCGAGGACGGGTCGATGGTCACCGTGATTTTCCCTTCGTACGGATCCCGCCATCCTCCCCCATGCGGGGAGGGGGGTGGCAAGCCCCGACTACCCCGCTAAGCCCATGGCTGACACGATCCGGTCAACCGCAACCTCCAGGTGCCGCACGCCGTCCTCCTGAATGACGGACGGAGGGGGCAGCGGTGGCGGAACCGGGCAGGGGTTACACGCGGTGGCGGCTGATCCTGCCCGTCCTGGCCGTGCCGGTGCTCGTCCTCGGGTTCCTGACCGCCGGACTCTTCGTCTGGGCCCTGTCGGACGAGGGGGACCCCCGCGCGGGGGCCCTGAAGAAGGTGACCTGCGCGGAGGCGCTGGCCTTCGGCGGTGCCTCGGCCCCGGCGCACGCCCAGGTCGGGGACTGCACCATGCAGCACGGCATCGACACCGCGTACACGGCGGTGCTGCGGATGCCGCGCGAGGACGTGCGCGGCTGGCTGCGCGAGACGTATCCGAAGGCGCCCGAGGCTCGCTCGGACGCCTCCTGCGGGGCGCTCTGTCTCGACGTGAGCCACGAGGACGGCCTGCCCGCCACGGCCGGGGCACACGTGGTGCAGGTGCGGGTGGAGTACGTGAACGCCGGGACGGCGCGGGTGCGCTTCTCGGCGTTCACGATGTGACGGATCCTTCGGCCCTACAGTGTCTTGCCCGCAGCCGGTCCCACCAGCAGTTCGTCGCCGAAGCGGTCGACGCGGACCGTGTCGCCGTCCTTGATCTCGCCGGAGAGGATCTCCTTGGCGAGGCGGTCGCCGATGGCGGTCTGGACGAGGCGGCGCAGCGGGCGGGCGCCGTACGCCGGGTCCATGCCCTCCTCCGCGAGCCAGGCCAGGGCCTCGGGCGTGACGTCCAGGGCGAGGCGCCGCTCGGCGAGGCGCTTGGCCAGGCGCTCGATCTGGAGCCTGGCGATGCGCTCCAGCTCGGGCTTGGTGAGGGCGGCGAAGACGACCAGGTCGTCCAGGCGGTTGAGGAACTCCGGCTTGAAGGAGGTCCGCACCACCTCCAGGACCTGCTCCTTCTTCTCCGCCTCGCTGGTGAGCGGGTCGACCAGGAACTGGCTGCCCAGGTTCGACGTCAGCACCAGGATGGTGTTGCGGAAGTCGACCGTGCGGCCCTGCCCGTCCGTGAGGCGCCCGTCGTCGAGCACCTGGAGCAGGATGTCGAAGACCTCGGGGTGGGCCTTCTCCACCTCGTCCAGCAGGACGACGGAGTAGGGGCGGCGGCGCACCGCCTCCGTGAGCTGGCCGCCCTCCTCGTAGCCGACGTATCCGGGCGGGGCGCCGACCAGCCGGGCCACGCTGTGCTTCTCGCTGTACTCCGACATGTCGATGCGGACCATCGCCCGCTCGTCGTCGAAGAGGAAGTCGGCGAGGGCCTTGGCCAGCTCCGTCTTGCCGACGCCGGTCGGGCCGAGGAAGAGGAAGGAGCCGGTGGGGCGGTCGGGGTCGGAGATCCCGGCGCGGGACCGCCGTACGGCGTCGCTGACCGCCCGCACGGCCTCCGTCTGGCCGATGAGGCGCTTGCCCAGCTCGTCCTCCATACGGAGCAGCTTCTGCGTCTCGCCCTCCAGCAGACGCCCGGCGGGGATGCCGGTCCAGGAGGCGACGACGTCGGCGATGTCGTCGGCGCCGACCTCCTCCTTGACCATGGTGTCCCTCGCGACCTCCTCCTCGGCCTCGGAGGCGGCCTCCAGTTCCTTCTCCAGGGCGGGGATCTCGCCGTAGAGCAGCTTGGAGGCGGTGTCGAAGTCGCCGTCGCGCTGGGCGCGCTCGGCCTGGCCGCGCAGTTCGTCGAGGCGTTCCTTCAGCTCACCGACGCGGTTGAGGGACTGCTTCTCCTTCTCCCAGCGGGCGGTGAGGCCGCGCAGCTCCTCCTCCTTGTCGGCGAGGTCGCGGCGCAGCTTCTCCAGGCGCTCGCGGGAGGCCGCGTCGGTCTCCTTGCCGATGGCCAGCTCCTCCATCTTCAGCCGGTCGACGGCGCGCTGGAGTTCGTCGATCTCGACGGGCGAGGAGTCGATCTCCATGCGCAGCCGGGAGGCCGCCTCGTCGACGAGGTCGATGGCCTTGTCGGGCAGGAAGCGGGAGGTGATGTACCGGTCGGAGAGGGCGGCGGCGGCGACCAGCGCGCTGTCGGCGATCTGCACCTTGTGGTGGGCCTCGTAGCGGCCCTTGAGACCGCGCAGGATCGCGATGGAGTCCTCGACGCTCGGCTCGGCGACCAGCACCTGCTGGAAGCGCCGCTCCAGGGCGGCGTCCTTCTCGATCCGCTCGCGGTACTCGTCGAGGGTCGTGGCACCCACCATGCGCAGCTCACCGCGCGCGAGCATGGGCTTCAGCATGTTCCCGGCGTCCATGGCGGAGTCGCCGCCGGCACCGGCCCCCACGACGGTGTGCAGCTCGTCGATGAAGGTGATGATCTGCCCGTCGGAGTCCTTGATCTCCGCGAGGACGGTCTTCAGCCGCTCCTCGAACTCGCCCCGGTACTTGGCCCCGGCGACCATGGCGCCGAGGTCGAGGGCGACGAGGCGCTTGTCCTTGAGGGACTCCGGCACGTCCCCCTTGACGATCCGCTGGGCGAGCCCTTCGACGACGGCGGTCTTGCCGACCCCGGGCTCACCGATGAGCACGGGGTTGTTCTTGGTACGGCGGGACAGCACCTGCACCACGCGCCGGATCTCCTGGTCCCGCCCGATGACGGGATCGAGCTTGCCTTCCCGCGCGGCGGCGGTGAAGTCCGTCCCGAACTTCTCCAGGGCCTTGTACTGGCCCTCCGGATCTGCCGTGGTCACCCGGCGCGCTCCCCGCGTCTTCTGGAAGGCGTCCTGGAGCTTCCTGGCGTCGGCGCCCTGCTGGGACAGCACCTCGCCGGCCGCGCCGCCCTTCGCGGCGATGCCGAGGAGGAGGTGCTCCGTGGAGAGGTACTCGTCCCCGAGGTCCTTGGCGCGGGCCTGCGCGTCGGCGACGACGGCGAGCATCTCGCGGTTGGGCTGGGGCGGCGCCACGGTGGATCCGGTCACACTGGGCAGCCCGGCGAGCACGCGCTCGGCTCCGGCGCGCACGGCCGCCTGGTCGGCGTCGACCGCGGCGAGCAGATCGGTGATGTTCTCGTTGTCCTGTCCCTGGAGCAGCGCGAGAAGCAGATGGGCGGGGGTGAGGTCAGGGTGCCCCTCCGTGACGGCCCTGTTGCTGGCCGCGTTGATCGCGTCCCGGCTCCGGTTGGTCAGCTCGGCGTCCACGTTCGCGTTCTCCTCCTTGCACTGACCCGAACGACTTACACAAAGTTGAGTCTAGTCCACTCAAGGACCATTCGGGGAGGGTCGCAGGGGTTAAGTTCCGGGGCATGGCGACCAAGTACTCCGTCGATCCCGGCGCTCCGGACGAGCCGTACCTCAGCTTCTGGCGGGAACGGCACGTGTGCACCCTGACGACTCCCCGCCCGGACGGCACTCCGCACGTGGTACCCGTCGGGGTCACATACGATCCCGCGGCCCGGCTTGCTCGGGTGATCACGAACAAGGCGAGCGCCAAGGCGCGGCACGTGCTGGCCGCCGGGGAGCAGGGGGCGGCGGTCGCCGTCTGCCAGATGGAGGGCCGGCGCTGGGCGACACTGGAGGGCCGGGCCTTCGTCCGCACCGAGCCGGACCGGGTCGCGGAGGCGGTACGCCGCTACGCAGAGCGCTACGGACGGACGCCCTCACCGAATCCCGCACGCGTGGTGATCGAGATCGAGCTGACGCGGGCGATGGGGCGAGGCTAGGCCGACGCCACAGTTCGCCGAAGTGAAAATCCACACCGGTGATCGATTGGATCCAGCCACAGCGTGACCGCGTCGATAACCGGAAATGTCGCCAGAAACTGCAGCGGCGTCACCGTGTTCAGGTCACGGTGACGCCGCTGCGGGGGGAAGCGCCTGAGCGATCTGTTACGACGGGGGAATCGCGTCAGGCACTGCGGGGGGTGGCAGAGATGGTCCTCGGGGCAGGAGAGTCGGCCTCCACCTGCTCGTGGTCCCTTTGGTCCAGGTTCACAAAGATCATTCCGTACCGTACGGCACACCGCACGGGCTGCGGCGCCCCCCGAGGCCGCCGCAGACACCGGTAAGCCCGTACGTCCTCGTCCTCGTCCCGCGTGACGACCACCGGCTCGCCGAAAACGGTCACCATCAACGAGTCGCCGCTGTGGGGGATGGCGGTGACCAGGTCGATGAAGTGCCAGCCGGAGCGGTAGGCGGTGGCCATTTCGCGACGGAAGGAGCGGTCGTCGGGTGGAGTGGTCACGGTCAGCTCCCGGCTTCGTCAGCAGCGGAACCCGCGGAGTTTCCACTGCTGGCGGCGTCGGCGTTCACCGCCACCGAAGGCCAGGTACTGTTCGCCCGCACCTCGTCCTTCGCGTCGGAGAAGCCCCCGAGCACACCCAGGGCCGCGGCGGCGGAGAAGGCGGCGACAAGCACCGAGCGAAGCATTCTGCTGCACATAGTCGGCTTCGTCCTCACTTGAAGGTCCCCTTTTCCCCCGTCAGGTACGACGATGGCTCATTCGGGCACGTCATGGCCACAGAATCAATGCATCATGTTCCTGCATGTTCAGGACCCTGGGGGGTGGAGATTTGGGATCGAATCAGACTAATGCGACACATCCCCATCCGATTACGGAGTTGTGCGAGGAAGGCGGCCGTCTATACACCATCGCGCTGCGCGCCGGACGCCTGGCGCGCGAGGACGCCGACCCTGCTCCCTGTCTGATCGAGCTGGCCCTGCTCCACCCCGATCCCGACGATCCGACCTGGCTGCGGCCGGTTCCCCCCGTGGTGGCCCTCTCACGGCAGCTCAACCCCCTGGAACAGGAGATAGCGGCGCGCAGGCGGAGGGCGGTCGAACTCGCGGAGACCTTTCAGCCGTTCATGACGCTCGGCGCGCAAATGGCCACGACCAGCGACTCCATCACCGTCCTGGAAGGCGGTGAGCGGATCAACGCCGCGCTGAATATGGCCACGTCCCAGTGCCAGAGCGAGATGCTCACGCTGCAACCGAGCGACCGCGTGTCCGAACACAGCCTCCTCCAGGGGATGATGCGCGACCGGCCGCTGATAGAACGCGGTGTGCGGATACGCACGGTGTACCAGCACACCGCCCGGTACAACCCGGAGCAACTGGCCTACTCCGCCCGGCTCGCCGACGGCAAGGCGGAATACCGCACGATCGACGAGCTCGTGGAACGCCTCATCATCTGCGACGAGACCGTCGCTTTCATCCCCACCCGCGACGACCAGCAGGTCGCGCTGGAACTGCGGCACCCGGGGATCATCCGCTACCTGATCAAGGTGTTCGAGTTCATGTGGAACCGCGCGGTCCCGCTGAGCGAGAGCACTCCCTACGAGATCGCGCCGGACGGCATCACTGAGATCCAGTACTCCATCGCCAAGCTCCTCGTCGAGGGTCACGTCGACGAGGCCATCGCCCGCCGTCTGGGCATGAACGTGCGGACATGCCGAGCCCACATAGCCAAACTGGCCTCGCTCCTGGGCAGCGGCAGCCGGGCCCAACTCGGCTATCTCATCGCGCAGTCGGGAATCCTGGAGCGGGAGGGAGCGCCCGAGTGAGCGCGCCGCACCGCGAGCACGGCATGGAGGACCTGTGCTCCGCGGGCACGGAGCTGTACGAACGGGCCCTGCGACAGGGGCGGTTGTCGGCCGAGGAGGCCCAGGCGGCCCCCTGCCTCGTCGACCTGGGGCTGCTGCACCCCGCCGTCGACGAACCGATCCGGCTGGAGCCCGTCGCCCCGGTCGTCGCGCTGCACCGGCTGCTGCGGACCTCCGAGGAGCGGATCGCGAGCGAGCGGCGGCGTGAGGCACGACTGGCCGAGACGTTCGGCTCCCTGATGAGGACAGCCGGCCCGCACCCCGCGGTCACCGACACCCCCACGATCCGGCTGCTCACCGGCACGGAGCGGATCAACCAGGCCATCACCGAAGCCATGGCCGAAGCCTCTGAGGAGACAGCCAGCGTCCAGCCCCGCGCAGGACTCACCGGCGAACGCGGGCAAGTGGCCGACGCCACGGCCTTCGGCCGCGATCAGGCCGCGCTGGACCGCGGCTGCCGCCTGCGCACCCTGTACCCGCACACGATGCGCCACTTCCCGACGATCACCGCCCGTCACGAGCGTCTGAAGGGTGACGTCGAAGCGCGCTCGCTGGACGAAGTCCCCGACCGTCTCATCCTCGTCGACCGCGCCGTGGCCTTCGTGCCGGCCGACAAGGACGGCGGGCTGGCCCTGGAGATCCGGCAACCGGCCATCGTCGACCACCTGGCCACCACCTTCGACCGCCTCTGGCGCCTGGCCACCCCCATGTTTCCCGAAGCCGCACCCGAGCCCTCCCCCGAGGGCATCACCGCCCGCCAACGCGCCATAGCCGCCCTCCTCACCGAAGGCCACACCGACGCCGTCATCGCCGACCGGCTCGGCATGAACATCCGCACCGCCCGCGTCCACATCGCCAAGCTCGCCGCGACGCTGGGCAGTCAGAGCAGGGCTCAACTGGGCTATCTCATCGGGCAGTCCGGGATTCTTGACCAGGAGCGCTGAGGGTCGGGGAGGCCGCCGGCTGCGGGGGGCCGTCCAGGCCCACCTGGGCGATCCGCACACCCAACTGCGTACGGCTCGCCGCCCCCAGCGTCTCCGACAGCCGGGCGATGTGCGCCCGGCACGTCCGCACGCTGATCCCCAGCCGTTCCGCGATCACCGCGTCCTGGTGTCCCTCCGCCAGCAGCGCGGCGATGGACTGCTCGCGGTGGGAGATGCCCTCGATGCCGGTGTCCGGGAGCGGGGCGGTCAGCGGGATGGCCAGGCGCCAGAGCCGCTCGAACACCGTGACCAGGTACTCGACGATCGCCGGGTGCCGTAGCTCCAGGGCCATCGTGCGGTCGGTGTTGGCGGGGATGAAGGCCACCGTCCGGTCGAAGAGGATCAGCCGGTCGATCACCTCGTCCAGCGTGCGCGCCTCCACCGCGTCGCCCATCAGCTCCAGGTAGTTCAGCAGCCCCTGCCCGTGCCGGGCGACATGCGTGTACAGGTCCCGCATCCGCACGCCACGGCCGCGCAGCGTCAGCGCCCGGTGCAGCCCCTCGGAGAGTTCCGCCTCGCGCCGGATGCCGCCGGGCTGCACCGTGAGCACCTCGGTCGTGCACGCCTGGGTCGCCTCGTCCATCGCGGCCTGGATCCGGGCCAGGCCGTCCAGCACCCGGATCGCCGAGCCCTCGCCCGCCGACGGGGCCGGCTGCACCTGACGCCCCAGCCCGGCGTACCACTCGAACGCCGCGACGGCCGAACCCACCCGCCGCTGACTCGCGCTGACCTCGTCGTACATCCCGCGCAGCAGCCGGGTCATGACCTCCTGCGGGGAGGTCGGCACCAGCCAGTCCATGTCGTCGGGATCCGGGTGCAGCAGGGCGAGTTCCAGCAGGCAGGGCACCGGATCCGCGTCCCGGCGCGGCACACGGCCCCGGCGTACGGCCCGGGAGTACACACGGTCCCCCGCCTCGCACAGCCGGTCAGCACCGTGAGGATGCTCCTCCGCCCCGTGCCCGGCCATCGCCCATCCCACCCCCGGTTTCGCCGCCTTGCCGCAGCCGCAACTATGCGCGGCCTGCCCCTGCTCCGCAACACGGCTCCACCGCGGCAGCGTTCCGTTCCCTCTTGTTCGAGCCCCACTTGAGCCGGGCCGACTCCGTACCGGTGACGGTGACCCCGCCAAACGCGCCCGGGCCGGGCACGGGGAACGGTGTCCGTCCCCGTGCCCGGCCCGGGCCGAGCGGCTGTTCGCGGCTAGGCGCCGTCGCTGCCGCCGTCGCGGGCGAGCAGTGACTCCACCCGTTCGTACGCCGCCCAGTCGCGGAAGTGCCGCGTGTACAGGTCGGCGTCACGGCCGAGATCGGTGTCCTCGGCCTCCTTCACGTCGACGATCGCCCGGAGCCGCCAGGTGACCGTCTCCTGCCGGTCGTTCACGTAGCTCGTCTCCGCCTCGTGCGCCCGCCGCTCGACCCGCTCCCTGGCGGACCGCTCGTCGGTCGCGTGTACCAGGACGATGTTCTCCTGGTACAGGGGCTGCTCCTCTGCCCCGGCCGCGGGGGAAGCGGTGGTCGCCTCCATCACCACCAGGGCGATGTAGGGCTGCGGGCCCGGCTGCTCGGCACCGGTTCGGTCGGTCACGCTCGCTCCTGTCCGCACGTCGGTCCACGCGCCGAACGGCCTCCGCCACTCGTCGAAGCGGCGGTCGTTCAGCAGCTTCCACGCCCCCACATCATCCCGGTCGCCCGCCTCCGCTCGCCGGCGACCTCGTCGGGTTGTCCCCGGCACGGCAGTTCCGGGCGGCGGCCAGGTCGTCGGCGGACGCCAGGACGCGCGGCAAGGAGGTTGGCGGTCCCCCGTCAGCCCCCCGCCCGTGGGCCGCCTACTTCAGCCCGATCGCCTCGCAGGCCGCCTTGTACTTCGCCGTGCAGATGTCCGCCAGCTTGTAGACCTCGTCGGCCACGACCGTGTCCTTGATGTTGGACTTCGTCAGGGCGACCACCGGCACGAGCTGGGCGGGAATGGCCTTGTGGGTGGGGCTGTCGACCTTGTCGCGGGTGAGGGCGGCGAACTGGATGTCGCGGCCCTGGACCCTGGCCACGGCCATCTCCGCGGCGTTCTCGGCCTCCTGCGGGTACGACTTGTACACGCTCATGTACTGCTCGCCGGCGATGATCCGCTGCACCGCCGGGAGCTCCGCGTCCTGACCGGTGATCGGCGGCAGGTCGGTCACGCCTGCGGCCTCCAGCGCCTTGACGATGCCGCCGGCCATGCCGTCGTTGGCGGAGTACACCGCGTCGATGTTGTCCTTGCCGATCTTCTCGATCGCCTCGGCCATGTTGGCCTGCGCGTTCTCCGGCTTCCAGTCCTTGGTGTCGAAGGACTGGGCGATCGTCACCTTGCCGTTCAGCTCGGACATCGCACCGGCCTTGAACTGCTTGGCGTTCGGGTCCGTCGACGAGCCGTTCATCATGACGATCTTGTCGGAGAGGCTCGCGTCCTCGCCGATGGCCTCCAGCAGGGTGCGCCCCTGGACCTCGCCGACCAGTTCGTTGTCGAAGGAGATGTACGCGTCGATCGGGCCCTCGGCCAGCCGGTCGTAGGCGATGACCGGGATGCCGGCGTCCTTGGCCTTCTTCACCCCGTCGGCGATGGCGTGCGAGTCGACGGCGTCCAGCAGGATCACGTCGACCCGGTCGTCGATCATCTGCTGCAACTGGTCGGCCTGCCTGTCGGCGCTCGCCTCCGCGTTGGCGTACTCGACGCGGCCCTGGTCGTTGGTGAGGGACTCGACCTTCGTCTTGATGATGGGGTAGTCGAAGTTCTCGTACCGCGTGTTCGCCTTCTCCGGGAGCAGCAGGCCCACCGTGATGTCGTTGCCCTTCGTCGGGCTCGCGTCGTCACTGCTCCCGGTCGCGTTGAGCACGCCGCAGCCGGCGAGCGTGACGGACATCGCGGCCGCGGCCACGGATATGGAGATACGACGACGCATGCGGAGCTCACTTCGCGTGTGATTGGGACGTGGGCACACTTTGTGGCCCATGTGACTGAAAAGCCAACGCGGACGCGCCCCCCAGCGTCAAGCGGAACCACTTAACGAGATGACAACACCACGCTCCGCAGCGGTTGTGAAGACTCTGCGGAATCATCTCCAAGTGACTTGCACCATCCGGTCATCGGCAGGAGGCCCGGCGAAAACGCCCCAAGACATATGAAAAGGGCCGGGAGTGTTCTCCCGGCCCTTCTCGCAGGCGTGCGCGCGTCAGTCGGACTGCTGCTGCCGCTTCGGCCGCCACACGACCAGCGCGCTGGTCTGCTGGACCTCCTGGTACGGCACGAGATCACGGCGGTACGACGCGTGCACCGCCGCCTCGCGCTGCCGCATGGCCGCCGCCGCGCCGTCGAGCGCGTCCTCCAGCTCGGCCACCCGGGCCTGGAGCGCGGCGACCTGGTTCTCCAGTTCGATGATGCGCTTGATGCCCGCCAGGTTGATGCCCTCGTCCTGCGACAGCTGCTGGACGGTGCGCAGCAGTTGGATGTCCCGGGCCGAGTAGCGGCGGCCCCGGCCCGCGGTGCGGTCCGGAGACACCAGCCCCAGGCGGTCGTACTGGCGCAGGGTCTGCGGGTGCAGGCCGGACAGCTGGGCCGCCACCGAGATGACGTAGACCGGGGTCTCCTCGGTCAGTTCATACGGGTTGCGTCGACGACCGTCCATCTCAGTCATGCTCCCTTCGCGGCCTGGAACAGCTCCGCCCGCGGATCCTCACCCGCGGTCGCCTCGCGATACGCCTCGAGCGCGTCACGAGCCTTCCCCGTCAGGTCCTTCGGAACACTCACCTCGACGGTGACCAGGAGGTCGCCGCGGGTGCCGTCCTTGCGGACCGCGCCCTTGCCCCGGGCACGCATCGTACGGCCGTTCGGCGTGCCCGGCGGGAGCTTCAGCGTGACGGGCGGGCCGCCCAGCGTCGGCACCCGGACCTCGCCGCCGAGGGCCGCCTCGGCGAAGGTCACCGGGACGGTGACGGTGAGGTTGTCGTCCTTGCGGCCGAACACCGGGTGGGAGTCGACGTGCACGACCACGTACAGATCGCCCGCCGGGCCGCCGCGCTCGCCCGGCGCTCCCTTGCCGCGCAGCCGGATCCGCTGGCCGTCGCTGACACCCGCGGGGATGCGCACCTGCATGGTCCGCGAGGACTTGGCCCGACCGCTGCCCTTGCAGACCTCGCAGGCGTTCTCCGCGATCAGGCCGCGGCCCTTGCAGTCCGGGCAGGGGTCGGTGAGGGAGAAGCCACCGCCGCTGCCCCGGGCGACCTGCCCGGTGCCGACGCAGGTCGGGCACACCCGCGGGGTGCCGTTCTTGTCGCCGGTGCCCGAGCAGGCCTTGCAGGGCGACTGCGAGGACATCCGCAGCGGGACGGTCGCGCCCTCGATCGCCTCCGTGAAGCTCAGCGTGACCTCGGACTCGATGTCCTGGCCGCGCCGGGGCTGCGTGCGCGTCCCCGGGCCCGCGCCGCCACGGTTGAACAGGCCCCCGAAGACGTCACCGAGTCCACCGCCGAAACCGCCGGCTCCCTGGCCGCCGCCCGGGGCGCCTCCGAAGAGGTCGCCCAGGTCGAAGTTGAAGGAGCCGCCGCCCGCGCCGGGCCCCGGGCGGAAGCCGCCGTTGCCGAAGAGGGCGCGTGCCTCGTCGTACTCCTTGCGCTTCTTGGGATCGCCGAGGATGTCATTGGCCTCGGAGATCTCCTTGAAGCGCTCCTCGGCCTTGACGTTGCCCTTGTTGGCGTCCGGGTGGTACTCGCGGGCGAGCTTCCGGTACGCCTTCTTGATCTCGGCCTCGGTGGCGTCCTTGGGGACGCCGAGGACCTTGTAGTAGTCCTTCTCGATGAAGTCCTTGGTGCTCATCCTCGACGCCCCTCCTTCCCTTCGTCCGCTATGACGTCAGCCCTCTTCCGGGCCACCGCTCTCCTTGTCGTCGGCTTCGGCGGTCTCGTCCGCCTTGACCGTCTGTGCCCCCGGCTGGGGCTCGGCCACCGCCACCCGCGCGGGGCGGATGGTGCGCTCGCCGATCCGGTACCCGGGCTGCAGGATCGCGACGCACGTCGTCTCGGTGACGTCCGGTGCGTAGCTGTGCATCAGGGCTTCGTGGATCGTCGGGTCGAAGGGCTCGCCCTCCTTGCCGAACTGCTGGAGGCCCATCTTGGCCGCCGTGCTCTCCAGCGACTCGGCGACGGACTTGAAGCCGCCGACGAGTTCGCCGTGTTCACGCGCGCGGCCGATGTCGTCGAGCACGGGCAGGAGCTCGGTCAGGAGATTCGCGATGGCGATCTCCTTGACCGCGATCCGGTCGCGCTCGACCCGGCGGCGGTAGTTCTGGAACTCGGCCTGGAGGCGCTGGAGGTCCGCCGTGCGCTCGTTGAGCGCCGTGCGGGCCTGGTCCAGCTGGGCCACCAGAGCCGCGTCCTGGCCCGTGTCCCCGGCCGGGGCCGCCCCCTCCTCCGTCGAGGGGGAGTCGGCGGCCTTCGGCTCGGCGTCGTCGGAGGTGGCGCCGGAAGGGACGTCGGGCTGCTGCTCGTCGAAGCCCGGGGTCTCCTCCGTCACGCGGCACCATCCTTCCGGTCCTCGTCCACGATCTCGGCGTCGACGACGTCGTCGTCGGCCTTCGCGTCACCGGCACCGGCACCCGCGCCGGCTCCGGCGGAGTCGCCGCCGGCGGCCTGCGCGGCGTTCGCGTCGGCGTACATCGCCTGGCCGAGCTTCTGCGAGACGGCGGCGACCTTCTCCGTGGCGGTGCGGATCTCGGCCGTGTCCTCGCCCTTGAGCTTCTCCTTCAGCTCACCGACGGCTTCCTCGACCTCGGTCTTGATGTCGCCGGGGACCTTGTCCTCGTTGTCCTTGAGGAACTTCTCCGTCTGGTAGACGAGCTGCTCGCCCTGGTTGCGGGCCTCGGCGGCCTCGCGGCGCTTGTGGTCCTCCTCCGCGTACTGCTCGGCCTCCTGGCGCATGCGGTCGACCTCGTCCTTCGGCAGCGAGGAGCCGCCGGTGACGGTCATCTTCTGCTCCTTGCCCGTGCCCAGGTCCTTCGCGGTCACGTGCATGATGCCGTTGGCGTCGATGTCGAAGGAGACCTCGATCTGCGGGACGCCGCGGGGCGCCGGGGGCAGACCGGTCAGCTCGAACATCCCGAGCTTCTTGTTGTACGCCGCGATCTCGCGCTCGCCCTGGTAGACCTGGATCTGCACGGACGGCTGGTTGTCCTCGGCCGTCGTGAAGATCTCGGACCGCTTGGTCGGGATCGTGGTGTTGCGCTCGATGAGCTTGGTCATGATGCCGCCCTTGGTCTCGATACCGAGGGACAGCGGGGTGACGTCGAGGAGCAGGACGTCCTTGACCTCGCCCTTGAGGACACCGGCCTGGAGGGCGGCGCCGATGGCGACGACCTCGTCCGGGTTGACGCCCTTGTTGGCGTCCTTGCCGCCGGTCAGCTCCCTGACGAGCTCGGCGACGGCGGGCATACGGGTCGAGCCGCCGACCAGGACGACGTGGTCGATCTCGCTGATGGAGATGCCGGCGTCCTTGATGACGTTGTGGAACGGCGTCTTGCAGCGCTCCAGGAGGTCCGCGGTCAGCTGCTGGAACTGGGCGCGGGTGAGCTTCTCGTCGAGGTGCAGGGGGCCCTCGGCGGAGGCGGTGATGTAGGGCAGGTTGATCGAGGTCTCGGTGGACGAGGACAGCTCGATCTTCGCCTTCTCGGCGGCCTCGCGCAGACGCTGGAGGGCCATCTTGTCCTTGCCCAGGTCCACGCCGTGGCCGGACTGAAACTGCTGGACCAGGTAGTCGACGATGCGCTGGTCCCAGTCGTCACCACCGAGGTGGTTGTCACCGTTGGTGGCCTTCACCTCGACGACACCGTCGCCGATCTCCAGCAGCGAGACGTCGAACGTACCGCCACCGAGGTCGAAGACCAGGATGGTCTGGTCGTCCTTGTCGAGGCCGTACGCCAGCGCGGCCGCGGTCGGCTCGTTGACGATGCGCAGCACGTTCAGACCGGCGATCTCACCGGCCTCCTTCGTGGCCTGGCGCTCGGAGTCGTTGAAGTACGCCGGGACGGTGATGACCGCGTCGGTCACCTTCTCGCCCAGGTAGGACTCGGCGTCCCGCTTCAGCTTCTGGAGCACGAAGGCGCTGATCTGCTGCGGGTTGAAGGGCTTCCCGTCCAGCTCGATCTTCCAGTCGGTGCCCATGTGCCGCTTGACCGAGCGAATGGTCCGGTCCACGTTGGTGACCGCCTGACGCTTGGCCACCTCTCCGACGAGCACCTCACCGTTCTTGGCGAAGGCGACGACGGACGGCGTGGTCCTGGCGCCCTCGGCGTTGGTGATGACGGTGGGCTCGCCGCCCTCCAGAACGCTGACGACGGAGTTAGTCGTGCCCAGGTCGATGCCGACCGCACGTGCCATGGTTGATTCCTCCAGCTGACTTGAGTGGAACGGACTCAAGTGTGCACGACGGCTCCCCACCGGTCAACAGAGCTGAGTCGACCTGGCTCAAGTCTTATCCGTTCCTTACACGCAACGACGCTCTGACCTGCGGCGATACGGTGCGTCGATCGGCGTACACAGGAACACGGGAGAGAACGAACACGGCCACGAGAGCCACTCCGGCCACCCACCACAGGGCGTCGCCGCCGACTCGGCCGGCATGCGCGAGTACCCCGACGAGCGCACCGGAGACCGCCCCGGCCGCCAGCAGCAGCGTGACCCCGGGCACGGTGAGACCGAGCCGCCGCAGCCGGTGCGCGAGGTGATCCGGCCCGCTCCGGAGAACCGCCCGCCCGCCCAACCGCCGCGACAGCAGCACCAGTAGGGCGTCGGCACACACCACGGCCGTCAGCGCGAAGAGCACCCCGGCGCTTTCCGCCACGCCGAACCCGGCGCGGACGTGCACGGCGGCCACGGCGATCACGAACCCCGCGGACATGGACCCGCAACTGCCCAGCGCCACGCGCGCGGGGTGCCAGTTGTGCAGCAGGAACCCGGTCAGGGCGGCGGCCAGCACGCTCATCAGCGCCGCGATCCCGTCCATCACGTCCACGGCGGCACAGGCCGCCACCCCGAAGGCGGCGACGACCCCGGCCGCCCCCGCGAGCCCGTCGGCGTGGTCGAGCCCCCGGAAGGCGAACGTCACCCCCACGACCCACAGGACCCCGAGCAGCCCGGTCCCCACCCCCGCCTCCGCGTACGGCACGACACACGCGGCCGCCACGCCCGTACCGGCGGCCAGCACCCGCCGCCGCAGCCGCCACACGTCGTCGACGAGCCCGAGCAGGGCGACCGCACCACCGGCGACGAGCAGCCCTCCGATCCCGCTCCCGACCGAGCCCCACTCCCTGACACCCACGACCGACCCGGCGACGGCCACGACGGCCACACCCCCCGACAACGGCACCTCCCGCTGCCGCCGCCGCTCGACCAGCCGCAGCCGCCGGGCGGGGGTCCGGAGGAGGGCCGCGAGCAGGGCGGTGAGGAGGAGGGCGGTGGCGGCGGCGGTAATCCCATAGAGCACGGATATAAGTTAGGCGTCACTATGACAATTCGGTATGAATAACACGGCGGGATCGCGGTGCGGATCCGGACGGTTCCTGAGGCAACCCTCAGCGATTCAGATCACTGCCCACCCGGCTACAGTGCGGCGGAAGATAGGGGTAGTCTCAGACGGACTGCATAAGTTACCGCTTAGTAATCTCGGGGAACCCTCGATAACGACAGGTTTCCCCCGACAGACCCTCGCAGGCCCGAGGAGCCCCCATGCAACTCGCCGCGATCATCGTGTCGCTGGTCTTGACCGTGGTCGGCGTCGCGCTGCTCGCACGCGCGATCGGCCAGTTCGTCCGGTACTTCAAGCTGGGCCAGCCCGTGCCCGCCGGTACCCGGACCGACAACCCCTACCAGCGCAGCGTGACCCTGGTGAAGGAGTTCCTCGGCCACACGCGCATGAACCGGTGGGGCATCGTCGGCATCGCCCACTGGTTCGTGGCGATCGGCTTCCTGACGCTGCCGCCGACGATCATCACCGCGTACGGCCAGCTGTTCCAGGCCGACTGGACGCTGCCGGTGCTCGGCGGCTTCCTCCCCTATGAGCTCTACATCGAGTTCATCGCGGCCATGACGACGCTCGGCATCGCCACGCTGATGGTGATCCGCCTGCTGAACCTGCCGTCGCGGCCGGGCCGCAAGTCCCGCTTCGCCGGCTCGAAGATGGGCCAGGCGTACTTCGTCGAGTACGTCATCCTCACGATCGGCCTGGCCATCTACGTCCTGCGGGGCCTGGAGGGCGCGCTCCACCACGTGGACGGCTACGAGGCCGCGTACTTCGCCTCGTACCCGCTGGTCCTGGCCTTCAAGGGCCTGAGCGTGGCGGCGCTTCAGAACCTCGTCTACTTCTTCGCGATGATCAAGCTGGGCACGACCATGATCTGGATGATCACGGTCAGCCTGAACACCAACATGGGTGTCGCCTGGCACCGCTTCCTGGCCTTCCCGAACATCTGGTTCAAGCGCGAGGCGACGGGCGGGACGGCGCTGGGCGCCCTCCAGCCGATGACCTCCGGCGGCAAGCCGATCGACTTCACCGACCCGGGCGACGACGACGTCTTCGGCGTCTCCCAGGTCGAGCAGTTCTCCTGGAAGGGCCTGCTGGACTTCTCCACGTGCACCGAGTGCGGCCGCTGCCAGTCGCAGTGCCCCGCGTGGAACACGGGCAAGCCCCTCTCCCCCAAGCTGCTGATCATGTCGCTGCGCGACCACGCGCACGCCAAGGCGCCGTACCTGTTGGCCGGCGGCGGCAAGACGATGGAGGGCGAGGAGAAGGCGTCCGAGGAGCAGCTGGCCGGTGTGCCCGCCGCCGCCCTCGCGGAGGCCGAGCGTCCCCTGGTCGGCACGCTGGAGGACAACGGCGTCATCGACCCGGACGTCCTGTGGTCCTGCACCACCTGCGGTGCCTGCGTCGAGCAGTGCCCGGTGGACATCGAGCACGTCGACCACATCGTCGACATGCGCCGCTACCAGGTGATGATCGAGTCCGCGTTCCCGTCCGAGGCGGGCACGATGCTCAAGAACCTGGAGAAGAAGGGCAACCCCTGGGGCCTGGCGAAGAAGCAGCGCCTGGAGTGGCTCAAGGAGGTCGACTTCGAGGTCCCGGTCGTCGGCAAGGACATCGAGGACCTGTCCGAGGTCGAGTACCTCTACTGGGTCGGCTGCGCCGGCGCCCTGGAGGACCGCGCGAAGAAGACCACGAAGGCCTTCGCGGAGCTGCTCCACATCGCGGGCGTCAAGTTCGCCATCATGGGCGGCGACGAGAAGTGCACCGGTGACTCCGCCCGGCGTCTCGGCAACGAGCCCCTGTTCCAGGAGCTCGGCATGGAGAACGTCATGGCCCTGAACATGGCGTTCGGCGAGGAGATGGACGACGACGGCAAGGTGACGCCCGAGTCGGCGAAGCCGAAGTCCGCGAAGAAGATCGTCGCCACTTGCCCGCACTGCCTCAACACGCTCGGCAACGAGTACCCGCAGCTCGGCGGCGACTACGAGGTCATCCACCACACGCAGCTGCTCCAGCACCTGGTGGACGAGGGCAAGCTCATCCCGGTCACCCCGGTCGAGGGCATCATCACCTACCACGACCCCTGCTACCTGGGCCGCCACAACAAGATCTACACGCCCCCGCGCGAGATCATCGCCAGCGTCCCCGGCATCCGCAACGAGGAGATGCACCGCCACAAGGAGCGGGGCTTCTGCTGTGGCGCGGGCGGCGCCCGGATGTGGATGGAGGAGCGGATCGGCAAGCGCATCAACAACGAGCGTGTCGACGAGGCGCTGTCGGTGAACCCCGACATCGTGTCGACGGCGTGCCCGTTCTGCCTGGTCATGCTCACGGACTCCGTCAACGGCAAGAAGAACGACGGCAAGGCGAAGGAGTCCATCACGGTCGTGGACGTCGCCCAGCTGCTGCTGGACTCCGTCAAGACGCCGGTGCCCGCGGAGGGCGAGGACGACGACGGCGGCGAGCCGCCGGCGGGGACGGCGGACTCCGCGAATGCGCCGGAGCCGGAGCCGGTCAAGTAGGCGGTTGCCGCGGGTTGTTCCTGACGCCCCCTGTCCGAGTCATCGGGCGGGGGGCGTCGGCGTTCCACGGCTGCCGTTGCCGCTCCCGCTGCCGTACGGGTGGCACGGGCAGCCGCAGCGGGGCTGGAGCAGGATGCCGAGGGCGAAGGGGAGGGGCAGGTCGCACGTCTGACGGCAATCGGTGTGCAGGTCCTGGTAGCCGGGGCGGGCGGCGAGGGTGCACTCGGGTGACGCGGGAGACTGGTCGGCGGCGGGCGTCATGGGAAGAGACGCTCCTCTTTGCACCTCTGCCCTCGGCCTTCCGCGACACGGAGGATGTCCCGCAGGGCTTCGACCAGCCGCTCGGCGAGGAAGCGGAGTTGCGCCTCGGTGGCGTCGGGGAGCAGGTCGTCGGCGTGGGCGAGGAGCTGGGCACCCATGTCGAGCTGGGTCGCTTCGGTGATGTCGGCCAGACGGGATACGCGTCCGCCCCCCTCGTCGGTGATCAGAAAACACGGCTTGGCTTCTGGGCCGGTCCAGGGCAGGAGCCGCAGCGTGCGACGCGGGCCGGTGTTCATCAGGCGGCCTCCATACCGTCGAGGGCGCGCGGTTCACGGCACTGCTGCCGCTGTTGGTGGGCGACGAGGTAAGGGGCCACGGCCACAGTCGAGGTGCCGTCGATGAACATGTTCGCGCGGTAGGGGAGGAGAAGGCGAAGCAGGTCGGTCATGCCACCTGTGACGCGGCGCAGATATCCGAAGACATGGAGGCCGGCTACAGGGTGGCGTTCGGCGATGAGTGCGTCGTGCATGGCCCATAGCGTCGAGCAGCGCGAGCGGCCTCGAAATGACCTGCTGTTGCACTTCCGTCGCACTTCCCGCCTCGCGTCGTCACGGACAGTGCTTACATACGAACGGAGGGAGGTCGATCGTGGTCGGCGTGCAACAGTGGACAGGGCGGGAGGCGAGTGCCCTGCGGGCGGCGTTGCGTATGAGCACGCGGGCCTTTGCCGAACATCTCGGTGTGGCTCTCCGGACCGTCGCCAAGTGGGAAAGTCTGGGTGTCCAGACTCGTCCGCGTCCGGACACACAGGCCATCCTCGACACCGCGCTGGCACGAGCCGACGCCGCTGTGCAGAGCCGCTTCGAGGTGATGCTGTCTGCCGACCGGCAGAACTCGGCACGGCCCGCTGACCATGAAACGTGGACCGAGGACATCGAGCGCGCCGTGGTCTGCGTCAGTCGCCAGGACTTCGCGTTCGGCTCGATCCTGCTCAACCGCTGGCTGGGACGTCACGATCCCCACAGCCTCGACGACAAGGGTCGGTATCTGTACGGCCGTTCTCTAGCGCTCGTCGGCGATCTGCACCGGGACCAGGGCGCGATCCTCGGCCCGCTGTCCGCCCACCATTCCTACCTGACCGCGCGCGACATGTTCACCGACCTCGATATTCCTCGCCGCGTCGCCCAGATCGACCTGTGCCTCGCGGTCGTCGAGGAGATGTCGGGCCGCCTTGAAGCCTCGGCCCGCCGCTACGAGCAGCTCGCGCACGACGAACGCCTCGGACCGCGCGACCGCGCACGGGCGCGACTGTGGGTGGGTACGGCCCTGAGCAAGGAAGGCAACAATGCGTACGCCACGGAGGTCATGACGGCTGCCACGCGTGAGTTCGAAATGCTCGGTGAACCGGAGGACTGGTCGGTGGCTCATCAGAAGTTGGCTCTGGCTCACCGAGGCGCGGGTGAGCTGGACCAGGCCCTGCATTGCATCGAGGTCGCGCGTACCACGGGTACGGTCGACTCCCCGATGCAGCGGGTGCGGCTGGACACCGCCTATGGGCACATCCTTCTGTCGGATGCGGCGACCCGGAATGATGGGTTGTCCGTCCTCGACCAGGCGGCACAGGTGGCCCGCCGGTACGGGCTGAGCCACCAGTTGCGCAGCATCGAGGGCATCCGAGGAGCCCAGCAGGGATGAGCCAGGGAGTGCCAGTGCCGGAGCGCCAGATCACTGACGAGCAGTTCCACGACGCGACGTTGATCTGGGACTACCACCGGATGGGACATGAAGTGCGGCCCTGCTCGGCGGCGATCGGCCTGGGAAGCCACGACCTCGGAGTGGCCACCACAGCCGCCGACCTGTTCCGTTCCGGCCTCTTCCCCGTCGTGGTGTTCAGCGGCGGCAACAGCCCCACCACCCGCGCCCGGTTCCCGCGCGGCGAGGCCGTGCACTATCGCGAGCACGCCCTGAGCCTGGGGGTTCCGGACGAGGCAATCCTCGTCGAGTCGAAGGCCGCGAACACCGGCCAGAACATCACCTTCTCCCGGGAGCTGCTGGCCGAGGCAGGCACCGAGGTCGAGTCGCTGTTGCTGATCTCCAAGCCGTACATGGAGCGCCGTTCGTACGCGACCTGCCGCAAGCTGTGGCCCGAGGCCGACGTCGTCTGCGCCTCCGAGCCGCTGGAGCTGGACGACTACATCAAGTCCATCGGCGACGAGAAACTCGTAGTGGACATGCTGGTCGGAGACCTGCAACGGGTGATCGAGTATCCGAAGCTCGGCTTCGCCGTCGAGCAGGACGTACCAGGCGAGGTCTACGACGCGTACGAGCGTCTGCTGCGGGCCGGCTTCGACAGCCGCCTTATTGGCAGCTGACGCGCAGGCAAGCTGCCGAACTGAGGACAGGGCGTGTGCCGGCATGCCAGGAGTCGCTCACGACTCTTGTGCTGTGCAGCAGAGCCCTCAGCCTGGGCCGGCTCGCCGGCGAGTCCAGACGTAGCCGGCGACGAGCCCGCCGATCACGATCACCTCGAAGACCACATCCACCAAGCGGTCCCCGAGGGAAACCAGCAGCAGTCCGAACAGTCCGGCGGCGAGCACCGCGCCGAAGGATGCCGCCAACTGGTGCCGCGCCGTCCAGCCGTGCCGCATCCAACGGGCCACGATCGCCGCGGCGGCGATGGCGACCAGCACGGCCGCGAGCACCCACCATACGAACGATATGCCGCCACCGATGAATGCCATCAGGTGGAAGGCGAACCAGACCAGTCCGAAGCCAAGCCCCGTCCACCCGGCGGGCACCGTCCCGGGCAGCCGCCGCGGTACACGCGGTGTGTCCCGGGCCCGGCAGCGCGACGCGGCACCGATCAGCAATCCCACGATCGCGAGCACCGCGCCGATCTCGACGAGGGAAAGGCGGAAATCCGACCGCAGGAGAGAAATCAGCGCGAAGAGCGCCGTGCCGAGGGCGAACACCCCACCGAAGACCGGCAGCTTCCGTGGCGACAACCACGGGGACCCGCTCTCCCGGGGGAACAGGATGTGCACCACGCCAATGGGAATGAGCACGCTCCAGACGACGTGGTACCCGCACACGAGCACGGCCCAGAACCAGTTCACCCCGGCGGCGCGGCCGTACATCGTCTCGCCGTCCATCCCCTGCGGATTGAAGATCGTCTGCAGGGCGAGGCCCTCCTCGATCAGCGCGTAGGCGACACCGAGCAGAACCATCCCCCACCCGTTGAGCCGCAGGCGCAGCGCGATCTCGCGCACCAGGACGACACCGGCGCCGTAGAAGCACAGGATCGAGACCACCCGCAGGGGCTCCACGAAATAGCTCAGGCGCAACGCCGCGCCCACCACCTCGCCCAGCAAGGGAGCCATGAAGAACAGCGTCACCACCGGGGCCACCCGGTGCCGACGGCCACCCGGGCCGACCTGAGCGGTATCCCTGGCGGTCGGTGGATCGGGTGGCGTCTTCATTCCCACGCTCCTGGTCCTAGCAACCGCGGTGGCATCGGCCATGGGAAGCCGGATATTGACGGACGTTCATATCCGCAAGTCTGTCGCTGCCCTGGACGGCCGCGTAATCCGCCGATGGTCGACTCGACGGCGACCAAAGTCTGAGGAGTGGTCGTGTCCGTGGGACGCCCCTCCGCCGACCAAGTGAATACGGCCGGTCAGCCGGTCAGCCGGTCAGCCCGTCAGCCGGCAGGCCGGTCCGGCGCGAGCGCGCCCGAGCCCGACCCCCGAGGATCATGCCGAACAGCCCCAGCACGAGGGCGAAGGCGGATCCGACCACCCCGTTCCCGGTGCCGGGACCGCCGTCGGCGATGGCCAGCGCCACCCCCGCGAGGATCACGCCGGTCAGACCGACCGCCATGGCCACGACGGCACCGGTTCGCCCGCTACTGGTACCTGTACGTCCTCTGGCGCGGGTCAGCGCCCGCGCGCCGATGGCCACACTGGCCAGCGCCACCAGATCAGCCACGATGGACGGACCTCGCCCCTGGACGCTGTAGCCCTCGGCGGCGGTCACGAGCCGGATCGACATCGTCAGGGCTTCCGGGGAGTTCATGTCGCTCTCCTTCACAGGCATTTGGTTTCCGGGATTCGGATACGTCCCGATCGTGTCCGCCGGCCCCGCCGCCGGTCGTCCCGCAGGCGCAGGCACTTCGCGCTGCCGCCCATGGCGCAGGCTCCTGCTGCGGACGCGGCAGAATCCGCGCGGATACCGCGGGCGCGGTAGCCGGCCGCTCGTCCGCGAGCGGGACTCGCCCGCGGCGGCACCTGGCTAAGGTGCGCGCATGGACAAAGGACGGTTCGGCGTCCCGGCCGCGGTCAGGGACTGGGGGATCGCCCTCGGCGTGGCTGCCCTGATGCTGGGCACCGGGCTGTCCGGGGAGCACCCCGGCGCGGACCCCGGCGTGCTCGGCTACGCGCTGCTGGCGGCCGGCGGTCTCGCGCTGGCCGCACGCCGCCGCGCTCCGCTGGCCGTCCTGGGCGCCACGGGCCTGTGCGCGGTGGGGTACGAGGCGGCCGGTTTCGACGTGCTGGCCGTCTCGTACCTGGTTGCGGTGTACGGCGCGGTACGGGCCGGGCACCGTGCTCTCACGGTGGCGGCGTCCGTGACCATGCTGGTTGTTCTTCCCCTCACCGCGCTGGTCCTCCACGACGGGCCTGCGGGCGAGGCGTTGGCGCAGGCCCGGCACGTCCTCGAGATCGCTTGGCTGATCGCCGCGTTCGCCGCCGGGGAGGCGCTGCGCCAGGCCGAGCGACGGGCGGACGAAGCCGAACGCACCCGGGAGGAGACCGCGCGGCGCCGTGCCGACGAGGAACGGCTGCGCATCGCCCGGGAGTTGCACGATTCGCTCACCCACCAGATCTCGATCATCAAGGTGCAGTCGGAAGTCGCCGTCCACGTGGCCCGACGGCGGGGGGAACAGGTGCCCGAGGCCCTGCTGGCGATCCAGGAGGCCGGACGTGAGGCGACCCGGGAACTGCGCGCCACCCTGGAGGCGCTGCGCGACGACGACACCACCCCGCCCCGCGGGCTCGACCACATCCCGGAGCTGGTGGAACAGGCAAGCAGGGCCGGTCTGGACGCGACGCTGACGATCGAGGGTGAGCCGTCCGACGTGCCGGCCGCGGTGGGCCGGACCGCCTACCGGATCGTCCAGGAGTCGCTGACCAACATCGCCCGGCACGCCTCCGCCGCGACCGCGTCGGTCCGCATCGGCTACCGGGCCGACTCAGTCGTCGTCCAGGTCGACGACGACGGCAAGGCCACGCCGGACACGGTGCCGACGCCGGGCCTGGGACTGCTCGGCATGCGTGAACGCGTCACCGCCCTCGGCGGCCTGTTGCGTGCTCAGCCCCGCGACGAGCACGGCTGCGAGCACGGCTTCACCGTCCAGGCCGAACTCCCCGTGGAGCACACGTCATGATCCGTGTCCTGCTCGTCGACGACCAGCCGCTCATCCGCAGCGGATTCCGTGCGCTCCTCGACCTCGAGGACGACATCGAGGTGGTGGCCGAGGCCGCCGACGGCGCGGAGGGCCTGGCGCTCGCCAGGCAGTACCTGCCCGACATCGTGCTGATCGACATCCAGATGCCGGTCGTCGACGGCATCGAGGCCACCCGGCGCATCGCCGCGGACCCCGCCCTGGCCCAGGTGCACGTCGTCGTCCTCACCAACTACGGCATGGACGAGTACGTCCTCGGCGCGCTGCGCGCCGGCGCCGCGGGATTCCTCGTCAAGGACATCGTGCCGGACGACTTCGTGCACGCCGTACGCGTCGCCGCACGCGGTGACGCGCTGCTCGCCCCGTCCATCACCCGCAAGCTGATCAACCGGTACGTCACCCAGCCGCTCCCCACCGTCGCCGGCACCGGGCTGGACGAGCTGACCGTCCGCGAGCGCGAGGCCGTCGCGCTGGTCGCGCAGGGCCTGTCCAACGACCAGATCGCCGACCGCATGGTGATCAGCCCGCTGACCGCGAAGACCCACATCAACCGGGCCATGACCAAACTCCACGCCCGCGACCGCGCTCAACTGGTCGTCCTCGCCTACGAGTCCGGTCTGGTGACTCCGCGCGGCTTCTGACATTCAAGGGCGATCCTTCGCGACTGCCGCCGCGCCCTCACGGGATGACTCCCGCCCCGTACGCTCAGTCGATACAGAACTCGTTGCCCTCGATGTCCAGCATCGGGATGCACGAATCATTGCCGTCGTACAGCGTTCGCACGTGTACTGCGCCGAGCGCGACAAGTCGTGCGCATTCGGCCTCGAGTACGGCGAGGCGTTCTTCACCCACGAGTCCGGTGCCGACCCGCACATCAAGATGCACCCGGTTCTTGACGGTCTTCCCTTCGGGGACGCGCTGGAAGTAGAGCCGCGGGCCAACACCTGAGGGATCTATGCAGGCGAACCACGAATCCTGCTGCTCAGGTGGCTGCGAACCCTTGAAATCATCCCAAGTGGCGAACCCCTGTGGTGGCGGCGGTACGACGTATCCCAGCACCTCGCACCAGAAACGGGCGAGACGCTCAGGTTCCGCGCAGTCAAAGGTGACTTGGAACTTCCTGATCACTGACATCGGCGCACCGTACCAAGGGGACTGGACATCGGCGGTTGCTGGTGCGGCGCGGGCCATGAGGCGGGCCCGGACACCGGGGGTGAGAGGCGCTGGGGGTGGTGGCGCCGGGCGAGCCACAGCACGAGCGCGGCGTAGATCAGTGTCGTCGCCACGTCCACGAGGGCGAGTTGCCAAGGTGAGTCGGCGGCGGTCTCGTCGGACGACAGCCCGTCGACGAAAGCGGCCGCGGCGCCGAAGGCCAGCAGGTTGCTCAGGACGTGCAGCGCGACAGCGGCCTCAAGGCCGCCGGTGCGGATGGTCAGCCAACCGCAGACCCCACCGAAGACCAGCAGGCCGATGAAGCCCCACTTGGTGCCCCAGCCGTGGGCGGCGGCGAACAGCACGGCCTGCGGGATCACCGCGAACCACGGAGAACGGAAGAAGGCGCCGACCGCCTGCGTCAGCCAGCCCCGGAACACGTACTCCTCGGCCGCGGCCTGCACCGGGACGAAGACGGCCAGGACAGCCAGTGAGGTGAGGAACGAACGCCAGCCCACCCATACGTCGGACTCCCCCGAGTCGCCTGCGCTGTCGGGCAGAAGGAGCGCGGACACCGCCAGCACGGCCACGGGGAGCACCGCGGCGAGCAGACACCGGACCAGCCAGCGCCACCGCAGCCGTCCGGTGACCGACGACAGGGTGCCGGGCGGTCGCCGCCCCGGCCACCACACGGCCAGCAGAATCACGGGCAGGGCGATCGCGATGAAGGTGAGGTCCAGGGCCGTGTTGACGGGTGTACCGAAGTCGTAGCCGCCGTCGGGCAGTTCGCGAAGTCCGGCCGCCGCCCCGAAGCCGTAGGAGAGGGCGAACAGCAGGAGGTTGAGTACGACGTAGGCGCCAAGAGCCAGCAGAGTGCCGAGCACTGGCCGCCACCAGCTGTGCCGGCCGGTGCTGTGGCCCATGCGGTGGTAAGGGAGGCCGGTGGGGTGCGGCGGTAACGGGATTGTCATGATCGGTAGCTTCCCAGGCGAGGGCCGTCGTCGCCGCCGATTTGCAGCCCCCCGTGAGGCCGCGGCCCTGAACTGGGAGAAGTGGCATGAGCGTTACGACACTGCGAGACAGTGTGGGAGTGCAGCACTTCCGCGGTCGGCCCGTGCCGCTCCGGTCGGGCTCGCGCATCTTCTCGGTGGTTTCGGACGCACGGTCGGCTTTCCGAGGTGGCCAGCTCAGCAGAGCAGCTGAATCCCCGGATCTGCCGGGAGCCGACAAACCGGAGAGGTGGACCCGCCCGCTGCCGTCCGCCGACGCCCATCGCTTCCGTTGGACGGAGGCGGTTGGCAATTAATCTCGATAAATCGCCCTTCAAGGGTGTGAACAGTAACGAAACAGTCACTCGCCTACATAGCGGACCACAAGTGAAGTGATCTTGTGAGGAGGAGTGGCTGATGAGCGAGGCAGCGCAGGGCGGCACGACGAGGTTGCGGCAGACCGGGGAGACGGCCAGAGCGGAGGCGTCGGCCACCGCCGATCAGGCCAGGCAGGCCGCGGGAGAGGTCACGGGCACCGCCGTGGACCAGGCCAAGACCGTGGCGGGCGAGGCCCGGCAGCAGGTCGGCGCGGCCGCCCAGGACCTGCGGAGCCGAGCGATGAGCGAGGTTGAGGAGCAGACCAGGCGGGCGGCAGGCTCGCTGCACCGGTGGGCGGACGACCTGGCCGGGCTGGCGGAGAACGCCCAGAGCGACTCGCCTGCCCGTAGCCTCGCGGCTCAGGCGGCCGACGGTGGGCACCGGGCGGCCGATTATCTGGACAGACAGGGAGTCGACGGCGTCCTCACCGATGTGCAGGACTTCGCCCGCCGACGCCCCGGCGTATTCCTGGGCGGCGCGCTGCTGGCAGGGCTGGCCGTCGGGCGGCTGGCGAAGGCGGCGGGGAAGTCCGACGGGTCCTCTGAACGCACACAGCAGCCTGCGGCTCCGGACGAAGGACAGCCCACGGCGCTGCCGTCCGGTCCTCCCCCGGAGATGCAGCCGTCCGTCGGGATGCCCCCGGGCGGTGCGTCGGCCCGTCCGTACCCGGAGGTGTGAGCGATGGCCTCGATCCAGTCCCGCCGAGTGGAGGCACGCGGTGGGGACGCCTCGGTGGGCGAGCTGCTGTCCGCCGTGACCTCCGACGTCCAGACCTTGTTCCGGCAGGAGGTCGAGCTGGCCAAGACCGAGGTCAAGCAGGAGGCGACCAAGGCGGGCAAGGCGGCCGGCATGTACGGCGGCGCCGGGTTCGCCGGCTACATGGTTCTGCTGTTCCTGTCACTGGCCGCGGTGCTGGGCCTGGCCAACGTGATGGACGGCGGCTGGGCCGCCCTGATCGTCACCGCGGTGTGGGCCGTGGTCGCGGCGGTGCTGTACGCACGGGGCCGTACCCGGATGCGCACCGTGACGCCGAAGCCAGGACAGACAGTCGAGACGCTGAAGGAGAATGCGCAATGGGCACGTCACCCGACCAGATGAGGGCCGAGATCACCGCCACGCGGGACCGCCTGTCCGCCGACATGGACCGGCTCGCGGACCGGACCAGCCCCCGGCGTATCGCCCGTCGCCGCACCCGCAGGATGCGCGGCACCGTCTCGGGCATGCGGGAACGGGTCATGGGATCCGCCTCCCAGACCGCCCAGGGCGTCAGCGGCAGCGCGCAGTCGATGGCCGGATCGCTGCAGGAGGGCACCCAGCAGGCGGCCGACACCGCGCGGGAGGCTGCCGGCCAGGCCGGTGAAGCCGTACGGCAGGCTCCGGAACAGGCGATGCGCCAGACCCAGGGCAACCCGCTGGCCGCCGGTCTGATCGCCTTCGGCGCCGGCATGCTGGCGGCCTCGATGCTGCCCGTCTCCCAGATGGAGCAGGAGAAGACCACCGACCTGATGCAACGCGGCGGCGAGGCGCTGGAACCCGTGAAGCAGGCCGCCCAGGATTCGGCACAGAACCTGAAGGAGGGGGCCAAGGAGGTCGCCCAGAGTGCGGCGCAGGAGGTGAAGGACACCGCCGCGGAGGCCGCCCGCACCACGCAGGACGAGGCCCGCGGCCAGGCCGGCCGGGTAGCCGAGCAGGCACGCGACTCCGGGCAGCAGGTCGCCGGCGAAACCCGGCGGCCCTCAGGCCCCGGCTGAGAACCGTGCAGGCGCCCCGGGCCCCGGACCACGCATGATCGGTCCGGGGCCCGGAAGCGCCTCCAGCCCGCGCGACTCAACTGCCCCGCACGCTGCCCCAGCAGCTGTCCCTGCTGCCGTCGAAGGGCCCCACTGCACGCAGTGGGGCCCTTCGACGTTGTGCCACTCGGTTTCCGACTCGGTTGCCCTTCCGTCACCGATCACTTTGGCCGGTCTCGTCGGCGACACCCGTCTCGTCGGACACGTCGGTCTCGATCCGCTCCTTGCGGACCTCGCCACGAACGGTTGCTTCGTCGGTGCGCTCCTCGGTTTCCAGGCGGACGCGTTCGACGGGGACGGCTTCCGTCTCCACGACCGGACGCTCCGCGTGGAGGATCACCTCGTGTTCGGCCTCGGTGATGTCGACGCCGGACATCGCCGCGTCCCGGTTGGCGTCGGTGATCGGTTCGCGTTCGACGCGGACTTCTTCGTGGCGTACGGGGACGGTCTTCTGGACCTCCTCGGTGACGACGTACTTGCGCAGGCGCGCCCGGCCGATCTCGCGGCGTTCGACACCGACGTGCATCTGCTCCTCGGAGCGCGTCATCGCGTCGTCGCCGGCGGGCTCTCTCCCGGCCGCCATCCCGGTCTGCCCGGCGGTGCCGGTGCCGGTCTGGGCCCAGCCGCCCTGGTCTCGCTGGTTGGCCTGCTGCCAAGCCGTGTCCCAGTCGATGCCGTAGTGCTCGTACAGACGGTGCTCCTCCTCTACGGACAGATGGCCTCCGGCATCGACGTCGACGTTCGGTGCGTCCTTGACCGTGTCCTTGGCGAAGGGCACCTCCAGGTGGTCCTCCACCACGGTCCCGTCGTGGATCGGCACGAACGACTCGCTGGTGCCGAACAAGCCGGTCTGCACGCTCACCCACTCGGGCTCGCCGGTCACATCGTCGAAGAAGACGTGCTTGGCCTCACCGATCTTGTTGCCGCGCGCGTCGTAGACGGGATGATCCAGCACTGTGGAGATCTGGTCGCGAGTGATCATTAGCATTCTCCTCGTTTCTGTAGCTCTCTCACGCGTAACCACTCACTCAAGAGCCAAAGCGCATAATCCGGAAAAACCGGAACATTTTGGCGCCTCTGTCCCCTGCGTTGCCCGACCGCAGGTGGCCGGCCCGCAGTGAATTCCCGCGCGAGAGCCGGAAGTCCGACGGTGCGGGCGAAGGGGCGGGGTCCGAGGAGCGGTGTGCGATGAGTATTCGGCGTGCGGCCGGTCTATGGATGCACAAGGGCCGCCCTCGGTCCCCTGACGCACGGGAGACACGATGACCACCGTCGTGATGCACAACGTCGTCTCCGTGGACGGCTTCGTCGCCGACGCGGACGATCAGGTCGGGCCGCTCTTCGACTGGTACGGCAACGGCGACGTCCGGCTCAATGAGCACGCCAAGGTGTCCAGGACCTCCGCCGGCTACGTGCGGCCGGCCATGGCGAAGATCGGGACGCTGGTGGTCGGGCGGCATGTGTTCGACATGACCGACGGGTGGGGCGGCGTGCCGCCGACCGGTGAGCACCTGGTGGTCGTGTCGCACCGGCCCCGCCCCGAGGGCCGGCACCCGGACGCTCCCTTCCACTTCGTCGACGGTGTGGAGGAGGCCATCGCCAAGGCCAAGGAGCTGGCCGGGGAGGACCGGAACGTCGGCGTGGCGGCGGGGGACGTCGGCGGGCAGGCGTTCGCGCTCGGGCTGGTCGACGAGGTGGCGATGGACGTCGTGCCGGTGGTGTTCGGCTCGGGAAAGCGGTACTTCGGGTCGGTGGACGCCCATTACCTGCTGGAGGACCCGCACATCGTGATCCAGGGCGACCGTGTGCTGCACCTGCGCTACCGGGTCCGCAAGCAGCCGTGACCACCTACGAGGAGAGGCCGACCGACATGGACGACGTGGAACCGCAGACCGCCGCCGGCAAGGTGCTCTGGCACTTCTCGATGTCGCTGGACGGATTCGTCGCCGGGCCGAATCACACGATGGACTGGATGACGGGGGCGACCTTCCGACCCGGCCTCAGCGAGGAGTACGCCGAGACGACCGGCGCCGTGCTGGGCGGCCGGGCCGGCTGGGACGCCTACCCCGACCCCACTGGGATCTACGGCGGCGCCTGGCAGGGACCCGTGTTCGTGCTCACGCACCACCCCGAGGACGCGCAGCCCGCCCCGGGCGTGACCTTCCTGAGCTGTGACGTCGCCGAGGCGGTCCGGATCGCGCGGGAGGCCGCCGGCGGGAAGAACGTCGAGGTGCTCTCGCCGACCATCGGCCGGCAGCTCCTGGAGCGCGGGCTGATCGACGAGATCGACCTGCACATCGTGCCCGTGCTGCTCGGCGACGGGATCCGGCTGTTCGACAACCCCGGGGGTGCGCCCGTACGGCTGGAGCTGCTCGTCGGGAACGACGCCAAGGCCGCGCTCGACGTGCGGTACCGGCCGGTGCCGTCCGGCTGAGTCTCCCCATCACAGCCCCCCTTCGCCCCCTCCGCCCCTTCCACCTCAAGAATTAACCGAACTCACGTACAACCCTTACGCCCCCACACAGGTCTCCTGATCGCCGACCACCCGTGAACGCCCGGACAACTCCCAGGGAACACGGACGGTCCCGGCGCCTCATCGACTGTGGATGCCCGCCAGGCATCCCGCATGCCGCAGGAGACCCCCGCATGCATCAGCACCAGCCACTGCACCGGCGACGCGCCCACGGGCGCCCCCGCCCGCACCCGCGCCCCGCCCTCGCGACGGCCGTCGGCCCGGCCACGCCGACGGGCGGGCCGTCCGTGTCCGCGACCGGCACGGCGACACACCGGGACTCCGCCCCGCAGGCCTGCCGCACCGCCTGAGCCGCCCCCTTCTCCTCACCCGGGACCGGCCCTCAGGCCCGGCCCGCCGCTTCCCACCCGGAGCCCCACCTTGCGCAAGCGCACCCTCCTCCTGGCCGCCACGCTCACCACCGGCCTGCTCACCATCACCCCGGCCTCCGCCGCGCCCTCGGGCCTCGCCGGGGACTTCAACGGCGACGGGTACCGGGACGTCGCGGCCGGCGCCCCCTGCTCCGACGTCGGCTCGGCCTCCTGCGCCGGCGCGGTCGTCGTGCTGTACGGCTCGTCGTCCGGTGTGTCGGCCACCCGTAAGGCGATCATCACCCAGAACTCCCCCGGCGTCCCGGGCACCGCCGAGTCCACCGACCTGTTCGGCTCCGCCCTCGCCGCGGCCGACCTGGACCGCGACGGCTACTCCGACCTCGTCGTGGGCTCCCCCGGCGAGAGCATCGGCGACCGGGACGGCGTCGGCTCCGGCACCGTCCTGTGGGGCGGCGCGTCCGGCCTGTCCGGCGGCAAGGGTCTGCCGCAGCCGTCCACGCTCAGCGAGTGGGGCGGCTTCTCCCACGGCATCGCGACCGGCGACTTCGACGGTGACGGCGACACGGACGTGACGCTCACCGGCCAGAGCCACATCCGCGTGTACCTGGGCCCCTTCACCCGCACCGGCGGCCCGCTGAGCCACTACCGCGTCGGCGAGCTCGGCGGCGGGTACGAGGTGATCGCGGGCGACATGACCGGCGACGGCGCTGCCGAGCGCGTCCACCCGCACGCCGTGGACGGCGACTCCGGCGGCCAGATCTGGTACTACCGCTGGACCGGCACGAGCTACAAGTTCGCCGAGCTGCCGAACGCCGACGGCTTCCCCGGCTCGGTCGGCGACATCAACGGCGACGGCTACGGCGACCTCGTCCTCGGTGACTCCACGGACCCGTACGACCTCAAGCCCGGCGGCCACAAGGGCGGCCAGATCACCGTCTGGTACGGCGGCCCGAACGGCCCCGACCCGGCGCAGACGCCGACGGTCGTGCATCAGGACACCACCGGCGTGCCCGGCGCGGGCGAGACCGACGACGGCTTCGGCTCGGCCGTCAGCACCGGCGACATCAACGGCGACGGCTACGCCGATGTCGCGGTCGCCGCTCACGGCGAGGACCTCGGCACGGTGGCGGAGGCGGGCTCCGTGACCGTCCTGTTCGGCTCCGCTTCCGGACTGAAGACCAGCGGCGCCACGTCCTACACGCAGGACACCAGCGGCGTCCCCGGCACCGCCGAGGCCTGGGACCGCTTCGGCTCCGCCGTCGACCTGACCGACCTCACCAAGGACGGCAAGGCGGACCTGGTCATCGGCGTCGACGGCGAGAACGGCTCCGGCGGCGTCTGGACCCTGCGCGGCACCTCCACCGGCCCGACCACCACGGGCTCCACGGGCCTGACCGCCGCCGGCGTCTCGCTGAAGGCAGGCAACAGCTTCGGCTCGGTGATCGCCCAGTGACATCCCGTCAGCTCACTCCCGGAGCCCTCATGCGCACCCGTATCACCGCCGCCGTCCTCGCGGCGGCCCTGACCCCGCTCGCCCTCACCCTCTCCGCCCCGGCCGCGCACGCCGCGACGCCTGCCGCGCCCTACGACTTCAACGGCGACGGCCGTACCGACCTCGCGATCGGCGCGCCGGGCGCCACCGTCGCCGGGCAGGCGAGGGCCGGTGCCGTGTCGGTGGTCTACGGCAGCACCAGCGGGCCGAAGAGCTCCACGCGCACGCTCCTGACGCAGAACACGGCCGGCCTGCCCGGTGCCGCCGAGGCCGACGACGCCTTCGGCTCCGCGCTCGCCTCCGCCGACCTGAACACCGACGGCTACGCCGACCTGCTGATCGGCACGCCCGGCGAGGACGGCAGCGACAGCAACGACGGCACGGTCACCATCGTCTGGGGCTCGGCGACCGGCCTGTCCGGCGCCCGTACGCTGTTCAGCTTCTTCAGCACCGACTACGACCGCTACGGCCAGGCGCTGGCCGCGGGCGACTTCGACGCCGACGGGGACGCGGACGTCGCGGTCGGCTCCACCGGCCCGGTCACCCTCTCCCTCGTCTCCGGACCGCTCACCAAGACCGGCCCGAACAACGGGGGTTCTGGCTCACGCAACGTCATGTGGTCCACCTCGTACGGCATCACACACCTCTCCTCCGGCGACATCACCGGCGACGGCCACCCCCGTGTGGTCCTGCACGGCCGCGCCGCCGGCACCGACGACGCCGTCACCGCCCTGGCGGACCTGAAGATCGGCAACTACAACGACTGGCTCCAGGACCTGCCCGCCGGGTACGTCTCGTCCGTCGGCGACATCGACGGCGACGGCCACGACGACATCGCCGTGGGCAACGACCGGGAGACGTCCGCCGACCCGGAGGGCGCCCTCGGCGGCCGGGTCACCGTCGTCTACGGCGGACCCGACGGCCGGGACACCAGCCGCGCCCCGCTCGTCCTCACCCAGGACACCGCCGGTGTGCCCGGCGCCTCCGAGAAGGGTGACCGCTTCGGCAGCGGCGTCTCGCTCGGCGACGTCAACGGCGACGGGTTCGCCGACCTGGCGATCGGCGCCGCGGGCGAGAACTCCGCCGCCGGTGCCGTCACCGTGCTGTTCGGCGCGGCGTCCGGCCTGACGACCAAGGGCGCGACGTCGTACACCCAGAACACCGCGGGTGTGCCCGGGAGTTCGGAGCAGGGCGACCGTTTCGGCGCCCGCGTGACCCTCACCGACCACACCGGCGACCGCCGCGCCGACCTGTCCGTCTCCGCGCCGGGCGAGAACGCCGGCGACGGCGCCGTCTGGTCCCTGCGCGCCACCGCCACCGGCCCGACGGCCACCGGCTCCGTCAGCTTCGGCCCGGGCACGACCGGCGTCTCCACGGCCGGCACGCCGGGCTACGGCACCGCACTCAACTCCTGATCGCTCCTGATCACGACCCCCGGGACTCCGCAGATGCGCAAGCGCACCCTCCTCCTGGCCACGGCCCTCACCACCGGCCTGCTCACGGCCCTGCCCGCGACGGCGGCCACCGCCGCGCCCGCCACCGGCCCGAAGGCCGACTTCAACGGCGACGGCTACGGCGACGTCGCCTTCGCCGCCCCGTACGCCAAGGTCGACGGCAAGGGCATGGCCGGCTACGTCGCCGTGGTCTACGGCGGCTCCACCGGCCTCGACCCGGCCAAGCGGACCGTGGTCAGCCAGAACACCACCGGTGTGCCCGGTGCCGCCGAGGCCGAGGACACCTTCGGCGACGCGCTCGCCGTCGCCGACCTCAACGGCGACGGTTACACCGACCTCGCGGTCGGCTCCTCCGGCGAGGACGTCGGCACCGACACCGACGGCGGCTCCGTCACCGTGCTGTGGGGCTCGGCGAGCGGCCTGAAGAACGGCACCTCGGTCAAGGACCCGGCGGTCTCCGGGCACGACCACTGGGGCCGGCTGCTGACCGCGGGCGACTTCGACGGCGACGGCAAGAAGGACCTGGCCGTCGGCACCGGCTCCTCCCACGCCTACGTGATCCGCGGCGGCTTCACCAAGACCGGCACCACCGGCACCGCCAAGCGCGTCAACACCCCCGAGACGGCGTACAGCGTCGACGCCATGAAGGCGGGCGACACCAACGCCGACGGCAAGTCGGACCTGGTCCTCACCTACCGCGTCCGCCTCGACTCGTCCGAGTCGGGCAGCTGGTCCAAGGGCGTCGCCTACCTCGGCTCCCCCACCGGCCCGGACACCTCGGTCCCCCGCCCCCTGAACGGCGGCACCTCCCTCGCCCTCGGCGACATCGACGGCGACGGCTACGACGAGATCGCCCTCGGCAACGTCTTCACGAAGGAGGACGACCACAGCGGCAGCCTCGGCGGCGAGGTCGTCGTCATCCGCGGTTCCGAGGGCGGACCGGTCAACGGCGACGCCCCCATGGCCGAGCTGACCCAGGCCTCCACCGGCGTCCCCGGCGCCGACGAGGCGAACGACGGCTTCGGCGGCTCGGTCTCCATCGGCGACGCCAACGGCGACGGCTACGGCGACCTGGCCATCGGCGTCGTCTTCGAGGACGTCGGCACCCTCGAGGACGCCGGTTCCACGGTCCTGATGAACGGCTCGGCCTCGGGTGTCTCGCGCACCGGCGGCCGCACCCTCACCCAGGCCACCGCCGGTGTCCCCGGCACCGCCGAGGCCATCGACTACTTCGGCTCGGACGTGCTGCTGGCCGACGTCACCAAGGACGGCCGCGCCGAGTTCACCGTCAGCGCCGGCTTCGAGGACGAGGGCATCGGCTCCGTCACGGCCCTGCGCGGCTCGGCCACCGGCCCCGTCACCGCCGGCGCCCGCTCCTTCGGCCCGGGCAGCCTCGGCCAGACCCGCTCCTACGGTGCCTTCGGCACCGGCCTCACCGGCTGACGAACCAGGGAGACTCCCATGCGCAGATCCACCACGACCGCTCTGGTCGCCGCCCTGCTGGCGACCGGTGTCACCCCCGTGTTCCTCACCGGTCCCGCCTCCGCGGCGGTGGCCAAGCACTACGACGACTTCAACGGCGACGGCCGCCGCGACCTCGCCTACGGCGGCTACGACGACGTCGACCGCGAGGGCGGCACCGTGACCGTCGTGTACGGCACCGCCACCGGCCTCGACACCGCCCACCCGAAGTTCCTCCACCAGGACAGCTCCGGCATCCCCGGAGCCGGTGAGGAGGACGACCGGTTCGGCGAGTCCCTCGCGAGCGCCGACCTCAACAAGGACGGCTACGCGGACCTCGTCGTCGGCAACTCCATGGAGCACGTGGGCAGCACCGACTACCGCGGCACGGTCACCGTCGTCTGGGGTTCGAAGTCCGGCCTGTCCGGCGGCACCAACCTCACGCCCGCCGGCGGCGCGGGCAGCTACTTCGGCCGCGACCTCGCCACCGGCGACTTCACCGGCGACGGCTCGCCCGACCTGGCCGTGATCGGCGGCGGGGAGACGTGGCTGTACCGGGGCCCGTTCACCAAGTCCGGCACGACCGGCAAGGTCAGCAAGATCGACAAGGGGTCGGCCGGCTGGTACTCCTCCGGTCTCGGGGCCGGAAAGGTCGACGGGGACGGCAAGACCGACCTGGTCGTGATCGGCACGGAGATCAACGGCAGCGACATCCGCGAGCGCGCCTGGTTCCTCAAGGGCACGTCCACCGGCCTCGCCTCGGGCGCCTCCAGGACCCTCAGCGACCAGCAGCAGGGCCTCTACCCGAGCCCGGTCATCGGCGACTTCGACAAGAACGGCTACGGCGACATCGCCCTCGGCGTGCCCGACAAGGACAACGGCAAGGGCGCGGTCACCATCTGGCGCGGCACGGCGTCGGGCCCGGGCACGTCGACCACGTTCACCCAGGCCACCTCGGGCGTCTCCGGCAGCCCGGAGGCCGACGACAACTTCGGCTACGCCATCTCGGCCGCCGACGCCAACGGCGACGGCTACGCGGACCTCGCGGTCGGCGTGCCGCACGAGGACGTCGAGGGCCTGGAGGACCAGGGCGGGGTCCACGTGTTCCGTGGCGGCTCCGGCGGCCTCAGCGGCGCCCGCTCCTCGTGGATCGCCCAGACGGTGCTGGGCCCCGCCGACTCCCACGCCTCCTTCGGCTACACCGTCCGCCTGCGCGACCTGACCGCCGACGGCAAGGCCGACCTGGCCGTGGGCGCGGCGAACGGCGCGCTGCTGATGCGGGGCACGGCCACGGCGCCGACGAAGACCGGAGCCGTCGTCCTGCCGGAGCTCGGCGGCTCGCTTCCCGACTGACCTGCCCGGGCCCGGCCCGGGGCAGGGCCGCTCCGGGCCGGGCCGGCTCACTCCACCTCACAAGGACCACGCATGCCTCACCGCACCCCCCACGCCCTCGCGGCCCTGACCACCGCGGCCGCGCTGGGCGCCGCCCTCTTCACCGCCGTACCGGCCGCCGCGGCACCCGCCAAGTACGCCGACGACTTCAACGGCGACGGCTACCGCGACCTCGCCACCGCCGCGCCCTACACCCCCGTCGGCGGCAAGACCGACGCGGGCGCGGTCGTCGTCACCTACGGCTCCGCGAACGGCATCAGCGCCGCCCGCCGCACGATCCTCACCCAGGACACGACCGGCATCCCCGGCACCGCCGAGCAGGGCGACCGCTTCGGCAAGTCCCTCACCTCCGGCGACCTCAACGCCGACGGGTACGCCGACCTCGTGATCGGCAGCACCGGCGAGGACGTCGGCTCCGACGCCGACGGCGGCTCCGTCACGGTCGTGTGGGGCGGCAAGAGCGGCCTGTCCGGCGGCAAGGGCGTCCCCGACCCGGCCGTGTCGGCCCACGACGAGTACGGCATGTCCCTCACCGTCGGCGACTTCGACGGCGACGGCCGCCCCGACCTCGCCGCCGGCAGCACCGGCAGCGACGTCTGGATCCACCGGAGCTTCACCAAGACCTCCGGCTCGACGTCCCGCTCCGAGCTCGCCACCGGCCTGCGGGGCGGCGCCGGTCTCGCCGGCGCCCAGAGCCTCGCCGCCGGCGACATCGACGGCGACGGCACCGACGACCTGGTCGCCACCGGCAGCCAGGCGTCGGACTACGAGGACGGTGCCATGGTCTTCCTCGGCGCCGCCTCCGGCCTCACCCGCCAGACGTTCCTCAGGAGCGGCGGCTGGGAGCTGGCCACGGTCGGCGACCTGAACGGCGACGGCTACGACGACGTCGTCACGGCGGACTACGGCGGCGACGCCAAGAGCCTCGGCGGCTCGGTCAGCGTGTACTCCGGCGGCCCCGACGGCGCCCGCACCAGCCCCCAGACCACGATCGACCAGGACACCCCCGGCGTCCCCGGCGCGGACGAGGAGGACGACTGGTTCGGCAACGACCTCTCGATCGCGGACGTCGACGGCGACGGTTACGGCGACCTGGCCGTCGGCACCATCCACGAGGACGTCGGCACCGCGGACATCGCCGGCGGCGTCACGGTCCTGCGCGGCTCGGCCACCGGACTGACCACCGCCGGCGCCCAGTCGTTCGCCCAGAACACGGCCGGCGTCCCCGGCACCGCCGAGTCCGCCGACCGCTTCGGCGCGTCCGTACGCCTGTCCGACCTCAACGGCGACGGCAAGGCGGACCTGTCCGTGGGCGCCGACGGCGAGAACCACCCCTCCGGCGCCGTCTACAGCCTGCGCGGCTCGGCCTCGGGCGTGACGACGAAGAACGCCATCAGCTTCGGCCCCGGCTCGCTCGGCATGTCGACGACCGGCTACCTGAGGCTGGGCCAGGACATGCTCGGCTGACGCCGCCCCGAGGGGCCGTGATGCTGCCCGTACGGCGGAACCCTGACGGCCCACGGACGCCCAAGGCCCCTTCCCCCTAAGGGATGTCACAGCTCGGCCGCAAAGCCGGGCCCGGAAGCCCGGGCCCGGCACACCACCGCGCGGGACCAGGTACGTTCGAAGACGTGGCTGGATTCAGGATCGGACGCGGCCGGAACAACGGCGCGCCTCAGACGCGACCGCAAAACCCTCCGTACGGGCAGCAGACGCCGCAGGGACCGTCGTACGGCTACCCGCCGGCGCCGCAGCCGTACCCGCAGCAGCAGCCGCCGTACGGCAACGGCGGCGGCCCCGCCTGGCCGCAGCCGAACGCCGGGCGGCCCGGCGGCGGCTACGGCGACCAGGGCGAGCCGGAGTACTTCGGCGACGGCGCGTACCCGCCCGGCCCCCAGGGCCCGCCCGACCCGTACGCGGCGAACAACCCGGGCCACACCCAGGCCTTCTCGGTCGGCGAGGACCCCTACACCCAGGGCGACACCTACCGCGCCGGCTCCGCCGCCCCGCCGCCCGGTCCGGTCGGCCCGCGTCTGCACTGGAAGGCCCTGCTGAGAGGTATCGTCCTCGCCCCCCGGCAGACGTTCCTCCAGATGCGGGACTACACGATGTGGGGCCCCGCCCTCATCGTGACGTTCCTCTACGGCCTGCTCGCCGTCTTCGGCTTCGACGGCGCCCGCAAGGATGCGATAAACGCCACACTCTCGAACGCCATCCCCATCGTCCTGACGACGGCGGTCGCGATGGTGATCAGCGCGTTCATCCTGGGCGTGGTCACCCACACCCTGGCCCGCCAGCTCGGCGGCGACGGCGCCTGGCAGCCGACGGTCGGCCTGTCCATGCTGATCATGTCCATCACGGACGCGCCCCGACTGGTCTTCGCGATGTTCGCCGGCGGCGACGCGACGTTCGTCCAGCTGCTGGGCTGGGCCACCTGGATCGCGGGCGGCGCGCTGCTGACCCTCATGGTCAGCCGCTCCCACGACCTGCCCTGGCCGAAGGCGCTGGGCGCGTCGGCGATCCAGCTGATCGCGCTGCTGTCGATCGTGAAGCTGGGCACGGTCTGAGGCTCCGCACGACGTGAGAAAGGGGCTCCCCGGAAGGGGAGCCCCTTTTCTCGATGTCTCTCCTGGAGTGGTCTCAGGCGTCAAGCACCTGGTCGGCCCGCCGCACCACGGGCGGTTCCACGGACCACGGGAAGTTGATCCACTCGTCGGTCCGCTTCCACACGTACTCGCACTTCACGAGCGACTGGGACTTCTCGTAGACGACGGCGCTGCGCACCTCGGCGACCGTGTCGAGGCAGAAGTCGCGGACCAGCTTGAGCGTCTTGCCGGTGTCGGCGACGTCGTCGGTGATCAGCACCTTCTTCTCGGAGAAGTCGATCACGTTGGGGACGGGAGCGAGCATGACGGGCATGTCGAGGGTCGTCCCCACGCCCGTGTAGAACTCGACGTTCACGAGGTGGATGTTCTTGCAGTCGAGGGCGTAGGCGAGCCCACCGGCCACGAAGACACCGCCGCGAGCGATGCTGAGCACTATGTCGGGCTCGTACCCGTCGTCGGCGATGGTCTGCGCGAGCTCGCGCACGGCGACGCCGAACTGCTCGTAGGTCAGGTTCTCCCGGACGCCACTCATGCCTTTGTCGCTCATGCTCGGGTCACTCACACCTGGGTCCGATGGAAGTTGAGGAAGGACCGGGAGGCGGTCGGCCCCCGCTGCCCCTGGTACCGCGACCCGTACCGCTCGCTCCCGTACGGGAAGTCGGCGGGCGAGCTCAGCTTGAACATGCACAACTGCCCGATCTTCATGCCCGGCCACAGTTTGATGGGCAGGGTGGCGAGGTTGGACAGCTCAAGGGTCACGTGCCCGCTGAACCCGGGGTCGATGAAACCGGCCGTCGAATGCGTGACCAGCCCGAGCCGCCCCAGCGAGCTCTTCCCCTCCAGCCGGGAGGCGAGATCGTCGGGCAGCGAGATGACCTCGTAGGTACTGGCGAGGACGAACTCCCCGGGATGCAGGATGAACGGCTCGTCCCCCTCCGGCTCGACGAGCCGGGTCAGATCGGCCTGCTCGATCGAGGGGTCGATGTGCGGGTACCGGTGGTTCTCGAACACCCGGAAGTAGCGGTCGAGCCGCACGTCGATGCTCGACGGCTGCACCATCGCGTCGTCATAGGGATCGATCCGTACCCGCCCGGCGTCGATCTCGGCCCGGATGTCCTTGTCTGAGAGAAGCACGCCCCGAGGATACGCAAGGCGCGCGGAGCGACCACAACCGGACGTCTCCGCGCGCCTGCCTGCGTGCTTGTGGCGGCGGTGCCGCTACCGCTTCTGGTAGCTCACGGGCACCACGCTCCGGAGCCGCGCACATCGCGGACACCGAAGCAGCCGGCCGGGGCCGAGCCGCTCGGCCTGCTGCATCGGGAACGAAGCGGTGGTGAACACGTGCCCATCCGCACAACGGACGACGGTGCGCTCCATCAAGTCCAAGAGTCCCTTCCCCAAGAGCCGCGTCGGGCTGCTGCTTGCCTGACGACAAAAGCCACAGTACGGGATCAAAGGGACGGCCCTGCAGGCGGCACTCCGGTCCCGTCCGGGCCCTCGCCCGCGCCCCCACCGTACGCCCCAACTCCGGTCACCCGCAGCCCGATCCCACCCCCTGAAACGCGCGGAGGCCTCACGGTTTGAACACCGGAGGCCTGTCATGAGGTAGAGTGATCGGGCATTCGGACACCGACTCCGGTCGGCGTCTTACGCGGGTGTAGTTTAATGGTAGAACATCAGCTTCCCAAGCTGAGAGCGCGAGTTCGATTCTCGTCACCCGCTCCATGCGAACCCCCAGGTCGGAGACCCGGGGGTTCTTTGTTGCCCAGCCCGGCGAGCCGGTCGCGCACCACAACCGCACCATTAGCTCTCGGCAGCCTCATCGCTGTGGTGTGCGGGGTCGTCCGTGTGGCACTTCGCACGCTCGGCGCGCACCGGGTCGTCGAGCCCGGCCGCCGTCTCCCGCTGCCGCTCCTCGTCGGAGTGCTGGTAGATCAGCGCGGCCTTCTCGGAGGACTGCCCGGCACGCCCATCGTGTCCTTGAGGGTGGCGCCGGAACGGGTCGACAGGGTGTGGCGGAATCGTAGAAGCGGAAGCCGTCCGGGAGACCGACGACCGCGCGAGCCCGGCGCCCCTGTCACCAACGTCCCGGGACAGCACACCTGACCACCCGCGGAAGCTCAGAGCGACGTTCGGGCTATTGCACGTCCACGAAGTCGCCGGTCGCCTTGACGGCCGGGGTGGTGGAGGTCCCTGCGAAGTTCCAGCGCCAGTAGCCGTCTTCGGAGGCGGTGGCAGTGGTCGTCAGGTTGCCGGTGCTGGAGGTGTACACGGTCTTGATGGTCGCGTAGGTCGTAGTGCCGGCCTTGCGGAACTGGAGCCTGACCGGCTGGTTGGTGTAACCCCGGTAATCGAGATTGTCCCAGTCGGCCCGGGTGAGCTTGCCGGTGACGGTGAGGGTCTTGCCCCTGGCAATCGGTTCCGGGCCCGCGTTCACGGTGAGGTTGGACTGCCGCTGCAGACGGGTCGTGGTGTAGCTCGCCGATTGGGTCCAGCTGTCGTCATTGGCCACCCCCTGCACACTGACCTTCCAGGTGCCGGCATGGGCGTTGGTGAGCGCGGTGCCGCCGTACTTCCAGTCCGGTTCGAGGGAGATCGTCTGCGAGCAGGTGGAGGTGGTGGCGCTCGAGGCGACGCAGTCCGCGTGGGAGTAGTACTCGTTCGACACGATGCGGTCGTCGTAGGTCTCGTAGGGGTTCGCACCGTCCGGTCCGCGCCACAGGACGAAGTCCGCGTCCTGGATGCCCGACGGGTGGGTGAAGGTCCCTGAAACCGTGATCGTCTTGGCGTAGAGACCGACCACGATGTTCTTGCCACCGTCGAAGGAGACGTTGCTGATCTGGACGTCGGTCTGGCTCTCGTCGCCGTAGGCACCGGGGACGGCGAAGCCGGCCAGCGCGGCGACGGCACTGAGCAGAGCAAAGGCAGCGCGCTTGCGCATGTGTCTCCTTCACAGAGTGAAAAGTGGGAACCCGCCGAACGGGAGCAGCGGGGCAGGTGAAGCCGGTCAGGGACCGGTGACCGACTTGATCGTGTACGGGAAGCTCTCCTGCTGCCAGATCACCGTGAACCGGGAGGTCGGGCGGGTGTCGACCTGGGGTACCCGGCCGTCCGACGTGAGTGTCTTCACGGTGCCGAAGGTGCCGGAACGGCTGATCAGGCGGGCGCCGGCCTTGGTGTAGCTGTACGGGGGCGTCGACTTGGGGACGACCGTGTGGAAGACCAGCATGCCGTCGCCGTCGTCGTCGAGGGCCAGGTCGGGGCGGTCGCCGGGACCCAGGCTGGTGACGGCGCCCCGGGCACCGGCCGCGGAGAGGCGGCGGCCGAGCAACTCGAGTTTGCCGCTGCTGTAGCGGGTCCACACGATCACCGAGTCGCCGTCGAGGTCGGTCGCGAGGGCGTGGTGGAAGCCCACGTTGTCCGTGGAGGCCGAGATGCGCAGGGGAGCCGCCAGGGTGCCGGTGCGGCTCCAGCGGGACGCCCAGACCTGCGAGACGGAGCCGCCGCCGGAGTGGTAAGTGATGACCGCGTCGCCGTCCCGGTCCACTCCGACCCGCACCATGCCGAAACCGCCGTACGACGCGATCGGCGACGTGAGCACCTTCGTCGAGGAGACGGACGTCGACGTGATCCGCCTGGCCACGACGTCCGAGGCCCGCGCCCAGGCGACGACGAACTGGCCGTTGCGGTCGACGCCGATGGCCGGCTTCTCGGCCGAGCCCGAGCCGAGGGTGATGGCCGCGCCGACCGTCCCGTCGAGCTTGAGGCGGCGGGCGACCGCGTACCAGCTTCCGTCGCGGATCTCCGTCCACGCCGCCATCGCGGTGCCGCCCGGGGTCACAGCGACCACCGGGGTGGTCGCGGGCGCCGACGTGGACAGCTTCTGCAGCGGTCCGACGAGGCTGCCGGAGGCCGAGAGCCGGCGGCCCACGACCTGGCTGTCCTGCTGCCAGACCACCGCCGAGTCGCCGGTGTCGTCGGAGGCGGCCTCCGGCCAGGACGGCGCGGCACCGTCGGGCGACAGGGTGCGGATCGCTGTCACCGTACCGCTCGCGGTCTTCACTCTGGCCTGGATCCGGTAGTAGCAGCCCGGCGTCGACAAATCGCAGGCGTTCCAGGCCAGCAGGGCGTCGCCCTGCCGGTCGACCGACACCGTGGGGGAATCGTCAGGGGTCCAGCCCGAGGCCGACACGTTCCACGTCGACGTCCACGCCGCCTCGGCGTTCATGGCCATCGTCGCGGTGACCGCGATTCCGGCCGCCGCGGCGACGGAAGCCCCGGCAAGAACACGACGCTTCACCGAACGCCGATGACCTGCTGCACGCAGAGCCACCCTCATCCCCCACTTCCCGTGACTTGAGCACAGCCGCCACAGGCCGCCCCCAACACCCAGCGCACCTGCATGCTCAAACGTCACATGCGTACGGACTCGGCGGGGGCTACCCGGGCACCGGCATGGCCATCCCGCACCGCCGCGAGCGCGGCCAGGCGGACGAGTCCGAGGTCGTAGGCGAAGATCACGGCCTGGATGCGGTCGCGGGGCCGGTCTTGGCCAGGACGCGTCCGAATTTGCCGCTGGAACCTTTGCCGTATGCTCCTGCAACGTCGCCTTCGGCAAGCGACCGCTTCTGGAGCTCGGACGACCGTCAGCCGCCGAGCGCGACTCTCCGCCCCTCGGAGCCCGGGTCGTGCCCAGAGCGACCTGGGCCGTTTTGCTGTCCGCTGTGACCACTGGCCGTGCCAGATCCGTGCCAGAACGCTTCTCGGTGGTCTTCTGGACAGCCTCCTCCCGAGCCTTCCGGACGGTGACTCGCTGATAGATCAGCGCGGCCTTCTCCGAGGACTGCCCGGCGCGCTCGCATGCCTCCACGAGTGACCGCACACGCCATGCAGGTAGGACTGCGAGGGCCGTATGAGAGCCGCTCGATCGAACTCCCAGTACGCGGGAGCCCGTCAGCTTCGCTTGCAGACGACCGAGATCTAGGAAATCCCTCTACCGGAAATGAGACCCATGGGAGGTATTTTTCTATCTACTCGAGATTTCACAACCTTTCCATTCGAGAGCCGAACGCGTACCTGATATTCAAGCTTATCGCGGTGTGCGACTTCTGAGACCGCCACCCAGACTTCAACGGTTTCATCTGGGCGCAACCGGAATGGCGGAGGCCTCTCTGTGCTCATGTAGTCATAGCGAGGCTGCGTCTCGAACCAGAGATGCGTAACCTCCAGCTCTCGTTGCGGTGAAAGATTGGTCATCTTGATAAAAAATTGCTCTGGGGATGGCTCGATTGCGCCGTCAGCGGACCCCGCACCTGTAACAGGCGGCGAAGCAGTAATTGGCGTACTAGCGCTGGAAGCCGGTCTGACGAAATACCCACGGTGAACCGTAACTCTAAGCTTCCGTCGACGCTGGTGGAAAGTCCTACCCAGACCGAGGAGCACGCTGACGCCTTTGACTGCCAAGCTGACAGGTTCCATGAGGAAGCATTACCACAGGCCTCGGCTGGTGGGCCACAGACCGACCAGACCAGAGAAAACGCCGAAGACCCGTCAACCACGGCAGTTGAAGCCGCCTGGTTCAGCAGCGAACGTTTCGGCTCGCGAATTGTGCGAGAGGTATTGACGCTGATCACAGGATCCCTATCATCCAGTTGCTCGACACTTCGACCCTTGTTCGGCATGTCGGACATCCAGGGGTCGCACCCCACCGGCATCCGGACCGCCTCTGACGGGGGATACCGGAGCCGCCTGCTCAAGGATGACGAGGTCCTTATGCGCAGACGTAGTTTCAGCCGCAGACGTCCTTCCGCGGTGCTCGCCGCCGCGGTCGCGGCCCTGGCCGCGTTGGCGGCGCTGCTCGTCGCCGGCCCGGCTCAGGCGGCCACCAGCGGCTCCGTGCGCGGTGTTGGTTCCGGCCGGTGTCTCGACGTGGCGGGCTTCAGCCAGACCGACGGCTCGAACGTGCATGTCTGGGACTGCCACGGCGGAACCAACCAGCAGTGGACGCTGACGGACAGCAACCAGCTGACCGTGTACGGCAACAAGTGCCTGGATGTCCCGGGCCACGCCACCACGTCCGGGACCCGGGTGCAGATCTACACCTGTAACGGTGGTGCGAACCAGCAGTGGCGGGTGAACTCCGACGGCACGATCGTGGGCGTCCAGTCCGGGCTGTGCCTGGACGTCTCGGGCGGCGGTACGGCCAACGGCACGGCGGTGCAGATCTGGTCGTGCAACGGCGCCAGCAACCAGAAGTGGACCGGCCCGTCCGGGCCGGGCGGCACGTGTGCTCTTCCGTCGACCTACCGGTGGACCTCGACTGGTCCGCTGGCGCAGCCGTCGAACGGCTGGGTCGCGCTGAAGGACTTCACCACCGTGACGTACAACGGCAGGCACCTGGTCTACGGGACCACCTCCGACGGATCGTCGTGGGGCTCGATGGCGTTCAGTCCGTTCACGAACTGGTCGGACATGGCGACGACCACCCAGACCGGGATGAACCAGCTCGCGGTGGCGCCCAAGCTGTTCCACCTCTCGACCAAGAACATCTGGGTGCTGGTCTCAAATGGGTGGGGTACCGCATGGCCCTTCGCCTACCGCACGTCCAGCGACCCCACCAACCCCAACGGCTGGTCCGCCCCGCAGCCGCTGTTCACCGGCAGCCTCCCCGAAGGCTCGGGAGGCACCCCGATCGATCCGACCGTGATCGCCGACGACCAGAACATGTACCTGTTCTTCGCCGATGACAACGGCAAGATCTACAGGTCGAGCATGCCGCTCGGGAACTTCCCCAGCAGCTTCGGCTCGTCGTACACGACGGTCATGAGCGACACGGCGAAGAACCTGTTCGAGGCGCCGGAGGTCTACAAGGTCCAGGGCCAGAACCAGTACCTCATGATCGTTGAGGCCCGGGGTGCGACCGAGCAGCGCTTCTTCCGCTCGTTCACGGCCTCCAGCCTGAACGGATCGTGGACCCCGCAGGCCGCCACCGAAAGCAACCCCTTCGCGGGCAAGGCCAACAGCGGTGCCACCTGGACCAACGACATCAGCCACGGTGACCTGGTCCGCGACAACCCCGACCAGACCATGACCATCGACCCCTGCAACCTGCGATTCCTCTACCAGGGCCACTCCCCCGACACACCGCCGGGCACCGGCTACCTGCAACTGCCGTACCGGCCGGGCCTGCTCACCCTCCAGCGCTGACCCGCCTGATCCACGGTGAGCGCCACCACCATCCGGACCTACGGGCAGGCGCTCGACCGATCCTCACCGCATCGAGGAACCCCAGCCGCGTCCCGGCTGGGGTTCCGCTCTTTCGCGGACTGTCGTCGTGGGTACGGACCGAAGCCCTATGACGCACCGGGGATCCGCTTGCCGGCCTGGTTGGCATTGAAGCGCGCCTTCTTCTGACGATTCCCGCACGTGTTCATGTCGCACCACTTGCGGGTGCGGCTTTGACTGGTGTCGAAGAAGGCTGCTCGGCAGGTCGGTGATGCGCACAAGGCCAGTTTTCCGTCTCGTTCGCCCGCGATGATGCCGATCGCGTCGGCGGCGATCACGCTGAGGGCATCTTCCACGCAGGAAGCCGAGCTGAGCCGCCATCGCCGCTTGCCCTCGGGCGTCAGGATCGCCGCGGCCCGACCCTGAGCGCTGAAGTCATTGATGACTCGGACAGCAGCCGCAGGGAGAGCGTCCTGGAGCGCGGCCGCTGTCGCGGCGGCGTGAATCGACTCCCTCAGTTCCCGGGCGAGGTCGAGCTGGGCAGTGGTGCAGGAGTCCACGGGGAGGCCGCTCACCGCCAGCCAGTCGGCGAGTCGCTGCGGCGTGGGAATGCGCTCCACAGCGTTGCCATGACGCTCCGACAGAGTCCCCGTGAAGCTGGTCGCCAGCACGTTGCCGAGGCGGAAGTCCGGGAACCCAGTACGCATGGAACCACCTTAGCAGGTTCCATGTCGGGATGAAGGCGTGGTAGAACCGTCTAAGCCGGTTCGCGATAGTTCGCAGCCGGTTCCGCGACGGCCAGGAGGTCCCATGCCCCGTCCGACCAGCGACGTGCAAGCATTTGAAGCCCACGCAACCGACGCCGACCTCGACGATCTGCGCGCGCGGCTGGCCGCGGCGCGACTGCCGGAGGCCGAGACGGTCTATCGCGCCGCGCCCGGCCCTCGCCGATGGGAACAGGGCGTTCCGCTCGCCGACCTCGTCGATGTCGTGAACTACTGGCGCACCGGGTACGACTGGCGGTCGTTCGAAGAGCGCCTCAGCCGTATCGGACAGTTCCGCACGACCATTGATGATCTGGGAATCCACTTCCTGCACCGCCGATCCGCGCGCGCGGATGCCACTCCTCTGCTCTTGACGCACGGCTGGCCGGGCAGCATTGCCGAGTTCGTCGATGTAGTGGACGAGCTGGCGGGTCCGAAAGATGCAGACGCGCCGGCGTTCCACGTCGTGGCCCCGTCGCTACCAGGCTTCGGTTACAGCGACAAGCCGACCGTCACCGGGTGGGGAACCGAAAAGATCGCGGCCGCTTGGGTGGAGCTGATGGGAAGGCTCGGCTACGGCAAGTTCGCAGCCCACGGCGGCGATTGGGGAGGCAATATCACCACGGTTCTCGGCGGCAGGTTCCCGGCGCACGTTCTCGGCATTCACACCTTGTTCGCGGAGGCGCCGCCCGGGTTGACAACGGACGGGCTGACGGCCGTCGAGCGCAAGTGGACCGAGGAAACCCGCGATTTCTGGCGCCACCGCGCGGCGTACGCGAAGCAGCAGGCGACCCGGCCGCAGACGATCGGCTACTCGCTCGTCGACTCACCGGTCGGGCTTCTCGCCTGGATCCTCGACAAGTTCGCCGAGTGGTCGGACACCGAAGACAGCCCGTTCGAGAGGATCTCAAGAGACAGGGTTCTCGACAACGTCACCCTGTACTGGCTGACGCGGACCGGCGCATCGTCGGCCCGCATCTACTACGAAAGCCACAACTCGCTGGACCCCGAACTCCGGGTCGACGTCCCGTCGGCGATCAGTATGTATCCCCGCGACATCGAGAAATGTCCGCGGCCCTGGGCACAGCAGCGGTACCGGCAGATCGTCCGATGGAACTCGCCTGAAATGGGGGGACACTTCCCGTCGCTGGAGGTTCCCGAGTATTTCGTCAGAGATCTGCGAGAGGGCCTCGCGGCAGTGCTGTCCGCCCATCGGTGAACCCTGCGGCACCGGCGTTACGACACGGTCAGGTAGATCTTGCGCACGGTTTCGATGGTCTTCCAGACACCGACGAAGCCCGGCTTCATGACAAAGCTGTCGCCTGCCTTGTAGACCACCGGCTCGCCACCTTCCGGCGTGATCTCGATGACGCCGGAAAGGATGTGGCAGAACTCGAAGACCTCACCCTTGATGGAGCGCGTCTCGCCGGGCGTGGCTTCCCAGACACCGGTATTGATCGTTTCCCCGCGCGCGGAGTCCTGGGCCCAGGTCTTGTACGCCGGGTCGCCGGAAATCAGGCGCTCCGGCAGCGGGCCGGACTCGCGGGGCGCGAAGGAGGGATCGGTATCGATGGTCTTCAGGAGCGACATGCTCTTCCCCAATGGGTTTCGGTATCGGCGACCTCGGCGATCACCGGTCCATCGAATATCTCCGACGCCCCGCACGGAGCCCACGCGTGATCTGTCCGTTCCGGGCACGATGTTCGGACGGTGTGTCAAGCGCGCTGCAAGGCCCGGACGTCTGTCAGCCACCACCGAGCGCGGCTCCCGCACCGTCCCCGTCAGCCGTATTCGGGCTGCCACATGGCGTCCTGGATCTGCTGGATCACGTCGTCGAGGCGGGCCCGGGCGACACCCTCCTCGGCGGCGCGGCGGGCGACGGCCGTGGCGACCACGGCCGAGGAGGTGCGCAGGTTCCGCGCCTCCGGCAGCAGGGGGGCGCCGGGTTCCGACAGGTCGGCGAGGCCGGCGACGGCTTCCGCCGCGGCCTGGAGCATGCCGTCGGTGATCCGCTCGGCGCGGGCCACCACGGCGCCCAGCCCCAGCCCCGGGTAGACGAGGGCGTTGTTGGCCTGGCCGATGACGTACGTGGTGCCGTCCAGCTCCACCGGAGGCACCGGGATGCCGGCGGCGACCAGGGCCTTGCCGCCGGTCCACCGCAGCACGTCCTCCGGCATGGCCTCGATCTTCTCCGTCGGGTTGGACAGCGGCAGGACGACCGGCCGGTCCACGTGGCGGGCCATGGAGCGCACCACGTCCTGAGTGAAGGCCCCGTGCCGGGTGGAGGTTCCCACCAGCACGGTCGGCTGCACGTGGTCCACCACGGTCGGCAGGTCGGCCGGCCTGTCGTCGGGCCACTCGTCGTCCGGTCGCGCGTAGGGCTGCTGGTAGTCGCGCAGTCCCTCGGTGGACTGCCGCAGCAGGCCCTGGCGGTCCAGACACCAGATGCGGCGGGTGGCCTCCTCGTGATCCAGTCCGTCGCGGACCATGGCGTCGCGCAGCTGGTCGGCGATGCCCACGCCCGCCGTCCCGGCGCCGAAGACCACGATCCGCTGATCCCGCATGGGCGTGCCGGTGACCCGTGCCGCGTTCATGACGCAGGCCAGCGTGATCGCGCCGGTGCCCTGCATGTCGTCGTTGAACGTGCAGATCTTCTCGCCGTACCGCTGGAGGATGCGGCGGCCGTTGCCGGGGCCGAAGTCCTCCCAGTGCAGCAGCGCCTGCGGGAACAGTTCACCCACCGCCTCCACGAAGGCGGCGACGAACGAGTCGTACGCCTCGCCGCGCACCCTGTTGTGCCGGTTGCCGACGTACAGCGGGTCGTTGAGCAGTGCCTGGTTTCCGGTGCCGACGTCGAGCATCACCGGGACGGCCCGCCCCGGGTCGATGCCCGCGGCGGCGGTGTAGACCGCCAGCTTGCCGACCGCGAGCTGCATGCCGCCGACGCCCCAGTCGCCGATGCCGAGGAGTTGCTCGGCATCGGTGGCCACCAGCAGGTCGACGTCGTCGGGGCCCAGGTGCAGCGCCTGGAACGCCGGGCGGATGTCCTGGGGGCGGTCGATGGAGAGGTAGACGCCGCGCGGGCGCCGGTATTCGTGGCTGTAGCGCTTGACCGCCTCGCCCACGGTCGGGTCGTAGACGATCGGCAGCAACTCGGTGAGGTGGTCGCAGAGCAGCCGGAAGTAGAGGACCTCGTTGCGGTCGTGGAGCTGCTCCAGGTACACGTTCTTCGCCAAGTCGTCCGGCTGTGCCTGTAGTTGCTCCCAGGCGCGACGTGCCTGGCGCTCCAGCGACAGCACCGCGGGCGGCAGCATCCCGACCAGGCCGTGGCGTTCCCGCTCCTCCTGGGTGAAGGCGACGCCCTTGTTGCTCAGCGGGTCCGTGAGCAGTGCGCGCCCGTCCGGTTGCCCGCGGACGGTGTGGCCCTTCCCGGGGCGACCCTTCCCGGGGCGGCTCTGCCCCCTCCCCTGGTGGTCGTCCTGTGCACGGTTGCGGGGCGGGGCCATCGGCTCTCCTTGCGTCGTACGCCTGCCGTAGGGGCTGGTTTCCGGCCAAGCGCCCCGGGTACCCCGGTCGGCGTGACAGGCGCACCGGCGCCCATCCCTTTGCCGTACTTTGACGCGGCCCTTCGTTCGGGTACGGCGGCGCTACCGCCTCCAGCCGGTGCAGCGATCCCCGCGATGAGAGAAGAGGGGGATTTCCCCATGTCCAAGCCCGCCCAACAGCAGCAGCCTCCGGGCACCGAAGCGGACCTGCGGCCCAAGGCCGACCACGGTGAGCACAGCTACCGCGGATCAGGTCGGCTGGCCGGGAAGAAAGCCCTGATCACCGGTGGTGACAGCGGTATCGGCAAGGCCGTCGCGATCGCCTACGCCCGCGAGGGCGCCGATGTGCTCCTCTCGCACCTGGACGAGGAGGAGGACGACGCCCGCGACACGGCGCGCTGGGTGGAGGAGGCCGGCCGCGAGGCGGTTCTGGTGCCCGGTGATCTGAGCGATCCCGCCCACTGCCGGGAGGTGGCGGCCCGGGCCGTCGAGGCGTTCGGCCGCATCGACGTCCTGGTCAGCAACGCGGCGTTCCAGATGTTCCGCGACTCGATCGAGGAGATCCCCGACGAGGAGTGGGACCACACGCTGGCGACCAATCTCAGCGCCATGTTCCACCTCTGCAAGGCGGCCGTGCCGCACATGAAGTCGGGTGCGTCGATCATCGCCTCCACCTCGGTGAACTCCGACTCGCCGCCGCCGGGCCTGCTGGCGTACAACGCGACGAAGGCGGGCATCGCCAACATGGTCGGCTCCCTGTCCCAGTCGCTCGCCGAGCGGGGCATCCGGGTCAACAGCGTCGCCCCGGGGCCCATCTGGACGCCGCTGATCCCCGCCACCATGCCGCCCGAGCAGGTCGAGGACTTCGGCGGCCAGACACCGCTGGGGCGTGCCGGACAGCCGGCCGAACTCGCCCCCGTGTACGTCATGCTCGCCTCGGACGAGGCCGCGTACGTCTCGGGTGCGCGCATCGCCGTCACCGGCGGCCAGCCCATCCTCTGACATTCCGTCAGCAAAGCTTCGCCATCAGGAATCAGGAGTGACCGTGGACTGGTACCCCTTGCGGCTGACCACCCCGGTCAAGCAGCACGTCTTCGGCGGCCGGGCCCTCACCGAACGGCTGGGCCGTACCGGCCTGCCCGACGGCCCGGTCGCCGAGACCTGGGAGGTCAGTGATGTGGACGGCGAGGGAGCACGGGTCGCGGACGGCTCGCTGGCCGGCCGCACGCTGCGCCGGCTCGTCGAGGATCACCCCGACGAACTCGTGGGGCGCGGGTGGCGCGGCCCGCGCTTCCCGGTCCTGACCAAGTTCATCGACGGCACCGGTACCCTCCCGGTCCATCTGCACGCCGACGACGACACCGCGCGCCGGCTGGAGGACGAGCCCCACGGCAAGACCGAGGCGTGGCACGTCCTCGACGCGGCCCCGGGAGCCACCGCCCTGGTGGGGGTGAAGGCCGGTGTGGACCGGGACACACTGCACCGGGCCCTGCTCGCGCAGGACTTCGACGCGGTCATGCGCCGGCTTCCGGTGCGGGCCGGGCAGACCGTCTACGTGCCCGGCGGCACCCTGCACAGCTTCGGCCCCGGCACCCTCGTCTACGAGATCGAGCAGACCTCCGACATCCAGCAGCACGCCATGCGCCGGCACATGGAGGACGGCTCGGAACTGGACGACGAGGAGTGGCACACCAACCTCGGGCGGCTCCTCGACGAGTGGCGTCCCGATCCACGCCCCGAGTTCCAGTCCGGCCTGAGCGTCCAGGTCGACGACGGAGTGGAGCGCACGGTGCTGTGCGCCGGCCCGTACTTCGCGCTGGAGCGGTGGCGGGCGTGCACCACCGCCCCGCTGGTGCACGACTTCTCCACCGCGCTGGTCGTCAGCAACGCCGGTGACCCGGTCATCGTGGAGTCCGGTGGCCACTCCGAGCGGCTCGGGCGGGCCCGGAGCCTGCTGCTGCCGGCCGCGCTGGGCCGCGTACGGATCCAGGGGCCCGCCGACGTCCTCATCGGCTACCTGCCCGACCTGGAACAGGACATCCGCACGCCGCTGCTCGCGGCCGGGCACGGGGCCGCCGCCGTGGCCGCGCTCGGTGAGGGCCTCACCGGCCCACTCAGGTAGAAGGCACGCAGAAGGAGACCCATGGGCACCATCACCACCAGCGACGACGTCACCGTCCACTACGAGGAACAGGGCACCGGTCCCCCTCTCGTCCTGATCCACGGCTGGGGCTTCAGCGGCCGCTTCTTCACCCGCAATCTGGACGCCCTCGCCGAGCACGCCCGCGTCATCACCGTCGATCTGCGCGGCCACGGCGAGTCCGGCAAACCCCGCCACGGCTACCGCGTGTCGAGGCTGGCCAAGGACCTGTTCGACCTCCTCGAAGAACTCGATCTGCGCGACGTCACCGTCCTGGGCTGGTCACTGGGCTGCCCGGTCATCTGGAGCTATCTGGAACTGTTCGGCAGCCACCGCCTGGCCCGCGCGGTGTACGTCGAGCAGGCACCGCGCCAGTACTACGCACCGGACTGGCCGCACGCGCACGCCACCTGCTACGACGAACCCTCCCTGGCCGCCCTGCGGACACAGCTCACCTGCGATCCCCCGGCCTTCGACGAGGACCAGATCCACACCGTCTTCGAGGGCGAACCCACCCCGCAGGAGCGGGAGTTGCTGCTGGCCGAGATGGCCAAGTCACCCCCGTACGCACGCAACGCGCTGATGACCGACCACACCCGCCACGACTGGCGCGACCTGCTGCCCACGATCCGGCTGCCCAGCCTGGTCCTGGTGGCACGTCAGGACCAGGTCTTCCCATGGCAGGGCCCCGCCTGGGTCGGCGAGGCGCTCCCGGGAGCCCGGACCGTCTTCTTCGAGCACAGCGGCCACGGGCTGTTCTTCGACGAGCCGGAGAAGTTCCACCGGACGGTCACCGGCTTCCTGACCGGCAGCGAGACCGACACGGAGGTGCTCGTATGAACAGCCCCACACCTCCGTTCGCCTTCCCCTACGGCGTCAACCAGTTCACCACCATGCCCTGGTCCTTCGAGGAGGACCTGACGCACTACGCCGACCTCGGCGTCGAGGCGATCGAGCTGTGCGAGACCAAGCTCGACGACGACCATGACCGTGCCAAGGCCCAACTCGCCTCTGTCGCCGAGGCGGGACTGCCGGTCAGCTCTGTCCAGCCCCTCGTACGGACCGTGTTCCCCAGCGAGACCCAGCCGGACCCCGCCGCCCGGCGCGACCGGCTGGACCGCTTCCGCCGCAGCGTGGAGCTGATCGCACCGTTCGCCCCGGGCGCGGTGTTCGTCACGAACACCGGGCCGGCGCCCGACGGGAACCTGCACGAGGCGATCCGTCAGGTCGTCACCCACCACCGCGAACTGGCGGACATCGCGGCCGACCACGGCGTACGCATCGCGCTGGAACCCCTCAACCCCGTCCTGCTCAACGCGGAGACCGCCATCTGGACCTACGGGCAGGCGCTCGACATCGTCCAGGAGGTCGACCGGGAGAACGTGGGCGTCTGCCTCGACCTGTGGAACCTGTGGCAGGACCCGGATCTCGTCCCCCGCCTCGCGGACGCCCCCGACCGTCTGTTCCTGCTCCAGGCCAGCGACTGGCGCACACCCCGCTCGCGGATGGACCGGCGCGGAGTCGGCACCGGCGACATCCCGGTCGGCCGGCTGCTGCACGCCGCCTACAGCGTCGGCTACCGCGGCCCCTGCGTCCTGGAGATCTTCTCCGACAACGTGCCGGACTCGCTCTACGAGACGGACCTGGACGAGCTTCTGCGCGCCAACCGGACGGCCCTCGAGGCGGCCTGGCGGGCCGGCTGAGCGCGGGCGGGAGCGGGCGTCCGGGTCGTCAGCCCCTTGCGGGAGTCCCTGCGAAGGCCACGGTCCGGTTCGAGCCCGCCTCCCGCCGGCTCGCCCGTCAGCCGATCCCTCGCGAAAGCACCAGACCGCACCCGCCCGTCGTGCTCTCACAGGCGACGTCTCCCACGGCCAGTACGGCGCGCGTGCCGGGGACACCGTCGAGGTCGAGGAGCGTGCTGCCCACCCGGGCCGAGATCTCCTCCGGGAGCCCCTCGTCGGTCCAGGAGGCGCCGTTCCAGCGGGAGAGCACCGCATGGCTACCGCCCACCGGCCAGCCCGTGACCCACACCGTTCCCGAGCCGTCCGTGCCCGCGGCGCTCACCTCTTCGACGCCGGGCGTGGGCACCGGCCGCCAGGTGCGGCCGTCCCAGCGCGTGGCGAGGAGTCCGTCGGCCACCCCGGGGTCGTTGGTCTTGCCGAACACGTGGACCGTGCCGCGCTTCGTCGTCACGACGTGGTTGGCCACCCAGCCGGCGCCGTACTCGTACGGGACGGGGACGGTGTCCACCGTCCAGCGCCGGCCGTCGAAGTGGTAGAGCAGGGGCGTCGTGGTGCCGTCGGAACCGGCCTGGGCGGTGACCCACACGTCGTCGGGGCCGGTGCCGGTGATGTCCCAGGGCTCCACCGGGCTGCCGTCCGGTGCTGGGGGAAGGGCCGTCTGCCGCCACGTACGGCCGTCCCACTGCTCCAGCTTCCCGGCGTACGCACCGGTCACCGGGTTCCAGTCCACGGTGGTCAGCCACACGGAGTCCCGGCCCAGCGTGGTCAGTTCGCCGACGAAGCGGATCCAGCCCTCGGCGGGTGCGGGACGCTGCACCCGCTTCCATCGGGTGCCGTCCCAGTGCTGGAGCACGATCGGGCTGGCGGCCGCGGGACGCGCGGCGCCGCCGCGGGACCGGTCCGCGGGAGCGTCGGAGAGACGGTCCGCCAGGCGGTCCGGCAGCCGGGCCGAGGAGTTGGCGGCGATCTCCACGTCGGTGTAGGTCCCGGCGACCCAGACGTCGTCGGGGCCGGAGGCGGCCACCGCGTCCAGCTGTGCCGGCCTGCCTCCGGTCGCCGCGAGCGGGACGTCGCTCCACCGCTTGCCGTCCCAGTGTCTGGCCAGCGGGGCCGCCGAGAAGGAGTCGTCCGTCTTCCTGCCGACCGCCCAGGCGTCGTTTCTGTGCCTGGCGTCGACATCCATGAAGACACTCGCATCCGTCTCGGAAAGCGGTATCGCGAGCTTCCAGGGCGTCTGTGCCGTTGGCTCGGTCTCGGTCTGCGCCTGCGCGGCCCACGGTGTGAGGGCGAGGGCGCAGGCCGCGAACGCGGTGGCCACGCGGATGCCGCGTGAGGCGGAACCTTGTGCGCGGGTTGCGCGGGTTGCGCGGGTTGCGCGGGTACTCATCAAGTCGCTCCTTCTTCTGGGGGTGATTCCGTGAAAGGCCCCGCGGTGCCGGGCCCGCGGGGGGGAGTTCAGTGCCGCGCGTTCTCCGGCACGGTGATCTGCCGCTGGGCCCACTCCATCCGGGTGGTCGCCGAGCAGGACACCTTCGTGCCCGCGTCCAGCCCCGCCTGCCGCGCGGTGGCCGACGGTTCGGCCAGAACGGAGACCTCGGCGAGCAGAGCGCCGGTGGAAGGGTCCACGACCAGCCGCTGCTCGACACTCCCCAGCGGGGTTTCGGCCTTGCCGGGGAGCGCGATGCCGATGCCCTCGCGGCCCAGCGGGTCGGTGGCGGAGCCCTGGACGCGGATGCCCGGCAGGTCCGCGAGCAGGCGGTACGCGGCGGCCCGGGTGCCGGGCTTCACCGGCATGGTGATGAGGTTGGCCGCCTGGCGCAGCATCCAGGCCGTACGGTCGCCGCTGTGCTCGGCGCCGCCGTCCCGCTCGTACAGCCGCTGGAACTGTCGGCGCAACTGCGCACTTTCGGTGGGCAGTTGACGCAGGTCTTGGTAGGAGACGCTGTCCGGGCCGAGGGCGTAGATCTTGTTGTCGTTGTCGGTGCGCATGACCGTGGGCCGCCCTGTTCCGATCGTGAAGGCGGTACGGACCCCGCCGTCGGCCCGTGCGGGGCTCACCACTTGCCGCGGTGAACCGGCGGCCCGCCAGCGTTCCTCGTCCGCCGCGGTGCGCGGCTCGGTCTCGGCGTCCAGGCCGGTGACCATCAGGCTCCGGGTTCCCGGACGCACCCCCACCGACCACTCCTGCGTCTCGGTGCTCCGCACGGCGAAGTACCGTCCCGGCTCACCGGCCACGTCCACGTTCTCCGCCCGCGTGGTCACCTGCCAGTACGTTCCCTCGGCAGCCGAAGCCTCCGCCGCCTTCGCCACGCCGAGCAGTTCCATGCGGCCGTCGAGCCCCGTCGCGGTGGCCGACGGCGGGCGGGTGCCCGGCTGCGCGCTCGTGCTGCCGCGCGAGTCCTGCTGGACGAGGGTGCCCACCACGATCGCGGACGCCGCGACGGTCGCGACGGCCCCGAGCGGCAGGAGCCGGGGACGCAGCCATGCCAGGGAGCCTCCGGTGGGCCTGTCCCGCGTGGCGGCCGTGATCCGGGCCAGGTCCTCGCGCTGCCGCCGGGAACCCGCCAGCCGGGACGGGTCCAGCTCGGCGGGCCGGGCGTCCGCGAGCGTCTTCATGACGTCGCGCCGCCGCGCGGACCCTTCGTACGTCTTCCTCATGCGAGTGCTCCTTCACGGTCGGTGCGGCCGTCAGCGCGGCGCACTGCCGGCGCGGGTGGTGCGGACACGGCCTCCACGGCCCGCTCCAGCCGGCGACGGGCCCGGTGCAGCCGGACGGTCAGGGTCGCGGTGGTGCAGCCCAGGACGCGTGCGGCCTGCTTGGGGCTCAGCCCGTGCCAGGCGATCAGGGTCAGCAGTTCCCGGTCGGCGCCGGACAGGCTGGCCAGGGCCTGGAGCGCCGCCTCCCGGTCGGTCACGCCCGTGGCCACGTCCTGCGCCTCGGTCCCGGCGGCGGTACTGATGCGCTGTGCCTCCTGTGCGGCGAGGGCGTACTGGTGGCTGTCCCGGCGACGTAACTCCCGCACCAGGTTGCGGGCGACGCCGAGGAGCCAGGGCAGCGCGGGCTGGGGAACGTCCCGCATCCGCCGCCACGCCACGGTGAAGGTCTCGCTGGTGATGTCCTCACCGACCTGCCGCCCCACCTGGCTCGTGGCGTAGGCGAGTACACGCGGATAGCACTCCTCGTAGAGGTCCCGGAAGCGTTGAGCTTGGGTCACGCGCCGTCTCCTCGTATCGGCTCTGTCACCGAGGAATGCGCGTGGCGGCCGAGTTATTACAGGCCGAGCGGAAATCCCTACCGCCGAGACGGCATCGCGCCGCCCTCGGTCGCGTCGTCACGGAGGAAAGAGGTCCCACGGCGGCCGCCCCGCACGCAGTCCCCCCTTCAGGTCGGCGCGCTCTGCGCGTGCGCCGGTGGCGCTGGAACGGCCGGCCGGAGAGTGACCCGGAACGGGCGGGTCTTCTGGCCGTGCCAGCACCCCCGTTCTCGGTCACCACCCGTGACGAGAGCTATCCGGCGCTGCCGGCCCTCCTGGCGCGGGAGTCGGCTCGAGGCCGCCCGTCGACCGAGGCGGGGGCTCGGCCGTGAGAGCCGAGGCATCGCCTCGGCCCGTCAGACCGGTTCGGGTTGCGGTTCCGGTCGCCGCGTTGCGACAGCCGTCGGCTCCCACAGTCTGGTGGTCCGTACGTAGCCGTAGACCACCGAGATCATCGCCAGGAGGAGAAGTGATCCGGACACCTCCTGGTGCCTGGCCATCTCCATCGGGAGGTAGCGGTACGACACCAGCAGCGCGGCGAAGACCGTGGTGCCGTAGACGACCAGCTGGATCGCCGGCCGGTCCCAGCCACGGTCGAGCGCACGCAGTGCTGCCTCGATGGTGAGCGCGAACACCACGCCGGCGATGAGATCCACGCCGTAGTGGTAGCCGAAACCGAGCGTCGCGGCGAGCGTGGCGACCAGCCAGAACGTACCGGCGAAGCGCAGGATCCGGGGGCCCTTGCGGGTATGGACGAAGATCGCGGTGGCCCAGGCCGTGTGGAGGCTGGGCATGCAGTTCCGGGGGGTGATGTCGTCGTACGACATCAGGTGCGGCGTGGTGATCGGCAGCGGCGTGTGCGGCCACAGATCGGCCGCCGCCCACTGCACGCCGCCGGTACCGGAAGCGCCCGGGCCGTAGGCGAAGACCGGTCCGACGACCGGGAAGAGCATGTAGATGCCCGGCCCGAGGAGGCCGATCACCAGGAACGTGCGCACCAGATGATGGCTCGGGAAGCGTCGCTCGACCGCTACGTGACGCAGCTGGTACAGCCCGACGACGATCGCGGCCACCGCGAGCTTCGCGTAGACCAGGTCGAGAACGTTGATGCCGATCGGGCCGGTGGCCTGGAGCATGCGGCCCGCCAGCCACGAGGGGTTGCCCAGCGCGTGGTCGGCGGTCGCCACGTACTGGTCGAGCACCGCCGGGCGGGTCTTGGACGTGATCAGTAGCCAGGCGTCGCCGGACTTGCGGCCGGCCACGAGCAGCAGGCCCAGCCCGACGCCCTTCAACAGCAGGACGCGTTCCCGGCCGGTGCGGCGCGTGACGGCGATGACCGCACAGCCCAGCATCACCAGCAACGCGCCGTTGCCGAAGAATTGGGCGTCGGCCACTGTGACGCCGGCCGACCACCGCACCAGCAGGAGGACGCCGTCCATGCCGATCGCGGCGCCCACCGCGATGATCCGCTGCGGCCAGGTGAGCACCACCGACATCAACACCAGCCCGCCGTACAGCGGCCCCGGTTTCGGGGCGAACACCGCGTCTTTCAGCTGGTCGGCGACCGGCCCCGGCTGACCGTAGCGGCGTGCGGCGATCTCCAGTGCGACAACGAGTCCGAGAGCCGCCACAGCCACAGTGACCCACAGCATCACTCGCCACTGATGCCGAGCAGTCAACGGACTTCTGTCGTTTATTCGCGAAAGCACCTGCTACGTCCTAGATATGAATTTTTCGACCGGTTTGCTTGATATGAGGTCAACGGGCGGACAGCGACGGGATCAATCATCGCGAATCAGAAGATGCTATGAGGTCGGGATTGCGACGGTCGCCGGGAGTGCCGTCGCGGTGAGCAGGATGCCGCCGCAGACCAGCCAGCGCCCCGTGAGGACCAGGGGCTCGGCCGCCAGGTGCGCCGTGAACGTGCCGGTCTCCGGGGAGAACGTGACCTCGGCGTCCTCGAAACGGAGGGCGCGGGGCGTGCTGGACGAACAGGCCTTGTAGACGGACTCCTTGGCACTGAAGAGCAGGCGGTCCCAGTGGATGCCGGGGCGGACGGCATGCAGGCGGTCGAGGTGGGCGCGTTCGGACGGGGAGGTGATCCCACGCCGGACGGCGGGGGACACGGGGGCGTGGGGCTCGGCGTCGATCCCGAGGCCGGTGAGGTCGGCGGTGCGGGCCACGGCCGCGGCGCGGTAGCCGTCGCAGTGGGTGATGCTGCCGGTGACGCCGGCCGGCCAGGCGGGGGCTCCGGTGGAACCGGTGGGTATCGGGACCGGGGCCAGGCCCAGCCGGGTCAGGGCGCGCCGGGCGCATCGGCGGGCGGTGGTGAACTCCCGGCGGCGCTTGTCGCCCGCGCCGGCGATCTCCCGCTCCTCGGCGGGGAACAGCGCCTGCTGTCCTGCGGCGGGTGGCGGGTCGCCGTGCGCATCCTCGCCGACGGCGGTCGGCGGCAGGAGGCGTTCGATGAGCATGTCGTGGTTCAACTCTCCTTCATTTCAGGTTCGTTGGCGGTTCCGGGGCCAAAGTTCCGTGCCTCTGCGGCTGTTTGAGTTTCTAGGTCGCGTGACCTAGTATCCCCGGCGTGGACGATGACATCCAGCTTGATGTGACCGGACCCGTACTCGTGGTCGGCGGTTACGGCACAGTCGGCGGCGATCTGGCCCGGCTCGCCGCACCCTCCTGGCCGCTGCTGCTCACCGGGCGCAGCCCGGAGCGCGGCCGGGCGCTGGCCGAAGAGGTCGGGGCGTCGGTGCGGCGCTGGGACCTGGGCGACCCGGAGCCGTTCTCTGCGCGGGTCCGGGCCGTGATCAGCGCGGTGAACGACCCGGACGACCGAGTGCTGCGCGCCGCACTGCGCGGCGGTGTGCCGTACGTGGACATCACGCGGTGGACGGCGCGGCTGCAGCGGGCCGCCGCGATCACCGCGCTGACGCCGCCGAAGGCTCCGGTGCTGCTGTCGTCCAGTTGGATGGGCGGGGTCAGCGCGCTGGTCGCCGCGGCCCTGGCGGCCGACCTCGGCGGGGCGGCGGCGGTGGACGTCGCCATCCGGTACGACCTGAAGGACCGAGCGGGCACCGACTCGGTGGAGTTCATGGACCGCCTGGGCCTGGACTTCGAGGTGATGGAGGACGGACAGCGGCGGATGATCATGCCGCTGAGCGGCGCCGGGTACGTCACCATCGGCCCACACCGGACGAAGGTCGCCCGAATCGACACCCCGGAACAGTTCACGCTGCCCCTGACGCTGGGCGTCGACACGGCGGTCACGCGGATCGGCTTCAGCGCGAACTCCTCGACGTCCGCCCTGCTGGCCCTGAAGAAGACCGGCTTCTTCCGCTGGGGCCGCGGCGACCGGCTGGAGTCGGTACGGCGGTCGCTGCTGTACTCGCCGGGCGAGGGCGGCGAGGCCCTGCTGCGGATCGACGTGCGCGGCCGGGACGGCGGCCGTCGTACCGCGATGGTCCGGGACACCGCGGGGCAAGCCCACCTCACCGCGCTCGGCGGGCTGCTGGGGCTGCGCCGGGTGCTCGGCGAGGACGGTTCCCCGGCACCGGAGGGCGTGGTCTTCGCGGAGCAGACGCCGGCACCCCGGGAGGTCATCCCCGCCCTGGAGAAGGCGGGCGTCGAGGTGACGGTGTCATGAGCGGTCCCGTCAAAGGCGAGAAGGCCGCGGGCGGCAAGCCGCAGCTGACCCAGCAGGGCAGCATCCGGCGTACGAGCCTGCTGGACGCCGCCGAGACGGTGCTGGTCGCCAAGGGCAACGCGAGCGCGTCGCTGCGGACCATCGCCGACGCGGCGGGCATCCGGATCGGGCATCTCCAGCACTATTTCCCGACCCGGGCCGATCTGATCAAGGCCGTGCTGGAGCGCGCGCTGGACCGTTCGCTGGAGCGGCTGGCCGACGCGACGGGACTGCGGGTGACCCCGGACGCGCCGTCGGACATCCAGCCCCCGCAGGGCCGGGCGGACACCGCCGACGTCGTGGCGGTGGTCCTGGCCGAGCAGGACGATCCACGGCTGGTCCGGCTCTACGTCGAGGTGTGGGCACTGGCGGCCAGGGACGAAGACACCGCCCAGGTCGTCCGGGAGTTCTACCAGAAGTACGTCACCCACGTGGCGGCCCTCGTCCAGCTCAACCGGGCCGAATGGCCGGCCGACTTCTGCCGGGCCCGGGCGGAGACGTTCGTGGCACTGGTCGAGGGGGCCGCCCTGCTGCGGTCGGGGATCGCCGGCACCCGGTCGGCGGCGATGGACGCCGAGCTCGCCCGGCAGGCCGTACGGATGCTCAGCGATTGACGGACGCCGGCCGGCCGACGGGCCGGCCGGCGTCCGGGTGGGGTTTTCACGGGAGAGACCGGCCCGCGTGTGACGGTGCGGGCCGGCGTACCCGAAGTTTCCTATCGTCAGGGGGAGTTGCCTCATGTCCGAGGTGCGGGATCTCGCCGAACTCGCGGCGACCGCGGATCTCGAGCAGGAGCTGGACCGGCTCGCCAGGAGCCACGGCATCATCCGCACGCGACAGCTCAACGGGCAGGAGACCTGGACGGTGCTCGGCGCGGCACCGACCCGTCAGCTGCTGAGCGATCCACGGTTGTCCAACGACGTCCACACCCACGCCCCGCACGGGGCGCTGGTCCCGGGGATGTCCGTGATGCTCCTCGAACAGGACGACCCGGACCACTCCCGCTACCGCCGCCTGGTGACCGCGGCCTTCGCCTCGCGGGCCGTGCGGGAGCTGGAGCCGCGCATCGTGGCGACGACCCGGCGGCTGCTGGACGACCTCGGGGACAGCGGAACGGCTGACTTCGTCGGCGCGTTCACCTATCCGATGCCGCTGGAGGTCATCTGCGACCTGCTGGGTGTGCCGGACGAGGAGCGGGAGCCGTTCCGCAAGTGGGCCATGGACATCTCGGCCGCGCCGTCGGCGGAGGCGATGCAGACGGCCGCGGCCGAGCTGTTCGCCTACTGCATCCGGCTGATCGGCGCCAAACGGCGGCAGCCCACCGAGGACCTGCTCAGCGAACTGATCGCGGCCCGCTTCGAGGACGGGACCGGACTCACGGACGAGGAACTGTCCTCGTTCGCCGCGGTGCTGCTGATCGCCGGCCACGACACCGTGACGAACCTGCTCGCCAACGCGCTCTACGACCTGCTCACGCACCCCGAGCAGCTGGCCGCCCTGCGCCAGGACGCGTCGCTGGTCGGCGACGCCGTGGAGGAGGCCCTACGGTTCCGGGGCTCGGCGATGACCACGGTCAACCGGGTGGCGCTGGAGGACATCGAGGCCGGCGGCGTCACGATACGCAGGGGGGAACTGGTGCGGTTCCTGCTGAACGCCGCGAACCGCGACGCGGAACTGCGGGCGGACCCCCACACCTTCGACATCCGACGGGCCACCATGCAGCACGTCGCCTTCGGGATGGGGCCGCACTTCTGCCTCGGCCAGCGGCTGGCGCGCCAGGAGGCGACGATCGCGCTGACCGAGATCCTGGACCGCTTCCCCACGCTGGAGCTGGCGGTGCCCGAGGACAAGGTGCGGTGGCTGGCCTCGGACGCGATCCGCGGCCTGGAGGAACTGCCGCTGCGGTACGCGCGCTGAGACGGACCGGATCATCACCGACACGACCGGGCCATCACCGACTGGACCGGGCCATCACGGACACGCAAGGAGCAAGGGGGATCGGCTGTGCGGATCACGGTGGATCACGGGCTGTGCGACGCGCTGGGACAGTGCGCCCTGGTCGCGCCCGAGGTGTTCGAGCTGAACGACGACGAGCGGCTGGAGGTCGCGCCGGACCCGGCGCCGGAACTCGCTGCGAAGGTGACCGCCGCCGCGCGTGCCTGCCCGGTGCGGGCGATATCGGTCGAAGGGGCCTGAAACCGTGCGCGAGGTCGTCGTGGTGGGGGCGGGCCTGGCCGGCGTGCGCGCCGCCGAGGCACTGCGCGCGCAGGGGTTCTCCGGGACGCTGACCCTGGTGTCGGACGAGCCCGAACCGCCCTACGACCGGCCACCGCTGACCAAACAGCTGGTGGCCGGCACCCTCACGGAGGCCGACATCCGGCTGCCGGGCGCGGCGGAGCTCGACGCCCGCTGGATCCGGGGTGTCGCGGCCGCCGGACTGGACCGGGAGCGGCGCCGGGTCCGGTTGGCCGACGGCGGGGAACTGCCGTACGACGGGCTGGTCCTGGCGACCGGGGCGCGGGCCCGGTCCTGGCCCGGGAAGGTGCCGCCCGAAGGTGTGCTGACCGTGCGTGGGCTGGCCGATGTGCGTCGGCTGCGGGCGGGCCTGGCCGGCGGAGCTCGCGAGGTGGCCGTCGTCGGCGCGGGATTCGTGGGGGTCGAACTGGCGTCGTCGCTGGCCGCGCTGGGCGTGCGGGTGACGCTGGTGGAGCCGTTCGGACCGCCGCTCAGGGCCCTGGGCGGATCGGTCCCCGGCCTGGTGGCCGAGGCGGCCCGGCGCGCCGGGGTGCGGCTGCGCACGGGCACGGGCGTGCGCCGTTTTCAGGCGGAGGGTGAGCGGGTTCGCGGCGTCGAGCTGGCCGACGGGTCCGTGCTGCCCGCGCGGCTGGTGGTGGTCGCCATCGGGATGGTGCCGGCCACCGAGTGGCTGCGGGGCTCGGGACTCGCGCTGCCGTCCGGGCGCGTCCGCTGTGACGAGCGGCTGTTCGCCCGCAGACCGGGGGCGGCCGGGGAGAGCGATCCGCGGATCGTGGTGGCCGGCGACGTGGCCCGGTGCGACGCGGTGCGCTCGGCGGACGGCCCGGTGCCGCTGGAACACTGGAGCAACGCGGCCGCGCAGGGTGAGCTGGCGGGACGCAACCTGCTGGCCGGTCCACGCACGGCACAGCCGTACGCGCACGTGCCGTCCTTCTGGACCTCGGCGTTCGGGCTGCGGATCAGGTCGGTCGGCCTGCCGGGGACCGGCGACCGGGTGGCCGTGGAGGCCGGGGACCCGGCCACGGACGCGGTGATGGAGGCGCACTACCGGGAAGGCCGGTTGGTCGGCGCCGTGAGTGTGAACCAGGGCCGGCTGCTGGCCGTCTATGCCAGGAGGCTCCAGGAGCAGCCTTCCGTGGCTGAAATCTGCTAATCGGTGGCGTGAATCCCATCCTTACCGGCGAGTTAATTCTCAGCTATACGGGCACCTTATCGGTGGCCCTCATTTCGCAGTCACTCGGTCGCGTGACCTATCGCACACACGAATGACTGCCCGCCAGATATCTGATAGCGTTTTGAAGCGCCTCACGGAGAGGCGGGGCGGGCTTTCCGTATACGCCTGGCAGCGTGGCCGGCGGCGGCAGCGCGCCTGTTCTCGCGTGTGTCGGCATCGGGGGGTTGACCTTTGCGATGTATGCCTGAGTAGCGCCTTCTCGCGCCCATGACCAGGTGATTCTTCTTCCCTGGAACCACTTCTTCGCCCCTGTGGCGGCATGTCGGCATGCCGTCGGGCGCTCTCGACCCAACAGCCGATCTCGCATTCCCTTTTGCCCTCCGCGCACCCGAAACAATAGTTCAGCTGCCGTTCTCCTGGAGATTTTTCTGCCGTTGAACGGCCTGATCACGGTATTGGGAAACACCCGGAACAAAGGAGATAGCCATGCGGAATCCCTTCGAGAAAGAGCAGATCCACGACATAGTGCGCGAGGGTCTGGCCCAGGTCCTGGGCACCCCTGTCAGCGAGATCACGGGCGACGCCACACTCGTCGCCGATCTCGGCGCCGAATCCCTCGACCTGGTCGAGTTCCGCTACGAAATGGAGACCAGGCTCGGCGTGGCGCTGCCCAAGTCGAATGTGCTCGACGAGCTCGCGACCGCACTCGGCAGCTCCGAGCGGCTGTACGACGAGCGCGGCGGCATCACCGAGCTGGCCGCCGAGGTGCTGCGCCGCAGCGCCTTCGGCTACACCGAGGAGCAGGTGCACGCCGGCATGCGGCCCTACGAGGTCGCCGCCGCGGCCACCAGCGCCCACTGGGCCTCCTTCACCCACGCCATCTTCGACCGCCTGCCCGAGACCTGCACCGAGTGCGGCGCCGGCGAGACGGAGATCGCCGTCTCCGGCCGGGCCGTGTGCGCGGGCTGCGGCGCGGCGGTGGAGGCGGCCACCGGCGACGAGGTCCTGGCCGAGGGAGTCCGTGTGGCCCTGAAGGAGATCGAGAACGCCCAGCCCGTCGGCTGACGGTACGTCGTCGCTCCTCCCCCGAAAGGAACGCAAGTGACTCCCCCCACAGCCACCGCGGCCGACCATGAGGTCGTGGTGACCGGATTAGGACTGGTCGCCGGCCCTCTGACAGACCCGGAGGCGCTGTTCGACCATCTCGCCGACGGACGCAGCCTCATCACCGAACACCCCCGCCACGCGGAGTGGGGCGTCCCCTGCGCCGTCTCGGCCCACATCGACCCCGGCGTCCACCGGGCCCTGCACGACGCCCTGCCCGACGAGGCCGGATCCCTCGGACCGGCCGGAGTCCTCGCCTGGCACGCCGCCGCCCAGGCCTGGGAACACAGCGGACTGCCCCGGCGGCTGGACAGCGAACGCGGCGGCGTCTTCCTCGCCTGCAACCGCATGCTGATGGAGCCGGACGAACTCGTCGACGTGGCCGCCCACGTGGACCACGAGACCGGCACCCTCGACCTGGACGCCTACCTCGACGCCGACGGCGGACCCGACCCGCACCGCTACACCCGGATCCAGCCCGACACCGCCACCGCCGCCCTCGCCGACTACTTCGGCGCCACCGGCGCCCTGGAGACCCGCGCGGACGCGTGCGCCGCCGGCGGCATGGCGATCGGCAGCGCGTACCGCCACATCCGCACCGGCGCCCTCGACGTGGCGCTCGTGGGTGGCGCCGAGAGCCTCACGACGCTCGCCGCCGTCACCGCGTTCTACCAGGTCGGCGCGCTCGCCCCGGCGAAGGGTCAGCAACCCGCGCGCATCAGCCGCCCGTTCGACAAGGACCGCACCGGCTTCGTGATCGGCGACGGTGCCGCCTTCCTCGTCCTGGAGTCGCGCGCCCACGCCGAAGCGCGCGGGGCCCGTGTCCTGGCCAGGATCGCCGGATACGCGGGCGTCACCGAGGCCGTCCAGATGACGGCCAGCTCACGGGACGGCTCGGACTACGCCGCGTGCATCCGGGCCGCTCTCGCCGACGCGGGACTCACCCCGGGCGACATCGACCACGTGAACGCTCACGGCACCTCGACGCAGGCCAACGACGCCTGCGAGGCGGCCGCCCTGCACACCGTGTTCGCGGACCGGGCCGACCGGGTCCCGATCACCGGCAACAAGTCGGCCATGGGCCATTCCCTGGCCAACAGCGGAGCGGTGGAGGCGGTGCTGTCCGTCCTCAGCATCCAGCGGCAGACCCTCCTGCCCACGCTGAACTTCACCGAGCCGGACGAGGTGACCCGCGGGCTCGACATCGTCACCGAACGACGCGACGCACCGGTGAGCGCGGTCCTGTCGAACTCCTTCGGCTTCGGCGGCCAGAACTGCTCCCTGGTCCTGACGAAGGCGGGGTGAGCGCGGCCATGACGCCTCTGGACACGGTGCGCCTGAGCGCACCCGCCGTGTACACGGCGGCCGGCACGGACCCCGCGACCCTGTGGGAGGCCCTGGTGGCGGGCAAGGACACCAGCAGCCCCTGCGAGCACCTCGCCGGACCCTGGCCCCCGTTCCGCAACGCCTTCCTCGTGGACGACCCGGACGCGGCCACGCTCGGCGTGCACCGCAGGGTGCTGCGCACGTCCGAGAAGCAGGCCCGGATGGCCCTGTACGGCGCCCGGCTGGCGCTGGCCGGACCGGCGGCCGACGGGCCCGTGGGTGGCCCCGACTGGGGGCTGTACCTCGGACTGCCCACGGTGGACGAGGAGTTGCTGCGGTTCGACGCGCTGGAGCGCCTGCACAAGGTCGCCGGGCAGCCGGGCGAGGTGGCCGCCCTCTTCGGCCGGGAGGTCCCCCCGTTCAGCGGGCTCTCCCACCTCAACAGCACCGCGGCCGCGCACATCTCGGCGGCCTTCGGGCTGATGGGCGCGATGGCCGCGTACTCCCCGTTCTCCGACGCCGGGCTCCAGGCCCTCATCGACGGTGTGCTGTCGGTCGCCGAGGGCGAGAACGAGGCGGCGGTCATCGGCGCGGTCAGCCCCAAGGTGCACCCGCTGCTCTTCGCGCAGTACGAGCACCTCGGGTGGAACGGGGCGGTCCCGGGGGAGGGTTCGGCCTTCCTGCTCGCCCGCCGCGCCGGGGACGCGGCGCCCGGTGTCCGTCCGGCCGGCTACGGCCGGGCCTTCGGCGCCGGTGAGGACGGTGCGAACGCCGGAGAGGACGACCGCGCGGACGCGATCGCCGAAGCCGTCCAGGCGGCGCTGGAGATGGCCGGCACGGACGCCGACGGCATCGGCTGGGTACTGCCCGACGCCGCGTGGGCCACGTCCGCCGAGCGGGCGCAGAAGGCGGCGCTGGACCGGGTCTTCGCACAGGCCGCCCACCCGCCCGTGGTGTGCACCAGCGCGCGCGCCACCGGCGTGCTCGGCCCCGCGCACCCGCTGGCCCACACGGTGCTGGCGCTGACCGGACTGGCCACCGGCCGCAGGCTGGCCGCCGAGGGCGGCACCGTACGCGAGGAGGAGCTGCCGGTTCCGCGGGCGCTGGTGCTGGCCTGCGGTGTGCGCGGTCAGGCGTGCGCCGTCGTACTGGAAGGGGTGGGGACATGACGCGCCGCGTCGTGGTGACCGGACTGGGCGCCGTCTGCGGACTGGGCCTCGACTGGCAGACCATGTGGGACGGACTGTGCCAGGGCCGTTCGGCGATCCGCGCCTGGCGGCTGCCCGGCGTCGACGACTTCCCGGTGCGTTACGCGGCACCGGTCGACGACGAGGCGTTCGCCGAGCGCTACGGCGCCGACGAGGAGCTGAACCGGCCCATGGAGCGCCGGGCCCGGTTCGGGCTGGCGGCCGCCGGTCAGGCGCTGGCCGACGCCGGATTCGACGCGTCCGGCTCACCGGGCCGCGTCGGTACGGCCGTCGGTTCGGGTGTTCCCGAGCGGGATGCCCACGAACTCCTGCACGCCGTGAGCGAGGACGGCGAACCCAGCTGGCAGACGCTGTACGCACGGCGCGCCGGGCTCGACCCGGCCGGCGGTCTGCTGTGCACCAACGACGCGCTGGCCGTCTCCATCGCCCGACGCCACCGGCTGCGCGGCCCGGCGCTGAACTTCTCCACCGCCTGCGCGGGCGCCGCCCACGCCATCGGCCACGGCCTGCGCATGATCCGCCGCGGAGAGGTGGACGCGATGCTGGTCGGCGGGGCCGACTCGGTGCTGAACCTGCCGACCATGACCGGGCTGCACCTGCTCGGCGCGCCCTCCACCTCCGAGCTGTTCGGGGACCGGCTGTGCCGGGCCTTCGACCGGGACCGCAGCGGGCTGGTCGCCGCCGAGGGCGCGGCCATGCTGGTGCTGGAGAGCGAGGAGAGCGCCAGGAGGCGCGGGGCGCGTGTGTACGCCGAGCTGGCCGGGTTCGGCAGCTCGCTGGACGCCCACCAGGTGACCGCCCCGCATCCCGAGGGCAAGGGCGCCGCCCTGGCCATGAGCCGGGCGCTGGCGGACGCCGGGGTGGCCCCGGAGCAGGTGGACTGCGTCAACGCCCACGGCACCTCCACCCCGCTCAACGACCCGATCGAGACCCGCGCGATCAAGGACGTGTTCGCCTCGGGCGAGCACTACCGGAAGCTGGCGGTCACCGCCAACAAGACGATGCTCGGGCACCTCATCGCGGCCGCCGGCGCTCCCGAGCTGATCGCCACCGTGCTGTCCGTGCGCGACGGCGTCGTCCCCCCGACGCTGAACCTGGAGAACCCGGACCCGGCCTGCGACCTGGACTACGTGCCGGACAAGGCGCGGTACCGGGAGGTGTCGGTGGCAGTGAGCAATTCCTTCGGCTTCGGCGGCCTCAACGCCAGTCTGGTGGTGCGTGGTCATGAGCACTGACATTCCCGACGCGATCGTCGTCACCGGCATCGGTGCCGTCCTGCCCACCGGGCGCGGTCCCGAGGCCCTGTGGACGGCCTGGCGCGAGGCGCGGCCGGCGCTCTCGCCCTACCGCGACCCGTACGTCCGCTCCCGCAGGATCACCCACTTCGGGCACGTCCCGGACGAGCTCCAGAAACAGGGCCGGGACAGCGTGCCGCACAAGCTGCGCAAGTTCGGCACACCGTTCACCTTCAACGCCGTGCTCGCCGTTCAGGACGCCCAGCGGCAGGCGGGGAAGAGCTGGGAGGCGATCCCCGAGGAACGGCGTGGACTGTACGTCGCCCAGGACGACTCCACCGACCTGAGCGCCGCCGCCTTCACCAAGGCCCTCGACAAGGCACGGACGGACGCCTCCGCGCAGGTGGGTGCCGACCTCCAGCGCGTGGTGGCGGAGGCGTTCGGCAACGCGGCGACCTTCAACCCGTTCACCGTCATCCGTGCCCTGAACAACAACACCCTCGCCCTGGTCAGCATCGCCGAGCGGTTCCGCGGCGACTGCGCGGCCTTCGTCCAGGACGCCGGCGCGGCCCTGAGCGCCCTCCAGCGGGCCCAGTTCAGCCTGCGCAACGGGCACTGCGACACCGCCGTGGTGGTCGGCGCGGGCAGCTACAACGAGGCGCTGAAGCTGGCCGGGCTGTACCGCGCCGGGCAGCTCAGCGCGGGCGGCCACGGCCGTGACTCGCTGCGCAGCTTCGCTCCCGACCGGGACGGCACGGTCGTCGGGGAGGGCGCGGTGGCGCTCGTGCTGGAACGCGCCGAGGACGCCGTCGCCCGCGGTGCCCGTCCGCTCGTCGAGGTCGTCGGCACCCGGCTGCGGCCGGCACTCGACGGCGGCGTCGGCCCGGCCGACCTCGCGGAGAGCGCCCGGACGCTGCTGGCCGCGCACGGCATGACGCCCGACATGCTGGGCGCCGTCCTGGCCGACGGCAAGGGCACCGTGCACCACGACACGGCGGAGATCGAGCTGCTGCGCACCCTGCTGAAGGACAGCCGGGTCCCGGTCAGCTCCGTACGCCCGATCGTCGGCACCCTGGGCGCGGCCGGTCCGCTCGCCGAACTCGCCCTGGCACCCGACCTGTTCGCAGCAGGCGAGCTGCCGCCGATCGCGCACCTGAGCACTTCCCCGGACGAGGGCACCGACTTCGTCACCGGCAGCGCCCGGAAGCGGCGGATCGACTCCGTCCTGAGCCTGCACAGCACGTTCAACGGGTTCGCGGGGGCCCTGCTCGCCAAGCGGCCGCACACCATCTGAGGGGGCACACCAGCCATGTCACAGTTCACCGACTACGTGCAGCCCCGGATGGGCCGGGTGTTCACCGCCCTGGGACTGGACGTCGAGTACGAACGCGCCGAGGGCAACACCATGTACCACCGCGACGAGCGGGGGGAGCTGGTGCCCGTCCTGGACCTGATGGGCGGCTACGGCTCGCTGATCCTCGGGCACAACCACCCCGAGCTCGTCGCGCACGCCAAGGCGCTGCTGGACGGCAACCGCGCCGTGCACGCCCAGTTCTCGCTGCGTGAGGAGGCGGGCCGGCTCGGCGCCGCGCTCAGCGACGTCGTTCGCCGGGAGACCTCGGCCAAGGAGCCCTACGTGGCCACCTTCGGCAACAGCGGGGCGGAGGCCGTCGAGGCGGCCGTCAAGCACGCCGAGCTGGTCCGGGTGCGCCGGGCGACGGTGCTCGCCGACGAGGTCGCGGCGCACGCCGAACAAGCCCGTCAGGCCGTCCGCCGGGGCGAGGCGCGCATCGACGCCGACGCCTTCGAGCAGCCCGGCGTGCGCGGGCGGGCCACCCCCGCCGACGGGATCGACGGGCTGCTGGCCGCCGTCGGCGCCCACAACACGGCCGCCCTGGCGACCCGGCCGCTGTTCCTCGCCCTGGAGCGCTCCTTCCACGGCAAGCTCGTCGGCAGCGTGCAGCTCACCTACAACGCGGGCTTCCGGGCGCCCTTCCAGAACCTGGGCACCCGGGTCCGGTTCGTGCCCATGGACGAACTCGGCCGGCCGGAGACCCTGGAGCGGATCGCCGAGGACGAGCGGGTCACACTGCTCGACGCCGAGGTCGTGGACGACCGGGTGCGCCTGGTCGAGCGGGACCTGCCGGTCGTCACCGCCTTCCTGCTGGAGCCCGTGCAGGGCGAGGGCGGCATCCACGCGCTGACCACCGAACAGGGGCGGGCCGTACGGCTGTTCTGCAACCGCGTCGGCACGGCGCTGATCATCGACGAGGTGCAGAGCGGCATGGGCCGCTGCGGCGCCTTCCTCGCCAGCTCCCTGATCGGGCTGCGCGGCGACTACTACACCCTGTCGAAGTCACTGGGCGGCGGACTCGCCAAGATCTCCGCCATGCTCGTCCGGAAGTCGCTCTACCAGGGCGAGTTCGACCTGATCCACAGCTCGACCTTCGCGATGGACGACTTCTCCTCGTCCGTCGCCCGCAAGGTCGTCGAAATGCTGGAGGCCGACGACGGCCGCGTGTACCGGCAGGTCACCGAGCGGGGCGAACGGCTGACCCGGATGCTGGAGGACCTCAGGGCGCAGTACCCGGACGTCATCGAGGAGGTCCGCGGCAAGGGGCTGTTCATCGGCCTCCAGCTGCGCGACCAGGGCGAGGCCCGCTCGATGGTGCTGCGCGGCGGCGCCTACACCGGGGCGCTCGGCTATCTGCTCTCCGGCTATCTGCTGCGCGAGGAGCGCATCCGCATCGCGCCGACCGGCAGCGCCGGCAACGTCCTGCGCATCCAGCCGTCGGCGTACCTCACGGACGAGGAGATCGAGTGGCTGCGCGGTGCCCTGGAGCGGCTGTGCCGCATCCTGCGCTACGAGGACACGCTCCACCTCGTCCACCCCGCGACCGACCGTACGATCCCCAAGCCGCGCGCCGAGATCCGCGACTTCCGGGGCGCGGTGGCCCCCTACGAGCAGGGCGAGCCGCGGCCGGTGAGCGGGCCCGTGCGCAAGGTGGCCTTCGTCAACCACCTGATCACACCGGCCCATCTGCGGCAGGTCGACCCGGCGCTCGCCGACCTCGGCGACACGGCGCTGCGCTCCTTCGTCCTGGGCATGGAGCCGGTGAAACAGGCGGCGCCCTACCCGGCGGTGCGGATCACCTCGCCGCTGGGCAGCGCCGTGGACTTCGCGCTCTACCCGCTCATGGTCGGCTCCGAGCAGATGGGCCGCTACCTGGCCTCCGGGGACGTCACCGGGATCCGCGCGGACGTCGAGGAGCGCGTACGGGCGGCCCGCGAGGACGGCTGCGAGGTCGCCGGCCTCGGCATGTACACCTCCATCGTGACCAACAACTGCACCTCGCTGAAGGTCCCCGGCATCGCGCTGACCTCCGGCAACGCGCTGACCGTCGCGATGGGCGTCCAGGCCATGGAGCGCGGCGCGCGCGACCGCGGCTTCGCCCTCGCCGACACCACGCTGGCGGTGGTCGGCGCGGCCGGCAACATCGCGTCCGTCTACAGCCAGCTGTTCGCCGAGCGGCTGCACAGGATCGTCCTGGTCGGCAGCGGCCGCGACGGCTCGGTACGGCGACTGCGCAACACCGTGTACGGCATCTACGGGGAGTGCTGGTCGCGGATCGCCGAGGGCGGTGAACTGACCGGTGTCCCGGCCCGGCTGGCGGAGGAGCCGCTGATCACCAAGTGGCTCGCCGAGGAGCCGCCCGCCGAGACCGAGCGGGGCCGGGCCATCGCGCAGTACCTGGAGGAACGGTACGGCGAGGACCCGTTCCTGACCATCAGCCAGAGCACGGACGCGGTGCGCGAGGCCCGGCTGGTGCTGGCCGCCTCGAACAGCCCCGAACCGTTCCTGACCGGCGAGCACTTCGCCCCCGACGCCGTGGTCTGCGACATCGCGGTGCCCAACAACGCCGTCCCGGAGCTGACCGAGCAGCGCCCCGACCTGGCGTACATGCTCGGCGGCATCGTCGCCACCCCGGGCGGGGAGAGCCTGCACCCCTCGGCACGCGCCTTCCTGCGGGCGGGCCAGCTGTTCGCCTGCATGGCGGAGACCGCGCTGATGGGTCTGGCCGGGCTCGACCGGCACTACTCCTACGGGAACATCACCCGCCGGCAGGTCATCGACATCGCCGCGCTGGCCGACGCGCACGGGCTGCGGCTGGCCGACTACAAGAGCGCGCACTCGGTGTGAGCCCGACTCGAGAGGACATCAGCGACATGCAATTCGTGGGCCAGGTGGCACTGGTGACCGGCGGCAGCCGCGGCATCGGACGGGCCATCGCCGTCAAGCTCGCCGAAGAGGGATGCGACATCGCGCTCAACTACCGCAGCGCGACCGACGAGGCGCGACAGGTCGCCGAACGGATAGCGAAGCTCGGCCGCAGGGTCGAGCTGATCCAGGGCGACGTCTCCGACCCGGACGTACCGCGCCAAGTCGTCTCCGGCGTCCGCGCCGCCTTCGGCCGGCTCGACGTACTCGTCAACAACGCCGGCATCACCCGAGACGAACTCCTGGTCAACCAGAGCCTGAAAGACATCCGGGACGTCGTGGACACCAACCTCGTCGGCCCCATGCTCATGGTCCAGGCGGCGGCGGGCGTGATGCTGCGCCAACGCTACGGACGGATCGTCAACCTCTCCTCCGCGGCCGCCTCCAAGCCCGGTCGCGGCCAGTCCAACTACGCGGCGGCCAAGGGCGGGCTCGAGTCGTTCACCAAAGCGATGGCCGTGGAGCTCGCCTCCCGCAACATCCTCGTCAACGCCGTCGCCCCGGGCGTGATCCGGACCGACATGACGGAGACCATCCGCGGCCGCGCCGAGGACGAGATCATGGGCCGGCTGCTGGTGAAGAGCTACGCCGAGCCCGAGACGATCGCCGACGCCGTGGCCTACCTCGCCTCCCCGCGCAACACCTACACCACCGGCGAGGTGCTGCACATCGACGGCGGCCTGAAGATGGCGTGAAAGGGGACCGGCACATGAACGACATCGACACTCCCCCGCTCGGCCGGCGCCCCGCACCGGGCGACCTGGCGGGCAGGACCGCCGTCGTCACCGGCTCCGCCGGAGGCATCGGCCGTGAGGTGGCCCTCGTCCTCGCCGAATCCGGTGCCGCGCACCTCGTCCTGCTCGACCGGGACGCCCACGGGCTGGAGACGGTCGCCAAGGAGGTACGCGACCTCGGGGCACAGGCCACCGCACTGGCCGTGGACCTGCGCGACCGCGACCGCGTCCGCGCGGAACTGCGCGCCGCCCTGCGGTCCCTGGGCCGCCTGGACATCCTGGTCAACAGCGCCGGCGTCGCCGACGAGAACGCACCCGACGACGAGGACACCTGGCTGCGGGTGCTGGACATCAACCTGCACGGCACCTTCGCCGTCACCGCCGCCTGCCTGGAGCACCTGGCGGCGGGCGGCCGGATCGTCAACGTGTCCTCGATCCTCGGCAAGGCCGGCAAGATGCGCAACACCGCCTACTGCGCCTCCAAGCACGGCCTGATCGGCTACACCAAGGGCCTGGCCCTGGACCTCGCCTCCCGCAACATCACGGTCAACGCCGTACTGCCGGGCTGGACCGACACACCCATGCTGCGCCGGGAGATCGCCGCCCAGGCGGACGAGATCGGCGCGGACCCCGAACGCATGCTGCGCCAGGCCCGCAAGTCCATCCCGCTGCGGCGGCTCGTCGAGGCACGCGAGGCCGCCGACCTCGTCGGCTTCCTGGTGTCGGACCGGGCCGGCGCGATCACCGCGCAGAGCCTGACGATCGATGGAGGCTACACCCGTGGAATGTGACGCCGGAACGGTGACGGCCACCCTGGCCCGCCGACAAGCGAGGCACACGCCACAGCCCTGGCTGCGCCGGCTCGGCCCGGAGCCGGCGCAGCCCGCCGCCCGCCTCGTGTGCTTCCCGCACGCGGGCGGCGGCGCCGGCGCCTACCGGCCGCTGGCCGCCGCCCTGGCCGACGCGACGCGCACCCACCGCACCGGGCCCTACGAGATGCTCGCCGTCCAGTACCCCGGCCGTCAGGAACGCATCCACGAGGAACGCGTGGAGGACCTGGCGGAGCTGGCCGAACGCGCGTTCCGGGCGGTCCTCCCGCTCGCGGACCGGCCGCTGACCCTGCTGGGCCACAGCATGGGCGCGGTGGTGGCCTACGAGGTGGCCCGGCGTCTGGAGGACGCCGGTACCGGCCCGGCCCACCTGATCGTCTCCGGTGCCTGGGCCCCCGACCGGGTACGCGACCGCGCCGTCCGGCTCCGGGACGACGACGGCCTCGTCGAGGAACTGCGCAGCACCCGGGGCACCGACCCCCGGCTGCTGCGCCACCCCGACGTCCTGGCGATGGCCCTGCCGGTCCTGCGCAGCGACTACACGGCCCTGGAGACCTACCGCCACCGCCCCGGCCGGCCCCTGACCGCGCCGGTCACCGCTCTGGTGGGCGACGCCGACCCCGTCGTCGACGTCCCCGAGGCGGCCGCCTGGGAGCGGCACACGCGTGGCCCCTTCCGGCTGCGGGTCTTCCCCGGCGGCGACCACTTCTACCTCACGGCACACTGGCCGGACCTGGCCGGTTACGTGTGTGAACAACCGCAGCCGCTGCCGGGACCCCGGGTTCCGCTCAGCCCGCCGGTCCCGGCTCTCGCGCGATGAGCATCCGCCGGGAAACTCCCGGTCGAGCAAGGGGGCGAGTGCCGCGACTCACTGGTCGTAGCTGAAATCGCCCACGGTCCACGCGCTGACGTCCTTGATCGCGACCCGGTACATGCCACCCGTCTCGGGGATGCCGAGGCTGCCCTGGAGGATTCGGGCGAGGTGGAAGTGCAGGTGCGTGGGGGTCTCGCCGTGGCCGGGCCGGTTCTGGCGCGGGCCGCGGGTGAAGACGTCGGAGAACGGGCCGAGGTGGTCCGAGTCCTTCAGGACCTCCGCCACCCGCTCCCTCCACACGGCCTCGGGAGCCAGCCGGCCGGTGATGACGGCACCGCCGACGACCACGGTCAGTGACATCTGATTGCTTCGCTCGGATTCCACCGCGGCGGAAATGGCGACGAGCAGCTCATCAGGGTTCGACATGAGTCCACATCCTATTCGGCCGCCTGCCCCGGGGCCCTCCGCGGGCGGGAAACGGCTGCGAACCGGCTGTGAGCCGTATCAGGGCACGAGCGCCCGGTCCCGGTGGATCGGGCCGGACAGGTGGGACAAGGGCAGGCCCGTTCCCTGGTTGGTGTGGGCGACGATCTCCGCGGTGATGGAGATCGCCGTCTCCTCGGGCGTGCGGGCGCCGAGGTCGAGGCCGATCGGGGAGCGCAGCCTGGCCAGCCGCTCCTCGGTCACGCCTGCCTCGGTCAGGAGGCGCAGGCGTTCGTCGTGGGTGCGCCGGGAACCCATCGCGCCGACGTAGCCGACGGGCAGGCCGAGGGCCAGGCGCAGCAGGGGGATGTCGAACCTGGCGTCATGGGTGAGGACGCAGATCGCGGTGCGGGCGTCGACTTCTGTGTTCTCCAGGTAGCGGTGGGGCCAGTCGACGACGATCTCGTCGGCGTGCGGGAAGCGGGCGGGGGTGGCGAAGACGGGGCGGGCGTCGCACACGGTGACCCGGTAGCCGAGGAAGGCCCCGGTCCGGCTCAGGGCGGCGGCGAAGTCGATCGCGCCGAAGACCAGCAGGCGGGGGCGGGAGGCGTGGACGTGGACCAGCACCGAGAGTCGTTCCGGGCAGGTGCCGGCGTCCCCGCCGATCTCCGCCCGGGCCGTGCGTCCGGCCCGCAGCAGCGTCCGCGCCTGTGCGCCGATCTCCCGGCGCAGTGCTCCGGTCAGCGGGCTGTGCCGTGTGCCGTGCCGGACGCCTCCCGCCGCGTCGACGTGCAGCATCCCGCCGAGCAGTTCCTCCGGGCCCTCGACGACCTGGGCGACGGCGGCGGAACGGCCCTCCACGACCTCGGCGAGGGCGGTGGCGAGGTGCGGGTGCGTCGCGGGGTCGACGCGCTGGACGAGGACGTCGAGTTCGCCGCCGCAGGTCAGGCCTACGGCGAAGGCGTCGTCGTCGGAGTAGCCGAACCGGGCGCGCTGGGGAGCTCCCCGGTCGTGGAGCACCTGTCGGCACAGCTCGTAGACCGCGCCCTCGACGCAGCCGCCGGAGATGCTGCCGGCCGCGTTGCCGTCCTCGTCCACCGCGACCGACGTGCCGGCCGGCAGCGGTGCGCTGCCGGTGACGTCGACGACGGTGGCCAACGCGAAGGGACGAGCTTCGCGGCACCAACGGTGCAGTGTGTCCGCGATGTTCAGCATGGGCCTTTCTCCCTGCCCCTCAGAGCAACGCCTCTGCCGTGATGGGCAGTTCGCGGACGCGGCGGCCGGTGGCGTTGAAGACCGCGTTGGCGATGGCGGGCGCGACGCCGCAGATCACCAGCTCGGCAAGGCCCTTCACGCCGAGCGGGTCGGCGTCGTAGTCCTCCCCGTCGAGGTAGATCGCCCTGAGGTCGGGGATGTCGGCGTTGACCGGGACGAGGTAGTCGGCGAGGTTGGCGTTGACGACCCGTCCGTCACGGTGGTCGGTGACCGTGTGCTCCAGCAGCGCCTGGCCGATGCCGCCCACCATGCCGCCGATGGCCTGGCTGTCCGCCAGCTTGGGGCTGATGATGCGGCCCGCGTCGTACACGGAGAGCATCCGCCGCACCCGTACCAGACCCAGCGTCGCGTCCACCGCCACCTCGGTGAAGGTCGCGCTGTAGCCGCTGATGGAGAACCGCTCGCCCCTCGGCGGGGTGAAGGAGGTGTCCGCTTCGAGGCGGGCGCGGCCGTTGCGGGTCAGCAGCCGCTGGTACGACTCGCCGCGCGCCGGGTTCCCCTGCACGTGCAGGCGGCCGCCCCGGACCACGATGTCGTCGGGCGACACCCCGTACAGCGGGGACTCCTCGTCCTCGACGGCCAGCCGGATCGCCTGCCGCCGGAGCTGGTTGCAGACGTCGAGGGTGGCGGAGCCGACGCTGGCCATGGTCTGGGAACCGCCGTGCGGCGGGGTCGGCGGGTAGCGGGAGTCGCCGAGCCGGAAGTCGACCGCGCGCACGGCCAGCCCGAGCGCGTCGGCGGCGACCTGGGTCTGTGAGGTGTACGTGCCCGGGCCCATGTCGCTGGTGGCGCACTCGATCACCGCCGTGCCGTCGGCGTCGAGGCGGGCCCGGGACTGGGCCGGGGAGACTGCCGTGTGGTACACGCCCGAGGCCATGCCCATGCCGATCAGCCAGTCGCCGTCCCGCGTGGAGCGCGGTTTCGGTTTGCGGCGCTGCCAGCCGAACTCGCGGGCGCCGACCGTGTAGCACTCCAGCAGCCGACGGGTGGAGAACGGCGCGTTGTTGGACGGGTCCTGGGCCGGCTCGTTGCGGCGGCGCAGTTCGATCGGGTCGATGCCGAGCTCGTGGGCGAGTTCGTCCATGGCCGACTCGACGACGAAGACCCCCGTGGCGGCGCCGGGGCCGCGCATCCAGATCGGGGTGTGCACGTCCAGCGGCACCGTGCGATAGGCCTGGCGGACGCCGGGCGTGCTGTAGAGCATCTGGCCGGGCGTCATGACGGCCTCGGTGAACGTCTCGTACGACGAGGTCTCCGCGTCGATCCGGTGGTCCGCGGCGACCAGGCGGCCGTTCCGGTCGCCGCCGATGCTCACCCGGTAGTCGTAGGAGGGCCGGAAGCCGGTGCCGAAGTACATCTGCCTGCGGCTCAGGACCAGTTTGACCGGACGGCCCGTGACCCGCGCGGCCAGCGCGGCGACCACGGTGTGCGGCCAGCAGCGCAGCCCGCTGCCGAAGCCGCCGCCGACGTAGGGGTTGACGACCCGCACCGAGTCCAGCGGCACGCCGAACACCGTGGAGAGCTCCAGCTGTGTGCCGGGCACCCACTGGGTCTTGTCCCACACGGTCAGCCGGTTGCCGTCCCAGCGGGCGATGGTGGCGTGCGGCTCCATCGGGTTGTGGTGGTTGCGCGCCAGGCGGTACGTCAGGTCCAGCCGCACGTCCGCGTCGCGCAGGCCGGCTTCTACGTCGCCGCGCGCGTACCTGGTCGGCTCGCCGGGCTCGCCCTGGGCGAGGTCCGTGGTGGGCCGCTCGGCGTCGTAGCGGACCTTCACCAGGCTCGCGCCGTGCTGCGCGGCCTCCAGCGTGGTGGCCACCACGACGGCGACCGGCTGGCCGTGGAAGAGGACCCGGTCGTCCTGGAAGACCCGCAGCTTGCGGCCCGGCAGGTTGTTCGAACCGGAGGAGTTGTCGCGGTACGGCAGTGTCGGCGCGTTGCCGTGGTGGATCACCCGCAGTACACCCGGGACGGCTTCGGCGTCGTCCGTGTCGACGCCGGTGACACGCCCGCGGCCGATGCTCGCGTCGACGATGACCGCGTGCACCGCCCCGTCGATGTCGAACTCGGCGGCGTACCGCGCCTGGCCGGTGACCTTCAGCCGCCCGTCCACGCGGGACAGCGGCGCGCCCACGGCTGCCTGAGGCTGGGGGCTCACTTCGTACCTCCTACGATGCGCAGCTGGCGTTCGACGGTCCGCTTCAGCAGCGCGACCTTGAAGCGGTTGTGCCTCAGGGGGCGGGCCCCCTCCGTCGCCTTCTCCGCGGCCGCTGTCCACAGGGCGTCCGAGGGGCGCTCGCCGATGAGGTGCCGCTCGACGGCGGGCAGCTTCCAGGGGACGGTGCCCACTCCCCCGGCGGCGACCTTCGCCTCCCGGATCACCCCGCCCCGGATGTGCAGCGCGACCGCCGCGGAGGTCAGGGCGAACTCGTAGGACTGCCGGTCGCGCACCTTCAGATAGCCCGACTTGAGGGGACGCGGAAGCGCCGGTATCTCGATCGTCGTGATCAACTCGCCTTGCCTGACGGCCTGTTCCCGCTGCGGGGTGCTTCCCGGGCGCAGCAGGAAGTCGGCGAAGGGGACTTCACGCTCTCCCTCGGGGCCCAGCAGGTGCACTCGTGCCTCCAGCGCCGCGAAGGCCACGGCGACGTCGGAGGGGTGCGTGGCGACGCAGTGGCCGGAGGTGCCGAGGATCGCGTGCGAGCGGTTGACGCCGTGCAGTGCCGCGCAACCGGAGCCGGGCTCGCGCTTGTTGCAGTCGGCGGTCACGTCACGGAAGTACGTGCAGCGGGTGCGCTGCATGATGTTGCCGCCGATGGTGGCCATGTTGCGCAGCTGGGCCGAGGCGCTCAGTTCCAGCGCCCGGGAGACGACCGGGTAGGCGGCGCGCACCGCGGGGTGGGCGGCGGCCTCGGCCATCCGCACCAGGGCGCCGATGCGCAGGCCGCCCTCCTTGGTGACGAGGATGTCGCGCAGCGGCAGGCCGGAGATGTCGACCAGGGTCCCGGGGCGCTCGACGGTCTCGCGCATCAGGTCGACCAGGGTGGTGCCGCCGGCGATGTAACGACCGCCCGCGCGACCGGCCTTGAGGGCCTCGCGGGTGTCGGAGACGCGGGTGTACGCGAAGGGGTGCATGGGGGCCGCTCCTTACTTCCGGCCCGCGGTCTGCTCGACCGCGCGCACGATCTTGACGTAGCAGCCGCAGCGGCAGATGTTGCCGCTCATCCACTCCCGGATCTCCTCCGGCGAACCGGTGTGCCCCTCCTGGATGCAGCCCACCCCGGAGACGATCTGACCGGGCGTGCAGTAGCCGCACTGGAAGGCGTCCTCGTCGATGAACGCCTGCTGCAACGGGTGCAGCCGGTCACCCTCGGCCAGGCCCTCGACGGTGGTGACCTCGGCGCCCTCCAGCCGGACCGCGAGCGTCAGGCAGGAGTTGACCCGGTGGCCGTCGACCAGCACGGTGCACGCCCCGCAGGCCCCGGCGTTGCAGCCCTTCTTCGAGCCGGTCAGGCCGAGGTGTTCGCGCAGCAGGTCCAGCAGCGACGTGCGGTTGTCGACCGTCACGGTCCGGCGGGTGCCGTTGACCGTCAACGACACCCGGCTGGAGGGCGACGCCCCCTCGGCGGTGGCTTCGTCCGGGACCGCGAGGAACGTGCCTCCGGCCACGACGGCACCGCCGACCGCGGCACTGGTGGCGATGAAGGTGCGCCGGCTGGGCGCCGAGGAGGACCCGCCGGGTCCGGTGGGGGGTGGAGCAGCGGATTCAGGGAGGTCAATGGACATGGATACGCCTTCGCATCACGGACGGATCGGCCGTACAGAGCGGCACGGCAGGAGACGGGATCGTTGTCACCGCAGACCTGGGCGACCGCGCGCCTTTCCGCGGCCGTCCATGTGGGAAGTCTGGCACCGCGAGCAGCGCCTGTGACGGGGAGAGTTTTGTCCCCCCTTGGCTTCCTCACGAGGGCGGCGCGGGTGCCCCGCCGCTCGCGCCGCCGAGGCGGCGGCGACGGCTGGGCGCCGAACGGGCGGGGCGTGCAAGGATGTCGCCCGTGACCGGATCGTCTTCCTCGCCTGTAGCCGAGGGCACGCCGCACGACGACGGCCTGGGTCCCCGTACCGCCGCGGTGCTGGTGTTCGGGTCCTCCGCCGCGGTCCTGGTGGTGGAGATCGTCGCTCTGCGGCTCCTGGCTCCCTATCTCGGCCTCACCCTCGAAACCAGCACCATGGTGATCGGCATCGCCCTCACCGCGATCGCCGCCGGCTCCTGGATGGGCGGGCACTTCGCCGACCAGGTCGATCCACGCCGGCTCCTGGGCCCCTCGCTCGGGGTGTCGGGCGCGGTCGTGGCGCTCACCCCGGCCGTGCTGCGCAGCACCGCGGAGTGGGCGCCGGCGTTGCTCCTGCTGATCGCGTCGCTGACCATCCTCGTGCCGGGCGCGCTGCTCTCGGCGGTGACGCCGATCGTGACCAAGCTGCGGCTCACCAGCCTCGCCGAGACCGGAACGGTCGTCGGCCGGCTGTCCGGCGTCGGCACCTTCGGGGCCATCGTCGGCACCGTCCTCACCGGCTTCGTCCTCGTGTCGCGGTTGCCGGTCAGCGGCATACTGATCGGCCTCGGCATCCTGCTGGTGGCCGGCTCGGCGCTGGTGGAGTGGCGAAGGCGCGGGTGGAGCGGCACCCCCGCCCTGACACTCGTGGTCGTCGCCGGCGGCCTCGCCACGACGGTCGCGCCCGGTGCCTGCGACACGGAGACCAGGTACCACTGCGCCCGGGTCGTGGCGGACCCCGACCGGGACAGCGGCCGCACACTCGTCCTGGACGGCCTGCGGCACTCCTACGTCGACCTCGACGACCCGACCTTCCTCGAGTTCGAGTACGTGCGCGCCATCGCGTCGGTGGTCGACGCCGCCTTTCCGGAAGGTGAGCCGCTCGCCGCCCATCACGTGGGCGGCGGCGGGCTCACCATTCCCCGCTATCTCGCGGCCACCCGGCCCGGGACGCGCAGCCTCGTCTCCGAGATCGACGGCGGGGTCGTGCGCATCGACCGCGAGCGGCTCGGTCTGGGATCAGCGGAGGGTGTCGACGTACGCGTGGAGGACGGCAGGCTCGGCCTGCGGCGGCTGGACACCGGCAGCCGTGACCTCGTCGTCGGCGACGCCTTCGGGGGTGTCAGCGTGCCGTGGCACCTCACCACGGTGGAGGCGATGACCGACGTGCGGCGGGTGCTCGACGAGGACGGCCTGTACGTCGCCAACCTCATCGATCACGGCGGTCTGGCCTTCGCGCGGGCAGAAGCGGCCACCCTCAAGGAGATGTTCGAGCACGTCGCCCTCGTCGGCCGACCCGTCGATATCGGCCTCGACCCGACCGCCACGGCCCTGGGCGGCAATCTGGTGGTGATCGCCTCCGACCGGCCGGTCGACCTGCGCGCGACCCAGAAGGCGCTGGACGCCCGGCAGACCGGCTGGAAGATCGCCACGGGTGGCGACCTCACGTCCTGGATCGGCGACGCCCAGCCGCTCACCGACGACTACGCGCCCGTCGACCAGCTCCTCGAGCCCTACAGCCCGGGGGACGGCCGGTGACGGGGCACACGGCCGTGTGACGCAAGGCGGCGCGTCGGCGAACCGCCGTCCACAGCCGATGTGTTGCCGTGTCACGGCCGTGCCACGGCGGTGTCCTGAAGGGAAGACGGGTGCGACCCGGGGGCTCTGGGGCTCCTCATAGTCAGCACAGAGCGGGAACCGGCGCAGGAGCCGCCGGCTCCCTGCCACTCCCCACTTCGGAAGGACACTCCGTGATGAACCGCCACCTGCGCAAGGCCGTCGTCGCCACCGCCGCGATCACCGCCGGGCTGCTGATGACGGCGTGCCAGAACGGCACGGACGACAGCTCGTCCGGCAAGAGCACGACGGGCGCGGCGGCGGTCGCGGAGAAGGCGTCGGACTCCAAGCCGGCCTCGGACTCCAAGCCGGTCTCGGAGAAGGCGAAGGGCGTCAGCGGCACGTTCAAGAACGGCGAGGTCAGCTATCTCGCCCCGGGCAAGTACATCGTGTCCGTGCCGGGCAAGGGCGACCAGCAGTTCCTGGTCGCCGACGACACCGAGGTCTACGGCGCCGGCACGATATGCGGCGAGGCGGGGTCCAAGGTGGACGCGCCGTGCACGCTGGACCAGCTGGAGGCGGCCGCCAAGAAGAACGCCGTGGGCGCCGACGTGAAGATGAAGAACGGCATCGCGACGCTGGTGACCGAGCGGCGAGCCGCTCAGCAGAACACCGGCTCCGGCTCTGACACCGGCTCAGGCTCCGACTCCGGCCCCCGCGATACCGTCGTCGAGGGCGTCAACAAGGGCAAGGGAGTCAGCGGAACCTGGTTCGGCAACGTCTCCTACCTGGCTCCGGGCAAGTACACGGTCTCCGACATGAAGGGCGTCGAGCAGCAGTTCCTCGTCGCCGAGGACACCGAGATCTGGGGCTACGGCGACATCTGCGGTGACACGAACACGGGTGAGGGCGGCCAGGGCGGCATCGAGTGCACCGAGGCCGAACTGGAGCAGGCCGCCAAGAAGGGCTTCACCGCCGAGGTCGTGATCGGCAACGGCATCGCGACCACCATCCGCGACGACCACTGAGCCGCGGTCCGGCCACCGTCGTCGCCGACGGCATCGATATGCCGGACGATGGCGGATGATGGCGGCCATGCGCATCCGCATCGACGCCGTCGACCTGCCCGGCAGTCTCCCCGAGTACGGCGGCCTCCACGTCGCCGTACAACGCCGCGACCGCCCGGCCGAACTCCTCGAACCACAGCCCGCCGACGCACCGTCCGCGACCTGGACGCTGGAGTGCACCACGAGCACCTCGCCGACCGGCATCGAGATCAAAGGCCCTTACGTGCAGGACCGTCTGGGCCGGCGGTTCATCTACCTGTCGTGGGGCACGGTCGACGAGTCGGGCGTCTTCACGATGTTCCGCCGCGCCAAGCTGATGCTGGACGTCATCCCCGCCGACGTCCTCACCGCCGCCGCACGCGACGGCCTGCTGGTCGGCCGCCTCGGCCTGACCGACCCACAGGGCAGTCCCCTGTGCGCCCGCGTCGAGCCCCCTCACATCAGCTGGAGCGCCGCGCGCGCCGGCCAGGAGGGCTCGTAGCGGTCTGTGGCGTCATCCGCCGTCCGACAGCGCACGAATGGCCCGCCCCGAAGTGCCTCCTGGACCCGAGCTACTTAGCGTCGTCGTGCGTACCCCGCACAGACCGCGCCGCGCCCGCGCCGCGCCCAGGCGATTGAGAGGCACCCCATGGCAGTCGTGATGACCTTCGTCTGGCCCGAGATCACGCCCGAGTTGTACGACGCGACGCGCAAGAGGGTGCGCTGGGAAGAGGAGCCCCCGGACGGGTGCGTGTCGCACGTGGCGTGGTTCACCGCCGACGGCCTGAACGTGCTCGACATCTGGGAGTCGGAGGAGCACTTCGCCCGGTTCATCGCCGGCAGGATCGAACCTGTGCTCAAGGGCGAGCAGGGGGTGAAGAGCGACCCCCAGCCGGAGTTCTTCCCCGTCCACAGGCGCTTCGTCGCCCCGGGCGTCAGCGGCGCCGCCTGACGCCCGCGTCGGCGAACAGCGATGACGGACAGCGGGCGGAAGCCGGACAGTATCGGGGTGGACCGGTCGGAGGGGTTCGGCGAGCGACTGCTGGGTGTGCTGCTGGACCGGGCCCACGAGATGCCGCCGGACCTGATCGCCCCGCTCGTCGCGGAAGAGGTGGCCAGGGTCGGCGGGCGGGACGTCTCCATCCTCCTCCAGGACTACGAACAGGTGCTGCTGGTGCCGCTGCCGGGCCGGAGGCTGAGGGTCGGCGGCCCCGAGTCGGTCGAGGACTCCCCCGCCGGCGAGGCGTTCCTCAGCCGCCGGACGGTGGAGGTGCCGCAGGGCGGCAGTGTGCGGATGTACCTGCCGCTGCTGGACGGCAGCGACCAGATCGGGGTGCTGGCCGTCACCCTGGACACGGTCGACGACGACGACCGGCGGCTGCTCCGCAGACTCGCCGGTCTGGTCGCGGACATGATCGTCACCAAGGACGCCTACACCGACCAGTTCTTCCAGGCCCGCCGCAGCGCCCCGATGAGCGTGGCCGCCGAGATCCAGTGGTCGTTGCTGCCCCCGCTGTCGATGACCGTTCCGCAGGTCGAGGTGGCCGGAATCCTGGAGCCGGCCTACGACGTGGCGGGTGACAGCTTCGACTACGCCCTCAACGGCGACATCCTGCACGTGGCCATGCTCGACGCGATGGGCCACGGGCTGGACGCGGCGACCATGGCGACGGTGGCCGTCGGCGCTTACCGCCACACGCGGCGGTCCCACACCGATCTGTCCCAGGTGTACGCGTTCATGGACAGGGCCATCAACGAGCAGTTCGGCAACGACCACTTCGTCACCGCGCAGATGATGGTGCTGAACGTCGCCACCGGCCGGCTCCAGTGGGTCAACGCCGGCCACCCGGCTCCGCTGCTGATCCGCGACCGCGCCGTGGTGGACCGGCTGGAGAGTCCGACCACGCTGCCGGTCGGCTTCGGCGGTGAGGAGCCGGTGGTCAGCGAGCGGATGCTGCGGCCCGGTGACCGGTTGCTGTGCTTCACCGACGGCCTGATCGAGGAGCGCCAGCCCGGCGGGGACCAGTTCGGTGAGGAGCAGCTCATCGAGTGGACCAACCGGGTCCTCCGCGACCGCACCGAGGTGCGGGCGGTGGTGCGAGCGCTCTCCCACGCCCTGAAACACGAGCGTAGCGGCGCCACGAGCGACGACGCGACCATCTTCCTCGTCGAGTGGCGAGGCGGCGGCGCCGATCATCTCGCCGCTTTCGACTGACTCCGGCGGTGCGGACCCCTTCGGACGGCCGGCCGCCACCGGACCCTCCGGCAGGTCACCCGTTTGCCGATGTGACCTTCATCGCGATGACGGCGTTCCGGCGCGTTCGCCGTCGTGTCGTCCGCTGAGGGAGGCGGCCGCGGCGCAGGGGCCATCGAGGGAGGTCATGGCGCTGCGGCCGGGAGCGCGCGGCAGGAACAGTGCGTCCGCGCGGGACCAATATCTGTTTTTGCGAGATGAGAAATTACCGCGGCACCCGGCGAGTATTCCTCGACCTCCGGACGGGGCGGAATTACTGATCCACACAGCGCCGGTCGCGCCATGCTACTGTCGATCTCAGTTGCAGGTGTGGTTGCCAGAAGGTTCATTTTCCTACGGGGTAATCAGCACGGCGACGCGGAATCCGCACAGGGCGAATTCCGAACATCGTCTCCGAAGGAGAATTAACATGGCTACTGGTACCGTGAAGTGGTTCAACGCGGAAAAGGGCTTCGGCTTCATCGAGCAGGACGGCGGCGGCGCCGACGTCTTCGCCCACTACTCGAACATCTCCGCCCAGGGCTTCCGTGAGCTGCTGGAAGGCCAGAAGGTGTCCTTCGACATCGCGCAGGGCCAGAAGGGCCCGACGGCCGAGAACATCGTTCCCGCCTGACATCACGGCAGCAACGCATATTTCGCAGCTGGGACCCGCACCTTGGGGTGCGGGCCCCGGCTCGCTGCTTTTCAGGGCGCGTGACCACAATGCCGCGCCCAACATCTCCGGCTCGTTCTCGCGATTCTCTGCGCCGTTCTTTTGCGCGGCGGAAATTCCTTGCTACGTGCCCACGAGCTCACATCGAGGAAGGTTCCGCTTGAACCGCGCACGCACCGCCCGCCCGACCCGCTCCTACGACCGCTCCAGGGGGTCCGCCGCCAAGGGCTCGGGCGCTCCGCGGCGTTCCAAGGGCTACGAGCGCCGTCCGGCCGCACTCCAGGGGGAGTTCGCGCTGCCGGTGACGACCACGCCCGCGCTGCCCGCCGTCGAGTCGTTCGCCGACCTCGACCTGCCGGCGCCGCTGCTGGCCGCGCTCGGCCACGAGGGCATGACCGTGCCGTTCCCCATCCAGGGGGCGACCCTGCCGAACTCCCTCGCCGGGCGTGACGTGCTGGGCCGCGGCCGTACCGGATCGGGCAAGACCCTGGCCTTCGGCCTCGCGCTGCTGGCCCGTACGGCGGGCCGGCGTGCGGCGCCGCGGCAGCCGCTCGCCCTCGTCCTCGTCCCCACCCGCGAGCTCGCCCAGCAGGTGACCGACGCGCTCACCCCGTACGCCCGCTCCGTCCGGCTCAAGCTGGCCACCGTCGTCGGCGGCATGTCGATCGGCAGGCAGGCGGGTGCGCTGCGGACCGGCGCGGAGGTCGTCGTCGCGACGCCCGGGCGGCTCAAGGACCTCATCGACCGCGGCGACTGCCGGCTGGACGACGTCGCCATCACCGTCCTCGACGAGGCCGACCAGATGGCCGACATGGGCTTCATGCCCCAGGTCACCGCGCTGCTCGACCAGGTGCGCCCCGAGGGGCAGCGGATGCTCTTCTCGGCCACCCTGGACCGCAACGTCGACCGCCTGGTCCGCACCTACCTGACCGACCCCGTGGTCCACTCCGTCGACCCGTCGGCGGGTGCGGTCACCACGATGGAGCACCACGTGCTCCACGTGCACGAAGCGGACAAGCACCGCACGACGACCGAGATCGCGGCGCGGGACGGCCGGGTGATCATGTTCCTGGACACCAAGCGCGCCGTGGACCGGCTGACCGAGCACCTGCTGAACAACGGCGTCCGCGCCGCGGCTCTGCACGGCGGCAAGTCCCAGCCCCAGCGCACGCGGACCCTCGCCCAGTTCAAGACCGGCCATGTGACGGTGCTGGTGGCGACCAACGTCGCGGCCCGCGGCATCCACGTCGACAACCTCGACCTGGTCGTCAACGTGGACCCGCCCACCGACCACAAGGACTACCTGCACCGCGGCGGCCGTACCGCCCGGGCCGGCGAGTCCGGCAGCGTCGTCACGCTCGTGACACCCGGCCAGCGCCGCAGCATGACCCGGCTGATGGCTTCGGCCGCCATCACCCCCCAGGTCACCCCGGTGCGCTCGGGTGAAGCGGAACTGAGCCGGATCACCGGCGCCCAGACACCGTCCGGTGTCCCTGTCGTCATCACCGCACCGGCTCCGGCTCCCCGCCGTTCCGCGTCCGGGGCGCCCTCGTCCCGAGGCCGCCGGAACCGTCCCGTCCAGGGGCGCCCCACCGGACAGGCGGGGCGGCGCAGGGCGCAGCGGCCCGCCTTCGACCCGGCGGCCTAGGCCTGTCGCGTCGAATTCTCAGCCCACCCATCTCCGCGGAGGCAGCTTTGACACCGGTTCAGACGCAGTGCCAGCAGGTGGATCCCTCCCCCGTGTCCGCGGTCGACACCATGGACGCCTCCGGCCCCCGGGTCGGGGACGACATGACCGTCGAGGTCGCGCTGTCCGTCATGGCCGGTGCCCGGGTGGAGTTCCTTGTCCTGTGCGACGGGGACGACCAGAGCACGGGCTCGGTCACCCTGGCCGAACTGGTCGCTCACCGCGGCAGTTCCACGTACACGGACCGGACCCGGCTGCGGGACGTGCTCGTCGGACCGTTCACCTCGCCCGTCCCCCGGCGCACCGCCGCCGGGGAGCACGGCCGGGCCCCGGGCGTCCTCGCCCTCTCCAGCTGAACCGCCTCACCCGGTCAGCCGTTCTCCTTCTCCCTGTGGGGGCATCATGCGCTGTGTCATCGCCCGGTACCCGTTCGACCTGACCAAGAGCGGGGTGCTGGCCTCGATGAAGGGCGTCACGCCCGAGATCGTCACGGGTGAGTCCGTGACCATCGGCCGCCGCCGCTACCCCGTCAAGCAGGTGGGCCAGGTCGTCACCCGGCAGGACCGCCGCGACTTCACGGGCAGCGAAGTCATCCGGGCCATGACCCGCCTCGGCTTCACCTGCCACGACCACCCCGAGGCCGCGCCCGTGCGCGTCCCCACCCCGCTCCAGACCGCGTCGGCACTGCTCGGCGCCGCACACCTGGACGCATGAGGACGGGCGGACCACCGCCCACCCCGATCCCGATGAGGGCCCTGCCGACGCGCGTCGGCAGGGCCCTCGTCGTCGTGTCGCCACTCTTGCGGGCCACTGGCAACCTGCGCCACCAGCGAACAAAAATCTACTCTTGCCAGAGTAGACATTGGACTTCGGCGCAGTTAGCCTTTTTCTCGTTGACACGAGATCACTCAGCGAAGAAGGACGGAGGAGCAGACGCCATCAGGATCGCCCGGCCCGAGCGGTGCTCGGCCGGGTACCGCAAGACCCCGGATTGGAAGGTGGTCCCCGGTCACGCAGCCGCGATCCCCGCATCCCCCCTCCCACAGGGCCGGTAGCGGAAACAGAAGGTCGGCGCAGCATTAGGGCCGACAGATGGTGTTCAATTTCCTTCGGGGCCCTGGTGCCGTACGGCACCAGGGCCCCTCGACGCGTTGCACTACGAGGTGACATGACAGCAGATACCCCGCTCAGCGATCGTCTGGAAGACGACGACTACCCCGCATACACGATGGGGCGGGCCGCCGAGATGCTCGGCACCACCCCGGCCTTCCTGCGAGCCATCGGTGAGGCTCGTCTGATCACTCCGCTGCGCTCGGAGGGCGGACACCGCCGGTACTCGCGCTACCAGCTGCGCGTCGCGGCGCGTGCCCGCGAGCTCGTCGACAGGGGCACCCCGATCGAGGCCGCGTGCCGCATCGTCATCCTCGAGGACCAGCTCGAGGAAGCTCAGCGCATCAACGCCGAGTACCGCCGCCGTGCCGGGCACGGCGCGCCCGAGGGTTCCGGCTGATCGCCCAGGCGAGGTCAGCTGTTCCAGACACCCTCCCGGGCGGTGGTGTCGGCGTACTCGGAGAAGTCCCGTGGAGCCCGGCCCAGGGCTTTGCGGACGCCGTCGCCGAGCGAGGCGAGGCCGCCTGAGCGGACGTGCTCGTACAGACCGACCGTCAGTTGCACCCACTCCTCGGGCACGCCCTGCGCCCGCTGCTCCTGCGCGTACGCCTCCGGCGTCAGCGGGACGTAGCGCAGATCGCGGCCGGTGGCCCGGGCGATCTCCGCGACGGCGTCGGCGAAGGTCATCAGCCGGGGGCCGCTGAGCTCGTAGTTCCACCCGGCGTGCCCGGCCTCCGTCAGGGCCGCGACCGTCACCTCGGCGATGTCCTCGGCGTCGATGAACGCCTCCTTGCCGTCGCCCGCCGGCAGCCGTACCTCGCCGCTCAGTACGGGGTCGCGGAGGAAGTCCTCGCTGAAGTTCTGGAAGAACCACCGCACCCGCAGCACCGTCCAGTCCAGACCCGCGTGTCCGAGGGCCCGCTCGGCGGACAGGACGTGTTCCCCGGCAGGGCCCCAGGCGTCGGAGGGCGTGGACAGCAGCACCGCGTGACGGGCCCCGGCGGCCGCGCCCCGCCGGGCGAACGCGGCGACGTCGTCGGCGGCCCGGGGGCTGCCCAGTTCGGGGTGCACGACATACATCCCCGTCACTCCGCGCAGGGCCGGCTCCCAGGTGCCGCGGTCGGTCCATTCGAAGGACGGCGTGGCGGAACGGGACGCCGCGCGGACCGGCACGCCCCGCTCCCGAAGCAGCCGCGCCACCCGGCGGCCCGTCTTGCCCGTGGCTCCTGTCACCAGGATCATCTCGTCGCTCATGGCTCCAGCGAACCAGTCGCCGTCCGCCCGGGACATGCCGTGCGGACTCACGTCCATACGCGTTCGTCTACGCTGACCGGCATGGATCCCATGGGTCTGACCAGCACGGATCCCCTGACGGACCTTCTGAACGGGGTGCGGACCAGTGGCGCCGTCTTCCACCAGTCCTCCCCGGCCGGCTCCTGGGCGGCACGCTTCGAGGACGGCTCGCCGCTGGCGCTCGCGGTCCTCGTGCGCGGCTCCGCCTGGATCGCGCCCCAGGGCGGCGACCCGGTGCGGATCGGCTCCGGAGACGTCGCGGTGCTGTGCGGCGGCGCACCGTACGTGATCGCGGACGACCCCGGCACCGAACCGGACGTGGTGATCCGTCACGGCGGCCGCTGCACGACCCCGCAGGGCCAGGAGCTGGACCGCCCCCGGATTCCGGGTACCGGCGCCCGGGGCGCGGCAGGGGCCGGTGACACGCTCCTGATCAGCGGGCTCCACACCCTGGAGAGCAGCACCCCGAGTCGGCTGCTCGCCGCGCTGCCGCCCCTCGCCGTCATCGACGCGAGCGTGGGCACCTGCCCCTTCAGCATGTCCGCCTTCGAGGAGATCACCCGTGAGGAACCCGGGCAGCAGCTCCTCCTGGACCGGGCACTGGACCTGATGCTCATCACCGCCCTGCGCGCCTGGTTCACCCGCCCCGGCGCCGAGGTCCCCGCCTGGTACCGGGCCCACAGTGACCCCGTGGTCGGCCCCGCCCTGCGCATGCTGCACAGCGATCCCGCCCACCCGTGGACCCTGCCGGCCCTGGCGGCGAGGACCGGCGTGTCCCGGGCCGGCCTGGCACGGCGCTTCACCGCTCTGGTCGGCCGGCCGCCCATGACCTACCTACGGGAACAGCGCCTCGCCCTGGCCGCCGACCTGCTGCGCGAGCCGGAGGTCACGCTCGCCGTGGTGGCGGACCGCGTCGGGTTCGCCAACGCCTTCGCCTTCAGTACGGCGTTCAAGCGGGAACACGGCATCAGCCCGAGCGAGTACCGCCTGCGCGACCGCGTCCCCTCACGCGGTACGGGGACGCCGTAGGCACACCCGGGGAAGGCCGTGCCCTCCCCGGCCGGTGGCGCGCACGCGCACCGTGCTCCTCGTGGCGGCGGGAAACCGGCGTGAGGGTGTTCGGACGGTGAGGGGCTCGTGGAGCAGGAAGGCGGAGCCGGTCATCTCGATGATGCGGGCCATCGCCGGGGCCGGGCCGTGCAGCCGGAGGGTCATTCCGGCGTCGGTGGCGAGGCGGGACGCCGCGAGGAAGGCGTTGATCCCGCTGGCGTCGCAGAAGGTGACCGCCGTGAGATCGACGTCGGTGGTGCGGACGCCGTCCCGCACGCACGCGGCGAGCGCGGCGTGCACGAGCGGGGCCGTGGCCAGGTCGATCTCGCCTGCGAGGACGATCAGCGTGCGGGTGGTGTGGTCGTGCCGGCGGACGTTCAGCTGCGGAAGGGGCATGGCTCCTCTGTCGGGACTGCCTGAAGGGCGGGGCTCACTCGGCTTGCTCACGGGAGCGGCGCCAGGAGAACCGCCCGCGGCCGCGGGCCCTGCGCCGACCGGACGGAGCCGGTCCCGCGACAGGCACCCCGGAACGGCCGTAGTGGAAGGCGGCGATGCGGTCGTCGTGCTGCGAGTTCAGCTGGTGGATGAGGAACACACCGAGAACGATCATCCCCAGGATCACCGCCACGAACACCAATGCCTCCACTGTTCTCACCTTCCCATCGGCTGGTACGGCACCGGGGCGGACCCGGCCGGGACCCGCGGACCTGCTGCCGGGTCACCGGCCTCGTGTCCTCCTTCGGAGTCCCAGACCGCTTCCACGGCCCGGTCGGCCTCGTACTCCGTCAGCGAGCGCGCCTCGTCCTCCATCAGCCGGCTCCCGGTCGACGTGCCGAGCGGGTCGCTCGCGGCGGCCATCAGCCGGGCGGCCGAGTCGGGAGCCGTCTGCGGCGGGATCACCAGGAGGTTCCAGCGCCCCACGCGGTACGAGAGCAGCAGCAGTTCGTGCGGGTCCTGCTCGGACCGGAACCAGCCCACCTTCACCACGCGCCCGGCGACGGGCACCTTGCGGGGGACGACCGGCCAGTGGGTGGGATTCACCGTGACCCGGGTGATCCGCCCCCACACCGGGTCCAGTACGGCGGTCAGGGAGGGGAGTTCCGCCGCGAGATCGCGGGAGCGGGGCCACCAGGCGCCGTCCAGCAGAGCCGGTGCGGAACCGGTGGCGGCGAGCGACAGACGCGGAGAGGACGAGGAGGACCGGTCATCGGCTTCGGCCGTCGGCGGGTGGGAGATGGTCGCAGTCATGACGCGAACCCTGCCCCGGGACGGCCGCGACCGGCCCGGCATATTCGATCGCCGAAAACGACACGAGCCTGGAAGCCGGTGCGCGAAGAATCCTCGGTACCTCAACCGTACTCCTCGGACGGGCCCGGCGGGCCGTACGGATCCGGGGGCTATTCGCCGGAGGCGCTCGGGACGTCCGTCGCGCTCGGGCTCGAATGCCCGGTGCCGGTGTCGACGAGGATCTGTTCGGCCTGCGCAACGCTGCCGGAGCGGACGGCCTCGGCCATGGCGGCGCGCGCGGCGTCGGGCGTCGCGTGCGGCGGGACGACGAGGAGGGAGAAGAGGTCCTGCCCGCTCCGGGTGATGAGGACGGTGTCGTCGCCGACCGCGGAGGAGTCGATGTGGACGACACGGTCGTCGATGGTCATCCGCGTCGGCAGCTCTTCCCAGGCACCGGCGTCCAGACCGACCCGGGTGACGGGCCCGAGGTGCTCGGTCAATGCGCTGATCAGGCCGGGGAGTTCGGCGGCGATGTCACGGGAGCGCGGCCACCACGCCCCGTCGAGCACGCCCTGCCGTTCGTGGGTCGTCTCCAGCCGTACCACGGCCGTTCCGGGCCGTACGGCCTGGTGGACGGCGTCCGGCAGGAGCCTGGTCACACGCGGGGAGTCGGAGTCGGACATCGCTCTCGCCTGCCTGCCGGGGAAATCCTGCCGGGCATCGGGAAGCCTGGTGGCTTCCTCGTCTCACGGTACTCTCCGGCCGATGGCGGCCGGAGAGCCCGGAGTAGAGTGAGGGATCCGGCCCGTCTCCCGCCGGGACATCGAACTCCGAGGTCGCCATGCAGTTCACGGAACCCCCCTCGGACGAGCACGCCGAGGTCCGCATCATCGCGGCCTCGCCCGAGGTCGCCCGGCGGGTCGCGGAGGTTCTCCGCCGTTGCTTCGCCGCCACCGAGCAGCGCAGCTACCCGGCGGGCCCCGACGGGGGAACCCGCCTCGACCTCACCGTGGACACCGGCCGCGCGGCGGAACCGGCACGGTCCTGGCTGGACACCAGCCGGTCCATGGAGGACAGCCACCAGCGGAAGTGAGACGGCGCCCGGCGGGTGCGGTCACTCCAGATCGCTCGCCGCGGCCGCCATCAGCGGTGCCGCCGCCTCCTCGGTCGTATCCGGCGGCACCACCAGCAGGTCCCAGCGGCCCCGGCCGGGGGCGAGCAGGACGACGGTGTGCGGGGCGGACGCCGCGAGGGCCCTGTGCAGCCGTACGACCTGGTTGGAGACGAGCATCCGGCCGGGGGCCGCCGGCCACGTCGCCCCGTTGACCGTGACGCTGGTGACGTGGCCCCATGTGCGCGGCAACCCCGAGAGCAGCGACGGGAGTTCCGCGAGCAGGTCGTAGGAGCGGGGCCACCACGCCCCGTCGATGGGCCGGGGCATGCCGCTGCGGGGTGCGAGACGCAGCCGCAGGACCGGGTGGGAGGGGAGCGGGGGCGGTAGCGCGGTGGTCATGAGGGCTCCTGCCGACTTCATGAGGGGTCCGGTGGTCGGTGTCAGACGGGACGGGGCGCGACCCGGTCCGCGGTCGGCCAGCGCACGTCGTGCACCCAGCCGAGGCGTTCGAGGAGGCGGATGAAGGCGGCGGAGGGGTCGACTTGACCCCGGTCGACGCCGTGACGGGCGGTGGTGGGGTCGGCGTGGTGGAGGTTGTGCCAGCTCTCGCCGAACGACAGCTCGGCCTGGATGCGGATGCGCGGCCGGGTCACGGGCTGCCCATGAGAGGACGGATGGCGTGCCTGGTCCGGAACCGGTCAGAATTCCGGCATACGGAAAGTCCTCATCCTCCCCACGGTACTCCGGCCCGGGCCGGAGTAGGGTGAAACGGCGGGACCGGACAGGGAGTACGGCATGATCCGTTCAGCCGACATCCGCGAATGGCGCGACCATGACGTGGTCGATCCGAAGCAGCACAGGATCGGCATGCTCGAAGGCGTCTACGTGGACACCGCCACCGACGAACCGACCATGGCCACCGTCCGCACCGGGGTGCCCGGCCGCCGGCGCCTGGTCTTCGTCCCCCTCGACGACGCCGTGGTCGGACCGGGTTACGTCAAGGTCTCCCACGCCAGGGGACAGGTGCGCAAAGCCCCGTCGATCGGGACGGACGACGTTCTCCCGGCCGAGCGGGAGGAGCAGATCTTCCAGCACTACGGCATGACGTACCGGCCGGGAGCGGGGGGCGAGCGCCGGCTCGCCCGCCGGTGACCGTGGGTACGCGTGGCACAGGAGAGGTGGTCCGCGATGATGGCGCTCTTCCTTGTGGTCGTCCTCGTGGCCGTCGTACTGGGAATCATCGGCCTGGCGGCGGAGGGCCTGGGTTATCTCCTGGCCATCGGCATCGTGCTTCTCGCCATCGACGTGATCTTCTTCGCGGTACGGCTGTCCCGGCACGCGGGACGACGGCCTGTGCGCTGACGACCTCGTTCCGGTCAGGATTCGAGAAGCGCGGGTCTCGTGCGGCGCCTAGCGTCAACGTCATGACTTCCATCGCATCCGTCACCCTCGAAGTGGACGACGCCACCGCCGCCCACCGCTTCTACACCAGCGCGTTCGGACTGGGCGACCAGGTACGCGTGCGGGCCTCACAGGCGCCGACGACCGGCTTTCGCGGGTTCACGCTGTCGCTCGTGGTGTCCCAGCCGGCCGACGTCAACGCCCTCTTCGACGCCGCCGTGGACGCCGGCGCCACGACGCTGAAGCCCGCCGGCAAGTCGCTGAGGGGCTACGGGGGCGTCGTGCAGGCTCCCGACGGGACGATCTGGCAGATCGCGTCGTCGTCGAAGAAGGACACCGGCCCGGCCACCCGGCGGATCGACGAGATCGTGCTCCTGCTGGGAGTCGAGGACATGGCAGGCAGCAAGCGGTTCTACGTCGAGCACGGCATCCCCGTGGCGAAGAGCTTCGGCAGCAAGTACGTCGAGTTCGACACCGGGTCGGGCTCCGTCAAGCTGGCGCTCTACAAGCGCCGTGGCCTGGCCAAGCTCGTCGGCGTCTCCCCCGACGGCACCGGATCGCACCGGATCACGGTCAACGGCGACTCCGGGCCCTTCACCGACCCGGACGGGTTCGCGTGGGCGACCGCGTCGGAGACCGCGTCGCTGTGACCGCGCGCGATCTTACGGAGTCGTGACGTACGAGCGCGGTCCCGTGGTGCGGCCGGGTCGCGGGCCTAGCGTGGCCGTATGCGCGTACTGGTCACCGGCGGTGCCGGGTTCATCGGGTCCCACGTGGTCGCCGCCCTGCGGGAGCGCGGGCACGAGGCGGTCGTGTTCGACGTGCGGGACGACGCCGGCGCCGATGTGCGGGACCCGGCCGCCGTCGGACGTGCCCTGGCCGGTGCGGACGCCGTGTGCCACCAGGCCGCGAAGGTCGGGCTCGGCGACGGGGTCGCCGACGCGGCGGAGTACGTCTCGCACAACGACCTAGGGACGGCCGTGCTGCTCGCCGCCATGGCGGAGGCGGGGGTACGGCGTCTCGTACTGGCCGGGTCGATGGTGGTCTACGGGGAGGGGCGGTACGAGTGCCCCCGGCACGGGGTCGTACGGCCCGGTCCGCGTGCCGTCACCGACCTCGGCGCCGGACGGTTCGAGCCGCCGTGCCCGGTGTGCGGGGCGGACCTCGTCCCCGGGCTGGTCGGCGAGGACGCCCCGGCCGATCCCCGGAACGTGTACGCGACGACCAAGCTGGCCCAGGAGCACCTGGCCGCCGCCTGGGCCCGCTGCACGGGCGGGTCGGCGGTGTCGCTGCGCTACCACAACGTGTACGGGCCCGGCATGCCCCGCGACACCCCCTACGCCGGTGTCGCCTCCTTCTTCCGCTCGGCGCTCGCCCGGGGCGAGGCACCGCGCGTGTTCGAGGACGGACGGCAGCGCAGGGACTTCGTGCACGTCCGGGACGTGGCGCGGGCCAATGCCGTGGCGCTGGAGGCGGAGGCCGCCCCGGGCGTGCTCACGGCGTACAACACCGGCAGCGGAGACCCGCACACCGTCGGCGAGATGGCCCGGGCCCTCGCCGCCGCGTACGGCGGGCCCGAGCCCGTCGTCACCGGCGAGTACCGGCTCGGGGACGTACGGCACATCACCGCCGACTCCGCGCGACTACGGGACGCGCTGGGCTGGAAGCCGGAGGCCGGATTCGAGGAGGGCATGGCGGAGTTCGCGCGGGCCGGGATGCGGGGCGCGTAGGAGTCGTCGATGTCCCCGGGGGGCCGGCTCACGAATGACTGGGGGTCGGGACCGCGAGGGATCGGGGGTCGGGACCGCGAGGGACCGGGGGCCGGGACCGCGAGGGACCAGGACTCGGGACCGCAAGGAACCAGAAGTCGGGACCGCAAGGAACCAGGAGTTGGGACCGCAAGGGACTCGGGACTCGGGACCGCAAGGGACCGGGGGTCCGGCCCACGACAGGCTGAGGAGCCGGGCCCTCGAAGGCCGGGGGTCGGGACCGCACAAGACCGGGGGCCGTCCCGCGAAAGACCCGGGGGTCTGGACCGCGCAGACCCGGGGGTTCGGCCCGCGAAGGCCAGGGGTCGGGCCCGCGCAAGACCCGGGGTCGGGCCCGCGCAACACCCGGGGTCGGGCCCGCGCAAGACCCCGGGTCGGGCCCGCGCAGGATTCGGGGTCCGGCCCGCGAAAGACCGGTGGTGCTGTCCGTGTTACGAAGCGGCGGCGGGCAGCACCACCTCGAAACGGCAGCCGCCGGGGATGTTCCGTACGGTGGCCCGGCCCTGGTGCGCCTCCACGATCCCCCGGACGATGGCGAGGCCGAGGCCCGCGCCGGCCGGGGGCGTCCGGGCGTGTGTGCCGCGCCAGCCGGTGTCGAAGACCCGCGGCAGGTCCTCGTCGGGGATGCCGCCGCAGCCGTCCGTCACCGACAGCACCACGCCCTCGGTGGAGCGCTCCGCGGTGACGGCGACCGTGCCGTCGGCCGGGGTCCGGCGGATGGCGTTGACCAGCAGGTTGCCCAGTACCCGGCTCATCTCCTTGCCGTCCACCTCCACCGGCACCGGCTCGATACGGCCGCCCACCAGCCGCACCCCGTGTTCCCGGGCGAGCGGGTCGGCTCCCGCCAGCGCGTCGCCGACCAGGTCGTACAGGGAGATCCGGCTGGGGGCGAGGGCGAGCGCGCCGGCGTGGATGCGGGAGAGCTCGAAGAGGTCGCCGACCATGTCGTTGAGGCGTTCGACCTCGGTGCGGATCTGCTTCAGGTAGCGGCCGGGGTCCGCGGCGACGCCGTCCTCCAGGGCCTCCGACATGGCGCGCAGGCCGGCCAGCGGGGTGCGCAGATCGTGCGAGATCCAGGCGACGAGTTCACGCCGGGAGGTCTCCAGCGCGCGTTCCCGCTCCCGGGATTCGGCGAGTCTGGCGCTGGTGGCGGCCAGTTCGCGGCTCAGGTGGTCCAGTTCGGCGGTCGTCGGGCCGACGGGGGCGGCGAAGTCCCCGCCGTCGCCGAAGGAGCGTGCGGCCACGGCGAGTTCGCGGCTGCGGGCGACGACCCAGCGGCCCAGCAGCAGCGCGGTGGCCAGGGAGACGACGGCCGCCATGGCGACGACGGTCGTGACGACGGACAGGTCGTGCGGCGACAGGAACATCGCCCAGGCGACGGCGAGCGTGCCGGCGAGCATCGCGACGACCCCGACCGCCGCGACCACGGCGAGCGAGGCGGTGAGCGAACGGCGCCGGATCAGCCGCAGCGCACCGGCTCCGGCCAGGCCGGTGGCCGCGGCGCCGGCGAAGGCGTACAGGGCGATGAGCAGGGTGTCGTTCACGATCCGGCCTCCTCTCCCGTGGGGTCGAAGCGGTAGCCCACGCCCCACACGGTCTGGATCAGGCGCGGCCGGGCCGGGTCGTCCTCGACCTTGCCGCGCAGCCGGCGGACGTGGACCGTGACGGTCGACAGGTCGCCGAAGTCCCACCCCCACACCTCGCGCATCAGGTCCTCGCGGCCGAAGGCCCGCCCCGGGTGCCGCAGGAGGAAGGAGAGCAGGTCGAACTCGCGGAGAGTGAGGGCGAGTTCGACCCCGTTCTTGGTGGCCCGGCGCGCTTCCGGGTCGACGGTCAGACCGGCCGCTCCCAGCCGGTGCCCGGGGACGGCCGGCCGGCTGCGGCGCAGCACCGACTCCACGCGCAGCACCAGCTCGCGAGGGCTGAAGGGCTTGGTGACGTAGTCGTCGGCGCCGACCTCCAGGCCCAGGATGCGGTCGTCCTCGTCGCCGCGCGCGGTGAGCATGATGACCGGGACCGGCCCCTGTCCGCGCATCCGCCGGCACACCTCCAGGCCGTCCATCCCGGGCAGCATCAGGTCGAGGACGACCAGGTCCGGCCAGTGCGCGGCGGCACGGGTGAGGGCGGCCGGGCCGTCGTCGGCGCGGTCGACGACGTAACCGGCGCGGTCCAGGTACCCGGCGACGACCTCGGCGACGGTCGGGTCGTCGTCGACGACCAGGACCCGCGGAGGCCCGTCGGGGGTGTCCCCGCGGCTCTCCTCGTGCTGATGGGGCTGCTGCATGGCTCCAGCCTCGCACCGGACGGCCGACGGTGGCCCGCCCGGAAGCCCCCTCGGCCGCCGACGTCCGCGTTTCGTAAGGAGCCGAAGTCCGGTATGCCTGGTTCGCGTTCGTAGGGTGAAACCGTGACGACGACATCTTCCGACGTCGACGTGGTGCTGCCCTGCCTGAACGAGGCCGAGGCCCTGCCCTGGGTGCTCGAACGGATCCCGCCGGGCTGGCGCGCACTCGTCGTCGACAACGGCTCCACCGACGGCTCCGAGCGGGTCGCCCGCGCGTTCGGCGCGACCGTCGTGCACGAGCCGCGCCGGGGCTTCGGCGCGGCCTGCCACGCCGGGCTGACCGCGGCCACCGCCGACGTGGTGTGCTTCTGCGACTGCGACGCCTCCCTCGACCCCTCGCTCCTCGTGCCCTTCGTGCGCGAGGTACGGGACGGCCGGGCCGACCTGGTCCTCGGCCGGCGGCGCCCGCAGGGCCGGGGCGCGTGGCCCGCACACGCCCGCGCCGGGAACCTCGCGCTCGCGCGGATGCTGCGCCGCCGCACCGGGCTGCGGCTGCACGACCTCGGTCCCCTGCGCGCCGCCCGCCGCGAGCCGCTGCTCGCCCTCTCCCTCACCGACCGGCGCAGCGGCTATCCGCTCCAGATGGTGGTGCGCGCGGCCGACGCCGGCTGGCGGATCGCCGAGCACGACGTGCCGTATCTGCCGCGCACCGGGGCCTCGAAGGTGACGGGCACGTGGCGCGGCACCTGGCAGGCCGTACGGGACATGAGCCGCGTGCTGGGCGAAGCCCCCGGAGAGACTCCGGCCGTCGGAAGGGGCGCACGGTGACCGCACTCCTCGTCATCGCCAAGGAGCCGCGCCCCGGCCGGGTCAAGACCCGGCTCACCCCGCCGTTCACGCCCCGGGAGGCCGCGTCCCTCGCGGAGGCGTCCCTCGCCGACACCCTGGAGGCGGTCGCGGCGGCCCCGGCCGACCGCAGGGTCCTCGTCCTCGACGGGGAGCCCGGCCCGTGGCTGCCGCCCGGCTTCGACGTCGTGCCGCAGTGCGCGGGCGGACTCGACGAGCGGCTGGCGCACGCCTTCGCGCGCTGTGCCGGCCCGGCCCTGCTCATCGGCATGGACACGCCGCAGGTGACGCCGGAGCTGCTCACCGTGGACTTCGCCGGCTGCGACGCATGGTTCGGCCCGGCGGAGGACGGTGGCTTCTGGGCCCTCGGCCTGGGCCGCCCCGACCCCGCCCTGCTGCGGGGCGTGCCCATGTCGACCTCCGCTACGGGGGCGGTCCAGCGCGACCGGCTCGTCGCGGCGGGCCTGCGGGTCCGCGACCTGCCCCGGCTGCGCGACGTCGACACGGAGGCCGACGCCCACGCTGTCGCCGCGCTGGCTCCGAAGGGGCGGTTCGCGGCGCGGCTGGCCCGGTGTGCGGGGAGGGGGTGGGGTGGTGGGCGGTCCGGCCCGGCCCCCGACTCCCCGCCTGGCATAACACCGGCCTCCCGCCCGGCCGTGTCCCGATGAGCGCCCCGCCCGCCACCGCCGTCGCCTGGGCGACCGCCGACCCCTACGCCGCTGCCCTGCGTGCCGGTCACGGGCCGCTGTTCCTGCGGCGTGCGGACGGCTGGCTGCTGCCGCTGGAGGTGGAGCGCTGGTGTGCCCGGGCCGATGCGGTGGACCGGGACGTGCTGGACCGGTGCGAGGGGGCCGTACTGGACGTCGGGTGCGGGCCCGGGCGGCTGGTGGCGGAACTCGCCGCCCGGGGCCGGGCCGTCCTCGGCATCGACGTCAGCGCCGCCGCCGTCGACCACACCGTACGGACGGGAGGCCAGGCGCTGCGGCGCTCGGTGTTCGAGCCGCTGCCCGGCGAGGGCCGCTGGGACACCGTCCTGCTCATGGACGGCAACATCGGCATCGGCGGCGACCCGCGCGCCCTGCTGGACCGGGTGGCCGGGCTCCTGCGCCCCGGCGGCCTGCTGATCGCCGAGACCGCGCCCGTGGACATCGACGAACGCGCCCAGGTGCGGGTCGTCGGCCTCCCGGACGCGCGCGGTGCCGGCGATACGTTTCCCTGGGCGCGGCTCGGCACGCCCGCTCTGCTCCGGTACGCCCGGGGCTGGACCCGGGCCGGTCAGTGGACGTCCGACGGACGCCGCTTCGCCGCCCTGCGCACCCGCAGCAGGCGCACCGCCAGCAGCAGCGCCGAGCCGCCGAAGAGAACGGCGGTGATCAGCAGCCAGCGGGCGAGGAACACGTCCGCCGGCAGCCCCGTGGCGGACCGGTAGCGCCCCTCCACCATCCCGCTGATCAGCGGGAACCACACCAGGAGCAGCAGCCCGGAGAGGGCCGCCGGTACGCGCACGTACCCCACCCACTCCCGGCGCGGCCCGAACCCTCGTACGACCGCCCGGTCCAGGGCCGCGTACAACGGCAGCAGCACCAGGTCGTGCAGCAGTGCCGCGCCCACGAACCACAGCGCCACGCCGAGCCAGTCACCGGCGAGCAGCCGTACGCCCGCGTAGGCGGCGAGCGCGAGCGAGCAGCCGAGCAGGAGGAGCTGGAAGGGGCTCCCGACGGGGATCCGCGGCCGGCGCGTCACAGGCGCAGTGCTCGGCCGGCGACGACGCATCACAGGCCGACGCATCGCAGGCCTACCCATCGGTCGGCGCATCACAGGTCTCCGAACGTCATCCGGGCCACCCACTTGGTGTTCAGCACGCCGGGTGCCGCGGGCACGATGATCCGTGCCGGGTAGCCGTGGTCGGGGGACAGTTCCTCGCCGTTGACGTACAGGGCGAGGAGGGAACGCGGGTCGGCCACCTGGTTGGCGCGCAGGGCCGCGCTCCGGAAGGCGCCGCGCCGCTGGAGGGACTCGACGAACACGTCCGGCGGGTCGTCGGCGTCGTAGCCGACGAGCGCCGCGAGATCGCGCAGCCGCACCCCGCGCCACCACTGGTCCGACGTCGACCAGCCCTCCACACAGGCGATGGGCAACGCCGAGCTGTGCAGGGGGAGTGCGGCGAGCTGGGCCCGGCTGAGACGGACCGTGCCCGCGGGCCCCGTCACGACGAGCCGCCATGCCTCGTCGCTCGTCTCGGCTCCGCTGATCCCCCTGGACGCGGCGGTCTTGTTGATCTGGAAGCCGTTCGGGCCGCTGCCGGGATCGCCGCCGCCGTGCGGTGCGAGGAGGGCGGTGCGCCGCAGGAGCCCGTCGAAGTTCTGTCCCACCGTCGTCGCGAACAGCAGCAGCGAGCCGCCCCCGACGAACCACAGCGCACCCCGGCGGGAGACGGTCGGCGCGGCGGGACGGGGAGTCACGAGGTCGTTCCTCTCCTCCCGCAGGTGCCGCAGATTGCGCAGCGCCGTGGGCATCTTCAGCAGCGCGTGGGCGACGAAGGCGGCGAAGAACACCCACGCTCCGTAGAAGTGCAGCGGGTAGAAAGAGCCGGGGAAGACATAGTCGAGCTGGACATTGAGCACACCGGTCACGAACTCGAACAGCGCACCGCCCACCAGGAGCAGCAGCGAGATCCGCTCCAGGGCGTGCGCGAGCGAGCGGGCCGGCGGCAGCGCGAACAGCCTCGGAATCACGGACCACAGCTTGGCGAGCAGGACGGGGATCAGGGTGATGCCCAGCGTGACGTGGACGCCCTGGTTGAGCCGGTACAGCCAGTGCGGGTTGGTCGGCCAGGCGAAGAGGTAGAAGCCGAGGATCCCCTTGTCCGGGGTCTTGTCGTTCACCGGCGACAGGCCCGGGTTGTAGGCGGCGTACGAGACCAGCCCCGTCACGAACAGCACGGTGATGCCGACGAGCAGGACGAGGCCCAGCACCGAGGTGAACCGGGGGCCGCGCAGGGGGCTGCGCCAGAAGCCGGGTGAGGAGGGAAGCCGTGGGTCGTCTCGCATGGCCCGACCGTAGGCCCGGAACACCCCGGGAATGGGTGCCCGACCCATGACGAAACGCTGACATCCGGCCCGGACGGCGGTCCGCGCCCGCCCTGTCGGCCTAGCGTTCCGCTGTGACCCGCTCCCTCCGCCGTGACCTGCGCCGCGACCTGTACGCCGTCGGGGCCGCTGCCCTGCTGGTGACGGCCGCCGTCCTGGTCGGCCGCCACATCCAGGACACCAGCCGCACCCTGTTCGTCGACTGGCCCCCGCTGCTGGCGTCCTGGGGCCCCCACCTGGGCCCCGGCACTCCGGCGGCCGTACTCCTGGCGATCGCCACCGTGGCGTACGGCCCCACCCTCGCGGCCCGGCTCCCCTGGCGGACGCTGCTCCCTGTGACCTGGGCCGCGGCCACGGCGTGGATCTTCTCCCTGGCCCTGATCGACGGCTGGGACCGGGGCATCGCGCGCCGCCTCACCACCCGCTACGAGTACCTCCAGGTCATCGACCGCTTCGACGACATCCCGGCAGCGCTCCGGGACTTCACCCAGCACATCCTGCTCGACTCCCCCGACAACTGGCCCGCCCACATCGCCGGCCACCCACCCGCCGCCACCCTCACCTTCGTCCTGCTCGACCGGATCGGGCTGCGGGGCGGCGGCTGGGCGGGCATGTGGTGCATCACCGTCGGGGCGACGGCCTGCGTCGCCGTACTGGTCACGATCCGCGCCCTGGCCGACGAGACCCTCGCGCGCAGGGCTGCCCCCTTCCTCGTCCTGGCCCCGGCGGCGGTGTGGATGGGCACCTCGGCCGACGCGTACTTCGCGGCGGTGGCGGCGTGGGCGGTGGCGCTGCTGGCCCTGGCGGTCACGAGACGGTCGCTGTGGTGGTCGGGAGCGTCCGGCCTCCTCTTCGGCCTGACCTGCTACCTCTCCTACGGCCTCACACTCGTCGCGCTGATCGCGGCGGCGGTACTGCTCCTCGGCCGGCACGGCATCCGGGAACGCCCCGTCCTGCTGATGCCGCTGCTCGCCGGACTGGCCGTGGTCCCGGCGGCGTTCACGCTCGCCGGGTTCGACTGGTGGGAGGCGTACCACCTGCTGGTCACGCGCTACCACCAAGGCGCGGGCGGCATCCGCCCCTACGGCTACTGGGTCTGGGCCAACCTCGCCTGCACCGTACTCATCACCGGCCTGGCGACGGCGGCGGGCCTGCGCCGGACGGGCGCGGCGCTGCTCTCCCGCCGCACCGATCCGCCCCACCGAGCTGCCGAGCCCCGCCTCGCACTCCTCGTCTCCGCCGCCCTCCTCGCCCTGCTGGTCGCCGACCTGTCCGGCATGAGCAAGGCGGAAACGGAACGCATCTGGCTGCCCTTCGCGCTGTGGCTCCTCCCGTCCTGCGCGCTCCTGTCCCACCCGCGTGCGTGGCTCACCGGGCAGGTGGTGCTGGCGTTGCTGCTCAACCATGTGCTGTTGACGGGGTGGTGACGCGGACAGCCTCAACGCCAGGAAACCGCTCGGCCCCGGCCGCAGAGCGCCTGAGTCCCTAGACTCACCCCGGAGGAGGGCGGGATGTCGTCTCTGGCGATCACGTGGACGCTGGGCGGTCACGGCTGGGCCGTCGTCAAGGTGGCTGATGATCACGGCGAGGCCGAGGCCGTCGCTTCTTACATCACTGACGCACCCGAGCAGTTCCTCCATGCCGTTGCCCGGCTCGTCCTCGGTGAGGAGGAAGCACGCGCCGAGTGGGAGGCAGAGCCGCAGGTGTACCGGTGGTTCTTCCGCAGAGACGGATCTGTGGTCGATGTCCGTCTGGTCCTGGCTGACGACGTCCAAGCTCCGGACGGCACGGGGGCAGTTGTCTGGTCAGGCCGCCACACCATCACGGCACTCGCACGATCCGCCGTCCGGGCCTTCGACCGGATCGATCACGAGCAGGGCGAAGCGGCCTATGAGTCCAAGTGGGGCCGGCCGTTTCCCCGAACCGAGCTCGAAGCTCTGCGAACCGCCGTGAGGTCGCACCACTAGCGGTCGGGACACCGTCCGTCACTGGGGCCCTTCGAAGGTGATGTGCGGCGCCAGCGCCCCGAGGAAGTCCGCGGCGTCGAAGATCCGGCCCGCGGAGGCCACGCCTACCGCGTGCGTGCGGCCCGTGAGGATGCGGTCGACCGCCTCCACCGCCAGCGGTGCCGTGACGGCGTAGATGTCCTGGCCCGTTGCCACGGCGCGGCGTTCGTGACCGCCGGAGCGTACGACGGCTTCGACGAGGAAGGTCTGGTCGGAGCGGCCGGTCTCGTCCGTCGGCGTCGGGGCCGGAGTGTCCGGGGACGAGAGGTCGCCGGCCGCTTCCGTCGTCATGTGGGTGCGTACCTCGGGGATGGCGAGGTGGCTGGGGATGGTGACCACGTCGGCCATCGTGAAGTCGCCGATGACCTCCCTGGTGCCCATCGGGTCGGGGAAGGGCCACTTCAGAAGGGTCGGCTCGGTGTCGTGGTAGTCCAGCCGGCCGTTCGTGTAGCGGACGCGTCGGCCGGACCGCCGCTCGCGGGAGACCGTGCCCGCGGTGCGTGTCCCGGGGGTGGGGTGCCAGCCGCTCAGTCCGTACGCGACGGTCGCTTCGTCGGCCGTCGTCCAGTCGCCCATCGCGGCCGTGGTCAGGAGGTCGCCCAGGCCGCCGTAGAAGGCCATCGCGGGGACGATCACCGCTCCCGCCTGCCGGGCACGGTCCGCGAAGTGCGCGAACGTGTCGGCGTTGGCCTCGATCTCGGCCGCCACGTCCACGTACGGGATCCCGGCGCGCAGGGCGGCCTCGATCACGGGCGCGGCGGTCAGGGCGAAGGGACCGGCGCAGTTGATCACGGCGGCCGCGCCGGCCAGGGCACGGTCGAGGGACGCCGGGTCGTCGATCGATGCCGGGCGGGCTTCGACGTCGGGCATGGATGCCGCCAGCGCGCGCAGTTTGTCCGCGTCGCGGCCGGCGAGGATCGGGACGAACCCGCGATCGCGCAGTTCAGCCACCACGAAGCGTCCCGTGTGGCCGTACGCGCCGTATACCGTCACCGTCGGCATCATCGTTTCTGCCGGTCCCATGGGTTCTCCCCCGTCAAGTGCTCACGTCATCCGGTCCGCCGCGAGCTGTTACCTACATCCTGGCCACCCTGAGCCGCCCAGCGTGAGTGTCCGGAACGACATGACCCGTACAGTTCCGGACATGACCACTGTCGCGCTCGCCGTCACCGACGGCATGCTGCACTTCGAACTGTCCATGGCCTACGAGGTGTTCGGATCGGCCCCGGTGGGCGTGGGCGTGCCCTGGTACGACGTCCGGGTCTGCGGGGTGGACGCCGTGCGGGTCGGGCGGTTCCGGCTGGAGGCCGACCAGGGGCTCGACGGCCTCCGGGACGCGGACACCGTGATCGTGCCCGGCTGGGCGGACACCGACGTGGAACCGCCCGCCGAGCTCGTCGGTGCCGTGCGGGCGGCTCACGAGGCGGGGGCGCGTGTGGCCTCCCTGTGCACGGGCGCGTTCGTGCTGGCCGCCGCCGGCCTGCTGGACGGTAGGCAAGCGACCACGCACTGGGCGCACACCGAGGCGCTGGCCGCACGGTATCCACGGGTGGAGGTCGACCCGGACGTGCTCTACGTGGACAACGGCAGCGTGCTGACCTCGGCCGGCAAGGCCGCCGCGATGGACCTGTGCCTGCACCTGGTACGTCTCGACCACGGCTCGTCCGTCGCCAACACCGTGGCCCGCCGCCTGGTCGTGCCGCCGCACCGGGCCGGTGGCCAGGCCCAGTTCGTCGCCGCACCCGTGCCCAGCCGCGACGACCACCCGCTCGCCGCGCTGCTGCCCTGGGCGATCGAGCGTCTCGACCAGCCGCTCACCGTGGAGGACCTGGCACGCCGGGCGGGGATGAGCTCGCGCCATCTGGGCCGCCACTTCAGGGCGGTGACCGGCACCACTGCGCTGCAATGGCTGCTGACCCAGCGGATCCGCCGCGCCCAGGAGTTGCTGGAGACCACCGACGACGTGGTCGACGCCATCGCGGCGGCCACCGGCATGGGCACCGCCACGACGCTGCGCCGGCACTTCAACCGCACGGTCGGCGTGCCTCCGGACACCTACCGCCGGACCTTCCGCTCGGCGCCCGGATCCGTCCGGCCGGCAGTGGAGTAACTCCGGCCACGCAGTGAACGCACAGCCGCTGTTCCTCCTCTTGCACAGCGAACCCCCCAACCGAGAGGAACATGCTGTGCGTTCACGTACGCGGATACGTACACGTAGACCTTCGCGCCTGTACCCGGCCGGGTCCGTCGTCCTGGCTCTCGCCGCCGCGGGATCCGTGCTGGCGGGGCCGGCCGGCTCCGCCTTCGCCGCCGATACGGGCGGCCGCGCCGATCTGCGGGCGGATGTGAACCGCGACGGACGGGTCGATGTCACCGGTGGCAGCGACAAGGACGGCGAGGACCGCTGGTCCGTCGGGCGTGGAGCCGTCTATCTGCCCAACATCGACGACGACAGCAAGCGGTGCCCGGTGACCGGGCCGGGCGGCAAGCCGCTGTCCGACGCCAAGCTGGCCGCCTGCAACGACGGCACCGACACGAAGGTCAACGGCAGTGCGGACGCCGCCGACCTCGCCCGGGTCCGTTCCGTCCCCATGCCGGGCCTGGGCAAGGACGCCCAGGGCAGTCTGAAGTTCACCACGGGAGGCAAGCACGCCCGCCTCTTCGTCAAGCGTTCCGGCACGTGGGTCCCGGTGACGCCCAAGACCCGCCTGACCGGCGCCGAGTTGCGGTCCGGTGTGGAGTTCGGCGTCGAGGGCACCGACGTCGTCCGGGACAGCGCGAAGTGGGACGGCCGGGCGGTGGTCCGGCTGACGGTGACGTCCGGGCAGAAGTCCACCTCCGACGCCGTCACCCTGCGCGTCGCGCCGCTGCTGACCCACCATCACCTCCAGAACACCCAGCAGGTGATGGTCACCGAGGTCCAGGGCGAGGGCGAGTACAGCCGTCTTCAGCAGAAGTTCGTCGCCGAACTCGCGAAGGAGGTCAAGAACGCCGGGGTCACCGCGCCGCTGGTCACCTTCACGAAGTACGCCGACCCCTGGGCCCAGGACTTCGTCGAACCGGCCTACGTCAGCATGACCGGGCCGGGCGGTCAGCGGCACGTGATGCGCGTGATGCTGCGTTCCGCCCAGCCGGACCGGGACGCGGGCCGGGAACTGTTCGAGAAGGTGCGCGGCCGGGACGTCGGCGTGGTGCAGGTGAACGACCCGGCCGAGCCCGAGGACTGGTCGCTCAACTCCATGGGGAACCTGGAGACCATCCCGCCCTATGCGCACGGCGGGCGCTCGTTCCCGGCTGGGCGGATCATCATGGGCGAGCGCAAGGACAGCGGGGCGCGGCCGTCCAAGGTGATGCGGACGATGCTCAAGTCGCAGGGGTTGCAGGACCCGCTGCTGATGGACACCTCCTGGCTGGGGGTGGGGCACGTCGACGAGTTCGTGCAGTTCCTGCCCGCCGACACCCCCCGCGGCTGGCGCATGGGCGTCGCCGACCCGAAGGCGGGACTGGAGCTACTGCGCGACGCCAAGCGCGACGGCCACGGCAAGACGAAGATGTTCTCCGTCCCGGGCCGCAGTGACAGTCCGGCGCCCAAGGAGACCATCGACCAGGCGCTCGCCTCCAAGCACCTGGTGGCCGACAACGAGATGGCGGCGCAGCGCATCGCCGCCAACCTTGAGATCCTCAAGCGCGAGACGGGGGTCACCGACGCGGAGATCGTGCGGGTGCCCGCTCTGTACACCCGTGACTCGGAGGCGCTGACCGCCGAGGGCCAGGAGATTCCCGTGCCGCGTCTGACGCGCATGGGCGCCGGTTCCGACCTCGTGGACAGCCTCAAGGACCGCGGCCAGCAGAAGTGGCTCGCCGAGAACCCGGCCGGCTCGCGTGCGGCGGCTGCGGCGACGGTGATGACCAGCGCGTACGTTCCCGGAGCGGTCAACGGCGTGCTCCTGGGACGCGACCGCTACCTCGCCCCGCGCCAGTGGGGACCCGTCATCGGCGGCAAGGACATCTTCACGCAGGCCGTCACCGCCGCTTACCAGCGGGTCGGCCTGAAGGTGTCGTACATCGACGACTGGTACACGTACCACCTCGGCATGGGCGAGGTGCACTGCGGCACCAACACCCTGCGCGACGCGACGGCCGCGTGGTGGCAGCGACCGGTGGGGTGAGCCGTAACGAGGGGTAGGCGGCGGGTGGTTCGGGCCACCCGTCGGCCCGGGGCGGCGGAACCGGAGGTCAGGAGCCGGACGGTCCGTCGCCCCGCCCGGGTGCCAGGCGGCGGTAGGCCGCGCGGGCGTGGGCGAGGCGGGCCAGGGCCGTGCCCACGAGCGTGGCGGTGAGCAGGCAGGCCAGCCATGTGGTGTCCCGGGGGCCGGCCCAGGTGAGGGTGCCCGCGGGCGGGATGGCGAAGCCGTTGAGGAACAGCCAGCACAGGACGGCCGTGCCGGGGGCCGCCGCGAAGCGCGCGCACAGGCCGAGCACCGCGGCCAGCAGGGACAGCGCGAGCAGGGCCAGTCCCGGACGGCCGGTCCCCACCACGGCGTTGAGGACTGCCACCAGCACCAGCGCGCCGCCGAACGCCCCGGCCCACACCAGCGGTGTCGCCACGGGCCTCGGAACGGGCCTGGCTCCGGTGCCCAGCGGTCTCCACTCGATCATGCCGGTGCTTCCTTCCCCGAGGGTGCTCGTCAGGGTCCCACTCACAGCTGTTCAGTGAAACACTCGAACCGGACAGTCGGGCGACGCCGCCGGGCATGACGAAACCCCAGGTCCAAGACCTGGGGTTGCTTCGTCCGGACCGGCCGGTCCAGCCGCACCGGGTCGTGTCCCGGCGGCGGGGCGTCACACGAAGGCGCTCTGGCCCGTGATCGCCTTGCCGACGATCAGGGTGTTCATCTCGCGGGTGCCCTCGAAGGAGTAGATCGCCTCGGCGTCGGCGAAGAACCTGGCGATGTCGTGGTCCAGGAGGATTCCGTTGCCGCCGAAGATCTCCCGGCTCCGGGCCACGACCTCCCGCATCCGCGCGGTGACGAACGCCTTGGCCAGGGCGGAGTGTTCGTCGCGGAAGACGCCGGCGTCCTGCAACCGGGCGAGCTGCGCCAGCATGCCCCACGACGCGGTGATGTCGCCCAGGCTCTTGACCAGCAGGTCCTGCACGAGCTGGAAACCGCCGATCGGGCTGCCGAACTGACGGCGCTCGCGGGCGTAGTCGAGGGCCAGTTCGTAGGCGCCGGCCATGACGCCCAGCGCCTGCCAGGCCACCCCGCTGCGGGTGGCGCGCAGGATCTCGGCGACGTCGCGGAAGGAGTTGATGTTCTGGAGGCGGTTCGCCTCCGGTACCCGGACGTCGGTCAGGGTGATCTCGGCGTTCTCGACGATGCGGAAGGCGATCTTGCCCTCGATCTTCGCCGGTTCGAAGCCGGGTGTGCCCTTCTCGACGACGAAGCCCTTGACGTGGTTGTCGTCGGCGTCCCGCGCCCACACCACGACGTAGTCGGCGAAGGTCGCGTTGCCGATCCACTTCTTGGCGCCGTTCAGGACCCAGGTGTCGCCCTCGCGCCTGGCCGTGGTGCGCATGCCGCCCGCGACGTCGGAGCCGCCGAGCGGCTCGGTCATGGCGAACGCGCCGATCTTGTCCATCGCGGCCATCTCCGGGAGCCAGCGGTCGCGCTGTTCCTGATCGCCGCCGGAGTGGACGGAGTACATCGCGAGTCCGTTGTGGACGCCGAAGAAGGTGGCCACCGAGGCGTCGGTGCGGCTCAGTTCCATCGCCAGCATGCCGCTGAGCAGGTTGGAGACGGCGGGGCGGTGCTCGCCGTAGCCCTCGTAGGGCAGGCCGGCGAGGCCGCTGTCGCGGAAGATGCCGACGAGTTCCCGGGGGAACTCGCCCTTGGCCCAGTTGGCGTTGACCAGAGGCTTGATCTCGTCGCGCATGAGGGCGCGGGCCTTGAGGAGGATCTTGCGCTCCTCGTCCGGCAGCAGCGTCTCGTAGGCGTAGAAGTCCGCGGCGAGCTGGTCTTCGAGCGGTTCCGTCGTGGTGGTCATCTCAGTTCTCCTCCTTGTCGGCGCTGTCCAGGGCGGACAGGACAGCGAGTTGCCTGCGGTCGCGCGTCCCGGTGAGGTCCGGGTACGTGGCGGAGCCGTAGGCCCGTTCCACGGCTGCGATGAGCCGTTCCTGCTGGTCGTGCCTCTGGGACGGGGTGCCGAGGTCCGCCCACATCCGCTGCATCGAGGCGCCGATGTGCTCGGCCATGTGCCGGTAGCCGCCGGGTCCGCCGCCCAGGTGCGAGCCGAGGAACGGCCCGACCGTGGCCCAGCGCAGCCCCAGCGAGTTGGTCATCACCGTGTCGAGCTCCTCGGGTGTCACCACGCCCTGCTCGACGAGGTACACGGCCTCGCGGCTGAGCGCGTTCTGGAGCCGGTTCCCGACGAAGCCGGGGATCTCCTTGCGCTCGACGACCGGGGTGCGGCCGACCGAGGTGTAGAAGTCCACCGCGGCCCGCACGGCGTCCTCGCCGGTGCGCTCGCCGGGCACGATCTCGACCAGCGGGAGGATGTGCGGCGGGTTGAAGGGGTGGCCGATCAGGACGCGGGCGGCGTCGTCGTCCGCCAGCTCCTTGGTGAACTCGGTCGACGGGATGGCCGACGAGGAGCTGAGCAGCAGGGTGTGGTGTGGTGCCTCCCGTGCCAGGGTGACGAACAGGTCCTGCTTGAACTCGACGCGCTCGGGGCCGTTCTCCTGAACGACGTCCGCGTCCCGGACCGCCTCGGTGACGTCGGGGGCGAGGTGCACCCGGCCGGCGAGGCCCGTCACGTCCAGGCCGCGGGCGGCCAGCTGCGGGGCGGACCGCGCCAGGGCCTCGTCCACGGCCTTGGCGAGGTCCGGTCGCGGGTCGCTCACCCGGACGGTCAGGCCGTGCGCGGCGAACAGCGCCGTCCAGGACAGTCCGATGGTCCCGGCGCCGATCACCGCGGCCGTACGGAAGGTGCGGGTCATGACGCGGCTCCCTTCAGGTAGTCGTGGACCGGCTCGGCGCCGGACAGCGTCAGGTCGGTGAGGAGGTGACTGGCTGACACGATCCCCAGCACCGGCAGGTCGGCCAGCGGGGCGAGGACGTGCTGGAACAGCTGGAGCCGGGCGGGGCCGGTCCACGCCTCCTTGACGGTGACGTCGGTGATGCGCGTGCGGACGAGTTCCTGCACCCGCGGCAGCCCGTCGTAGCCCGGAATGGTCTTGAGCATGAACGTCGGCACGGTGATCTGTGCCTCGGCCTCGCGCCGGTCCAGCTCGTGGTGCTTGTAGCCCATGGTCGCGGTGGCGACCCGCAGGCTGCCGTGGTCGAGGGTGCCGACGAGCGCGCCGGAGTCGACGGTGAGCGACGGCGAGCCGAGCACCTTCGGGTAGGCGGAGACCTCGCGGCCGGAGGCGGTCGCCGGGAAGTTGTCGAGGTACATGGCGTGCAGGTACTCGCCGTGCTCGCCCTCGAAGCTGACGGGGATCGCCTGGCCGGCCTCCGTGTAGGGGCCGTATCCGCTGACGTCGCCCATCTTCATGACCTCGAACCGGACCAGGGGTTCACCGATCCGCAGCGGTTCGGGGACGACGGCCCGCAGCGCGTCGGGGTCGGTGCGGTAGACGACGTTGAGGTACTCACGGTCGGTGAACCGCGGGACCGTCGGCGCGTACGCCGGGCTGGTGAGCGGGGTGGTGAGGTGCTGTCGTACGTCCTCGGCCTGCATGGCGGCTCACCGTCCCGTCCACCGCGCGGGGCGGCGCTCGGCGAAGGCCGTCATGCCCTCGCGTACGTCCGCCGAGGCCATCAGGGTCTTCATCTCCCCGCGCTGGAAGGCGAAGGCGTCGGCGTCGGGCGCCCCGCCGGCGGCGCGGACGACGCGCTTGACGGCCGCGAGCGCGAGCGGGGCGTTCCCCGCGAGCCGCTCGGCCAGCCGGAGCGCCTCGGCGACGGCCTGGCCGGTGGCCGTGACCCGGTTGGCCAGGCCCAGGTCGCCGGCGCGGCGGCCGTCGACGGGCTCGCCGGTCAGCAGGAGTTCCATGGCCAGGTGGTGCGGGACGCGCTTGGGCAGCCGGATCACGCCGCCGCCCGCCGCGATCAGCCCGCGCTTGACCTCGGGCAGCCCGAACCGGGCGTCCTCGGCCGCGACGATCAGGTCACAGGCCAGGGCCAGTTCGAAGCCGCCGCCCATGGCGTAGCCCTCCACGGCGGCGATCAGGGGCTTGGCCGGCTCGGCCTCGGTCAGGCCGCCGAAGCCGCGGCCTTCGACCTCGGGCGACTCGCCGCGCAGCGCGGCCTTGAGGTCCATGCCGGCGCTGAACGTGCCGCCCTCGCCGGTCAGGACACCGGCCCGCAGCTCGGGGTCGGCCTCCAGTTCGTCCAGTGCGGCGGCCAGTCCGGCCGCGGCCGCGGCGTTCACGGCGTTGCGGGCCTCGGGGCGGTCGAGGGTGATCAGCAGGGTGGAGCCGATCCGCTCGGTGCGTACGGGAGTGGTGGGGGTGCTCATGGCTGTCCTCCTGTGATGGTCAGCGGGCGGCGGTGTCGAGCTCGGCGAGGACGTCCTCGGTGTCCTGGCCGGCGACCGGCGCCAGACGGCGGATCGAGCCGGGGGTGGCGGAGAAGCGCAGCGGGATGCCGATGGTGCGGACCGCGCCCTCGGTCGGGTGCTCGACGGTGTCGAGCAGGTGGCCGTCGCGGACGTAGGGGTCCTCGTGGGCGCGGTCCAGTTCCAGCACCGGGGCCATCGGGATGCTGTGCTTGGCGCACACCTCCGCCCACTCCTCGGTGGTCAGCGCCGGGGCGCAGCTCTCCAGGAGCGCGGCCAGGTCCTCGTGGTCGGCGCTGTCGATGGCGTCCCCGTTCACACGCGGGTCCTCGGCGAGGTCGGGGCGTCCGGCGGCGGTGAGGAAGTCCCGGTAGTTCCGCGGGTTGTACGGCATGACGCAGGCCAGGCCGTCCTTGGTGCGCACCGCCTTGTGGCCCTTGAGCATCGACAGGGCGAAGCCGGTGGGGCCCGTCTCGGGGACGTGGGTGTGTCCGGCCAGGTGCTCGACCAGGTTGAACGCGATGAGGGTGTCCGTCATCGGGATCTCGACGAGCTGGCCCTGCCCGGTCCTGTTCCGGTGGAGCAGGGCGGCGAGCACGCTGTAGGCGATGGTCAGGGAGGAGACCTTGTCGCCGATGATGGTCGGCAGGTAGACGGGCTCGCCCAGCGCGCGGTCGGCGATGTCGACCAGGCCGGACGCGGCCTGCACGGTCTCGTCGTAGGCGGCGTTGCCCGCCCGGTCCGAGTCGCTGCGGAAGCCCTGGGCGTGCGCGTAGACGAGGCCCGGGTTGCGGGCGGCGATGTCGTCGTGGGACAGGCCGAGGCGGTGCAGTGCGCCCGGCCGCATGTTGGTGATCAGCACGTCGGCGGTGTCGATCAGCCGCAGCGCCCGCTCCCGGTCCGTGTCGTCCTTGAGGTTGAGGGCCACGCTGCGCTTGTTGCGGTTGACGTTGAGGTTCAGCGGGGTCATGCCCGGCGTGGTGCGGTAGTGGCCCACGCGCACGGTGTCGGCGGGCGACTCGATCTTGATCACGTCGGCGCCCAGGTCGCCGAGGATCTGTGCCGCGTAGGGGCCCATCACCACGGTCGACAGGTCGATCACGCGGATGCCCTCCAGGGGGCCGGTGGCGGTGTCCGTGATGTCCGTCATCGCTTTTCCTTCAACTCCTCGCTTCACCATGTATGTGTATCTGACAACTAAATTAGCAAGGAGGAGGCGGAGGACGGAAACGAATGGAGTGACCGATTAACGAAAGGCGGCATGACCGCTGTGGTCATACCGCCTTTGGTGAATGCTTTTCCGAATGCTTGGGCGGGTCAGGTATGGAGCGGCTCGGCGAAGATCTCGCGGGCGGATGCGACCACTTCCTCCAGGTCACCGCCGTTGGCACGGTCCTTGCGCCACAGCAGTCCGGTCTCCAGGTGGGGATGGAAATCCGAGAAGGGAAGGACGGTCACATTGTCGAGGCGGTGATTCTGCACGGGGCTTCGCGGATCCAGCATGGAAATGGAGAACGCCAGGCCGCTGGACACTATCTCGGAAACTCCGTCGAATGTCGCACTGCCGATTTCGATACGCTTCTTGATGCCGAGTTCGGCCAGTTGCTGGTCGAGGCCGCGGAAATAGGCGTTGGTCACGGCCGTGGGCGAGCCCGCGTAGGCGAGCCCGGACAGTTCCGCCAGGGCGATCGACTCCCGCCCGGCGAACCGGTCCCTCGGCACGACCGCGCCGAGCCGCTCCGACATCACCGGCAGCTGCTCCAGGGCCGGGTCGCCGCCGACCGGGAGCCGGGCCAGGGTGAGCGCCAGTCTGCCGTCGCACACGGCGTCGACCAGACGCTCGGTGCCGCCCGGCCAGCGTTTGATCTCGAACCGGTCGCCGACCCGTTCGGCGAGGGCGTCCATCCGTGCACGCAGGTCCGGATGGATGCCGCTGGGGACGCCGAGCAGCAGGGTGGTCCGCCGCGGCCGGGCCGTCTCGTCCAGCCGCCACTGGATGGAGTCGACCTGCTCCAGGACCCCGCGGGCGATCGGCAGCAGCGCGCTGCCGGCCGGGGTGAGTCGCACATGATGGGTGTCGCGGTCGAACAGCCGGTGTCCGAGTTCGTTCTCGAGGTCCTTGATCCGCCTGCTCAGCGGTGACGCCGCCATGTGCAGTTTGCGGGCCGCGGTGGAGAAGTTCAGTTCTTGGGCGACGGCGACGAAATAGCGCAGGTGCAGGAGCTCCACGCGGTTCACCCTAACCGCTGTGGGTGGAGGTCCCCGGGGCTGCGGGACCGGAGAGTTCCTTCTCCAGCAGGGTGAACGACTTGGGCGTCCCGCACGGCTGCGGCTTGCCTTCCTTGTGGCCCACGACCCGGTAACCGGCCTGCCCGTAATAGGCGTTGAGCTGCGCGTTCCCCGCCAGGCAGTCCAGGCGGACCCGGGTTCGCCCGGCCTCGGCCACCCGGCGTTCCGCAGCCTCCAGCAGCCGTCGCCCCGTCCCGGGCGCGGCGGCGCTCCGGTCCACCATGAGCCGGTGCACGTACCCGGCCACGGGTGGCTGCGGCCCCCAGGCGTCCTCGTCCTCCCACCACAGCTCCCACGCGCCCAGGATCCGCCCGCCGGCTTCCCCGAGCCAGGCCTCGCCCTGTGCCATGACCTGAAGGAAGTGCTCCTCGTCCAGCTCCCCCGGCCGCCACTGCCCGGTGACACCGCGGGCCAGCATCCAGCGAGCCGCGGCGTCGCGGAGACGGACGAGGGTGGTCAGGTCGGCCTCGGTGGCCGGGCGCACGCGTAGATCATTCACGCGGGGATCGTCGCACAACCGTCCGACGACGATCCCTCAGGACCGCTGCCGTCACGCCGGGGGCGGCAAGACGCTCCCTAGACCACGCAGGCGAGCGGCACGTAGCCCTTGATGCCCCGGTACGAGATGTGGTGCCAGCGGTTGTCGTCGTCCCAGCCGCAGAGCGAGTAGGTGCCGGCGAGGTCGACCGAGCACTTCAGGAGCTTGGCCTTCTTGCCCTTGGGCAGCAGGCCCAGGGCGGTGGAGTTGAGCTTCTTCGACTTGCGGATCTTCACGCTCTCGTGTGCCTTGACGTAGTCACCTCCGGCGCAGGCGCGGGTCGAGGCCTTCGTGGTGGTGCTCTGTGTCGAGGCCGACGCCGCGGTGGCGCCGAACGCCCCGGCGACGAAGGCCGCCGTGGCCAGGACCGTGGTTACGGTGAGACCCCGTCGCTTCAGTGACTTCACATGTTCCTCCGTGCTCGCATAGCGGGCGGTGTGTCAGCGGGCCGGAGGTACACGCCCGTCTTCCGCAACGACCGAACAGCGAGCAGCCGGAACCAGGACAGGCCGCTCACGCAATGCACCCCCGTGCCACGCGGCGCGCGAACGCGCGCTCGTCGTGATCTTCGCACGCGGTCGAGCGCGTGATCGGCCGGCTCCACCACTCCCTCACAACAACCCGGGGACTGCCCCACTGCCGCGCGAATGCGGGCGGAGCAGGGCGTGCGGACCCGGCCGCGGGGTTCCGTCCGCTCGCGCGGGCGGCGGTCGGTGTGACCGCCGCCCGCGCGTGGGTCAGGAGTCCTCGATGGTGATGAAGGGGTCCCACTGGAAGTACCCCTTCAACTGGCGGTGACGGTCCAGGATCTGGAAGTAGAAGTGGTAGACGACCTTGCCGGGCTGTTTGACGGTCGTGCGCCAGTAGTGGTCCTGGTACCGCTGGGTCTCGAACTCCGGCCTGCCCTCGGTTCCCTCCTTCGGCAGCGGGTAGATGCCGCTGACCACCTCGATCTCCGGCGTCCTGATGAGCCGGTGCTGGCTGTCGCTGCTCACGTACCGGTAGAGCAGTGCCTTGTACTCGCTGCCGAGCGACAGGGTCGTCTCCCGCCACTTGATGCTGTCCCCGGGTTCGGCGCGCAGGTTCAGCTCGGCGCCCGACGTGCCGACGATGTGGTCCTGGCGGGTGGTCATGTAGATCAGGCGCGGGTCGACCTGCGTGGGCGCGTCGGGGTTGCGTGACGCGTTCGGGTTCTGTTCGACGATCGTGGCCGCGTCGAACGAGATCAGTACGTTGAGTTCAGCCATGTCTTGCCCCCTTCGAATACGGGACTCACCTGGTGTGGGAGGGCTTCGGCACCTTGTATGCCATCGCCCGCGGGTAGTCGTGGCGGTGCAGTCGGACGCGGACCAGGAGCGGTCCGGCGTTGAGCGGGTCGGCCGGGTCGGTGAGGCGGCCCAGGAGGTCGTCGAGTTCCGCGGTGTGCGCGACGGTGACGCCGTGCGCCGGGGTGTGCTTGCCGGCGAAGACGTCCGCGAGGCGGTCGTAGTGCCAGGGGTGGAGGACGTTGTAGAAGTCCGGGTCGGCGGCGTCCTCGTCCGCGTAGTACCGCGGATGCACCAGCATCTGCTCGACGCCGTAGAAGTGGCCGTTGTCCATGACGAACACCACCGACCGCAGCCCGTGCCTGGTGTGCGTGGAGAGTTCCTGGCAGGTCTCCTGGAAGGCGCCGTCACCGACGAACACCATCGGGCGGGCGTCGCCGCGCTCGGGGGCGAACGCGGCGCCGGTGGCCGCGCCGACCGACCAGCCGATGGACAGCCAGCTGACCTGCGAGAGGAAGCCGCCCGCCGGCAGGGACAGGTTCATCGAGCCGATGAGGGAGAACGCGGCGTCGGAGACGACCGTCCAGTCCTCCCGCGTCTCGTGGTTCAGGAAGTGGTTGATCCGGTCGAACACGCCGTCGTAGGTGAGGCGTGGGCCGGCGCCGTGCGGGGCTGCCGAACCGGCGGCGCGGAGCGAGGCGCGGTGGTGTCCGAGGGCCGCGGGGCGGTCGCCGAGCGGTCCGTGGTGGGCGTAGGACTCCGCGTAGTAGTCGGCGGCCAGGCCCCCCGAGCCGTACGCCTTCACCAGCGCGTCCTGGAGGGCGGGCAGCAACTGTGTGAGCTGGACGTCGGGGAAGTAGGAGGTGCCGACGCTGACGCCGCCGTGCGCGACCATCACCCAGTCGCCGCCGACACACTGCTCCCCGCCGAGGTTCTTCGATGTGGACCAGGCGCCGAGCCCGATGCGACAAGTGGCCCAGTCCTTGAACACGGCGTGCACGTCCGGGTGGCTGGCGCCGCCGTTGTAGACGCCGTGGAACTGCGGCAGGTCCTCGTCGACGACGGCCTTGGCGCCGACGGTGGTGCAGAACGGCACGCCCGTCGCCTCCACCAGGTCGGTGAGTTGCCCGCCGAGACGGAACCGGTCGATCTCCTCGCCGGCCCAGATGATCGGGCGAGGCCTGCCGTCCGTGCCGGGGTGCTCCTCGACCAGGGTGAGGACCGCCTGCACGGCCTTGTCCAGCATGGGCTGGTTGCGCGCGCTGAACGGCCGCTCCCGGGGGACGATCGGCGCCTGCGGCTCGGGGCAGGGCTCGTCCCAGAGGTCCTCCATGACCTCCAGGTAGACCGGCCGGCGCTCGGAGAGGCACGCGGTGAGCGCGGCGTCGATCTGGCCGGGGGCGAGGCCCGGGTTGGAGATGACCTGGGCGTCCACGGTGACCTGCCGGTAGACGTCCAGGTTGCTCTCCGGGCGGGGGCTCATGTGCGAGGTGAGCAGGCCGACGGCCCTGTAGTTCTGCCACTGCTCGTAGGGCGGGGAGGCGTTGACGGCGACGAGCGGGACCTGTTCGACGTAGGCGCCACCGCAGGCGTTGAGCAGGTTGAACGCGCCGACGCTGTAGGTGACCGCGGCCGCTCCGATACCGTGGATACGGGCGTAGGCGTCGGCGGCCTGGCCCGCCCCGCCCTCGGTGGGAGTGCCGACCCACTCGATGTCGCCCTCGGCCCGCAGGGTCGTCAGGAACGGGCCGAGGTGGTTGCCGGGGACGCCGAAGAGGTGGGTGATGCCCAGCTCGGCCAGGCGCAGGGCGAGGTAGCGGGCGACCGTGCACCCGGGTTCGATCGCGATCACCAGTGGCCCCCGTCCCGGTCCGCGCCCGGGGTGGTGACCGGCGGGGCCTGGTGGACGGCGAGGGCGGCACGCACGGCGCTCTCCAGGGCGCCCTCGATCCAGGCGTGCTTGAGGGAGGTGTGCTCTCCGGCGAAGTGCACGGGGCCTTCGGGCCGGGAGACGTCCAGGTGGAAGCTGGTCATCTGGTGCGCGGTGTAGATGGCGGCCTCGCCGAAGGCGTACGGGTCGCGGGCCCAGCTCTTGGTGGCGCCGCGTCCGGTGAAGAACACCTCGATACGCCGGCCGTGCAGGGCCTGGAGGTTGCGCAGGGCGTAGACGTAGCGTTCCGCGGGGCGCATGGAGTCCCAGCGGGCGGCGTCGTCGGACCAGCAGTACGAGGCGAGCACGACGCCGCCGGTGCTGCCCTCGACCCGGTGCGACGGGTAGTACATGAACCGGTTGGGGTTGTCGGTGGCGGAGCCTCCTCCGAAGCAGTGGGTGGCGGGGCGGAGCGCGGGGCCGCGCAGCGGCAGGGTGCTGTTGAGCTGCCGCATCTCCTCGGTGACGCTGCTGTCCTTGACGGCGGCCGCCAGCAGGTCGGTGCCCGACTCCGAGAGCGAGAGGGCGGTGTCGGTGTCGGTGTCCACCTGGCCGCCCAGCCGGTAGTACTCGTACAAGCCGGGTGCGATGCGGTCGAGTTCGTCGCGCCAGTCGTCCTCGGTGAACTCCCACCACCGGTGGCTGAACTCCAGCAGCACCTTGGTGGCCTGGTCGTAGTGGGTCTCGATGACGGCCCGGCGCTTCTTGTACGACATCGACGGGACGATCTCCACGAACCGCAGGGCGGAGAACGGGATCGTGACGATCGCCAGGTCGGCCGTCCACAGGCGCGGCGGGGCCTGTGGATCGTTCTCGGTGACGGTCTGCACGGCCACGCCCCACCCGTCGGGCCCGACGGCGCCGGTGCCCTCGGGGTCGGTGTCGCGGCTGGGGTCGTGGTACTCCAGGCGGATCATGCGGTGGCCGAGCCGCACCTCGTCGCGCAGGCCCTGGTGCAGCGCGTGGGGCAGGCGCCAGCTGCCGCCGGGTATCTCCCAGTAGCGGACGCCGGGGTTGATGTCGCTGCGGCTCAGGAAGCTGTGGAAGAACGAGAGATGCAGCCGCGAGGACATGTTCTCCAGCGTTCCGACGGCCTCGATCGCCTCGTCGCTGAGTCCGGCGTGGTCGCGCAGGAAGCCGCCCATCGAGTAGCCGTCGAAGTCGCGGACCACCCGCGCCCAGCCCTCGACCCACTCCTCGAGGGGCTTGTTGACGCGCTTGCCGTCGACGATGTCGGAGTAGTAGTCGCGCACGCTCTCCAGCGCGTCGTCGACCATCTTCACGACGGGGGCGCGGACTTCGTCGTCGGTGAGGTGGAAGCCCTCGTTGATCCGCTCGGGGGCGGCGGCGTAGTCGGCGCGCCGCACCTGGGTGCGGTTGGCGCGGATCCAGGAGTTGCCGCGCTTGTCGGGTTCGCGGAAGTCGGGGCTGTCGTCGCCGTAGGTCCAGGTGCGGCCGGTGAAGGAGGTGTACGTCACCGGGGGCACGGGGACGTCGGGGCCGCTGCCGGTGCCGGGGACCACGTCCACGTTGTAGAACTGGCGGCGGCCGAGCCCGAGTTTGTCGACCAGGGCGAGGACCAGCGGGTGGAAGTCGGGCAGCCGCATGGCCCCGGCCTCGGCGTACTGGGCCGGGTCGTCGAAGGGCTGGTGGTGTTTGGTGGAGCGGAAGGTCTTGATGCGTCCGCCGACCCGGCTGGCGTTCGCTTCCAGGATGGTGACGTCGTGTCCGGCGTCCTTGAGCAGCCGGCCGGCGACGAGACCGGTGATGCCGGCGCCGATGACGAGGATCTTCTTGCGCGGGTGAGTGGTGGGGCCGAGGCGGCCCGTGTCTATCAGGGTGTGCAGATAGCCGAGTTTGAGGTCGGTGCCGTCCGGCCCGACGAGGAGGAGTTCGCGGGCGAGCCTGAGGCAGGTCTGCCAGCGGGCACGGGTGGCCGAGTCGTCCCGAGGTAAGTCGGTCATAGCTTGGGATCGTATATATGCCGGAACGATTTCGCGGTTTTACCGCGAACAAAGTCCTGAAAGCAGCGATCGCACCGCTTGGCGCAATTTGAGCTTGCCCGCACCCCCTTTCGAATACGGAAGATCCAGCAGGGGCGGAAGGGAATACGGATCACACCGGACAGGCAATTCACTTACGGAATGCGGGAATTCGGAAATCCCGGTACCTGCGGCGCACGCAGCGCGCCCCCTCAGCCGGCCCCACCAGCCCTCCATCCCGTTCCGCATCCCACGAGGAGGGCGTTACCCCTGGTCAGAGCCGGTGCCGCCATCCCAGCGTCCCAAAAGGTCCGATGGGAATGGCGGGTGGGACGGAACGTGGCGCAAGCTTCGGTCATCGAAGCACGCCGCCCCTTCGAGGGCGGTGACGCCGATCTCAACTTCCGGTCTCGGCCGCACATCTGTACGGCCGGCATCCATGAACCGGGAGATTCCATTCCGGAAATCCGGAACTCAGGAAACTCGAAACTCAGAGAAAGCAGTTCAACGCATGCCTATCGCACAGCGCTTCACCACCCGCGTGGCCGCCTCCTCCCTGGTCGCCGCCGCCGCTTTCGCGCTCGTCGGTGTCCAGGCCGCGGGCCAGACGGCCTCCGCCGCCACCCCGCAGAAGGCCGCCGCGACCGTCGACTGCACCGCGGCGAACACGAAGCTGACCGTCGAGAAGGTCTCCCGGCCCATCAACACCCTGCTCCTGACGGCCACCAACACCGGCACCAAGCCCTGCAACCTCTACGGCGCGCCCTACCTGGCCGCCGGCGCCGACGCCCAGGCCCCCGTCCCGTGGCTGGACTCCAGCGAGCCTCAGGCCGTGGTGACTCTGGCTCCCGGCGAGTCCGGGTACGCCGGCATCGGGACCTCCAGCCCCGACGGCTACGAGGGCCACATCGCCAAGACCCTGGGAGTGGACTTCTCGAACAAGAACCTGAACGGCTCGCTCGGCAAGGGCGCGACGCTGCCACTGCCCAACGGCGGTGTGTACTTCAACAGCGCCAACTTCGTCACGTACTGGCAGAGCGACGTGTACGACGCCCTGTTCGGCTGAGCCGTCCGGCGTCCCACGGCACCGCCGGTGATGGCGGTGCCGTGGGACGCGGAGCACGTGAAGACTGTGAGGCGCCCGACTGTTCGGACGGGCCGAGCCGCACCTGAGACTCCCCGTGGGGACGTCGACCGCCAGGGGCCGGGAAGGGGACCGGCCGCCTGACGGTCAGGCGGGTTCGGGAACCCGGCGGTGGCCCACGAGGACGAAGAGCGCGCCGACGACGGCCAGGCCCGTCAGGGCGGTGCCGAAGACGGTCGCCCCGGTGGGCGGTCCCACCGCGTCCATGAGGTAGCCGGTGGACACCGGCAGGAGACCCGCCGGGAGGTAACCGCCCACGTTCAGAGCGGCGTTGGCCTCGGCGAGCCGCTGCGGCGGGACGGTGGAGTTGAGCAGGGAGAGGCCGCCCAGCTGGCCCATGCCCTGGCCGGCCCCGGCGAGCAGGGCGGAGGCGACGAGCAGGACGACGGACGAGGCGGGCACGGCGGCGATCAGTGCGGCCATACCGAGGGCGGTGCTGATCGCGCCGGCGGTCAGGACGGTGCGCCGCGGCAGCTTCCGCACGGCGAACTGCACGCCGGTGGCGGCGAGGAACATGGCGAACACCATGGCTCCGGCGACGATCCGGCTGGTGGTGCCGAGCAGTTCGGTCAGCAGGGTGGGGCCGAGCGACAGCACGAACGACGTGGCGGTGATACCGGGGGCGAACACCGCGATTCCCAGGGCGAGATGGACGCCGTTGCCGCGCGGCACGCCTGGCACCCGCGCCCAGGCGCCCTTACCGGGCGCGACGGGACGCCGTACGGGCATGCGCAGCACGGCGAGGACGGCCGTGACCAGCAGCACCGCCTCGACGGCGAAGACGGTCACCGTGGGCGCCTGCAGCGTCTCGGACAGCACGCCGGCGAGCAGCGGACCGAGGCCGGCCCCGAAGACCATCGCACAGGAGGCGAGCAGGGCGGCCAGCCGCCGACGCTCCGGTCCCGCCACGTCCGTCACGGCGGCCATGCCCGCGGAGACGACGGCGCCGACGGCGATCCCGGTGAACAGCCGGGCGATGAGCAGCGCGGTGACGGTCGTGGCGGTCGCGAAGATCGCACAGGCGGCGAGTGCGAGGACGAGCGCGGGCAGCAGCACGGGCTTGCGTCCCAGCCGGTCGGAGACGACGCCCGAGACGAGCAGCGAGCCGAGCAGGCCGACGATGTAGAACGCGAACACGACGGTCAGGGTGCCCCTGGAGAACCCGATGTCCCGCTGCCACAGCACGTACAGCGGGGTCGCCGCGTTGGACAGCACGAAGACGGCGGTGACCGGCCACGCCGCCAGCCACACCCACCAGGTGGGGGTACGGAGTGCGGCCTGACGTTCCGACATGGGGATCCCTCCGGCGAGCTCAGTACGAGTTTTTTCGAACCTAGCATGCAGTACGATGAAACTCGTACAAGCAATTCGGATGACAGGGAACTGCCCATGTCCGCGACGGCTCACGACGTGCCGGTCATCAAGGTGCTGCCGGAACCGGAGAACCTGCCGGAACCGCTGCTCGAGCCGGCGGTCGAGGAACTGCGCCTGGAGACGGTGCTGGGCGCGCTGAGCGACCCGCTGCGTCTGACGATCGTGCGCAAGCTCCTCTTGGAGTCGGAGGCGTTCGACCACTCCTGCGGCTGGTTCGGCCTGGACCGCCCCAAGTCCTCCCTCACCCACCACTTCAAGGCCCTGCGCGAGGCCGGTGTCACCCGTCAGCGCCAGTACGGCCTGGAGCGCCGCAGCCACGTCCGCGTGGCCGACCTCGACGCCCGCTTCCCCGGCCTCCTGGAGCTGGTGGCGGCGTGGACTCCGAAGACGCCGTGAGCTGAGGCGGGAACCGCCACCGACGACCGCCCGGACACGTTGTTCGGGCGGCGGACCGGGTGGCCGAACAATCCGTGCCCCGGCTGAACTGGGCTCGCCGGAAAGGGCCGCAGCACGGAGAGGGGTCATCGGATGGGCAGGAGCAGGGGCGTCGCGGTCGTGGTCGCCGGGCTGGTACTGGCCGTCGCGGGGTGCGGGGAGGGCGGGACGGACGGGAAGGCCGCCAGGTCGTCGGCCGAGCCGAAGCCCGCCCGGTCGCCGTCATCGTCACCGTCGCAGTCGTCCGAACTCGTCGCGTGGGCCGGTGACATGTGCGAGTCGACGGTCGCGCTTCAGAACCTGCGGAAGGAGAGCGCCGCGGACCTGAAGGAGATCCGGGACTCGGACGACGAGACCGGGATGCTCGCCCACGCCCGCGCCCTCAGTTATCTCTCCTCGACACCGGCGGACGTGGAGACCGTGGCCGACGGCCTGGAGGCCCTCGGTCCGTCGGGCGTTCCCGCGGCCGACCGGCTGCGCGACGCCCTGCGGAAGAAGGTGAGGAGTGTCGCGAACGAGCTCGAAGCACAGTCACCGGCGGTGGGCCTCGAGTACGCCGAGAGCACTGTCGCGGACGTCGACAAGCGGGTGCAGTCCCTCACCCCGCCCCAGCCGGACCTGCCCGCGCTGGCCAAGAGAATTCCGCGCCTCGCGGCGGCGTATGAACAGGCCGAGCAGTGCGCGCCGGGCTGGAAGCCCGGCGAGTCGTCCGGGGAGGGGGACCCGGCCGCGCCCGGCCCCACCGGCCCGCTGCCCAAGGCGGCGGACGGGAAGAATTACCAGGCCTGCTCGGACGGTGCGTGCGAGGTCCTGGTGACGTCTACGGCGGACATCACGGCGAAGGGCACGAAGGTGCACGTCATCGTGGCTGACGACTCCATCACCTTCCAGTCGGGGGGCGGCGTGATGCAGTTCGGAGGCGCGGGCGGTGAGGCGGGGTTCGGAAACGGCCTGAAAGCGAACGTCGTCGCCCACAACAAGGACGGTGCCGTGCTGAAGTTCGCCCGCCAGTGAGCACCTCTACCGCCCTGCGCAGGCCTGCCTGTAGGGCAGTTGCGGCAGATGCTCCTCCCAGTCGGCCCGGGTCAGGATCCCGCCGGTGTGCTCGCAGACGTACTCCGCCGCGCGGTCCTCGTCCAGCGTCCACACCCGGGCCGTCAGGTCGTAGCCGGCGGAGGCGAGGGCGTCGCCGCGCGGGCTGAACGCGACGGTGGTGACGGTGTCGAGATGGCCGGTGAGTTCCTGGCCGGACGGCTCGGCCCGGGCCGGGTCGGACACGTCCCACAGGCGGACGGTGTGGTCGCCGCCGCCGGTCGCCAGCGTCTTGCCGTCCGGGGCGAAGGACAGGGCCCTGACCGCCGCGCGGTGTCCGGTCAGCTCCTCCCCCGACGGGCGGGCCCGGTCGTGCCGTTCGACGTCCCGCACGTCCCACAGCCGCACTGTGCGGTCGTCGCTGCCCGTCGCCAGTGTCCTCCCGTCCGGGGCGAAGGCCACCGCTTCGACCGACTCGTCGTGTCCGGTGAGGGCGGCGCCCGCGGGCCGGGCCCGTGTGCCGTCGCCGTCCACGTGCCACAGGCGGGCCGTGGCGTCCTCGGCGCCGGTGGCCAGGAGGCGGCCGCCCCGGGCGAAGGCCACGGAGGTGACGGCGTCCGTGTGGCCGCGCAGCGGTGCGCCGAGCGGCCGTGCCCGGTCCGGTCGCCGTACGTCCCACAGCCGAACCGTGTCGTCCGTGCCGCCGGTGGCCAGGGTGCGGCCGTCCGGCGCGAACGCGACGGCGCCCACTTCCCCGTCATGTGCGCGCTGGGGCGCTCCGAGCGGGGCGGGGCGGTCGGGCACGGAGAGGTCCCACAGGCGTACGGTGCCGTCCGCGGAGCCGCTGACCGCCGTACGGCCGTCCGGTGCGAACGCGACCGCCAGCACCCGGTCTTCATGGGGGAGCGGCCTCGGCAGCCGGCGCGGGCGGTCCGGGCGGCGCACGTCCCACAGGCGGACCAGCCCGTCGTCGGTGCTGGCGGCGGCGAGCAGGCGGCCGTCGGGGCTGTAGGCGACGGCGGTCACCGGATTGGTGAAGTCGGTGAGGACGGTCGGCGGCCGGTGCCAGAGCAGCACGCCGCCGTCGGCGCCGGTGCTGGCGAGGGTACGGCCGTCGGGGCTGAAGGCGACCTCCCACACGGGCTCCGTGTGCCCGGTCAGCGGCTCCCCGAGCCGCTGGGGATAGGCGGGGTTGGCCACGTTCCACAGCAGGGGCGCGTCGTCCTCGCCGGCGCTCACCAGGGTCTCCCCGTCGGGGCTGAACGCGACCGACATGACGGGCGCGGTGTGACCGGTGAGCGGTTCGCCCAGCGAGGTGGGCCGGGCCGGGCGCGACACGTCCCACAGCCGTACGGTCTCGTCGAAACCGGCGGTGGCCAGCGTGCGCCCGTCCGGCGAGAAGGCGAGGGTCCAGACCGGGTCGGTGTGGGCGCGCAGGGGCTTGCCCAGCGGTGTGATGCCGTCGTTCCCGCCGTTCCCGCCGTTCTCACCGTCTCTGTCGTTCCCGTCGTTCCCGTCGTTCCCGTTTTTCCCGCCGTTCTCGCCGTCTCCGAAGTTCCCGCCGTTCCCGTCGTTCCCGCCGTACCGCCACATCCGGACGGTGCCGTCGTAGCCCGCCGTCGCCAGGGTCTTCCCGTCCGGCGCGAAGGCGACCGCGCGGACGCTGCGGTCCTCCGAGTCGTCGGCCGCGGCGGGCTTTCCGAGGGGCGCGGGGCGGGCCGGGTCGGTCAGGTCCCACAGGCGTACGGTGCCGTCGTCGCCGGCGGTGGCCAGGGTGCGGCCGTCGGGGGCGAAGGCGACGGAGACGATGTTCTCCTCGCCGTGGCTCGCCGGCGGGCGGCCGAGGGCGCGGGGGTGCTCCCGGTCGCGCACGTCCCACAGGCGGATCACGCCGCCTTCGCCGGTGGCCGCCAGCAGGTCGCGGCCCGCCGGTGCGAACGCGACCGCTCCGACCCGGTCCGTCCCGAACCGCAGCGGTTCGCCCAGGGGACCGCCGCCGGTGTCCCACAGCCGGACCGTGCCGTCGTGGCCGCCGCCGGCCAGGGTGCGGCCGTCGGGCGCGTACGCCACGGAGCTGCCGACGCCGTCGTGCCCGGCCAGCCGCGTGGCCAGGACCCGGCCCGCGTCCGAGGCCAGCCGGGTCCGCAGGTCCGGGGTGGAGCGCATGCGGTACGCGGCCACGTCGAGCCGGGCGGAAAGCCCGGCGTGGGTGTCGCGGACCCGGTCGGCCTCGGCGGTGAGCCCGCCGAAGACGGCGTCGTCCCGTTCGGCCTGCGCGGTGGCGCGAGCCTGGAGGGCGACGACGGCGGTGCCGGTGGCGAGCAGGGCGAGCGCGGCGAGTACCGCCACGACCGTGCGGCGCAGGAGCGCGGCGCGGTGCCGGCGGCGGAGCGAGGTGGTGAGGAACCGCCTCTCCAGCGGCGTCAGTTCGTCACTGCCGGGGGCCGCGCCGTCCGTCGGGAAGGCGTCGCGTGCGGCGGACAGCCGGGAACCGGCGTAGAGCGCGGCGGTCTCCTGCGCGAGGTCCTGCCAGGTGCGGGCCGCCTCGGAGAGGGCGCGGTGGACGCGCAGCCGGTCGCGTTCGGCGTCGATCCAGGCACGCAGGCGGGGCCAGGCGGTGATGAGCGCCTCGTGGGCGAGGTCGGCGGTGCCGTCGTCGAAGGTGATGAGGCGGGCCCGGGCCAGCCGTTCCAGGACCAGCCGGGTGTCGGCGGGGTCTCCGAAGTCCAGCTCCGCGTGGTCGGTGGGGCGGCGCGTGTCGGCGGCCCCGTCGCCGGGCGCGACTAGGCGCAGCAGGATCCGGCGCGCCAACTCGGCCTGCTGTTCCGTCAGTTCCCCGTACACCTGCTCGGCCGTCCGTACGACGGCGCCGTGCAGCCCGCCGGCCGCCTCGTACGCCGCCTCGGTCAGGGCCCGGCCGCTGCGGTGGCGCCAGGTCTCCAGCAGGGCGTGCGACATCAGGGGCAGTCCGCCGGGGGCGTCCTCGACCTCGTCCAGGAGCCGCTCGGTCAGGGTGCGTTCGACGATCAGGCCTGCCGCGGTGGCCGGGCGGACGACGGCCTCCCGCAGTTCCGCCCGGCTCATCGGACCGGCGAGCAGCGTGGCGTCCTGCAACGCGGCGGTGAGCCCGGGGTGTTCGGCGCACCGGCCGAGGAAGTCGGCCCGCACCGCGATGACGACGCGCAGTCTGCTGTCGGCGTCGGTGGCGGCGACGAGCCGGTCGATGAAGGTGTCGCGGTCGGCCGGGCCGGCGCCGAGGGTGTACAACTCCTCGAACTGGTCGACGATCAGCCAGGTGTCGGCGTCGGTGTCCGGTACGGGTTCCAGCCGCTCGGCGTGCGTGCGCAGCGGGTCGGCGCCGGGGGTGAGGATCCGTACGGCCGCGGGCGGCACGTCGTCGTGGCCGGCCGCCCGCAGCCGTGGGATCAGGCCCGCCCGCAGCAGCGACGACTTGCCGCTGCCGGAGGGGCCGAAGACGGCGGTGAAGCGGTGCTTGCGGTTCAGCTCGGTGAGCCGCTCCACGAGCCGGTCACGGCCGAAGAACAGTTCGGCGTCGCCCGGTTCGAACCGGGTCAGGCCGCGGTAGGGCGGCCGGGCGGTGTCCTCGGCGGCCGTCTCGGCGGCCAGCTCCTGAGACGCCTCGCGCCAGCGCCGCTCCCACTCGGCGAGGTCGCCGCCGCACGCCTTGACGTAGGCGAGCGTCACCGCGCGGGTGGGCAGCTGCCTGCCCGCCGCCGCCTGCGACAGGGTGGTCACCCCGTACCGCGCCCGCCGGGCCATCTCCCGGTAGGTGGGCCTGCCCGCGGCCTCGCGCAGCGCACGCAGCCCGGCGGCGAACCGCTGCACCGGCCCGGCGTCCGGATCCAGCTCGCCCTCGGCGCGACCCGGCCCTGTCTGTCCCGGCACGTACCCGCCCCCCTCACCTCGCACGCCCTTGACTGACCTTCGGCCGTATCGGCGGCCGTGACACGGGAGTTCACCCGATCCTCACGCTTCCTCCAGGCCACTCGGTCCGGTTGGCGCCCCGGGGTTGTTCGGTGCTGGTGAGTGGCCAGCCGAACAACGGCGCACGGCGGTCGAATGGCCCGAGGACGTGGCCGGGACGGGCCGTTTTCCGGCGGCTGCGCGGTCCGAGCCCTGCGAGGGGAGGGCTCGGACCGCGCCCACGTCCGCACACACCCGCGACAGGCTGGAGGAGAGCCATGCACGCACGACATCGCACCCGGCACCTCGCCGTGGGGCTGGGCGCGGCGGCGCTCACGATGACGCTCACGGCGACGGCGGCACCCCACTCGGCGACCACCGCGGCGGAGCTGTACGGCTGGGGCGAGCCGCTTTCCGCGTGGTCGGACGAGTTCGGCTACGGCTCCGAGGCCGGGCCCGCCGTACCGGACCGCGCCAAGTGGCGCCTGGCGGGCGGCGGTCCCGGCGAGTGCTGGCCGGGCCACAGCGGCAACGGCCGCCGCTGCGACGCCAACACCCGCGTCGTCGGCGGAATCCTGCGCATGACCGGCGAGGCGGACGGCGACACCGGCTGGATCGCCTCGCGGTACGGCCAGAAGTACGGCAGATGGGAGGCCCGCGTGCGCTCCCGGGCCACCGCCCCCGACAACGGCAGGCCGTATCACCCGCTGCTGATCCTGTGGCCGGACTCGAACGAGCACCCCGAGGACGGCGAGTACGACTACCTGGAGAACGGCGCCCCCGGCGAGAAGTGCGCCGAGGCGTTCCTGCACTACCCGCACCCGCAGGACGTGCCCGTGCAGCAGGAACACGCCCGCACCTGCGGTGTGGACCTGTCGCGGTGGCACAACGTGGCCGTCGAGTGGACCCCGGACCACCTGCGCGGCTTCATCGACGGCGAGGAGTGGTTCCGCTTCTCCGGCGGCGCGAACGCGGACCGGGACTGCGTCCAGTGCGCCCCGTCGATGCACCAGACCATCCAGCTCGACAACTTCCACGGGGACGGCCTCCAGAGCGCCGTCTACGAAGTGGACTGGGCGCGGGTCTACGACCTGCCGGACGACGAGGGCGTGAGGTGACCGTGATGCCGGACTCCACGACGACGCGTATGCCGAAATCCCTGATCTTCGTTCTCGTCCTGGCCGGCGCACACGCGCTCGGCAACGTCTTCGGCGGCTGGGCGGTCATCGACGAGAACCAGAGCAAGCTGGACCACGGGCAGGACCTGCTCATGCCGATGGCCCTGGCCTGGTTCCTGGCGCTGTTCTGCTGGGGCCTGGCGGCACTCCAGGTCGTCGGCGTCGCCCTGGCGCGGGGCCGCCGCCTCTGGGTCCGTGTGGTGCTCATCGTGTGCCTGTCCTTCGCGGCCCTGGGGATGGTCCTCGCCTCCGTCGGTTCGCTGGCCGGCGGGGCACCCAGCCTCCCCGCGTTCCTGGTCGCGTTCGCGGACCTGGCGGCGCTGTGGACGGTGAGCGGCGAGACGGGCCGCCGGTACTTCTCGGTACGCGCTCCGGACCCGGGGGTGACCACCGCATGACCGGTGACCACCACATGACCTACCCCGCGTACGACCCACCGCGGTCCCCGGCCCCCACCGACCCGCCGGCATCCCCCGCCGACCCGGCGGCGGTCGCCCTCGGCAACGCCACGCTGCTCGGCATCGGCTATCTGCTGCTGCGCCGGTGGCGCCTGGCCGCCGTCGCCGTCCTCGGCACGGCCCTGCTCCTCGACCTCATCGCCTCGACCGCCGAGACCCGGTACGAGGTCCTGCTGCTCCTGTGGTGGGCGGCCGGCATCGCCCACGGCTGGTTCCTGGCCCGTCGCCGCCCGGAACACGTCGTACGACGCGGGCAGCGCGCGGGCACGCTCGGCCTCGCGCTCGCGGTGGTACTGACCGCCGCACTGCTCCGCGCCGACGCGTACGGCATCGAGGACCGCGTGACCGGGGCCCGCGAGGGCGGCGACTGCGAGGCGGCCGTCGCCGCGCAGGGCGAGGTGTGGTGGGGCCACCGCCTGGCGGGCGCGCCGGTGGTGGAACCCGGCGACGCGGTGGTGGAGGCGTGCCGCCGGCTGGACGGGGCGGCGGCCACCCTGGCCCGCGCCGCCCGCAGCGGCAGCACCGAGGACCTGGGGCGGGGCTTCGGCACGCTCGCCGGCGTCCTCAGCCGGCCCGGCAACGAGCAGACCGTCAGGACGGTCCTGGACACCTTCCTCGACGGCCTGCCCACCGACGACTCCTGCGACACCGCCGCCCTCACCGCCTGGCTCCGCGACCGCGGCACCGGCCACGACGTACTGGACCGCTCCGCCGACGCGGCGGCACGCACGGAACCCGCCGCCCTGGTGGGATGCGGCGACCATCTGATGAGCGAGGGCGCCTGGCAGCAGGCGCGGACCCACTACCAGCGGCTCCTCGACGCCTACCCGGACGACACCCGCGCGGACGAGGCCCGCGACGGCGTGCGCAAGGCGACCCTCGCCATCGAACTGGACCACGTGCGCGGCCTGGTCGAGAACACCTACAGCGCCGACTCCGGCTACTGCTCCGAGCCCGCGAAGTACAGCGAAGCCCCGCCGTACCGCAAGGGCACCCACCGCGCCCTGTTCCTCGGCGACTCCGAGTACACCGGCAAGCTCCCCGGCTCCTGGCGCACCGGCGACCCGGCCAAGGCCGCGCTCGTGGTCTGCGCGGGCGCGGCGGAGAACGGGGCCGCCGTGGAGACCTGTTCCTACGAGAACGACAGGTCGAAGTACCTGCCCCACCAAGTGACCTTCTACAAGGTCAAGATCCCCCTGAAGGTCTACGAACTGCGCACCGGCAAGCGCCTCGACCCCCGCTCGGTCCAGATCGGCGGCGGAAGCTGCCCGAGTGTGCTGCGCTACAGGTACTACCAGTACGACCTGGGACCGGGCGACCAGTTCGTCTCGACGTCCAAGTCCGGCGTACGGGACGCCTTCCGCCCGGTCGTCCGACGCTGACCGTCCGTTCCTCCCGGCCCGGGCCGTCCTGTCACGCCCGCCGCATCCGCGCCAGCGCGGCCCGGGCCGGGAGCACGGTGGCCGCCGTGGCGAGCAGCAGACATCCGGCCACCACACCCGCGACCCAGGGCCAGGCCACCGACAGCTCGACCGGCAGCCCCAGTTCCCGGCACAACCCTTGAGCCATGCCGAACAGGGCGGGAGCGGCCACCGCCAGGCCCAGGGCGGCACCCAGGGCGACGACGCAGCACGTCTCGGCCGCGAGCGTCAGCAGCACCTGGCGCGGTGTCGCACCGGACAGGCGCAGCACGCGGAGATCCCGTACCCGGCCGGCGGTCGCCGTCAGCACGGTGGAGGCGACGGCGATCATGGTGTAGCCCGCCGTGATGGCGACGAGGATCAGGGTGAACAGCCACACCAGCCGGTCGTCCTCGGCGTCGTCCGAGGCCGCGTGGACCGCCACCGGGACCTCCTCGGCGCCGAGTCCCGCGAGGGACGGCGCCGGTGTGGCGGTGGTGCGGTAGACGACGTCCGCGAGGGCCGACGGGTCGTGAGCGCGTATCAGCTCACGCGGCAGGAACACCTGGTACGGCATGGAGTCGTCCAGCACGGCTCTCACGCGCAGGTGCCGGGTGCGGCCGTCCTCGAAGGTGAGGGTGGCGGTACGGCCCTCCCGCCAGCCGTGCGCCGCGGCCACGGCGGCGGTGACGACGACGGTGCCCGTGCGGGGTGCCCGCACCCGGTACGTCCGCTCGAACCCGGGCGTCACCCCGGCCGCCGACAGGGGCGCCCTGCCCTCGCCGCCGTAGACCGTCGTCGACAGCAGCGCCGTGCCCCCGGCCCGGTCGACCACGGCGTCCGACAGGCCCGGTGTGCCCCGGGGCACGACGGCCGCCTCGGCCCGTACGGCCGCGGCCTGCCGGGTGGTGTCGGCGCTCTGGGTGGTCTGCACGGCGCTGGTGATCAGCACGGCGAAGGCGACGGTCGCCAGCACCGGGGCGATCGTGGCGGAGGTGCGGCGCACCGAGGTGAGCATGTTCTCGCGCACGAGCACGGCGGTGGCGCCGGGGCGCCGCGCGAGCGGCCGGGTCAGCGCCCCGATCACAGGCCGGGTCAATACCGGCAGCAGGAAGGTGAGTCCGGCCGTCAGGCTCATGGCCGTGCCCAGGACCAGCAGCACCATGGCGTCGGCCCCCGCGAAGGCCGTACCCGCCGAGCAGGCCGCGCCCAGGCCCGTCGCCACCAGCCCCGTCACCCACCGGCGGCGGGTCATCGGCCGGCTGTCCACCGCGGCCTCCCGCATCGCCTCCAGCGGCTTCACGCGGGAGGCCCGGCGCGCCGCCGCGCCCGCTCCGGCGAGTGCCACGGCCACGCCCAGGGCCCAGGCGGCGGCCGGTACCCACCACCGGAGGCTGACCTCGAAGCCGGCCGGCTGGAAGCCCGCGTCGATCAGCACCCCGGTCATCGCGGGCGCCATGACGACTCCCGCGACCGCCCCCGCCCCGGCGCCGGCGACACCCACCGCCAGGGCCTCCCCGTACACCAGCCGCCGCACCTGCCGCGGTGTCGCGCCGATCGTGCGCAACAGGCCGAACTCACGGCGCCGCTGGGCGACGGCGAACGCGAACGTCGACGACACGTTGAAGACGGTGACGAACGTGGAGAGCAGCGCCATGGCGGTGAGCACCTGGCCGCCGATCCAGCGGGTCATCTCGTCCTGCTTCGGCGCGAGAGCGTCACGGGAGGCGCCCGTCAGGACGGTGCCGTCGGCGCCGACGGAGTTCCGGGCGGCGGCCGCGACGCGGGCGGGGTCGGCGCCGGGTTCGAGGACCAGCCCGATGGTCCGTACCCCGCCCGCCAGTTCGGCGGCCCGCCGGTCGGTGACGTAGTAGCCGGGTCCGTCGATCGTGCCGGACACCACGAAGCGCTGCGGTCCGCGCGCCGTCAGCACCGTGAGGGACTCGCCCGGCCGGTGCCCGAGGGAGTCGTCCACGACGATCTCGCCGTCCGCCGCCGGCGGTCTGCCCCCGCTCAGCCCGTACGCGGCGAGCGCCGCGGCCGACCAGGGGTGGCCCTGCCGCTCCCCCGCGCGCTGATCGCTGCCGGGCGCCTGCGCGTAGAAGGACCGGTCGGCCACCGCGGCGGCCACCCCCGGCAGCCGGCCGAGCTCCCGCCGCAGTTCCCCGGCGCGCTCCGGCGCCCACGGCGGGTTCTCCGTGAACACCCCGGCGGCCGGCGCCCCCGCCGGGCTCCGCACCAGCACCGGCGCCCCCGCGAGCCGCTGCGGCACTCCCGTACCGTCCGACAGCAGCACCAGCGCGCTCATGGTGACGACCGCGACGCCCACCGCCACGGCCACGAAGGACCCCAGGAAGGACGTCCACCGCTCTCTCGCTGTCGCCAGGCTGATCACGGCCGCACCTCCAGGGCTGCCGTCCGCGCCGCGATCGCCTCGGCGCCCTCGACGCCCGGCAGTTCGTCCGCGAGCCGGCCGTCGGCCAGCAGCAGCACCCGGTCCGCGTACGCCGCGGCAGCCGGGTCGTGCGTCACCATCACGACCGTCTGTCCACGGCCGTCCACCAGGTCCCGCAGCAGCCGCAGCACGACCCGGGAGGCGGTGCTGTCCAGTGCGCCGGTCGGCTCGTCGGCGAAGAGGACGGCGGGCCGGGCGATCATGGCCCGGGCGATCGCGACACGCTGCTGCTGGCCGCCGGACAGTTCGCTCGGCCGGTGTCCGTGCCGGTCCGCGAGCCCGACCGCGGCGAGTGCCGCGTGCACCTGGTCCGCCGAGGGGCGTGATCCGGCCAGTCTCAGGGGCAGTTCGACGTTCTGCGCGGCGGTCAGGGCCGAGACCAGGTTGAACGCCTGGAAGACGAATCCGATCCGGTCCCGGCGCAGCACCGTGAGGGCGTTCTCGTCCAGCCCGCCCAGTTCCGTACCGCCGATCAGCACCTCGCCGGCGCTCGGCCGGTCGATGCCCGCCGCGCAGTGCAGCAGGGTGGACTTTCCGGAGCCGGACGGGCCCATGACGGCCGTCATCGTCCCGGCCGCGAAGTCCAGGGTGACGTCGTCGAGTGCGGTGACGGCGCGGTCGCCGGTGCCGTATCGCTTGGTGAGCGACCGGAGCCGGACGGGCAGGTCGGCCGAAGTGCCGCGCGCCTTGGTCGTATGAGTCGTGGTCATGCCCTCAAGGCAACGACGCGGACACCGCCCGGCACATTGCCGCCTGGGCGAGTGCCGATACTCCACCTGGCACTACTGCCTCCGCCCTCCGGCGCCGCTACGGTCGACCGCGTGACCACTCCTCGAACGGTCCTGGAGGCCCTCACCCGCAGCCCGTTGGGGTTCCTCCGTACCGCGTGGCCGTGGCGCGCACTGGGGTACCTCCTGTCCGGCGGCGTGTTCGCGACCGCTGTCTACCTCGGTGTGGCCGGGCTGCTCACCGCGCCCGTCGGCACGTTCGCCCGGGTGCTCTGCGCGGGGGCGCTGGTGGTCTTCGCCGTCGCCCTCGCCGGTCCTCTGGAACACCGCCGCCTCGCTCTCGTCGACCGGGGAGACGGTGGTGACGGCGGTGACGGCGGTGGCAGTGGCGACAGGCAGCGGCCGCGGCACAGTACGCGCACCGCCGGTTACGGAGCCGTGTCCGTCCTGGCGGTCGGCTGGATGGACCTCGCCGTGGCCCTGGTCTCGCTCGGCATCCCGGGCTTCCTCCTCCTGACGCCCTTCCAGCCCACCGCCCTGCCCTGGCAGACCGTGGCGGGCCCGGTCGCGGGCGCCCTGCTGCTGCCCGTGGCCGCGTATCCCATCGGGGCGTGGGCCGCCGTCCGTGCGGCGGTGGGCCGTGCCGTGCTCTTCCCGAAGGACCGCGAACTGCGCGAGGTCGTACGGTCCCGGGCCCGCCTCGTCGACGCCTTCGAGACGGAACGCCGCCGCATCGAACGCGACCTGCACGACGGTGCCCAGCAGCGGCTCGTCGCCCTCACGATGAAGCTGGGCCTGGCCACCCTCGATCTGCCGCCCGGCAGCGCGGCGGCGCGGCAGGTCGGCGAGGCGCACGTCCTCGCCAAGGAGGCGCTCACCGAGCTGCGGGAACTGATCCGGGGCATCCACCCGCAGATCCTGACGGAGCGCGGACTGCCCGCCGCCGCACGGGACATCGCCGGGCGCTGCCCGGTCCCCGCCGACCTCGAACTCGACCTCCCGGGCCGGCTGCCGGCCGCCGTCGAGCAGACGGCGTACTACGTGACCGCCGAGGCCCTCACCAACATCGCCCGGCACAGCGGTGCCGACCGCTGCCGCGTCAGCGCCCGCTGCCGCGACGGCGTGCTCCGCCTCGACATCGAGGACAACGGCTCCGGCGACGCCGACCCCGCTCGCGGCACGGGTCTCGTCGGCCTCGCCGACCGGATCGCCGCCGCCGGCGGCAGAATGCTCCTGTCCAGCCCACCCGGTGGACCCACCCTGCTGAGAGCGGAGATCCCGTGCGCCGGACCGTCCTCCTGAGAGCGGAGACCTGATGCGCCAGTCTCTCCGCCTGGTGATCGCGGAGGACGCCGTCCTCCTGCGGGAAGGTCTCGTCCATCTGCTGGAGCGCTTCGGACACCGGGTGCTCGCCGCCGTGGGCGACGGCCCGGCCCTGCTCGCCGCCGCCCGGGAGCACCGCCCCGACCTGGTGATCACCGACGTCCGCATGCCACCGGGCCAGACGGACGAGGGCCTGCGCACGGCCCGCCGGCTCCAGGCCGAGCAGCCCGGGCTGGCGGTCCTCGTGCTCAGCCAGTACGTCGAGCAGACCTTCGCCGACGAACTCCTGGACGACCGCGGCGGCAGCGTCGGGACGGGCTACCTGCTGAAGGAACGCATCGGCGACGTCGAGGAGTTCGCCGACGCCGTCGCCCGTGTCGCCGCCGGTGCGACGGTCGTCGACCCGGAGGTCGTACGCCAGCTCCTCGCCCGCCGCCGCGACCCCCTGGACCGGCTCACGCCCCGCGAACGCGAGGTCCTCGGTCTCATGGCGGAGGGCCGCTCCAACGCGGCGATCGCCCGCCGCCTGGTCGTCACGGACGCGGCCGTCGCCAAGCACATCGCGAGCATCCTCCAGAAACTGGACCTGCCCCCGTCGGCCCCCGACGACCACCGCCGCGTACTGGCGGTCCTGGCCTACCTGCGCGCCTGACCGGGCACCGGCGCGCCGGTCGAGGGCCTCGCCCCCGCCCGCCGCGCCTTCACCGCACGCACCCCCAGGAACGCCAGCAGCCCGAACGGCGACAGCAGGACCGTGAGAACCAGCAGCGGTCCCATCAGCAGGGCGGAGACCTCCAGCCGCCGGCCCTCCCGGTACATCCACTGCCCGATCAGCAGGTCCCAGGCGATGACCTGCGCCCAGACGGCACCGGCACCGTCCGGGAGGGCCGTCAGCTCGCGGAAGCTGCCGAGATCCGGACTGCTGACCGCGGTCCACAGCTCGGGGAACACCGGTACCGCGAGCGCGACATACACGAAGAGCACCGGCAGCACGGTCAGCGGTGACCCGGCGATGCGAGCGGTCGGCCCCCACGCCGGCGCGAAGATCATGAGCAGCCAGACGGGCGCGGCCAGGAGGAAGGAGAGCTCGAAGAGGAAACCGGTCATGACACGAGGTCCTTCGAGGCGGGAGCACCGGTCGCGTCCGTCGCCCCGTGCGGAGAAGAGTCCCGGCCCGTCCGCAGGGCCCCGTACGCCCCGAGCGCGACGGCGAGCAGGATCAGCCCGGCCGCCCCCAGGGTCGCCCCGTCCGGACGCATCAGCGGCTGGCCGCGCAACGCCTGCCAGAGGACCAGCGCGAAGACGGCGGCGTACGCACCCGAGGCGACCAGCACGAGACGCAGCCGGACCCGTTCGTCGGCGAGACGGGCGAAGCGCGGTGCGAGGACGGTCAGCACCATGAGCAGCAGCGGCAGGAGTTGCAGCGCGTGCATGCCGAAGAAGTGCGGGATGCGCAGATCACCGCCGGTCGTGGACCAGCCGGTCAGCGGCATCGAGGGACCCCCGTCCGGCACGCCCACGCTGTGCGCGCCGACCACCTTGGAGACACCGCGCTCCTGCCCCGGCGCGGGCTGGGTCATCAGGAAGCCGACGGCGGCCCCGGCCAGTGCCAGCAGGATCCCGGAGCGCATCGCCCAGGCGGACGCCCGGTCGGCGATCCGGGCGCGGAGCAGAACCACGGCGACGACGAGCGTGCCGGCCCACAGGACGACGACCGTGACGGCCATCGCGTTGAACAGCGCCTCGTCGAACGGTGTTTCGTGGTTGAAGTGGCTGCGCTTGCCGCGTACGACCTGCCCGGTGATGATCACCATCTCGATGAGGCTCGCCAGCGCGACGACGGTCCCCGCCCACCAGCCCACGCGCCGCCGGTCGGGGAGCAGCGACAGCATCCAGGCGAGCGACAGGCTGTACGCCACGAACGACACCGCGAACTTGAACGGCTTGGCCCAGATCGGCGCCCCCACGAGGACGCGGTCGTCGACGACGAGCCCCACCGCGGACACGACCGCCGTGAGAGCCATCGCGGCCGAGAACACCACCAGCGGCCGATGCCAGGACGTACGTAACAACACCATGCCCACCCCTGAGTTAGACACCAGCGGACAGGACCGAATGGATATCGGCACTATCCACTATCCGATAGCCCCACTATCTATGATTGGTGCCGGGTCGGCAAGGGCCGGCGCCACCACGGGCAGGGCGAATCTCGAGGAGTGAACCGGCGTTGCGCATCGGAGAGTTGAGCCGGAAGACCGGGGTGCCGGTGCCGACGATCAAGTACTACGTCCGCGAAGGGCTGCTCCCCGCGGGCGAGCTGACCAGCCGTAACCAGGCGAGTTACGACGAGACACACGAACGCCGGCTCCGGCTGATCCGTGCCCTGCTCGACGTCGGCGGCATGAAGGTGGCGGAGATCGGGGAGGTACTGGCGGCCGTCGACGATCCGGAGCGTCCGCTGCACAAGGTGCTCGGCGCGGCGGCCGACCGCGTGGGCGGCACGCCCGCCGGCCACGACGACACCGAAACCGCGGCCGCCCGCACCACCGTGGCCGGCCTCATCTCCCGGCGCGGCTGGCACGCCCACGAGTCGAACCCCGCCGCCGACGACCTCGCCAGAGCCCTGGCCGCCCTGACCCGGCTGGGCCACGGCTCCTTCGCCGAACTCCTCGACACGTACGCCGAGGCCGCCGAACAGGTCGCCCAGGCCGACCTCGCGTACGTGGACCGGCGGGTCGCCCTCGAGGACATGGTGGAGGGCGTGGTCATCGGCACCGTCCTGGGCGAGGCCGTGTTCAGCGCACTGCGCCGCCTGGCCCATGTCGACGCGTCGGCCAGGCTGTACGGGGCGGAGGGGGTGCCGGGGGGCGGGAAGGGCTAGCCGGGGCGCGGAGCCCCGGCCGGTGCTGAACCCTTCGGTAATGTGTTCGCCCGAGGCGGCCCGAACGGCTGCTGGCGTCAGACGGACCGGGGGGAACACCGATGACAAGCGCTCACGCCTTATCCGAGGCCGGGAGCAGCCCACCGCGGGAGACCGACAGGGTTATCGACGTACGGGACCTGCGGATGCGCTACCGCAGCCAGGACGTCCTGAAGGGCGTCGGCTTCACGGCCCGGCGAGGTGAGGTCGTCGTGCTGCTCGGCCCGAACGGCGCGGGCAAGACGACCACGATCGAAGTCCTGGAAGGCTTCCGGATGCGCTCGGCCGGTGACGTGAGCGTCCTCGGCACCGATCCGGCTCGCGGGGACGAGCGGTGGCGTGCGCGCCTGGGCATCGTGTTGCAGTCCTGGCGCGACCACGGCAAGTGGCGGGTGCGGGAGCTGCTGGCCCATCTCGGCTCGTACTACGCCCCGTACTCCACCGACCTCGTACGGCGGCCGTGGGACGTCGACGAGCTCATCGCCGCCGTGGGGCTGAGCGAGCAGGCGGACAAACGGGTCGGAACCCTGTCCGGCGGACAGCGCAGGCGTTTCGACGTCGCCGTCGGCATCGTGGGCAGGCCCGAGCTGCTGTTCCTGGACGAGCCGACGGCGGGTCTGGACCCGGAGGCCAGGAACGAGTTCCACGGCCTGGTCCGCGGGCTCGCGGACGAGAACACCACCGTTCTGCTGACCACGCACGACCTCGCCGAGGCCGAGAAGCTCGCCGACCGGATCCTCATCCTGGCCGGTGGCCGGATCGTGGCCGACGGCCCGGCCGAGGAGCTGTCCCGGCAGGCATCGGCCGAGGCCACCGTGCGCTGGACGCGGGACGGGCGGCCCTTCGAGGAGTCGACGCCCGAGCCCACCCGGTTCGTCCGCCGGCTGTTCGAGGAACACGGCGACGCGATCGGGGGGCTGGAGGTGCGCCGGGCGAGCCTGGAGGACACCTACCTGACGATGGTGCGGGAGCTGGAGGCGGGGAGCGTCCCCGAGGAGCGGGCGGCCGCACAGGCCTTCGGGGAGGAAGCGCGATGAGTCCGGTGTGGTACGCGGCGGGAGTAGGAGTACGGCGCGGCTGGACGGAGCTCCGGCAGACCTTCACCACCGGCCAGGACGTATTCGGTTACGTGCTCTGGACGGTCCTGGTCATGGTGCCGCTGTTCCTGGCCGGGGACGACCCGCTGAAGGGCGCCGGCATCTCGGCCGGCGCGTTCATTCTGCCGAGCGTGCTGGGCATGACGCTCGCGTTCACCGGGATGACGACCACGGCGCAGCTCCTGGCGACCGAACGCGAGGACGGCACCCTGCTGCGGGCCAAGGCCGTGCCGCACGGCATGGTCGGCCACCTGGTCGGCAAGATCGTCATGGTGTCGGGGACGGCTCTCGTCTCCATGGCCCTCCCCTTCGCCGTCGGCGTGTTCCTGGTGGACGGGGTTGCCCAGCAGGGCGGCGCAGCGCTGCTGACGCTGCTGTGGGTGATCCCGCTGGGTCTCCTGGCGACCCTGCCGATCGGCGCCGTCATCGGCTCACTCGTCAGCAGTCCGCGCACCGTCGCTTTGCTGATGTTCCCGGTGATGGGACTCGTCGTGATCTCCGGGATCTACTCCCCCCTGTCGGAGCTGCCCGAGTGGCTCCAGACCGTCGCGCAGATCTTCCCCGTGTACTGGCTCGGCCTCGGTCTCCGGGCCGCGCTGCTGCCGTCCGAAGCGGTCGTCGCGGAGATCGGCGCCTCCTGGCAGCACCTGGAGACAGCGGGCGCGCTGGGTGCCTGGGCGGTCGCCGGGCTGCTCCTCGCGCCGTCCGTCCTGCGCCGGATGGCCCGCCGCGAGTCCGGGGCCGCGATGGCGGAACGGCGCCAGAAGGCGATGCAGCGGGTCGGCTAGTGATGCGCGGGGAGGTGCGGGGGTGGTGGGAGCGCGGCCGGGCGTCGGCGGAGGCCAACCCGCTGCTCGTCGACATCGGCGTCGCGCTCCTGGTCCAGGCCGCGATGACCATGCCGTTCGTGGTGCCGCGGGCGGCCGGGGCGCCGCCGGCGACCTGGGCCGCGTACGGGCTCAGCACGCTCTCCGTGCTGCCCCTGGTCTGGCGGCGGCGCGCGCCCCTCACCGTGCTGTTCGCGGTGCTGGCCGCGAACGCGCTGTACCGGCTGACCGTGGACGGGCCCGGGCAGCCGTTGCCGTACACCGGGCTTGTGGTCGTGTACACGATCGCCGCGCTGTCGCCCGCGCGGAGGCGGCTCGTCGCCGGGGCCGTGATGCTGGTCGCCGTGCCGACGGGGGTGTGGCTCAACACCCGGTCGGCTCGTGAACTGACCTTCTCCGTCTTCGTGTTCGCGGCTGCCTATGTCTTCGGGCGGCTCACCGACGCCCGCCGGCGGGCCCACCGCGTCGAGGCCGAGCAGGCCGCCGCCCGCGAACGCGCCCGGATCGCACGGGAGATGCACGACATCCTCTCCCACGCCGTGAGCCTGATGATCGTGCAGGCGGAGGCCGGGCCGGTGGCCGTGCGTGCCGCGCCCGAGCGGGCCGAGGCCGCCTTCGACGCCATCTCCGCGACCGGGCGCGACGCCATGGTGCAGTTGCGCCGGATGCTGGGCGTGCTGCGGGAGAGCGACGGTGTCCCCCTGCGCGAGCCGCAGCCCGGGCTCGCCGAGCTGCCCGGGCTGCTCGACCGGGTACGGGACGGCAGCGGGCTGGATGTCGCGTACAGGACGGTGGGGCGCGCCCGGCCCTTGCCGGGGACGGTCGCCGCGACCGTCTTCCGGGTGGTCCAGGAGGCTCTCACCAACACCGTCAGGCACGCCGGCGCCCGTACCGTGACCGTACAACTGACCTATGGGGACAGCGAATTGTGCGTGCGAGTGACCGATGACGGACGTGGGCCGCAGGCCGGGGGCGCCGGTCGCCGGGGCGGGCACGGGCTCGTCGGCATCCGGGAGCGGGCGGCAGCGCTCGGGGGGAGCGCGGTGACCGGGCGGGCGGCGGACGGGCGGGGGTTCGAGGTGCGGGTGCGGCTTCCCGTACCGGAAGCGGTGGAGGCCGGGCGGTGACGATCCGGGTGGTGGTCGCCGACGACCAGGAGCTGGTGCGCAGCGGCTTCGCGATGATCCTGGACGTCCAGCCGGACATCGAGGTCGTGGCGGAGGCGGGCGACGGGGCCGAGGCCGTCGAGGCGGTGCGGCGGCACGCCCCCGATGTGGCGCTGCTCGATGTGCGCATGCCGCGCATGGACGGGATCGAGGCCTGCCGTGCCATCACTGCCGCGAGCGACTGCCGGACGGTGATGCTCACGACCTTCGACTCCGACGAGTACGTGTACGACGCGCTGCACGCGGGCGCGAGCGGCTTCCTGCTCAAGGACGTCCGCCGGGACGACCTCGTACACGCGGTACGGGTCGTCGCCCGGGGCGACTCGCTGCTCGCGCCGACCGTGGCCCGGCGCCTCGTCGAGCAGTACACGCGATCCACGAGGCACCCGCGGCCCGCCGCCCGGCTGGACGTGCTGACCGCGCGGGAACGCGAGACGCTGCTGCTGCTCGCCCGGGGCCTGTCGAACGCCGAGATCGCGGCGGAGCTGGTGGTCAGCGACCACACGGTCAAGACGCACGTCGGCAACGTGCTGGCCAAGCTCGGACTGCGGGACCGGATCCAGGCCGTGATCTGCGCGTACGAGACCGGGCTCGTCGCGGCCGGGGGTCCCCCGCCCGGGGGAGCGGACGGGCCCGGTCCCTCCCCCGCGTCAGCGAGGAACTGACCGGCCGAGACCCCCTGCGGGGGCGATCCGCGCGACGCCCCAGGTCCGGAGGATGGAGCCGTACCGCACAACAACGGCTCGTCCCACCGGAGTTGACCATGACCCGTACCGCTTCCCTGCTGGCCGCCGCGCTCCTCCTGGGCGTCGTGGCGGGACCCTCCGCCCTCCCCGCCGCCGCAGCCACACCTGCCGACCGGGCCCCCGCCCGAACAGCCCCCCAGCACCCGAACCCCGCCCTCGCCGCCGCCATCGCCGGCCTGCCCAGCGCCAACGCGACCGCCGCCCTCGTGCGCGTCGGAGGCGACGAGGGTGTCTGGCGGGGCAGTTCGGGCGTGCACGACCTGCGCACCGGCCGGCCGGCCGATCCCGGTGCCCGCTTCCGCGCCGGTTCCGTGACCAAGGTCTTCACCGCGGCGGTCGCCCTGCAACTGGGCGCCGAGGGCCGACTGGACCTGGACCGCAGCGCCCGCTCCTACCTGCCGGACCTGATCCCCGCGTCGTACGAGGGCGTCACGGTCCGGCAGCTCCTCGACCACACGCACGGCATCCCGGCCCCCGACTTCCCCGGCACCACGGTCGAGGAGTGGTACGCCGACCGCTTCCGGGTCCACGACCCCCGGGACATGGTCCGCTCGGCGACGTCGAAGAAGCGCGAGTTCGCGCCGGGCGAGCGTCAGCACTACCTCAACATCGGCTACACGATCGCCGGTCTGCTGATCGAGCGCGTCACCGGTGACTCGTACGAGCGTCAGGTCACCCGGCGGATCCTGCGCCCGCTCGGGCTGGGCGACACGTACCTCCCCGGAAAGAACCCGCGCATCGTCGGCCGGCACAACCACGGCTACCAGACCATGCGGCTGGACGACGGCACGACCGGCCTGCGCGACGTGTCCGTGTGGGGATCCACGGACGGCTGGGCGGCCGGGGACCTCGTCTCGACCACGGCGGACCTCGAACGGTTCACCGACGCCCTGTTCCAGGGCCGCGTCGTGCGCGGACCGCTCCTGGAGGAGATGTTCACGCTGCCGGAGGTGACCGACTTCAGGACCGGCAAGCCCGCCGCGTACTCCATCGGCCTCTCGATGAAGGAGCTGGGCGGCCGCGAGGTGTGGGGCAAGACGGGCGGACGCTGGGGCTACAACACGGCCATCGCCTCCACCCGCGACGGCGCGCGCACCCTCGTCTACAGCGTCAACTCCACGGACGCCAAGGGCCAGGACATGAACAAGGTGGCGGAGAACATCATGGTGGCGGTGTACGGGCGGCCGTAGCAGCCGCTTTCACACCGCCGGTGGAACCGCCCGTACGAGGCCCGTCTGGTAGGCGATGACGACCAGTTGCGCACGGTCGCGGGCGTTCAGCTTGGTCATGGCGCGGTGGATGTGGGTGCGTACGGTCAGCGGGCTGAGCACCAGGTCCTCGGCGATCTCGGTGTTGGACCTGCCCTCCGCGGCCAGGGCCATCACCTCGCGTTCGCGGACCGTGAGGTCGGCGAGGCGCTCCGGTGGAGCCAGGTGGGTGTCGGGGGCGGGTGCCAGGAGGAAGCGGGCGATGAGGGAGCGGGTGGCGGCGGGTGAGAGGAGGGCCTCGCCGGAGGCCACCGTGCGCAGGCCGGCCAGCAGGGTGTCGGCGGTGACGTCCTTGCCGAGGAAGCCGCTGGCACCGGCCCGCAGCGCCTGGGCGACGTAGTCCTCGGTCTCGAACGTGGTCAGGATGAGGACGCGGGTGGCGGACAGGTCCGGGTCGGCGCAGAGCGCGGCGGTGGCGGTGAGGCCGTCGGTGCCGGGCATGCGGATGTCCATGAGGACGATGTCGGGGTGGTGGGCGCGGGTCAGCTCCACCGCCTCCGCGCCGTCGGAGGCCTCGGCGACCACCTCCAGGTCCGCGCACGAGTCGATGAGGATCCGGAAGGTGGCCCGCAGCAGGGCCTGGTCGTCGGCGAGCAGCACCCTGATGGTCATGGCGTGGTTCCTTCGGCGGGGAGAGGGGACGGTTGCAGCGGGAGCGCGGTGGCGACCTCGAAGCCGCCCTGGGGGCGGGGGCCCGCGCACAGGTGGCCGCCGATGGAGTGGGCGCGTTCGCGCATGCCGATGACGCCGAAGCCGCGGCTGCCCTGAGGGGCTTCGGCCGCCGGCTTGCCGGTGCCGTCGTCGGTGACCGTGATCAGCAGGCGCGAGCCGGTGTATGCGAGGCGTACGCGGGCGGCCTCGGCGGTGGCGTGCTTGGTGACGTTGGTGAGCGCCTCCTGCACGATCCGGAACGCGGTCAGGTCGACGCCGGGTGACAGCGGCTGCGGTTCCCCCTCCGTGGTGACGGTGACCTCCAGGCCGGCCGACTCGCACGCCGCGACCAGCTCGGGCAGGCGGGCGAGGCCGGGGGCCGGTTCCAGCTCCGTGGAGCCGGGGCCGGTGTCGTCCTGGTGGTCGTTCTGGCGCAGCAGGCCCAGGGCGGCCTTCAGCTCCCGGAGCGCGGAGGACGTGGTGCCGGTCAGGTCGGTGAGGATCCTCTGGCTCTGCTCGGGGTGGGTGAGGGCGAGGTGCGCGGCCGTGCCGGCCTGGGCGTTGGCCAGGGCCATGTGGTGGGCGACGACGTCGTGGAGCTCCCGGGCGATGCGCATCCGTTCCTCGGTGACGCGCAGCCGGGCCTCCTCCTCCCTGGTGCGCTCGGCGTGTTCGGCCCGGGCCTGCACGGCATGGAGGTAGGCGCGCCGCAGCCGCGTCATGTTGCCGGCGGCGAGGGGCAGCATCAGCCAGAAGAGCGGGCCGATCGTCCTCAGCAGCAGCGAGAGGTGGTCCATGGAGTCGGTGAACACGGCCGCGACGATCACCGCCAGCGTGGTGATGATGCCGTAGATGCGGGTGGTCCTGCGGTCGGTGAGGGTGGCGAGCCAGTACAGCGCCGCCATGACCGGGGCCAGCAGCAGCGGCGTGACCAGATAGCCGAGCGCGACCGCTGCGACCGTGCAGCCCCCGGCGACGACGACGGCGGTGCGCGGGTGGGTGCGGTGCTTGAGCAGGACGAGACAGGCGACGCCGGTGAGGACGGTGGCGGTCTTGTCCTGGTCCGGCGGTTCGGCGCCGGGCAGGGTGAGGGAGCCGCCGAGGGCCGAGCAGCCCATCAGTGCCAGGACCATCGCCAGATCGACGAGGAACGGGTGGCGCGCCGAGAACTCCTCCAGGCGATCCGCGTAGCGCCGCTCCAGGCTGATACTCATCGGGCTCTCCGGGGGGTGGGCTGGGACCATAGTGGTCGACATGGGGCGGGAACGCCCCGGAGGCCGCCCGTGTCCTTCGCCACGGGCGGCCCTGGTGCGGGGGGGGGTGTCAGGTCCGCGCCGGTTCCGGCTCCGGTGCGGTGTCCGCCGCCGGTTCCCGCGCCTCCGGCCTGCGGGTGAGCGCCTCGCCCTCCACGTCGACGCGGGGCAGCACCCGGTCCAGCCACTTCGGCAGCCACCACGCCCTGTGGCCGAGCAGGGCGAGGACGGCGGGCACGATGGCCATCCGGACGACGAACGCGTCGAACAGGACGGCGGAGGCGAGCCCGAACCCGATCATCTTGATCATGGAGTCGCTCTCGCCGATGAACCCGGCGAACACCGCGATCATGATCAGGGCCGCCGCCACGACCACCCGGGCGCTGTGCCGGAAGCCGGACGTGACCGCCCGCGCGGGCGACTCGCCGTGGACGTACGCCTCCCGCATCCGGGACACCAGGAACACCTCGTAGTCCATAGCGAGCCCGAAGACGATGCCCACCAGGAAGATCGGCATCAGGCTCATGATCGGGCCGGTCTGCTCCACGCCGAGGAGTCCGGCGCCGTGGCCCTGCTGGAACACCACGACGACCACGCCGAGGGAGGCCAGCACCGACAGCAGGAACCCGAGGGCCGCCTTGAGCGGGACGAGCAGGGATCGGAAGACCACCAGCAGCAGCACGATCGCCAGGCCGACGACCACCGTCAGATAGGGGACCAGCGCGGCCTGAACCTTCTGCGCGATGTCGATGTTCATCGCGGTGGTGCCGGTGACCTCGTAGCTCGCGCCCGTGCCGGACTCGATGCCGGGCCGCTCGTCGCGGATCGTCGTCACCAGGTTCTTGGTCTTCTCGTCGGTCGGCGCGGTGGACGGCACGACGGAGAAGACGGCGGTGTCACCGGCGCCGTTGAAGCGGGCCGGGGAGACGGACACCACGCCCTTGGTGGCGCCGATCTCCTGGGCGATCTCGTCCGCGGCACTCTTGGGGTCGGCGGCGCCCTTGCCGTCCACGACGACGGTCAGCGGCCCGTTGAAGCCCGGCCCGAAGCCCTCGGCGAGCGCGTCGTAGGCCCGGCGCTCGGTCGTGGAGGTCGGCTTGGCCTCGTCCCCGGGCATGCCCAGCTGGAGGCCGGCCGCGGGCAGGGCGAGGGCACCGAGGCCGACGACGCCGAGGAGCAGGACGGGTATCGGGCGGCGCAGCACGAACCGGGCCCAGCGGGTGCCGCCGTTGTCGCCGCCGCTCTCCTCGATCCGGCCGCTCTTGCGGGCCCGCCGGGTGAGCACGGCGTTCGGCCAGAAGCCGAGCAGGGCCGGGACGAGCGTCAGCGCGATCAGTACGGCGACGACGACCGCGCCTGCGGCGGCCAGGCCCATCTTGGTGAGCATCGGGATGCCGACCACGGCGAGCCCGGCCAGCGCGATGACGACGGTGAGCCCGGCGAACACGACAGCGGACCCGGCCGTGCCGGCGGCGAGTCCGGCCGCCTCCTGCGGCGCTCGGCCCTTGGCGCGCTCCTCCCGGTAGCGGGACACCACGAACAGGGCGTAGTCGATGCCGACGCAGGGGGAGCCCGGCGGCGGCCAGGGAGCCGAAGGTGACGAGGAGGACAACGGCGGCGATCGCGACGCCGATCACCTCGGCCGTGCCGCCCGGCCCGGCGTTGGACTCCAGCGCGGTGCCGCCCGCCTCGACGGTCAGCCCGGAGTCCCAGGCCTGGTCGATGGCGCGCTCCAGGTGGGTCCGGCTGGCGTCGGTGAGGTCGCTCGCCCCGACCTTGTAGGTGACGGTCGCGAAGGCGGTCGAGCCGTCCTGGCTGATCGTCTTCGCCCGGAACGGGTCGACGGCGCTCGCCACCTGCGTGCCGTCGCCGAGGCCGGTCACGGCCTTCTCGATGGCCTGTTTGTTCCCGGCGGCGGTGACCTTCTCGCCGCCGGGCGCGATGAACACGACCCGGGCGGTCGCCCCGTCGGCCGTGGCCCCGGGGAAGCGCTCTTCCATCAGGTCGAACGCCTTCTGGGACTCGATGCCGGGCATCGAGAACTCCTCGTCGGCGGCCCCCGGCGCCTTGAGGGCGCCGAGCCCGACGGCGGCCAGGACGGCCGCCCAGACCAGGGCGACGTACCAGCGTCGCCGGAAGGCCAGTCGGCCCACTCGATACAGGAAAGTTGCCACGGCAGCAGGTCTCCACATCTGGTGTCGATCGTCTGCCAAGGCTCTCCGCGGGCGGGCCGTCCCGTCGTCGTGCGGCTGCCGACAATCCGGGGTACTCGAAACGCAGTACGAGCGAGGCCGCCGTCCACCTCGGGTACGAGATTCCCGAGCCATCCGGCGAGTCCTGTGCTACCGTCGTTGTTGTTGCAGTTTTGGTTCCCAGAGACTTCGAGTGCTCTATCGACCTTTTGTCGACGAGCACTCTTTTTAGTTTTCGAGGATTTTCGGATCTCTCCGAGGGTGATCATTTCAGCAACTCCGAGTCCGTAAAGTGCGGGTCTCGGGTTTGTCCCCCTAAGGGAGATTCAGCATGGCATCTGGCACTGTGAAGTGGTTCAACGCGGAAAAGGGCTTCGGCTTCATCGAGCAGGAGGGCGGCGGTCCCGACGTGTTCGCCCACTACTCGAACATCGCCACCTCCGGCTTCCGCGAGCTTCAGGAAGGCCAGAAGGTTACCTTCGACGTCACGCAGGGCCAGAAGGGCCCGCAGGCCGAGAACATCGTGCCCGCCTGACGCTGACGCGTCCGACGTGACCGGGGCCCGCACCGTGAGGTGCGGGCCTCAGCTTTGTTTGCATCCAACACCCGGCTCAGTCTGCGAATCCTGGTGCGGCCCGTTCCCAGCCGCCGGGAATTCCCCGATACGTGCCGCATCGAGGAAGGATCCCCTTGGATCGCACCGCTCGCAAGAACAACGGCTCGCCCCACTCCCGTAAGGCCGGGGGCCGAGGCACATCGGCCCGTGGCACCGGCGCCGGCCGCGGCGGCGGCCACGGACGCCGCCCCGCACCCGGCGGGGAGTTCGCCCCGCCGGCCACCATCACCCCGGCGCTGCCCGCCGTCGAGGACTTCGCCGCTCTGGGCCTGCCCGAGCGGCTGCTGGCCGCGCTGCGCACCGAGGGCATGACCGTGCCGTTCCCGATCCAGGCGGCGACACTGCCCAACTCCCTGGCCGGCCGCGACGTGCTGGGCCGCGGGCGCACGGGCTCGGGCAAGACCCTCGCCTTCGGCCTCGCCGTACTGGCCCGCATCGACGGGCAGCGGGCCGAGCCCCGGCAGCCGGTGGCCCTCGTCCTCGTCCCCACCCGGGAACTGGCCCAGCAGGTCACCGACGCGCTCACCCCCTACGCGCAGGCGCTGCGCCTGCGGCTCACCACGGTGGTCGGCGGCATGTCGATCGGCCGCCAGGCCAGCGCGCTGCGCGGCGGCGCCGAGGTCGTCGTCGCGACGCCCGGCCGGCTCAAGGACCTCATAGACCGCGGCGACTGCCGGCTGGACCGGGTCACCGTCACCGTCCTGGACGAGGCCGACCAGATGACGGACATGGGCTTCATGCCGCAGGTGACCGCCCTGCTGGACCAGGTGCAGCCCGGGGGCCAGCGGCTGCTGTTCTCGGCCACGCTGGACCGCAACGTCGACCGCCTGGTCCGCACCTACCTCCACGACCCCGTGGTCCACTCCGTCGATCCGTCGGCCGGCGCGGTCACCACCATGGAGCATCACCTGCTGCACGTGGAGGACGCCGACAAGCACGCCACCACGACGGAGATCGCCGCCCGCGACGGCCGCGTGATCATGTTCCTGGACACCAAGCACGCCGCCGACCGACTGGCCAAGAAGCTCCTGGCCGTCGGAGTGCGCGCCTCGGCCCTGCACGGCGGCAAGTCCCAGTCCCAGCGCACCCGGACCCTGGCCCGGTTCAAGGACGGCGAGGTCACGGTCCTGGTGGCGACCAACGTCGCCGCCCGCGGCATCCACGTCGACAACCTCGACCTGGTCGTCAACGTGGACCCGCCCGCCGACCACAAGGACTACCTGCACCGGGGCGGCCGTACCGCCCGGGCCGGCGAGTCGGGCACCGTCGTCACGCTGGTCCTGCCCCACCAGCGCCGCGAGACCGCCCGCCTGATGGCCGACGCCGGCATCTCCCCGCGCGTCACCCGGGTCCGCTCGGGCGAGGCCGAACTGAGCCGCATCACCGGCGCCCAGGCGCCGTCGGGCGTGCCCGTCGTCCTCACGCCGCCGCCCTCCGAGAGCGGCCCCGCGCGCACGGGTTCCGCCCCGCGCGCACGGCGCGGCAGGCCCGCCCGGGGCCGCCGCCGCTGACCCGCTCTCAGGAGCGGAGGCCGCGCGGCCGCGTCACGTGCCGGTCCGCGCCGGAGACAGCCGCACCACCGTCCCCTCCCCGTTCGACGACAGGAGCAGGGAGCCGTCCGGGGCGGTGGTGAGACCCGCGAACCGGGGAGCCACGCCGGGCAGTCCGTGGGCGAAGAGGGCGGGGGCCTGACGCGGCGGCGCGCTGCCACGGGGGATGCCGACCGCCAGGTCCTCGGCCTCGACGCGGGTGCCGCCCGTGGTCAGGGAGACCGACCAGAGCCGGCGGTTCGCGGTGTCCACGGTGAAGAGTTCGTCGCCGTGGACGGCCAGGCCCTGGGGGGCGCCGAGGCCGTCCGCGACCGGCACCGCCTCGCCGTCGTCGATACGCAGTACCGCCCCGCGCCGGTCGTCGCTGACGTAGCACCGCCCGTCGGCGTCGAGCGTGACGTCCACGGGGTGGTCGAGGCCTTCGGCCAGGACCGTGACCGTGTCCGTCCCGTCGATGGCGATGACGCGGCCGGCGCCGGTCTCGGCGACGACGAGGGTGCCGTCGGGCCGTGCCGTGATGCCGAGGGGCTGATTCAGGCCCGTCGCCCTGGTGCGGTTGGCGCCGATGGTGGGGTCGTAGGTCTGGACCGTGCCGAACTGCGAGGTGGTGTGCAGGACTTCGCCGTCGGCGGTGATGCCGTGGACGAAGGGCTGGAGGATCTCCGTGGTGACGTCGCCCGACGCGCCCGCGTCGGGCTCCTCGGGGCGGGCCACCCGGTAGTGGTCGGCCGCGTACACCGTGCCGCCGAGGTCGATCGTCACGCCGTAGGGGCCGTCCAGGCCGCGCGGCACGACGGGGCGGGTGCGGCCGTCGGGGTGCATTTCCGTGATGCCGCCGCTCGCGAAGCTGGAGACGAACATGCGGTTCTCCGCGTCGAACGCGGCGTTGTCCAGGCCCGTGACACCGCTGGTGACCAGCGAACGGGAGCCCGTGCCGTGCAGGTCGACGCGGGTGACGATGCCCTCGGGGCCGCGCGACAGGACGTGCAGGACGCCGCCCTGGTCGAAGCGGACCGCGACCGGGTCGTGCACGTCCTCGGCGACGACCTCGGGCACACCGCCGTCGGGCGGTATGCGCCAGACCTGCCGGCTGACCATGTGCGGGTAGTAGAGACAGCCGTCCGGCCCCAGTTGCATGGCGTTGCCCAAGGCCAGCCCGTCGGTCAGGACGACCGGGTCGCCGCCCTCGGGGAACAGCTCCAGCAGCCGGCCGTTCATCCTCATCTCGTTGACGAAGAGCCGGTCGCCGACGCACGTGATGCCGTTGGGCACCTTCACCTCGTCGGAGACGAGGCCGTACGCGCCGTCGGGACTGCGGCGCCACACCCGGCCGGGGACGAGGTCGGCTATGTACATCGACCCGTCCGCCCCGAAGGCCAGGTCGTCGGGCGACTGGACCGGGCCGTCCGGAGGGACCACGCCCTCGACGTCCCCGGTGGCCGGGTCGACGGCGCTGATCTGCCCGGCCAGGAACTGCGCGACGTACAGCCGCCCGTCGGGGCCGAACGCGACGCCGTTGGAACCCCACAGCGGGTTCGGCGAGTTGAGGCGGCGGGCCTGCCAGCGGGTGCTGCGCACGCCACTCGCCTCGTACCTGCCCGAACGCCCCGTCACGGGCCCAGCACCTCGTCCATGCCGCCCTCCGCCCGCCAGCGCCGGATCAGCTCGTAGAACGCGATCGGGCCGTCGCCGTACGACTCGCTGCGGGGTCTCGGCATGCCCTCGGCGTTGTAGTAGCCGGGGGTGCACTCGGACTGGAACGTGTACAGGTCCACCGACTTCTCGCGGATCACGGCCCCCCAGGCGGCCTCCGCCCCGGCCGTCGGCTCCACGCACCGGACCCCGCGCCTGCGCGCCTCGCCGATCACCTCGGCGACATGCGTGGCCTGCTCGTCCAGGACGTGCACGTAGTTCACGGAGCTGGCGGACTGCACCGAGCCGAGCATGAACAGGTTGGGGAAACCGCGGCTGTAGAAGCCGTGCAGGGTCCTCGGACCGGTCTGCCGCCAGGACTCCAGCAGGGCGACGCCGTCCCTGCCGTACGCGGGGAGCCGCCCGGACAGCAGGCCCGAGACGCCGACCTCGAAACCGGTGCCGAAGATGACGCAGTCGACCCCGTACTCGACCCCGCCGACGACGACGGCGTGCTCGGTGACGCGCTCCACGCCCCCGTGGTCGGCCGTGTCCACGAGCGTGACGTTCGGCCGGTTGAAGGTCTCCAGATACGAGTCGCTGAAGGTGGGCCGCTTGCACATGTAGCGGTACCAGGGCTTGAGCTTCTCGGCCGTCGCCGGGTCCTCGACGATCGCGTCGACCCGGGCCCGCAGCTCGTTCATCTTCTGGAAGTCGGCGATCTCCTCCAGGTGTTCGCGCTCCTCGGGCGTGAGACCGGTGAAGCCGTCGGTGGGGATGAGCTTCTGCTGGAGGCGGGCGGTGCTGGTCCAGCCGTCGGCCACCAGGTCCTCGTCGGCCGGGCCGCCCGTGACGACCGCGAGGAAGTTGTCCCGGCGCCGCCGCGCCCAGCCGGGCTCCAGCGAGCCGGCCCACTCGGGGTCGGTGGGGCGCTGGCCGCGCACGTCCACGGAGGACGGGGTGCGCTGGAACACGTACAGGTGCCGGGCCTCCCGGCCCAGGTGCGGGACGACCTGGATGGCGGTGGCGCCGGTGCCGATGAGGGCGACGCGCTTGTCGGCGAGCTTGTGCAGTCCGCCGTTCGCGTCGCCGCCGGTGTAGGCGTAGTCCCAGCGGCTGGTGTGGAACATGTGGCCCTTGAAGGTCTCGATGCCTTCGATGCCGGGCAGTTTGGGCTGGCTGAGCAGCCCGGTGGCCACGACGACGTGGCGTGCGGTCATGCGGTCGCCGCGGTCGGTGGTGACGACCCACGCGGACTCGCCCTCGTCCCAGCGCAGTTCGCTCACCTGCGTGCGGAAGCAGGCGTCGCGGTAGAGGCCGAAGTGCCGTGCGATCGCCTGCGCGTGCTGCCGGATCTCCTCGCCCGGCGCGTACTTCCACTTCGGGACGTAGCCGAGCTCCTCCAGCAGCGGCAGGTAGACGTACGACTCGATGTCGCAGTGGATCCCGGGGTACCGGTTCCAGTACCAGGTGCCGCCGAAGTCGGCGCCCTTCTCGATGATCCGCACGTTCTCCACGCCGGCCTGGCGCAGCCGGGCACCGGTCAGCAGGCCGCCGAAGCCGCCGCCGACGACCACCACGTCCATGTGGTCGCGCAGCGGCTCCCGGGTGGACCCGGGCTCGGCGTACGGGTCCTCGTCGAAGTGGCCGAACTCGCCGGTGGTACGCCGGTACTGGCGGTTGCCGTCGGGGCGGATCCGCCGGTCGCGCTCGGTCCGGTACCGCTCGCGCAGGGCGTCCGGGTCGAAGTCCAGGGCCGGCACGGGGGTGTGGGGGGTGGACATGCGTGTCCTCTTCCTCTCGCGTACGGGGAGGTCGGGTGGGGTCAGACCGCGGCCCAGGCGTTGTCCACCGGCAGGACGACGCCGTTGACACCGCTCGCCGCGTCGGAGGCGAGATAGACGATGGCGGCGGCCTGCTCCTCCGGTTCGCAGATGCGGCCCATGTTGACGAAGTGCCTGCCGACGACGGCCGGTCCGTGGGCCTCCCGGTCGATGTGGACATCGGCGGTGATGTCGGTGGCCGTGCCGCCCGGGGCTATGGCGTTGGCGCGGATGCCCTGGTCCCGGTACATCACCGCGAGGGAGCGGGTGAGGCCGAGGACGCCGTGCTTGGAGGCGGTGTACGCGGTGCCGGCCGCGCTGCCGCGCAGTGCCGCCTCGGACGCGATGTTGACGATGGCGCCGCCGCCCGCCGCGATCATGTGGGGCAGGGCGGCCCTGGTCAGCAGGAACGGCGCGGTGAGGTTGATCCGCAGGACCCGCTCCCACTCGGCGTCGGTGACGTCCGCCGCGGCGGACATGCTGTCCATGACTCCGGCGTTGTTGACCAGCACGTCGATGCCGCCGAAGGTGTCGACGGCGGCGGCCACGACCGCGTCGACGACGGCGCCGTCGCTCAGGTCGCCCGTGACGGCAAGGGCCGTTCCTCCGGCGGATTCGATGGCACCGACGACGCTCTTGGCCCCCTCGGCGTTCAGGTCGGCCACCACGACCCGCGCTCCCTCCCCGGCGAACCGCAGGGCGGTGGCGCGGCCGATGCCGGAGGCGGCTCCGGTGACGATGACGCTCTTGCCCGACAGACCCGTGGCACCCATGGCGCTCCTCTGCTCGTCGTGTGACCCGGCGTCAGGCACAGTACTGTTTTTTGTCTCAGTGCGACATAAAGACGCGGAGTGCCAATAGGTCGTTTCACGCCATGAAGACATAGAGCGACGTAAAATAGAGTGGGCGCGCGGCAAGTCGAGGAGGGCGCATGGCCGGACGATCGGGTGGGGCCACGGGCCGGCCACCGCTGACGGAGCGGCGACGCGCCGAGACGCGTATGGAGATCGCCGAGGAGGCGGTCCGGCTCTTCGCCGCCAAGGGCGTGGCGGCGGTCACTGCGGAGGACATCGCCTCCGCGGCAGGGGTGTCGACGCGCACGCTGTGGCGGTACTTCCGCTCCAAGGAGGAGTGCGTACGCCCCCTGCTCACCACGGGCCTCGAACTGCTGACGGACCATCTGCGCGACAGCGGGGACACTCACGACTCACTCGCCGAGGCGATCCTGAGCATCCGCTACGACGACGACACCGCACCGCGCCTGCGGGCCCTGCGCGACCTGCTGCGGCTGTGCCGTGACGAGCCCGGGCTGCGGGCGGTGTGGCTGGAGGCGCACTACGACGCGGAAGCCGCGTTCGCCGCGATGATCGCCGACCGTACGGGCCGGCCGGCCGGCGATTTCGCGGTCCGGGTGGAAGCGGGCGTGCTGAACACCGCCATGCGCGTCGCGGTGGAGGACTGGGCCCTGCGGTCCGACGGGGTGACGGGGCCGTCCCTCGCGCAGACCATCACGCGGGCGCTGCGGATGACCGACGTCGCCGAGCGGGGCTGAGGACTCGGCGCAGGCACCCCGCACCGCCAAGTCGTCTCCGGACGGACACGGGGAGAGCGGCTGAGGTCACCGGCTACAAGACCGGCGGGCCCTGCTCGATCCGGCGCAGCACCGGTCCGAGCCGGTCGATCGAGTCGCTCGTCTGGAGCTGCCGCTCGTCCCACCAGGTGGCTCCCGCCTCGGCCAACGGCCCGATCACGGCACGGGTCCGGGCCGCGTCGCCACCCGGGGTGGCACCGCCGAGGACGATCTCGAAGGGGGCGTCGGACGGGCCGCCCTCGCGCTGCTCGCGGAGGTAGGCGACGAGGTCGCGGACCTGGTCGAGGGGCGGCACGTGACCGTGCCTGGCATCGGTGAACAGGGGAACGACACCGTCCCAGCGCGCGGCCCGGCGCATGGGCGGGCGGTTCGGCCAGAAGCCGGCGATCCAGACCGGCGGCCGGGGACGTTGCACCGTGGCGGGCAGCAGCGTCACGTCCCGGACCCGGTAGTGCCGCCCGTCGTGCCGCACCGGCTCGCCCGACCAGTAACGCCGGAGCAGCTCCAGGCCTTCGTCCAGCCGCTCGGCCAGCACCTTGGCGTCCGTGGTGTCGCCAAAACTGGCGTACTCGTCCTCGATGGGCCCGCCCAGCCCCGCGCCGAACGTGACCCGGCCCCCGCTCACGGCGTCCAGCGTCGCCACCTGACGGGCGAGCTGCTGCGGACGCCGCCGGGCGACCGGGGTGACCAGCGTGCCGAGCCTGATCCGGGACGTCGCCAGCGCGGCGGCGGTGAGCAGCATCCAGGGGTCCCCGAACGGCCTGCCCTCGTGCTTGCGGTGCACCACGTGGTCCCAGACGAACAGCCCGTCCCACCCCGCCTCTTCCGCCGCCACGGCCGCCTTCGCCACGGTCCTGGGATCGGCGAAGTCACCGAAGTTCGGGATGTTGACCGAGAAGCGCATCCGCGCATCGTGCTGCACGGCACAGGCACGGACAACGGATCATCCGGCCAGACTCCGCACCCTTCGCTGCACAGCCGCGCCCCCGACCCGGCCGTCACCATGCGGTGCGGCGGGCCGAGGGCGTCTTATGGAGGGCGTGTTCGGGACGAAGGGCTAGTCAGCCGTCACGTCCGTCACCTTCCAGCGCTGGTTGGAGCCGGAGTTCGGCTGCCAGAGGCCGACCGAGGCGCCTTCGTTCGTGGACTGGCCCCCGACGTCCGGGAGCTGGCCGGTGGCGGCGTTGACCAGGGTCCAGGTGCCGTCGCCGGTCGTGGACATGATCCACTCGGTGGCCTTGTCGCGGCGGCCCTCGTCGGGCTCGGCGACCAGGGCGCCGTCGCGGACGGCCAGGCGCTTGTCCGACGCGGTCTCGGTGAGGACGTACCGCTTGCGGTTGTCCGTGCCGCGGATCTGCTCCACCCGCCACTGCTGACCGCCCGGGTCGGCGGCGTTGGCGCTCTTGATGACCAGACCCGTGCCGTTGTCGGCGAGGGTGAGGTCCTTGCCGCTCTGGACGCCGGTCAGCCGGTAGGTGTGGCCCTTCTTCAGCTCGGCCGCGTCCTTGGCGACGCCCGAGACACCCTTGACGAGGAAGGACGTCACCGACTGGCCGGGCACGGTGACCGTGGCCTCCTTGCCGGAGACCCGGACCGCCTTCTGCTTCTCCAGCTTGCCGTCGGCGCTGGTCACCACGGGGGTGACGGTGGCGCGGGAGGAGACCCGGCCGAACTTCGACAGGTCGAGGGTGACCTCGCGGGACTCGGTGGTGCTGTTGACGTGGACGACCGTCGCCGCGTCGCCCTTGCGGGAGACCGCCGAGGTGCTGGAGGTGTCGTCCGTCTTGATCAGCCGGTCGCCGGGCTTGATGAAGTGCGTGAAGTTGCGAGCCGTGTCGAACTTGGTGTTGGTGTAGACCGGGCAGGTCTTGAGCGTGTCCTTGGAGGTGCAGCTGAACGGCAGCTGGATCTCGCCCCAGTTGCCGCCCTTGGCGGACTCGCCGCCCGGCTTCATGTTGTCGTAGTCCTCGACGGGCTGCCAGAACACCCAGGCACGGGGCTCCAGTTCACGCAGGTCGTCGACGATGCGCTGAGCCAGGCCCAGGCCGGGCCGCATGTCCGTGAAGCTCTGGCCGTCGCCCCAGTCGCCCTCGACCTCGCTCATCCACAGCGGCTTGTCGGCGGCCTTGGCCAGGTCGCGGACGGTGGTGCGCTGGCCGGTGCCGTAGGTGTGGACGTTCATCTGGGCGACCAGGTCACGGACCTCCTGGGGGTAGGAGTTCCAGTTGGTGGCGAAGGTGCCGGGGTTGGTCTCGTCCATCGCGGATATCTCCGCGCCGCTCCTGGACTTCTCCAGGACCGGGGCGAGCGCGCGGAGCACCTTCTGCTGAAGCTCGGGGCCCATGTGGGCGCCCTCCTGGCGGCCTCCGGTCGGCTCGCCGTCCGGGCCGAGCTTGGTGCCCCAGTAGTTGGTGTTCGGCTCGTTGAAGGGGTCGAGCGTGTCGACCTTGATGCCGTGCGCCTTCTCCAGCTGCTCGGTCGCGCCCACCAGGTACTTGGCGAAGTCCTCCACGGACTCGGGCTTCAGCTGGTCCTTGCCCGCGTCGAAGTTGCCGGAGACGTAGCCGCTCTCGGTCATGAACCAGGGCGGCGAGTTGCTGAAGGTCTCCCAGTGGGTGATGTCCTTCTTGATGCGGTCGACCCACCAGCGCTGCGTCTTGTCGGCGTGTCTGTTCCAGTCGGCCGGGTCCTCGGCGTCCCACCAGTCGACGTCCTCGCGGGTGGTGCCCGCCGGGGCCTTCCACCAGCCCTCGACCGCGCCGCCGGCCCGCAGGTAGTCCTTGACGTCCGGGGCGTTGCCGCCGCCGATGTTGTAGCGGGCGATGTTCAGCGCGAGGCCCTCGTCGCCGAAGAGGAGCTTGTAGAGCTTCTCGCGGACGGCGGGCGGGTAGTCGCCGGTGGCGTTGGCGAACCACACCAGGCTCGTGCCCCAGCCCTCGAACTTCTCCTGCTTGTAGGAGGGGTCGGGGCGGACGGTGACCCCGGCCGCCTGAGCGGTGGGCTCGGCGTGCGCGGCGGGCAGGGTGGCGGTGGCCAGGATGGTTCCGGTCGCCACGGCGGTGACGCCGATGGCCCCGAGGAGCCTTCTCTTACGGGTGCGGTGTGCCATCTCGAGTACTCCAGCTCTTCTGCGTCCGCGTGTCCCGGCGGGAGCAGAGATCGGGGCCCGCGTGGGGCGAGTTGTACTGTTTCGCGGCTTTCTCGTACGGTTTCGACTAGGCAATGTTTACGTAAACATCCACTGGCGGGATGTCTACACTGTCCGAATCTCAGGGGTCAAGGAGTCGTTCCGGACCGAAATTTGCGCCGGTTGCGCGGCGAGGGAAGCGAGGGGCAGATGGGCACGGTGGACGGTGAGAGAGAAGCCATGGGCACGAGCCGTACGAGAAGGCGTCCGGCCCGCCCCCGCCAGGGCGCTTCCATGGCGGACGTCGCCCGGCTCGCCGGTGTCTCCTCTCAGACGGTCTCCCGCGTCTCCAACGGCTTCCCGGGCGTCACCGAGGACACCCGCCGACAGGTCCTCGCCGCCATGCGGGAGCTGGGCTACCGCCCCAACAGCGCGGCGCGGGCGCTCAAGCGCGGCGAGTTCCGCACCCTCGGCGTGATCACCTTCTCCCTCTCCACCATGGGCAACATCCGCACGCTGGAGGCCATCGCCACCTCCGCGGCCCAGCACGGCTACGCCGTCACGCTGCTGCCCGTCGCCGTCCCCACCCAGGACGAGGTGAACGGCGCCTTCTCCCGCCTGGGCGAACTCGCCGTGGACGCCGTGATCGTCATCATGGAGATCCATCTGCTGGACGCGGCGACGGTGTCGCTGCCGCCCGGTGTGCAGGTCGTCGTGGCCGACTCGGACGCCGGCGACCGCTACACCGTGGTCGACACCGACCAGGCGGGCGGCGCCCGGGACGCCGTACGGCATCTGCTGGACCTCGGTCACGAGACCGTGTGGCACCTGGCGGGCCCGGAAGGCTCCTTCGCCGCCCAGCGCCGCGCCAACGCCTGGCGCGACACGCTCACCGCGGCCGGCCGCGTCACGCCGCCCCTGGTCCGGGGCGACTGGTCGGCCGAGTCCGGCTACCGGGCCGGGCTGCGGCTGGCCGACGAGCCGGACTGCACGGCGGTGTTCGCGGCCAACGACCAGATGGCCCTGGGCCTGCTGAGGGCCCTGCACGAACGCGGCCTGCGCGTCCCCGGCGACATCAGCGTCGTCGGCTTCGACGACATTCCCGAGTCCGCGTCCTTCCTCCCGCCCCTCACCACCATCCACCAGGACTTCGCCGAGGTGGGACGCCTGTGTGTGGAGGGAGTGCTGAGCAAGATGCGGCAGGACGGGGAGGAGCACGGGACGACACTGGTGCCTACGCGGTTGGTGCGGCGGGAGAGTACGGGGGCGCCGGGGGCGCGGGCGTGAGGCTGGGCGGGGCAGGCCCTGCGGTGGGTGGGAAGACATCCCGACTGCCGGCGTGACCCGAATGGGCCAAGATCGTTTGGCAGGCCATGAACAACATCAAGCGCGTAGTTTCCGCTGTCTCTCTCGGAGCCGCACTCCTCGGAGTTCTCGCGTCTCCCGCCAGCGCTGTTCCCGACCCCGTAGCCACCGTGGACTGCGCCGTGCAGGAAGTCACCGGGCTTGTCGACCCTGCCGGCCTGGGAGTGCCCGCCGAGGTCCCCGCCACGGGCTGCCTGGCCCCCTGAGTCAGCTGTTAGCTCAATGGTGCGGCGAAGCCGTGCGGCAGCGTCATGCCGTGCGGCCCGTCGCCGGGCATGCCCGCCCCTGGGGATCTCTGCCGACTGATCACGGCGGCACAAGCGCAAGCCCTCAAAGCCCGAACAGCCCTGCCGCGTTGTCGTGGCACACCGCCCGCAGCCAGTCGTCTCCGAGGTCGAGCCGTTCCAGGGCGTGGAGCTGGTCCACGTACGGATAGGGGATGTTGGGGAAGTCGGAACCGAGCAGGACGCGGTCGCCGAGTCCGGCCAGCCGGGGCAGGGCCCGGCGGGGGAACGGCATGAAGCTCTCGCTGAAGTCGGTGAACGCCATCGTCGTGTCCAGCCGCACCTCCCCGTACCGCTCGGCGAGGCCGAAGAACTCCTCGTACTCGGGCATCCCCAGGTGCGCGACGACCAGCCGCAGCCTGGGGTGCCGGGCCAGTACCCGTGCGATCGGCCCGGGGCCGGTGTGCTTGCCGGGCGCGGGCCCGGACCCGCAGTGGATCACCACGGGGATCCCGGCCTCGGCCAGCAGCCCCCACGCCGGCTGGAGGAGTTCATCGGCGGGGTCGTACGCCCCCACCTGCACATGCGCCTTGAAGATCCGCGCCTCCGCCTCGACGGCCTCCCGGACGTACACCTCGACGCCCGGCTCGGGGTAAAGGGTCGCGGTGTGGAGACAGTCGGGGGTGCGACGGGCGAAGTCGACCGCCCAGCCGTTCAGCCAGCGGGCCATGCCCGGCTTGTGCGGGTACACCATCGCGGTGAAGGCCCGCACGCCGAACTCCCGGAGGATGTCCGCCCGTTCCGCCTCCTCCTTCCGGTAGGTGATCGGCCACTCCAGCCCGCCGGTCATCGGCCCGAGCCCGTCGAAGTACTCCCACACCTTGTGCAGCACCCGCTCGGGCATGAAGTGCGTGTGCACGTCGACCAGCCCGGGAAGCCCGAGGCGCCCCCAGAAACGGCGGATCTCCTCGGCTTCCGCACCGCCCACCGTCACGTGGTCGGGCGAACCGGCAGGGTCGGATGGCGCCACGCGGTGATCGTCCATGCCGTCCACGATCGGTCCGGGTAAGGTGGTGGGTCCACTGCTTTGTGCGAGGGGGCGGTGAGGGATCCGTCACCACCCGGGCCTTCCACGTACAGGGACAGGGCGTCACGACCACTGCCGTCTCTCCTCGCGGGGCGTCACCACGATCAGCCGCTCAGGCTGCCGCGAGGTCCACTGCCCCGGCCCGGACTTCGGCCGCAGCACCCAGACCGCGCCGCCGCGCACATCCGTGACGACGCCGCACCGGTCGGTGGCCTCGTCATGGATCAAGTCGCCCACCCAGGGCCTCCGCTCGCCGGTCATCGGCGTTCCTCCCCGTGCAGTTCCACCCATACCCGCTTGCCCCACGGCAGGTGATCGGTGCCCCAGTCCTTCGCCAGCGCCTCGACGAGCATGAGGCCGCGCCCGCCCTCGTCACCCGTGCACGGTTCCCGTAACTCCGGTAACCGCTTGGACTTGTCCACGACCCCGATGCGTACCCGCGCCGGCTCGGGTCTGGTGACCGTGACTCGGATGGAACGACATCGCGCGTGCCGGACCGTGTTGGACACCAGCTCGGAGACGATCAGGGCCCCGTCGTCGGCCAGGTCGTCCAAGCCCCATGCGGCCAGCGCGACACACACCAGGCGCCGGGCCGCGCCCGCGCTCTCGGGCTCACGCGGCAGGGTCTCGCTGTACCCGGGACAACCGGTGGGACGCGCCCGCGTCGTAGGTTGCGGCATGTCGGTCTGCTCTCTCGGATCGGCCAAGCCCCGGGACCGTTCGCGCGGTCGCCGAGGCGCTGTCCGTTATGCAAGCGACATGCCGGGGGCGCTGACAGGGGCGCAACGTCCCACTTTCACCGCGCTATTCGCCGACCCCCAGAAACTCCGCCAACGAACGTAATCCCGGCGGGTGGTTGGGAAGTGCCCAAAGATCGCGCACGATGGCCACGGCCAACGTGTGGTGCTGCATCCACGTCGGCGCCACCCGGCGGAGGGACTCCAGGGTCTTCACCGCCCCGGCCGCGTCCCCGATGTCGGTGTGGGCCCGGGCCACATCGAGCAGCAGCCACGTCCGCCAGGACGGCGGGGTGTCCTTGCTCAACCGCATCCCCTTGGCCAGTGACAGGGCGTCCTGCGGGTGCCCGTACTGAACGGCGAGACGGACGCGTTCGATGCGGACGGACGACGGGCTGAAGACGCTGACCATGCGGTTGTCCCCACCGTCGGGCAGCTTCGAGACCCGGGCTGCTTCCTTCTCCGCTGCCTCCATCATCGCCGCCGCGCGCTCGTAGTCACCGCTGCGCGCGGCGGACGTGGCGGCGCTCATGGTCAGCGCGCCCCACACCTTCAGCCCGTCGGCTGTGTCGGTGCGACCGTTGTCCGTGATGTCGGCGGCGGCCCGGAGCGCGATGCTCAGCGCGTCTTCCAGCCGCCCTTGCCGCTGGTAGGTCCACGCCGTGGAGTTGACAATCATCGGCACGAGCAACGGATCGGAGGACTGCCCGGCGGCGTCTATGGCTCGCTCCAAGCTCGTCAGGGCGAGGTCCGTCTTGCCCATCCGCACGGCGACGTGTCCGGCGAGCTGAAGTGCCTTGCCCAGGGCCCCGTACCCGGCCTTGCGGTCGTCGTCGTCGCCCGAGGCGGTGGCGGTACGGGCATCCGAGATGAGGTCCGGCAGGGCCTTCATCACCGTGTCGAACTCGGCGGCGTGGTACTGCGTCCAGCCGTCCGCGATCTGCTCGCGCAGGCGCTCCAAGGAGAAGTTTGGTCCTGGCGGCTCCGGAGCGGGCCCCCAGAGCACGGGCATGATGGCGCGGCGCACGGCCACGAAGCGTGGCCCGTCGTTCTCACCTGTGGAGGAGACGGCGGGAGGATCGCCCAGCAGCGTGGTCAGCTCCACGCCCAGGCCGTTGGCCAGCGCGTGCAGCGTGGGCAGGCGTGCCGAGTGTTTCCGCCCCTGTTCGAGCTGGCGGATCACATCGACGGACACACCAGAGCGTTCGGCCAGTTCTTCTTGCGTCAAGGAGGCCAGACGGCGCAAGCGACGCAGAGTCCGCCCCAGGTCTTCGTTTGCCACGCTGCCACCGTACGCCGCGACGAGGAGGCCGGCAGCGCCATCGCGAGCGGGGCAGGCACCCTACGACCTCTATACGGGCTCCGCCCACCCCCTGGTCACGGCTTCGGGCCGCCCCAGGAGGGCGGTACGCCGCGGCGACCCGCTCCCGGAACGGCCGGCGCGCCACCGCCTCCGCCACCTCCCTCAACAGCTCCCCCAACGGCATCGAAAGCTCAGCGTCCAGCTCCGCCATCGCCGCCACCGTCGCCTCCCACTCCGCCTCGATCTGCGGCAGCAGCGCACGGGCCTTCGGCGTGAGACCGACCAGGCGGCGGCGGGCGTCCAGCGGGTCGGGGGAATGGGTGACCAGGCCCGCGCGGGCCATCTGCGCCGCCGTCTGGCTCGCTGCCGAGTGCGTGACGCCCACTGCCGCGGCCAAGTCGCGCACCGACAGCGGGCCTTCGGCCAGGAGTGCCCTGACGGCCGGGGAGAAGCGGGGCCGGTACTCGGCCAGGCCCTGCTCCTCGTAGACCTTGGCCACGTCGCCGTCGAGCAGCTCCAGGACATGGCGGAGGAGGGTGCCTACGGCTACCGGATCCGGGTGATTCCTCGCGCTGTTCACGCTGTTAATCTAATAGCGCTGTTATTTCTGCCGAGGGTTGAGGAGAGTGCGTCTCAGATGGCCGAGCTCTATCCCCCCATCGAGCCGTACGCGCACGGCATGCTCGACGTCGGCGACGGCAACCGCGTGTACTGGGAGAGTTGCGGGAATCCGGAGGGCAAGCCCGCCCTCGTACTCCACGGCGGGCCCGGGGCAGGTACGGGGCCGTTCTGGCGCCGGCTGTTCGATCCGGCGGCGTACCGCATCGTGCTCTTCGACCAGCGCGGGTGCGGACGCAGCACACCCGACGCCGCTGATCCGCGAACCTCGCTCGACGCCAACACCACCCCGCACCTCATCGCCGACATCGAGCTGCTGCGCCGGCACCTGGGCATCGGGGAATGGCTCGTCATGGGCGGCTCCTGGGGCGTGACCCTCGCGCTGGCCTACGCCGAGCAGCACCCGGGACGCGTGTCCGAGCTGGTCCTCTTCAGCGTCACCAACACCACCCGCCGCGAGGTGGAGTGGGTCACCCGGGACATGGGCCGGATCTTCCCCGAGGAATGGGCCCGCTTCCGGGACGCCGTCCCCGAGGGGGAGCGTGACGGCAGCCTGGTGGATGCGTACGCCCGGATGCTCGCCGACCCCGATCCGGCCGTACGGGAGCGGGCCGCGCGGGAATGGTGCCGGTGGGAGGACGTGCACGTGTCCACGCACTCCGGGCACAGGCCCGATCCCCGTTACGAGGACCCGGACTTCCGGCTGCGCTTCGCCCGCCTCGTCACGCACTACTGGCGGCACGCCGGCTTCCTGGAGGACGGGGCGCTGGTGCGCGACGCGGGGCAGCTCGCCGGCATCCCCGGCGTGATGATCCACGGTCGCTTGGACATCAGCGGCCCTCCGGACGTCGCATGGCGACTGGCCCAGGTGTGGCCGGACGCGGAACTCGTGCTGATCGGCGAGGAGGGGCACGGGCTGTCGGGCGGTGCCACGAGGGGGGCGGTGCTGGCGGCCACGGACCGGTTCCGGCCGGTCCGCTCGGCCTGAAGAACGCCCCCGCCCAAGTGGCCTGTCACCGGCTCCCGGCAGACCGCTTGGCACCGCACGTCGCCAGACTGCACCACCGCCGCCGGCCGCTCTCGTCGGGGAACAGCCAGCCGCAGTCCCGGCCGGGGCAGCTGCGGACGGTGAACCGCCGCGGGTCGGCGAGCAGTTCGCCCGCGCTGCGGGCCACCGCGCAGACGGGCAGGCGCAGACCGGCGGAGGGCGACGGCTGCCAGCGTCCGAGACCGTCCTCACCTCGCGTGAAGACCGACAGCCGCGCGGCGTCCTCCACCGCCGCGGCCACCGCCTTGAACGCCCGGCCGTCCTGCGGATCGGTCAGGCAGGCGTACAGGTCCGTACGCAGCCGCCGGGCCTCGGCGAGGACGGCGGCCGCCTCGGCCGGCTGCCGCAGGGCCTGTTCCCGCAGCCGGGTGACCTGCCGGTCCTCGATCAGGTCGAGGTGACCGGCCCATACGGCGAGGGTGGCGTAGCCGCGCAGCCATTCCGAGCCGGGCAGCCGCTCACCGCCCCACCCGGCGTAGGTGTTGCAGAACTCCAGCGCGGGGTGTCCGCTCGTACTCCACGGCAGCCACTGGTCGCCGACCCGTACCGCGTAGACGGGCACGGGAGGCCGGTCCAGCCGGGGGTCGGCGCTCAGGATGCGCTCGTGGAGCGTGCGCAGTTCCCGCCCGGGATCGATGCCGAGTTCGTCCGCCAGCAGGTCGCGGGTTCGGTCGTACAACTGGAGCGCGTCGGCCTGGCGGCCCGCCCGGTACAGGGCGGTCATCCGGGCGCCGACAAGCCGTTCACGGGTCGGGTGCTCTTCCAGCAGCGGTGCCAGGTCCGCCACGACACGGTCGTGCAGGCCCATGGCGAGCTGGGCCTCCGCCCGCCGCTCCACGGCGGACAGACGCAGTTCGCCCAGCGTGCCGCCGATACGCGAGCGCAGCCGGTCGTCGGCGACGTCGGCGAGCAGCGGGCCGCGCCACAGCCCGAGGGCCTGGTCGTACAGGCGGATCCGCTCCGCAGGATCCCCGGAGTCCGCCGCCTGCTCGACGAGCCCGACGAACTCATGGGAGTCGATCCCATGAGGGCCCTGCTCCACGGCGTAGCCGTCGTGCAGGGTCTCGACGGACACCCCGTGCGGCCTGAGCGCGGCACGCAGGCGGCCGACGTAGGTGTGGACGGTGGCGCGGGCGGAGGCGGGCGGCTCGTCGTCCCACAGCAGGTCGATGAGCCGGTCCGTCGGGACGGCGCGGCCCGCGTGCAGCAGCAGGACCGCCAGCAGGCACCGCTCCTGACGGCGGCTGCCCACCAGCACCTGCCGTCCCTCGTGGCGGGCGGCGAACGGACCGAGCAGTTGGAACTCCATGACTGTCCGGCAGCCTAACGGGACGTGGATGGTGAGGCTTTGGTCAGAGGCCGGGGAGACACTGGCGCACGCCGCTTCCTTCACACCTCTGCCCAGGGAGAACCATGCGACGAACCGCCCTCGCGACGCTGACACTTGCCGCCGCGCTCGCCGGGACGCAGCCCGCGTCTGCGGAGACGGTCGCCACGCCGGCGAAGGGCTGGGAACCGGCCCCCTCCGCGCCGTGGGACGTCGGCGCCGGTGTGCGGTGCGACTTCCCCGTCCACGGGGAGCCCGTCGTCGACGAGGTGGTGCGGCGCGTGCTGAGCACTTACCCCGACGGCTCGGTGCGGCGGGTCGCGTACAAGGGCGATCTGGTCGTACGCGTCACGAACACCGATACCGGCGCCTCCTACGACGCCGACGCGAGCGGCTCGGCCGTCGTCGAGCACCGGCCCGACGGTTCCCAGCTCTGGGCCGTGCACGGGCCGGTGCTCGTCGGGGTCGGCCAGGACCAGGGCAGTCTGCCGCGTGGCCTGTACCTCGTCGACGGCGTCTACACGATGGAGATCAGTCCCACCGGGTACAAGTCCGTACGCCTCCTCCACGGGACGACGGACGACCTGTGCGGACGCATCGACTGAACGGGCACCACGTCCTCCGTCAAGGAGAGGCCAGGTAGGTTGATCGTTTGCGTCGCCAAGGGGGCCTGGGGACGGCATTCGCCCCTGCCGGAAGAAAAATCGAAGAAAGTCGTCGTCGGATGTCGAGCGCTCGTTCCCGGCTCCGACTGAGGGGTGACAGCGCGCCGGCGGGGCGCGCGGGATGAGGGGACACCCGAGATGAAGTACGTCGCGATGATCTACGGCAACCAGGCCAAGTGGGACGCCTTCCCGGCCGAGGCATGGCCGGAGGCCATTGCCAAGCAGGAGGCGTTCAACAAGAAGTACCGGGAGACCGGGGAGCTTCTGGGCGCCTACGGCCTGGCGGACGCGGCCAACGCCCAGCTCGTGCGCCGCAAGGACGGGGCCCCGGCGGTCACCGACGGGCCCTACCTGGAGACCAAGGAGTACATCGCCAGCTTCTACCTGCTCGACTGCGAGAGCCAGGAGCGCGCTCAGCAGATCGCGGCGGACATGCCCTTCGCCGACGTGGAGCCGGTCGAACTGTGGCCCGTCCTGCACGAGTCCGCGGCGGACGTGTGAGCGTGGATCACGGCGTCGAGGACCTGCTGCGCGAGCTGGCGCCGCAGGTCCTCGGCGTGCTGCTTCGCCGGTACGGCGCCTTCGACGCGTGTGAGGACGCCGTACAGGAAGCCCTGCTCGCCGCGGCGTTGCAGTGGCCCGCCGAAGGAACGCCGGACAACCCGAGGGGCTGGCTGGTCACCGTCGCCTCGCGCAAGCTGGTGGACCACGTGCGCAGTGAGCAGGCACGGCGGCGCCGTGAGGACCGTATCGCCCTGGCCACCCCGCAGGCGGAACTGCTCAGCCGCGCCGCCGACGCCGAGCCGGCCACCGACCGGGACGACTCCCTCGCGCTGCTGTTCCTGTGCTGCCACCCGGCGTTGTCCGCGCCGAGCCGGATCGCTCTGACGCTTCGCGCGGTCGGCGGCCTGACCACCGCTCAGATCGCCGCTGCCTTCCTGGTCCCGGAGGCGACCATGGCCCAGCGCATCAGCCGGGCCAAGCAGACCATCAAGGCCTCAGGCCTGCCGCTGCGCATGCCCGAGGCGGCAGACCGCGCCGAGCGGCTGGCCGAGGTGCTGCACGTGCTGTACCTGATCTTCAACGAGGGATACACCACGACGGACGGCGCCGACCTGACCGCGCCCGCGCTGTCGGCCGAGGCCATCCGGCTCACCCGGCTGCTGCGCCGTCCGCTGCCCGACGACGCCGAAACGGCAGGCTTGCTGGCGCTGATGCTGCTCACCGACGCGCGCCGTCCCGCTCGCATCGGCCCCGGCGGTGACCTGGTGCCGCTGGCGGAGCAGGACCGGGGCCGGTGGGACCGCCGGCTCATCGCCGAGGGCATCGACCTGATCAGCAAGACCCTGCCACGAGGCCAGACCGGCCCTTACCAGTTGCAGGCCGCCATCGCCGCCGTCCACGACGAGGCGGAGCATGTCGACGCCACGGACTGGCCGCAGATCCTCGCGCTGTACGAACTGCTGGAGCATGTCGCTCCCAACCCGATGGTCACCCTCAACCGTGTGGTCGCCGTCGCCATGGTGCACGGGCCGGCCGCCGGACTCGACCTGCTCGCGACCCTGCAACCCGACAAGCGCATGGCACGCCACCACCGCCTGCTCGCCACCAGGGCCCACCTCCTGGAGATGCTCGGCCGGCACGACGCGGCGGCGGACGATTACCGCGATGCCGCCCGACGCGCCACCAGCTCACCGGAACGGCGCCACCTCGCCTCCCGCGCAGCACGACTCTCACCAGGAGCGAGTTGACCGGCGATGTCCGAGCCGGCGGTACCAACGCGGGGCGGAGGCCCGGACATGATCGTCCGGGCCATCGACGCCCTGCACTGATCCGGCAGCGCGGGCTCAGCCGTACAACGCCACCCGCGGCTCCACCGTCCCCCCGGCCTCCGGACGGAGAACGGTCACCCGATACCGCTCCGCGAGCGTCTCCCCCGCCCCCAACGCCCGCTCCGCGCCCACAAGGTCTGTGAACAGCGTCCCCGTCTGGCTGCCCAGCGGCACGGCCACCCAGCAGCCATGTCCCGTACGCCGTTCGACCTTGATGTCCGACGGCGCCAGGAACGGCCCGGTGTCCAGGGACGTCACCAGGAGTTGGGGGGCGACGGTCGTGGGTGCCGACGTGGTGTTGCGGTAGGTGACGGTGAACTCCTGGGGGGCATCGGCCCGGAGGGGGCTCGTGGGCAGGTTCACGAAGTCGGTGGGTATGGCGGGGTCCTGCGCCTGGGAAGACGTCACGGTCACCGCGGGGGTGCCCGCCGGCGTGGCCGCGAGGGCGGGTCCCGCCGCGGCCAGTCCGGTGACGGCGACGACGGCGGCAAGGAGGGCGACTCGGATACGACTGTTCTTCGACGACACGCCGGTTGTCCTTCGGTGGGGGGAGGGATTCGCTGGGGTGAACTGGCCGACCGAGCAATGGCCTTGGCCAGATATGGCCTCAGACTACGCAGCGGATCCTAGGGCGTGTCCGCGACCCGGCCCCCGCGGATCGGCCGAACGGCCGAGGCACCCCGCGTCGCCGACGCGCACTCTCCACCGTTCCGAAAGTGAACGGCACGGCAACTACCGCCGGGTATCGGAGAGATCGCGTGGAAGTAGGTCCACAAGGCCGACCTCCTTCCCCTCTCATCTCCGAGTGAGCTAGAAACTTCAACGACCCAGCCACGCCACAGGGTGCTCGACGGCTCATGCGCCGCACCCGAGGGGGAAACACCACAGTGAACAAGCAAGCTCATGGACCGAGACGGTCCGGCACCCGCGCGCGCAGACGCCTCCCGCGTCTGAGAATCGCCATCGCCGCCGCCGTCTCCCTCGCTCTCGCCGGAACCGCCGCCCAGGTGATGGCCTCCGAGCCCGACGGGAGCGACGGGCAGCCGCCCGTGCCGTCCCTGTCCTGGTCCGACTGCCAGGGCGGCTTCGAGTGCGCCAACGCCGACGTGCCGTTGGACTACCGCGACCCGCAGGGCAAGACCATCACTCTGGCGGTCATCCGCAAGAAGGCCCCGGACCAGACCAAGAAGAAGGGCACCCTCTTCCTCCAGCCCGGCGGGCCCGGCAACTCCGGCGTGGACTTCGTGCGCAACAACCACGCCGGTCTGCCCGCCGCGATGCGCGAGTCCTTCGACGTCTTCGGGTACGACGTACGCGGCGTCGGGCGCAGTTCGGCGGTCACGTGCTGGGACGACCAGACGTACACCCAGGCCATCACCGCGGCCAAGGGCGTCCCCGGCCCCGACGCCTACGAGCCCGCCGTGCGCCAGGGCGCCGAGTTCGGCCAGGCCTGCCTGGACAACGCGGGCGAGCTGGCGCCGTTCGTGGGCACCGAGTACGTCGCCCGGGACATCGACCTGCTGCGTCAGGCCCTCGGTGAGAGTCAGCTGACGTACTACGGGCGGTCGTTCGGCAGTTACATCGGCACCGTCTACGCCGCCATGTTCCCCGACCGGGTGCGTGCTCTCGTGCTCGACGGCGGCTACGACCCCGAGCACTACGCGAACCGGCCCTACGCCTACGACCGGCCCCAGTACCTGGCCCTGGACGGCGCCATGAGCCGCTTCCTCGACTGGTGCAAGGCGGACCAGGCCACGTGCGGGTTCGGTGACGGCGACCCCCGGGGCGCGTTCGAGAAGCTCAAGGCCGACCTGGACGCCAACCCCGTGCCGACCGCGAACGGCGGGCAGGCGAACGGCTACACCCTCGTCTACCGCCTGATGTTCAACATCAACGAGGGCAAGGTCATCTGGCCGTCTCTCGGTCAGGCCCTGCGCAAGGCGCAGCAGCGCGACAACACGTCGTTCCTGCTGCGGCCGCCGTCCCCGGCCAGCTACGACTTCCTCAACCCGAACGTGGCCGTCGAGTGCGTCGACAAGGACTACCCGCGTGACCCGGCCCTGCTGAAGCGGCAGGTCACCAGGAACGCCGAGCTGGCGCCGCTGCTGGGCCCGGCCATGGCCTACGGCCCGCCGACCTACGACCACCAGCACGCCACCACTTGCGTCCAGTGGACCGGCGAGAAGCCCAGCCGCTACGACGGTTCCTTCCGGGCGAAGGGCTCCGCGCCGATCCTCGTGCTCGGCACGACCGGCGACCCGGACACCCCGTACCAGGACGCGGTGGCCCTGTCCCGGCAGCTCGACAACGGCCGGCTGCTCACCTTCAAGGCCGAGGGTCACACCGCCTTCGGGCGCAGCGCCTGCGCGACGGACGCCGTCACCGGCTACCTGGTGGACCTGAAGGTCCCGGCGCGTGGCACGACCTGCGCGGACGAGACGCAGCCGCCGTCCGCCACGCCGAAGGTGGCCCCGCCGGGCACGACCCTCGGCGAGCTCCGCAACGGTGTGAACGAGCGCCTGGACCGCCTCGGCTCCCTGCGCTGACCGACCGCACCACGGCACCCCGGGTGCCGGGCCGCATCAGGCCCGGCACCCGGGGTGTTCGCGTATGCCCGAAGCGGTTCCTGCGGTTCCTCCCTCTTGACCCCACCTTGCGCAGGCACGTACAACTGCACTCGCCCCCCGCAGAAAACGGTTACTACCACTTACTGCCCACCACTCGGGAAGGTCCCTCGCCATGAGAGCTTCGGGAGAACGGCAAGAGCGCGCCGCGGACACAACGGCCGGTCAGCCGACGGCCGCGTCCCGCCGGGTCGTGCTCAAGGGCGCCGCCGTCACCGCCGGACTGGCCGCGGCCGGGATCGCCACGACCGGCCCGGCCCGCGCCGCGGACGACCCGCCGGGCCGCCCCGAGAGCGTCACCGCGCGCATGGGCGGCACCTCCGTCACCCTCTCCCTGGTGGACGGCACGCTGCGCTGGTCCGCCCGCCGCGACGCCCGCACGGTGATCGGCACCTCGGCGCTGGGCCTCCGGCTCGGCGACGGCACCGTGCTCGGCGGTGACGTCAGGGTGACCCGGCAGCGGTACGGCACCCACCGCACCACCTGGACCCCGGTCTACGGCCGCAACGCGACCGTCACCGACCACTACCAGGAGCAGCGCTGGGACCTGGAGGACCGGGCGTCGGGCATCCGCTTCGGCGTCCAGGTCCGCGCCTACAAGACCGGCGTCGCCCTGCGCTACCTCCTCCTCGACGAGGGCACCGCCACCGTCGCCGACGAGCTGACGACGTTCGCCTTCCCCGACGGCACCACCGTCTACAGCGCCCGCGACGAGAACGCCTACGAGCCGGTCGCGCCGGGCTCCATACCGGTCACCGGCACGGCCGGCACCGACAACGGCCCGCTCACCGACCTCCCGCTCACCGCCACCCTCGCCGGCGGGCTCATCGCCTGCGTCTGCGAGTCCTCGCGCATCGACTACCCGCGGCTGATGCTCGGTTCCGTCGCCGGCGAGCCCCACACCCTCTCCGCCTTCCTGATGGAGCACACCGCCCGCGGCACCGGCCCGGTGGAGACGGCCTCCACCGTCACCACGCCCTTCGCCACGCCCTGGCGCGCGGTGGTGATCGGGGCCACCCACGCCGAACTCGTCGACAACGCCGAGCTGGTGCTCAACCTGGCGCCGCCGAACGCACTGCCCGACACCTCCTGGATCAAGCCGGGCAAGGTCTTCCGCTGCGAACTGTCCACCGCCGCCGGGCTGGCGGGCGTCGACTTCGCCGTGGCCCGGGGCATCGAGTACATCGAGTACGACGCCGGCTGGTACGGCCCGGAGTTCACCACCCCGGACGCGACCGAGCCCATCGCCGCCATCGACATGCCGTCGGTCATCTCGTACGCCACGAGCAAGGGCATCGGCCTCTTCCTCTACGTCAACCGGCTCGCACTGACCGACGCGGACTCCCTCTTCGCCCTCTACAAGAGCTGGGGTGTGCAGGGCATCAAGCTCGGCTTCATCAACGACGGCACCCAGGCCATGACCAACCAGATCGTCGACTGGGCGAAGACGGCCGCCAAGTACGAGCTGCTGATCGACATGCACGACGACGTACGGCCGTTCGGCTACGAGCGCACGTACCCGAACTGGATCAGCCTGGAAGGCGTACGCGGCAACGAGCAGTTCCCGACGGCCACGCACAACGTGACCCTGCCGTTCGCGCGCAACATCGGCGGCCCGATGGACTACACGATCTGCTACGGCCAGTCCCGCGACAAGACGACCAACGCCCACCAGATGGCGATGGCCGCGGTGTACTACCAGCCCCTCAACTTCCTCTTCTGGTACGACAAGCCGTCCAAGTACAACAACCCGGCCAACTGGCCCGGCCTGCCGTGGTTCAACGCCGTGCCGGTGACCTGGGACGAGAGCCGCACCCTGGCCGGAGCGATCGGCGAGTACATCGCGGTCGCCCGCCGCAACGGCTCCACCTGGTACCTGGGCGCGATGACCGACGAGTCCTCCCGGACCCTGTCCCTGCCCCTGTCCTTCCTCGGCAGCGGCACCTACACGGCGACGGTCTACGCCGACGGCACCCCGGGCACCAGCCCGTTCCGGACCCCGGTCGTGGTCAGCACCCGGACCGTCACCGCCGCCGACACGCTCGACGTGGCGATGGCGCCGGCGGGCGGACAGGCGGTCGTGCTGAAGCCGGGCTGATCCCGGGGCGGGTGGGGTTTTCCCCAGGGCCCGGGTCCACCGGCCGGTGGACGGCAGGTTCAACCGAGTACCTCTGTCCACCAACTGCCCAGCTCGGCAAGCATTTCGGGCATGAATTCATTATCTGTGCGCGTGGCGCGCTGGAGTGCGCGGCACCCCTGGCGGGCGATCGCCGGCTGGCTGGTGTTCGTGGCGCTGTGTCTGGGGGCCGGCAGTGCCGTCGGCACGAACAGCGCGAAGACGGCGGACTACCGGGTCGGCGAGGCCGGCCGCGCCGAGGCCCTGGCGGCCGAGGCGCATCTGGAGCGCAGGGCCGCCGAGCAGGTGCTGATCTCCTCCCGTTCGGGCGGCGTCCTCGACGAGGGTGCCGCCCGCGCCGCCGCTGACGACCTGACCGACCGCATGCGACGACTGCCCGAGGTGGCGGGCGTGGCCGACCCGTTGCTCTCCGAGGACCGCCGGATCCTGATGGTCGAGGTGGCGCTGAAGGGCGAGGAGCGGGACGCGAAGGACAAGGTCGACGCGCTCGTGGCGCAGACCTCGGCGGTGCAGAAGAGCCACCCCGGGCTGCTGCTGGAGGAGACCGGAAGTCCCTCCGTCAGCAAGGGGGTCGACAAGCAGCGGAGCGACGACCTGGCGCTGTCCGAAGCGATCACCCTTCCCGTCACCCTGGTCACGCTGATGGTGGTGTTCGGGTCGGTGACCATGGCCGGGGTGCCGTTGCTGCTGGCGCTGTCGTCGATCGCGGCGGCGGTCGGGCTGTCCATGGTCGTCTCGCACGTGTCGCCCGACGCCGGGGTCGGCACGAACGTCATCCTCATGATCGGCCTCGCGGTCGGCGTCGACTACACGCTCTTCTACCTCAAGCGCGAGCGGGAGGAGCGGGCCCGCTCCGGCGGGCGGCTCTCCTCCGAGGCGCTGGTGGAGCTGGCCGCCGCGACCTCGGGCCGGGCGGTCGTGGTCTCCGGGCTCGCGGTGGTGGCCTCCACGGCGACGCTGTACCTGGCCTCCGACGTGATCTTCTCCTCCCTCGCGACCGGCACCATCGTGGTCGTCCTGGTCGCGGTGGCCAGTTCGCTGACGGCCCTGCCCGCGCTGCTGGTCAAGCTGGGGCGGCGGGCGGAACGCCGGGCGCTGCGGCGGGCGGAGCGCGGAAAGCCGGCGCGGCGGGTACGAGGCGGCTCGGGCGGCGGCCGGCTGTGGAACGCTCTGCTGCGGCCCGCCGCCCGGCACCCCCTCGCCACCCTGTGCCTCTCGGTCGTCGCGCTCCTCGCCCTCGTCGTCCCGCTCGCCGGACTGAAGATCACGGAGATGAGCCGGGACACGCACTCCCGCGACATCCCCGCGATGCAGGTGTACGACCGGCTCAACGAGGCGTTCCCGGAGCAGCGGGTGACCCACCAGGTCGTCGTGCGTGCCGATGCCTCGCGGTCGCCGGAGGTCGGCGGCGCCCTGCGCGAGGTGGCCAGGCGGGCCGCGGCCGACCCGCTGTTCACCGACGCCTCGCGCATCCGGTCCTCCGCCGACGGGCGCACCAGCACCCTCGAACTGAAGGTGCCGTACCTCGGCAACTCCGACGAGGCGTACGACTCCCTGGACCGGCTCCGGGACGACTTCCTGCCCGCGACCGTCGGCCGGATCACCGGCGCCGAGTACGGCGTGTCCGGCGACGTCGCCCGCTACGCCGACTATCCCGCCCACCAGAACGGCAAACTGCCCTTGGTGATGAACGCGTTGCTGCTGGTGACGTTCGCGATGACCGTGTACGCCTTCCGTTCGGTGGTGCTCGGGCTGCTCGGCGTCGGCCTGAACCTGCTGTCCGCCGCGGCGGCGCTCGGGCTGCTCGTGCTGGTCTTCCAGGGGACGTGGGCCGAGGGACTGCTGGACTTTGACTCCACAGGGTCGATCGGGTCGCGGGTGCCGCTGTTCCTGTTCGTGATCCTCTTCGGACTGTCGATGGACTACCAGGTGTTCGTGGTGAGCCGGATCCGGGAGGCGGTGCTCGCGGGCGTGCCCACGCGGCAGGCCGTGCTGGACGGGATCCGCTCCTCGGCGAGCGTGGTGACCAGTGCCGCGGTCGTGATGACGACGGTGTTCGCCAGTTTCGTCTTTCTCCACATCATCGAAATGAAGCAGATCGGCTTCGTGCTGGCGGCGGCCGTGCTGATCGACGCGTTCGTGGTCCGGGTGATGGTGCTGCCGGCGGCGATGCTGCTGCTGGGCGAGGCGAGTTGGTGGCCCTCGCGGCCCGCGGCCCAGGCGGCCCCGGAGAAAAGCCCCGCCTCCCGTGCGGTGGCCGACGTACGTTGACCGTCATGACCGCTCTCGCCGAGCCCACCGCCGACGCCATCTGGGCCACGTCGCTGCGCCGCTGGAAGGCGGTCTGCTGGCTGCTGTTCGCCGTACTGGGAGTCGGGCAGGCCGTCGGGCTGATCACCATCGAAGGGGCGGGGGCGGGCAAGTACGCGGCGCTCGTCCTGCTGGGCGGGACGGTGCTGTGTTACGCGGTCCTGGACCACTTCCCGTCCAACCCCGTCGTACGGCCGCACGTCTACCTGTCGGTGCTGGTGTTCGCGCTGGGCGGGCTGGCGTATCTGCAAGGGAACTACGGGGCGCTGTTCATGGTGACGCTGCCGCACTACTGGATGTTCGGGCGGACGCCGAGGGCCTCGATGGTGTTCCTGGGGCTCGCCGCGGGAGCGTCGCTGACCGGGAGCGCGCTGCGGCAGGACGGGTGGACGGTGGAGTTCGTCACCGAGATCCTCGTATCGACGCTGATCGTCGTCGCCGTGGGGGTGCTGATCGGGCTGTGGGCGCACTCGGTGGTGGCGCAGAGCGCCGAACGGGCCCGGCTGATCGCCGAACTGGAGGAAACTCAAGCCGAGTTGTCCGAGGCCCACACGCGGCAGGGCGCGGCGGACGAGCGGGAACGGATGGCCCGGGAGATCCACGACACCCTCGCCCAGGGCTTCGCCTCGATCATTGTGCTCGCCGAGGCGGCCCGGGCCGGCCTCGACTCCGACCCGGCGCGCAGCGCCCATCAGTTGCGGTCGATCGAGTCGACGGCCCGGGAGAACCTCGCCGAGGCCCGGGAACTGGTCGGCTCGCCCCAGCGCCCCGGCCAGGCGGCCGCCGGTTCGGTGGCGCAGACCCTCCGCCGGACCCTGGACCGTTTCGCGGAGGACACCGGCCTCACCGTCGATGCCGAACTGGCGGACCTGGAGTGCGACCAGCAGACCCGGATCGCACTGCTGCGCTGCACCCAGGAGTCCCTGGCCAACGTGCGCAAGCACGCGCGCGCCTCGACGGTCGGTGTGGTCCTGGCCCGGCAGCCGTACGGCGTGGAGCTCGAAATCACCGATGACGGGACCGGGTTCGTGGTGGAGTCGTCGTCCGGCTTCGGCCTGGACGGCATGCGCAAACGGCTGGCGGAGCTGGGCGGGAGGCTGACGGTGACGAGTTCGCTGGGCGACGGGACGCGGGTGCTGGCGCTGATACCACCGGCCGCCGCGGAGAGCGGGGTGACGGAATGACCGGCGGAGCGCTCCGCGTCATCGTGGTGGACGACCACACCGTCATGCGGGCCGGAGTGGTGGCCCTCCTCGCCTCCGAGACCGGCATCGAGATCGTCGGCGAGGCGGGCGACGGCCGCGCGGCCCTCGGCCTCGTCGAGCGCCACGAACCCGATGTCGCCCTGGTCGACCTGCGGATGCCGGTGCTGGACGGAGTGGCCACGACGACCGAGATCGTGCGGCGCTTCCCCCGCACCCGGGTGCTGATCCTGACGACGTACGACACCGACGCGGAGATCGAGCGCGCGGTGGAGGCCGGGGCGATCGGCTACCTCCTGAAGGACACCACCCGTGAGCAACTGGCCGACGCGATCCACGCGGCGGCGCGCGGTGAGACGGTGCTGGCGCCCCGGGTGGCCGAACGGCTGGTCGCCCGCATGCGCCAGCCCGCCCAGATCCCGCTCACCGCCAGGGAGTCGGACGTCCTGAACGCGGTCGCGGACGGCCTGACCAACGCCGAGATCGGCCGCCGCCTCGTCATCGCCGAGGCCACGGTGAAGACGCACCTGCTCCGGCTGTTCGCCAAGCTCGACGTCAACGACCGCACGAGGGCGGTGGTGGTGGCGATGGAACGGGGGCTGTTGCGGCGGCCCTGAGCCGTTGAGCCGGCGCGACCGCACGCGATCCGGACTTTGCCATCTCTTTACAACCCGCCCCCCGGCCGCCTCGTCTCTCCGCACGACCCGTCACCCACCCCGCCCTCCACCGGGCGGGACCGACGAAGGAGAGCGTTCCCATGCGCCGAACCGTCCTCACCGCCCTGGCCCTCGCGGGCACCGCCGTACTCCTGGGCACCGGGCCCGCGTTCGCGAGCGGGGCGACGACCCCGAGCCCGGCCCCGACGGCCGCCGCGCCCACCCCCGCGCCCGCGGAGAGCGCCGAGCCGACCCGCGCGCCGGCCGACGCCACCCCGGTCCCGGCCGACGAGCCGACCCGGGCACCGGCCGAGGACCAGGTCTCCGTCGTACCGAGCGGCGCGCCGGACACCGGCGTGACGGCCGCGTCCCAGGCCTCCGACTCCGGCTTCGGCGGTGCGGCGGCCGGCGCGGGTGCCGCCGCGGTGCTCGCCGTGGGCGGCGGGACGGTCCTCGTCGTGCGGCGTCGCCGGGCGACCGGGGCATGACCCCGTTCTCCAGGCGCGCGTTCACGACGGCGGCGCTGGCGTCGCTGCTCACGGCGTGCGCAGGCCAGGGGACGGATCGCACGGCGCCGGAGTCCGGAACCACCGCACCACAGCCTCGGTCCACCCCTCGGCCGGTCCCGGCCGAGGGGGCGCGCCCCCTGGCCCGTTCGGTCCCGGTCCGGCTGCTGGTCCCGGCCATCGGTGTCGACACCCCGGTCATCCGGCTGGGCCTGGCCCCGGACGGCACGGTGCGGGTGCCGCCGGTCACGGCGGACGACCGGGCGGGCTGGTACCGGCACTCGCCGACGCCGGGTCAGACCGGCCCGTCGGTGATCCTCGGGCACGTCTCGGTCGGCAGGTACGGCGACGGCGTCTTCCGTCACCTCACCCGGCTGCGCCGCGGCGACCGGATCGTGGCGCGCCTGGAGAACGGCACGGCGGCGGAGTTCGCCGTCACGGCGGTACGGACCGTCCCCAGAACCCGCTTCCCGGTGGACGACGTCTACGGGAACGTGGACCGCCCGGAGCTGCGGCTGATCACGTGCGGCGGAGCGCGTACCGGCGACGGATACGCGGACAACGTGATCGTGTTCGCGGCGCTGAGCGGCGCCGAGTCCCCCACCCCTGGAGAGCGTTGAAACGGTCCCGTGAGAAGGCCGCGTCCGAGTTGTTCGCCGCCCTCTACCCGCGCCTGGCCGGCTGGTGCCGCCGGCTCGTCGACGACGACGAGACGGCCCACGAGATCGCCTCGGAGGCGTTCACCCGGCTCTGGGCCCGCTGGACGTCCGTGGCGGAACCCCGCGGCTTCCTCTACGTCACCGCGGCCAACCTCGTCCGGGACCACTGGCGCAAACTGGAGCGCGAGCGCAGGGCCATGCACCGCGTCACCTCGGAGGCGGCCGTACGGCCCCACCCCGAGCAGGCCGACCCGTCGGTGCGCCTGCTCGTGCAGTCGCTCCCGGAACGGCTCCGGGTCCCGATCCTCCTCCACTACTACGCTGACATGCCGATCCGGGAGGTGTCCGTGCTGACCGGGCGCAAGGAAGGAACCGTCAAGGCCGACCTGCACGCGGCCCGGGAACTGCTCCGCGTCCACCTGAGGAGAAGCCTTGACCACACGTCTTGACGACGATCCGGACGACCGGGAGTCCGGCGCCGACGACCCGCTCGCCGTGATCCTGCGGCCCTCCTCCCCCGACTACCTGGGCGCCCCGCCCGGCCAGTACGAGGTGATCCGCCGCAGGGCGGCCCGCCGCCGCGTGCTGCGCGCCGCGGCCGGAGCCGGCCTGTGCTGCGCGGCGGCCGCCCTCATCGCCCTCCCCCTGCGCCTGACGGCCCCGGAGCCCGCCCGTTCCCCGACGGTCCCGATGGCCCCGCCCCCGGCGAGCACGGCGCCTCCGACCCCGGCATCGACTCCCCATCCGTCGGCGGCCTCCCCTTCACCGACGCCTTCACCGGCCTCTCCGTCCGAGGCCCCGGCGCCCGCCACGACCCGCCCCCGCGCCGACGGCCCGGGCGACGCGACCGGTCCGACGGCCGTGCCCCGTCCCCCGTCGGCCGCGCCGACCTCGGCACCTCCGGTCCCCTCGGCGACCGCTCCGGGCACGGATCAGAGGTCGGCCACCAGCAGCCGGTAGCCCACGTCGGCGGCGTCGAGCGCGAGCAGCCCGGCGTGCCGGGCGTGCCAGCGGCCGCTCGCCAGGTCGTCCGCGAGCCGGGCCAGGCCGGGGGCGATGACGTCCTCGCCGGTCTGGGCGAGGAGGGAGATCCCGGCACGCACCCGCGGGTCGAGGTAGGCGTGGGGGCGGCGCCAGTACGCGGCGGCGCATCCGTCCGTGCAGTCGTGGGGGACGGGGACCGTCTCCTGCCGTGCTCCGCCGAGCAGGGCGGCCAGCCGGTCGGCGGGGACGGCGCGGGTGTCGTCGAACGCGGCCGCCTCGGGGAGGTACTCCCGTACCAGCCAGAACCGTTCGCGGAAGACGTCCTGGTCCCAGGTCAGGACGACGACGCGGCGGCGGGCCACCCGGCGCAGTTCCCTGATCCCGGCCTCTGGGTCGGACCAGTGGTGGACGGTCAGCACCGCCATCACGGCGTCGACGGCGTCGTCCCGCAGCGGCAGGCGTTCCGCGACGGCCTGCACACCGGGTGCTGCTCCCCGCGGTCGCTGGTCCAGCATGACCCGGCTCGGTTCGACCGCCAGGACGGTCTCCGGTGGTTCGTAGGAGCCGGTGCCCGCCCCGACGTCGAGGACGTCCGCGATGTCGTCGCCGAGCGCGGCGTGGATCCGCGCGGCGATCCGCGGGTCGGGCCGCCGTGTCCGGGCGTAGGTCGCGCCGAGCGTGTCATAGGTCGCCATACGGGTCAGCCTGCCCGGCGTCGCGCCCCTGCCGTCGCACCCTTTCCGCCACCTCGCTCTTCTCGGTCTCCCACCAGGGCCGCACCAGTCCGGGAGCCGGGCCCGGCTCGGGTGCGAGTGCGGGTGCGGGTGCGGGTGCGGCAGGAACGAGTTCGGCGTCGAGCCGGCGGTCCAGCGCCGCCGTCTGGGCGCGCTCGGCGCGGATCCACTGGGCGAGGACCGCCAGCAGGAAGGGCAGGGCGGCCAGTTCGGCGATGCCGAGCATGGCGCCGCCGCCGATCTGCTGGTCGTGGTGGACGTCGGGGGACCAGGGCGGCGCGTGGTGCAGGTACCAGGCGCCCGCGATCAGGGTGCCGTGCGTCATGACGACCAGCCCGGGGAGGGCGTCGAGGACGCCGTCCAGGAAGACCAGGGCCGCCCGGACGGGGTGGGTGCACCAGGCGGGCAGGGCCTGTGCGCGGGTGAGCACCGGCAGGACGAACAGGCAGCCTGCCGCCAGCAGATGGAGATACATCAGCTCGTGCAGCCAGCCCACGCGCAGCGCGGTGGCGAAGTACGGCGTGAAGTAGACGGTCAGTTCCGTGGCCAGCACCAGCGCCGTGCTGACGAGGGGGAACGTCAGTGTCCTGATCAGCCGGCCGCTCATGACCCGCCGCAGCCGGCCCGCACCGCCGTCCGGCAGGGCCTCGACCACCAGCCGCAGAGGGTCGCCGAGGGCGAGGCCCAGTGGCGCGAGCAGGTCGAGGGTGACGTTCTGCACGGCGGCGGGCCAGAACAGTTCACGGTCGTAGACGGCCAGACCGGACATCGTGGCCACGACGATCGCGCCCAGCCCGAGTCCGGCGAACGCGGCAAGGCGCGCGAGCGGCCAGGAGCCGCCCCGGTTGCGGACGCGCGCGACGCCCCAGCCGTAGAGCCCGCCCAGGGCGACGACGAGCAGCAGCGCGGGCACGTCCGGCCGCCAGGAGCCGAGCAGCCGCCCGGCGGTCAGCTCCGGCAGGTACACGGCCGACAGTTCGCTCACGGGCGGACGGTAGCCGTCGAGGTTAAGAGGGCGGACGACTCGAGGTTAAGAGAGCGGACGACTCGAAGTTCATGAATATGAATATGAATCATGTACACGTCTATTGACGCGTCCACGGCAGGCTCTTACGTTCCCAGAAAGCGCTTACTCCAGCCAGCCCCATGCGTCCGCTCTCACCCTGGAGACGAAGATGCACCTGAGACCAGTGATCGCGTCCGTCGGCCTCCTGGCCGGCAGCCTCGTCGCGCTGTCCGGGACCACGGCACAGGCGGCGACCACCCGGTACGAGGCCGAGACGTCGCCGGCCGTCTGCGCCGGCGCCATCGAATCGAACTGGGCCGGATACTCCGGCAGCGGCTTCTGCAACGGCGACAACGGAACCGGCGGCCACGCCCAGTTCACCGTCACCGCGCCCGCCGCCGGCACGGCCACCCTGAAGGTCCGCTTCGCCAACGGCACGACCGCCGCGCGCGCCGCGGACATCGTGGTCAACGGCACGACGTCCGGCACGGCGTCCTTCGAGGGCACCGGCGCCTGGAACACCTGGGCGACCAAGACGCTCACCGTGCCGCTGCGGTCGGGCGGCAACACCGTCCGGCTGGCCCCGACCACCTCCGGCGGCCTGCCCAACATCGACTACCTCGACGTCGAGACGGGCGGCAGCGAACCGCAGCCCACCGGCCCGGTCCTCTACGTGTCACCGGCCGGCACCGACAGCGCGGCCGGCACGGAGTCCAACCCGACGACCCTCACCTCCGCCATCAGCCGCGTCTCCGCCGGCGGCACGATCTACGTGCGCGGCGGGACCTACCGCCACTCCCAGACCGTCACCATCCCGGCGGGCAGGAACGGCACCTCCGGCGACCGCACGGAACTCTTCGCCTACCCCGGCGAGACGCCCGTGCTGGACTTCTCCGCCCAGAGCGAGGACCCGGCCAACCGCGGCCTCGCCGTCAACGCGTCGTACTGGCACGTCAAGGGCCTCGTCGTCGAACGGGCCGGTGACAACGGCATCTTCGTCGGCGGCAGCAACAACGTCATCGAGCGCACGGTGACCCGCTTCAACCGCGACTCGGGGCTCCAGCTCTCACGGGCGCTCTCCAGCACGCCCAAGGACCAGTGGCCGTCCCACAACCTCATCCTCAGCGCGGAATCGCACGACAACGTCGACTCCGACGGCGAGGACGCCGACGGCTTCGCCCCGAAGCTCACCGTCGGCCCCGGCAACGTCTTCCGCTACACCGTCGCCCACCACAACATCGACGACGGCTACGACCTCTACACCAAGACGGACACCGGCCCCATCGGCGCCGTCACCATCGAGGACTCCCTCGCCTACGACAACGGCACGCTCAGCGACGGCTCCCAGGCCGGCAACGGCGACCGCAACGGCTACAAGCTCGGCGGCGAGGACATCGGCGTCAACCACATCGTCCGGCGCAGCATCGCCTACCAGAACGGCAAGCACGGGTTCACCTACAACAGGAACACCGGCCCGATGCAGGTCTCGGACAACGTGAGCGTCGGCAACGAGCAGCGCAACTTCAACTTCGACTCGGGCAGCACGTCGGTGTTCCGGAACAACACCTCGTGCGACAGCGGGTCGAACGACCGGGTCATCGGAAACTCCGACAGCTCGAACCAGTTCTGGTCCGGCTCGAACGGCTCCCGCTGCTCCTCCTACGCCGGGGCCCTGCGCTGGTCCTTCGCCTCGGACGGGCGGCTCGTCGTGACGTTCGGAGGCGGCCGGTAGCCTGGCCGTATGGCATGCACCGGCATTCCGCACTGCTTCCTCTGACACCGCGGTGAGGACGGCGACGTGACCAGGTCACGTCGCCGTCCTCGGTGTGCCCGCCGTCCGCGGGCACGCCGACGACCCGCCGTTCACCGCACGCATCCGGCTCGGCCCGTGGCCCTTCGGCCCGCCGAGCCGTCGAGGAGCATTCATGCCGACCACTCATCCGGGAACCGGCCGACGCCGCCCGTCCGACCGGCTGCTGACCGTCCTGACCTGCCCCCTGTGCCCGTCGGGCCTGGAGCGCGCCGACGGCGCGCTGCGGTGCGCGGGCCGGCACACCTTCGACATCGCCCGCCACGGATACGTCAGTCTGCTGACCGGCCACCGGCGCGCCGCGAGCGCCGACTCCGCCGACATGGTCAGGTGCCGCAGCGCGTTCCTCGCGGCCGGGCACTACGACCCGCTCGCCCGCGCCCTCGCGAGGCTCGCCACGCAACTCGCCCCGCCCGACGCCGTCGTGCTGGACGCCGGGGCGGGCACCGGTCACTACCTCGCGGCCGTCCTGGACGCGCTTCCCGGGGCCATGGGGCTCGGGCTGGACAGCTCGGCGCCCGCCCTGCGCGCCGCGGCCCGCGCGCACGCCCGCGCCGAGGCCGCCGGCTGGGACGTCTGGCAGCCGTGGCCCGTCCGCTCCGGCCGCGCCCACCTGGTGCTCAACGTCTTCGCCCCTCGCAACGGGCCGGAGTTCCACCGTGTCCTCCGGCCGGACGGCGCCCTGCTCGTCGTCACGCCCAGCGAGCGGCACCTGCGCGAACTGCGCCGGTCGGTGGGGCTGCTGGCGGTCGACCCCAGGAAGGAGGAGCGCCTGCACCGGACGTTGGCGGACCGCTTCCGGCACGAGCGCGCCGAGTCGCTGGAGTACGCCATGAGCCTCACCGCCGAGGACGTCACCGCCCTGGTGACCATGAGCCCGGCCGCGCGTCACGTCGGTGAGGCGGAACTGCGGCGCCGGGTCGAGGAGTTGGCGGAGCCGGTGCGGGCGACCGCCTCGTTCGTCGTGTCGGTGTACCGGCCGCGGGAGCGTTAGGGCCTGTCGTTCGGATCAGGTCGCGGGGAATCGGCGGCTTCTCGTCAGCGCCGGTGAGCGGGGCCTGGTGCGTGCGGCTGCAAGGCGGAGGAGGGAGTCAACGCGATGGGGGCACCGCCCGCGCGAGCGAAGCCGAGCGTGGGGGAGTTGGCGACTGACGACAACGCCGC